>NZ_JAWJEJ010000001.1:2070569-2760759 GCF_032911445.1 Sphingomonas sp. HF-S4 | reverse complement strand
GCACCGTCTTTCGCTATCGAAGTAAGAACGGCCCTTCGACAAGCTCAGGGCGAACGGAGGTTTCGTGATCGTTTCCCTGCCAGGCGACGCCCGCCTCTATCTCCGCCCCACGCAGTTCGTCGACACGCCCGTCGGGTATCCCGACGGCAGCGTCGCGAGACTAGCGGGGGGGCTGTGTTGGTTCGCCGCGTTCGAGCTGATCGCCGTCGAAGACGGCAAGCGTACACTCCAGCGCACGATCCCCGTTGCCGATCTGCCGCAGGACGAGCGCCTCCAGGCGATCGCCGCACGCATCTCTGCCCCGCGCGCGCCGCTCACGCTCGGCGAGCGCGTGGTCCGGCTCGACCAGCCCCAGGTGATGGGTATCCTCAACGTCACGCCCGACAGCTTCTCCGACGGCGGCAAGCATGCCGACGATCCCGCCGCGGCGGCGCAGGTCGGCGTCGACATGACCGTCGCAGGGGCGGCGATCGTCGATATCGGCGGCGAATCAACGCGCCCCGGCGCGGCGGCGGTGTGGGAAGGCGACGAGATCGCGCGCATCGTCCCGGTGATCGAACGGCTGGCGCGCAGCGGCGCGGCGGTATCGATCGATACCCGCAAAGCCGCGGTGATCGAAGCGGGGCTCGCCGCGGGCGGACACATCGTCAACGATGTCTCGGCGCTGCTCTACGACGATCGCGCGCTCGAAGTGGTCGCCAGGGCGGGCTGCCCGGTGGTGCTGATGCACTCCCCAGACCCCACCCGGACCGGACATGACGGCGGCGACTATGGCGACGTGCTGATCGAAGTGTACGACTGGCTGGAACAGCGCGTCGACGATGTGGTGGCGAAGGATGTCGATCGGTCGCGCATCCTGGTCGATCCGGGCATCGGTTTCGGCAAGTCGCTGGCGGACAATCTCGCGCTGTTGAACGGCCTCGCGCTCTTCCACGGTCTGGGCTGCGGCATTGTGCTGGGCGCCAGCCGCAAGCGGATGATCGGCGCGCTCTCCAACGAGGCCCCCGCCGAGGCGCGGCTCGGTGGCTCGCTCGCCGTTGCGCTCAAGGGCGCCGAGCTCGGCGCGCAATTGCTCCGCGTCCACGACGTCTTCGAAACCGCGCAGGCGCTGCGCGTCTGGCGCGGGATGCGCGATGCGGCGCTCGTGGCGCGGATGCCGGGCTGAACGGGGAGCAACTTACAGCGTATATCCCCCGTCGCTGACCAGCGTCGCCCCGGTGGTCAGCGCGCTCGCGTCGGAGAGCAGGAAGCCGATCTGCGCGGCGATCTCCTCTGGCTTGGCATAGCGGCCGAGCGGGGTGGCCATCGCCGCCATCTCGGCAAAGGCGGCGTCACGGCCGATCTCCGCGGCGCGGTCGGCGAACATGGGGACCGCATCCCACACCGGCGTCTCGACGCCCGCCGGCGCAATCGCATTGACGCGGATGCCGTGCGGCGCACCTTCCTTGGCGGCGACCTTGGCCAAGTGGATCAGCGCCGCCTTGGCACTGCCATAGGCGGAGACGCCGGGCTCGGCCTTGATCCCCGCCGCCGACGCCGTGATCACGATCGATCCGCCGCGCCCCCGCATCGCGCGCATCGCGGCGCGCAGCGTGAGGAAGGCGCCGTCGAGATTGACCGAGAGGATGCGCCGCCATTCCTCGAAGGCAAGGTCGGCGATCGCGCCGGCGCCCGCGACGCCGGCATTGATCACGGCATGGTCCAGCCCGGCCAGGTCGAGGCCGTCCCACAGCGCCTCGTCGCGGACGTCGCCGGTCACGGCCTCATGCGCGAAATCGGCGAAAACCGGATTGCGGTCGACCAGGATCAGCCGCCCGGCACCCCGGTTGGTGCAATGCTCGGCGACCGCAAGCCCGATGCCCGAGGCCGCTCCGGTGACGAGGATCGTTCGTCCGGCGAAGTGGTTTTGCATCGCAATGCCCTAGCGCGGATCGCCAAAACCGGCCAGCGCGGGCGCGGGAGGTTGTATGCGCGAATCCGAACACCGTTATTCCACCGTCTCGATTTTGCTGCACTGGATGATCGCCGCGCTGCTGGTCGCCAACGTGCTGGTCGGTGGCTGGATGGAAGACGCGCAGGGCCCCGACAAGCTCGGCTGGTTCGCGATGCACAAGTCGCTGGGGATCACGGTGTTCGTGCTCACCTTGGTGCGGCTCGGCTGGCGGATCGGGCATCGCTGGCCGGCGCTGCCCGGGCATATGGCGGGCTGGGAGCGGTTGCTCGCCCGCGCCACGCACGTCCTGTTCTACGTCCTGCTGCTGGCGATCCCGCTGCTCGGCTGGGCGGCGGCGTCGGCCGGCGGCGCGCCCGCGACCGACTGGTTCGGGCTGTTCCCGATCGGCAACCTGCCCGTGCCGCGCTCGGAGGATCTGGGCGAGGCGCTGGGCGGGGCGCACAAGCTGCTGATCAAGGCGACCTATGTGCTGATCGGTCTCCACGTGCTCGGCGCGATCAAGCACCAGTTCCTCAACCGCGACGGCGTGCTCCACCGCATGCTGCCGATTTTCCCCGTGCCGCGCGACTGAGCGCCGCTTGACGCCGCTGAGACGTACCGCGACACCCCAAGGCGGGGGGACGGCGCGTTGATCGGAAGGGCAAGAGCGGACTGGCTGATCGTGCCGATCCTGCTGGCAGCGGCGGCGCTGCGGCTGGGCAGCGCGGGCTATTCCTTGTGGTTCGACGAGATCGCCGCAGTCCGTTTCGCCGAGCAGCCGCTGGAGCTTCTGTGGAGCGGCTGGATGGCGCGCGAGGCCAATCCGCCGCTGTATTACACGCTGCTCAAGGGCTGGATCGCGCTGTTCGGCAGCAGCGACCTGGCGGTGCGGGCGCTGTCGGTGCTGATCGGCATAATGGGGATCGGCGCGGCGTGGTGGCTGGCGCGGCGGATCGGCGGGCGCGGGGCGGGGCTGGCCGCGGCGGCGCTGCTGGCGGTCTCCACCGCACATCTCGATTACTCGCAGGAGGTGCGCGGCTATATCCTGGCGCACAGCGCCGCGCTGTTCGGCTGCATCGCGATGGTTGCGTATCTGGATCGCCCGCGGATCGCGCCGCTGGCGGGCTATGTCGTCGCGGCGCTGGTCGCGCTCTATGCGCATACGACGATGGTGGTGTTCGTCGCGCTGGCCAATGCGGCGATGCTCTGGCTGCTGCGCGGCGACCGACGCGCGCTGGTGCGCTGGCTCGCGGCGAACCTGATCGTCGGACTGCTGTGGAGTTGGTGGGCGTGGATCAGCCTGGGGCAGGCGGGGGCGTCGAGCTCGACCTTCGGCTGGATCGCCCGGCCCGGCGTGGCGCAGGCGCTCGAGATGACGGGCGTGGTCTATCTGCCCTTCTACATCGCCGGCGAGAAGGTGGCGATGTTGCCGGTGCTGGCGCTGGCTTGGCTGGGCGGGTGGGCGTGGTTCGCGGTACGCGAACGGCGGCCGGCGGTGGTGCTGCTCGCGGTGCTGGCGCTGGGCGCGCCGCTGCTGCTCTGGGGGCTGAGCCAGAAACTGCCGATCTTCCTGCCGCGGACCTTGTTCTGGGCGGCCGGGCCGATGGCGGTGCTGGTGGCGCTGGTGCGGATGCGCTCGGTGCCGGTTCACACCGCGCTGCTCGGGCTGCTACTCCTACTCGAGCTTGGCGCGACGTTGCGCTGGCTGCCGATGCGCGAGACCGAGGCCTGGCCGCAGGCGATCGCGGCGGCCGACGCCGCCGATCCCGATGCGGTGCTGCTGGTCGAGGGGGATGCGATGGGAGTCGCGGCGCGGCACTATCTCGCGCAGCGCGGCAGCCGTTTGCGGCTGATGGTGCTAACGCCCGAGGTGGCGAGCGACCGCTGGGCTAACGGCCTTGCCGGGGCCCCGCATGTCGACGCCGCCGGGGCCCGCGCACTGCTGGCGCGCGAGCGGCGCGTGTTCGTCCTCATACGCGGGGACTATGATCCCGGAAGGGTATTGGCGCCTGGGGGCGTCGCACAGCCGTTCTACGGAACCACGGGCAAGCGCCAGCCCGGGCTCAGTCTGTGGCGCGCGCACCAACCTTCCCCGTTCGTTTCGAGCGTAGTCGAGAAACGATAGCCACACCGACCCAGGGTTCTCGACTACGCTCGAAACGAACGGTGGAAGGAGCAATCGCCTTACGCCGCGCTCTGGTCGATCCCCAGCTCGCCGAGCTTCCGGTAGAGCGTCGAGCGGCCGATGCCGAGGCGACGGGCGACTTCGGTCATCCGGCCGCGATAATGGCCGATCGCGAGGCGAATGACGTCGGCCTCGATCTCGTCGAGCGCCCGGAGATTGCCGTCGGGGCGGAACAGCGTGACCCCGGCATTGCCCGATCCCTGCGGGATTGGCCCGCTGCCCGCCGGCCTACCCGCGGCGAGCTGGGCGATCTGCGGGAAGTCGGCGCGGGCGAGCCCATCGCCTTCGCAGAGCACGGCGGCACGGAACAGTGCGTTCTGGAGCTGGCGGACATTGCCCGGCCAGTCATAGCTGCCGAGCAGCGCCAGCGCGTCGTCGGTGATGCCGAGCGGCCGCAGCCCCGGCTGCTCGGCGATGCGGCCGAGCAGGTGACGGGCGAGCGCGGGGATGTCGCCGGCGCGCTCGCGCAAGGGCGGGATTGTCACCTGGACGACGTTTAGCCGGTAATAGAGGTCCTCGCGGAAGCGCCCGGCCTCGACTTCGGCGAGCAGTCCCTTGTTGGTCGCGGCGATGACGCGGACGTCGACTTCGCGCGGATGGCGCGCGCCCAAGGGCTGGATCTCGCCGGTCTGGAGCAGGCGCAGCAGCTTGACCTGTGCGTCGAGCGGCATCTCGCCGACTTCGTCGAGGAACAGGGTGCCACCATCGGCATCCTGGAAGCGCCCGATTTTCCGCTCGAACGCGCCGGTGAACGCGCCCTTTTCGTGCCCGAACAGCTCCGATTCGACGAGGTTGGCGGGGATCGCGCCGCAGTTGACGGCGATCGCCGGCTTGCGCGACCGCGGGCTGGCAGCGTGGATTGCCTCGGCGACGACTTCCTTGCCGACGCCGCTCTCGCCTTCGATCAGCACCGGTACGCGCGCGCGCGCTGCCTTGGCGGCGATGGCGAGCGCGGCGCGGAACTGCGGCGCGCTGCCGACGATCTCGTCAAAGGCGAGGCTGACCGATTGCTTCTCGGTGAGCGGACGGAGTTCGCCTGCCGTAGCGCCGCCGGCGGCGACTTCTAGCGCGACGAGCAACCGTTCGGATGCAATCGGCTTGACCAGGAAATCGGTGGCACCCGCGCGCATCGCGCTGACCGCGGCCGCGGCCGAGCTGTTGGCGGTGAGCACGAGGATCGGCAGCTGGGGTCGGCGCTCGCGCAGCTCGCCGATCAGCGCGGCAGCGTCGGCGTCGGAAGACGCGTGATCGAGGATGATCGCGTCGAGCGCCATCCCGTCGGGCGTGCCGAGCATCGCGATCGCGGTCTCCGAATCGCCCGCGAAAACGGTGCGCCAGCCGCGGCGCGCAGCGATCGCCGCGACGAGGCGGCGCTGCGCCGGCTCATCGTCGATCAGCATCAGGAGGCGCTGCCCGTTGCGCGTCATCCGTCTGTCCCTATTGTCCCAAATCAGGTCGTATCGATACGCACTAGGGGTAAAGGTGGCCTTAAGCCTGCGCACAGCGGTTGTTTGCCCCGTTGGGGTTGAGGCTATGCGGTACGGCGGTTAAGGTCTCGCAAAAGTTGCGCAGAGGGGATTAACGCATGGCCGATACCGGCGAGAACAGCACCGAAGTCCAGGCGCACGCCGAAACCTATAGCGGTTTCACCAAGCTGATGCTGTGGGGAACGATCGCGTCGGCCGCCCTGGGCGCCTTCGTCGTCTTCATGATCGCCAACTAGCATGAAGATCGCGGTGCTCAAGGAGACCGCCGCCGGCGAGCGGCGCGTCTCCGCGACTCCCGAGACCGTCAAGAAGTTCGTCGGGCTCGGTGCCAGCGTTGCGGTCGAGGCCGGTGCTGGCGAGAGCGCGTCGATCGCCGACCAGGGCTATGCCGATGCCGGTGCGACAATCGGCAGCAGGGTGGACGTGCTCGCCGACGCTGACATCGTGCTCGGCGTGCAGGGCCCCGATCCCGATGCGCTGTCGGGCCTCAAGCAGGGCGCATGGATCGTCGCCGGGCTCAATCCGTTCGGGGAGCGCGCGCGTGTGGACCGCTACGCCGCGCTGGGCGTCGAGGCCTTGGCGATGGAGTTCATGCCGCGAATCACCCGGGCGCAGTCGATGGACATCCTGTCGTCGCAGTCGAATCTCGCGGGCTACAAGGCGGTGCTCGACGCAGCGTCCGAATATGGCCGCGCCTTCCCGATGATGATGACCGCGGCGGGGACGGTGAGCGCCGCCAAGGTGTTCGTGATGGGCGTCGGCGTCGCCGGGCTCCAGGCAATCGCGACCGCGCGGCGGCTGGGCGCGCAGGTTTCGGCGACCGACGTCCGCGCAGCGACCAAGGAGCAGATCCAGTCACTCGGCGCCAAGCCAATCTTTGTCGAGAGCGTCAAGGGCATCGAAGGCGAGGGCACCGGCGGCTATGCCACCGAGATGTCCGACGAATACAAGGCCGCGCAGGCCGAATTGGTCTCGTCGCACATCGCCAAGCAGGACATCGTCATCACCACCGCGCTGATCCCCGGGCGCCCCGCGCCGCGGCTGATCTCGGACGCGCAGATCGCGAGCATGAAGCCGGGCAGCGTGATCGTCGACCTCGCGGTGGAGGCCGGCGGCAATGTCGAGGGCGCGGTCGCAGGCGAAGTGGTGACGGTGCACGGCATCAAGATCGTCGGGCATCGCAACGTCGCCAGCCGGCTTGCGGCGGATAGCTCGGCGCTGTTTGCGCGCAACCTGTTCAACTTCCTCTCAGCCTTCTGGGACAAGGAAGCGGGCAAGCCAGTGCTCGACGAGGAGATCGGCAACGCCGTCCGCCTGACGCAGGGCGGCAAAGTGGTGAGCGAGAGGCTGCTCGGCTGACGGCGCAAAGGGGGCGCCATACATGGACTTCATCTCGATCCTGTCGATCTTCGTGCTGGCCTGCTTCGTCGGCTATTATGTCGTGTGGTCGGTCACCCCGGCGCTGCACACGCCGCTGATGGCGGTGACCAACGCCATCTCCTCGGTCATCATCGTCGGCGCGCTGATCGCGGCGGCGGCGGTGGGGCTGGGCAATGGCGGGGCGGTGTCCAAATGGCTGGGGCTGCTCGCGGTGGTGTTCGCCAGCATCAACATCTTCGGCGGGTTCGCCGTGACCGCCCGAATGCTCGCAATGTACAAGAAGAAGGAGCGCTGAGGTGCACGAAGCCGCTCCCGTGAACCCCTGGGTCGCGCTCGCTTATCTGGTAGCGGGCGTCTGCTTCATCCTCGCGCTGCGCGGATTGTCGAGTCCGTCGACCAGCCAGCGCGGCAATCGCTTCGGCATGATCGGCATGGCCATAGCGGTCGTGACGACGCTGGTCACGCACATCCCGGAAATCGCCAATCCCTATGGCGGAACGGTCGCGGCGATCGAGCATGGTCTCCAGATGGTACCGGATTTCGTGACGATCGCCCAGATCCTCGGTGCGATCGCCATCGGTGCGGTGATCGGCCTCGTTACTGCGCGCCGCATTGCGATGACGGCAATGCCCCAACTCGTCGCGGCCTTCCACTCGCTGGTCGGCCTCGCCGCGGTGCTCGTCGCCGCAGCGGCATTCCTCAACCCGCTGGCGTTCGGCATCGCGCAGGTGATCCGGCCGATCTACGGGCCCGACCTGGTCAACATCCTCCCGGTCAGCCGGATCGAGATGGCATTGGGCGTTGCGATTGGCGCGATCACCTTCTCGGGATCGGTGATCGCCTTCCTCAAATTGAACGGCAATATGAGCGGCAAGCCGATCCTGCTGCCGGGCCGGCATGTCATCAACCTCGGGTTGCTCGCAGCCATTCTCGGGCTGATCGGCTATTTCCTCACCGACCAGAGCCCGTGGGTGTTCTGGACGATCACCGCGCTCAGCTTCGTGATCGGCTTCCTGCTGATCGTGCCGATCGGCGGGGCGGACATGCCGGTCGTGGTGTCGATGCTCAATTCCTACTCGGGCTGGGCGGCGGCGGCGATGGGGTTCACGCTCCACAACACCGCGATGATCGTCACGGGCGCATTGGTCGGCAGTTCGGGCGCCATCCTCAGCTACATCATGTGCCGCGCGATGAATCGCAGCTTCATCAGCGTGATCGCGGGCGGCTTCGGCGGCGACAGCGGCGGCGGTGCTGCCGCGGCGGCGACCGACCGGCCGTGGAAGCGGGGCTCGGCCGAGGATGCGGCATTCCTGATGCAACAGGCCGAGCAGGTCATCATCGTCCCCGGCTACGGCATGGCAGTGGCGCAGGCGCAGCATGCGCTTCGTGAAATGGGCGACAAGCTCAAGGAGCATGGCGTCCGCGTGAAGTACGCGATCCACCCGGTCGCGGGGCGCATGCCGGGGCATATGAACGTGCTGCTCGCCGAGGCCAACGTGCCCTATGACGAGGTGTTCGAGCTGGAGGACATCAACAGCGAGTTCGCCCAGACCGACGTCGCCTTCGTCATCGGCGCCAACGACGTCACCAATCCCGCCGCCAAGACCGACAAGAGCTCGCCGATCTATGGCATGCCGGTGCTCGATGTCGAGAAGGCCAAGACGGTGCTATTCATCAAGCGTTCGATGGGCGGCGTGGGCTATGCCGGCGTCGACAACGAGCTGTTCTATCGCGACAATACCATGATGCTTCTTGCTGACGCCAAGAAGATGGTCGAAGAGATCGTCAAGTCGCTCGACTAGTATTGCGGTTTCGCAGGGAGCCGGTGTAGCCTCGTCTTCGCGCTTCCTCCGTTCGTTTTTCGGACGCTCGACAAACCTGCCGCGCGGGTCGCCTCCTGTCCCCCGGAAGGGGGAAATCGGATTCAATCGTTTCGGGGCCAAGCGGCGTCCCTGGGACCGAAGACGGACCAAAGGCAGGCGATGGCGAGATTGACCGTGCTCCACGACGACCCGGGCCCAAGCTATGCGACCAGTGCGCCGATGGTGCTGGTCATCGCGGAGGGCGCCGACGCCGCCGCCGAGGGCGTAGCCGCGCTAGAACTCGCCGGATGCCAGGTGCGCCGGCTGGTGCCTTTCGCCGACGCCGCCGCCGATATCAGCAATTATGACGGGCTGGATCTGATCCTCGTCGAAGCAGCGGGCGCAGCCGATTCGTTGCTCGATCTCGTGCTGGCCCGCGCCGACACGCTGGCGCGCGAACGCTCGCTCGGCATCGTGGTGACCGTGCGCCCCGACCAGATCGACGCCGCCGCCGCGCAGATGCTCGGGCCGCATGCGCAGATATTGTGCGATCCGACACGCGTCGAGCGGATCGCCGCAATCGCCGGCGCTAGGCATCATGCCCGCGGCGTGATGGACGACGTCAACCGCGAGACCGAATCGGTCCGGCTACGGCGGCTGAACGAGGAAGTCGCGCGGATCGCCGAGACGCTTGCCCGGCTGACGCGCAGCGAAGAGATCGAACCGCGCGCGGGCGTGCGTGACCGTACCAACGGCTATCGCGGGCCTGACGACGGCCCCGCCATCGAGATCCATGCGGCGGAGATCCGCTCGGTGATCCGCTCGCGGCGGATGCGCGCGCAATTCTTCGCCGACGAGCTGTTCGCCGATCCCGCCTGGGACATGCTGCTCGACTTGTTCGCCGCGCAGCTCGAGCGGCGCCAGGTCTCGGTTTCGAGCCTATGCATTGCCGCTGCGGTGCCACCCACCACCGCGCTGCGCTGGATCGGCACGCTGCACGAAGCGGGGCTGTTCGAGCGCCAGGCCGATCCCGCCGACCGCCGCCGCGCCTATATCGGGCTCAGCCCCAAGGGGCTGGAGGGGATGCGCAATTATGTCGGCGCCGTGAAGCGGGCGGGGCTGCAATTGGTGTAAACGGCCTTGCCCCCGCGCGCTGCTTTTGGCATCGGCAGCGGGCAGGGGCGCTTAGCTCAGTTGGTAGAGCATCTCGTTTACACCGAGAGGGTCGGCGGTTCGAGCCCGTCAGCGCCCACCATTCCCTGCCCCGTACCCCACTTCAGCCGCCGGAACCCAGCCGCAGCCTGATCCCGCCGTTGAGGACGAAGCCTTCGGTCGGCGCCCAGGCATCGACGGTCCAGCGGCCGTCGGGCGCACGTGCGCGGCGCAGGATCGGATCGTAACGCGTCTGGCGGACGTTCAGGATGTTCTCGGCGTTGACGAACAGCTTCACCCGGCCGAGCGTCTTCTCGGCGAGCAGGCCGATCTCGACATAGGGCCTGGACCGGGTGCGATAGGGATCGTCCTCCAGCCGCTGGATGCCGGTGTAATAGACTTCGAGCCCGACGCGATGCCAATCCTCGCGCTCCCACATCGTCACCAGCCCTGCTGTGTGGCGCGGCGTCAGCGCCTTTGCGCGCCGGACCGATGTCGCGGCGTCGGCTTCGCTGGCATCGGTGAAGACGTAATTGGCAGTGGTGACGATCTCGCCGCGCCGCCAGCGCAATAGCGTTTCGAGGCCGCGGACGCGTGTGTCGGACGCCAAATTGACCAGCCGCACGCGATCGGGCGCGATCGGCAGGAGCTCGGTGGCGTTGCTTAGCGTTGATCCGAACAGGGTTGCGTTGGCTTCCCACGCGCCCCTGGCATAGCCGATGTCGAGCGTCGTGGTCGCCGCCGTCTCGGCCTTCAGCGTGCCGAGCGGCTCGAGCCGCGACAGGCCCGCCGCCTCGATCTCCTCGACGAACGGGGTCGGCGCATAATAGCCGCGCCCGCTCGACGCGCGGATCGTCCAGCCGCCGGGCTTCCACAGCAGCGATAGGCGGGGGCTGAACCGCGTCCCGAAGCGATTGTGGAAGTCGAGCCGGGCACTGCCTGCCAAAATGAGCTGCGGTACGATACGCTGCTCGATCTGGGCGAACGCGCCGGGCACCTGGTAGCGATAGTCGAAGACCGGGAAGGTGCGCGAATGATAGTCGTCGCGCTGATAGGCAACGCCGCCCACCCAGCTCGTGCCGTCGGTTCCCCCGGCGATCGAGACTTCGCCGAACAGCGTGTCGTGGCGGTCGCGTTCGTCGACATTGCCATAAAGATGGCGATGGTCTTGCACCGTCGCGGCGCCGCGGACGCTCAGCGTCGTACCCTCCGCCACCGGGGCGCTGGCGCTCAACCCGAGGTCATGCCGCTCGGATCGCTGGCGCAGTGCGAACGCGCCGCCGTCCGGCGTCGTGCTGCCGGGCAGCGTGCCGCCGCGCCGCGTTTCCGCCATCGTGCCGGCGGTCAGGAAGAGGCGCGCGCCGCTCTCGCCTTCCCAGAACAGGCGGGGACGAATCGTCCAGCGATCATAGCCGGGAATGTCGATCCAGCCATCGGCGTCGAGATCCTGCACGGCCTGGCGGTGCCACCCGCCGGTCAGCGAGGCGCCGAAACCCCTGCCCACCGGGGCGGAGACATATGCCGTGGCGTCCTGCCCGTCGCGCGTCGTCGCGTTGAACAGCACTTCGGCCATCGGCGCGTCTTCGGGCCGCCGCGACACGAGATTGATCACGCCGCCCAGCGCCGATGCACCATAGAGCGCCGACACCGATCCCTTGATCACTTCGACGCGACCGAGGTCGGTCGGCGGGATCTGGAGCAGGCCGAGCGAGCTCGCCTGTCCGCCATAGAGCGGCAGGCCGTCGGCGAGCAGCTGGGTAAACCGCCCGTCAAGGCCCTGGACGCGGATATTGGCGGCGCCGATCGCCGGTGCGGTGACCTGCACCCGCAGCCCGCTCGTCTCGCTCAGCATCATCGCGATGTTGCCGGGCCGCATCAGGATCTTCTCCTCAATCTCCTCGCGATCGAGCACTTCGACGCGCAACGGCTCGTCGCTCAGGCGCCTGCCCGAGCGGGTGGCCTGGACGACGATTTCTTCGTCCTCCGCTTCCTGCGGCTCGGGGGCAGGCGGGGTCTGGAGGAAGGGAAGGGGCGGCACGGGAACGGCTTGCGCCGACAGTGCCCCCGAAACGAGGGCGAACCAATAGACTGACATGTTGTAGCTCCTGAACGTCAAAGGACCGCGCCGAAGCGCGGGGTTGGTTCAGGCGAGGGCGGGGGGCTGAAGCGGCGGCGCGCGCGTCAGCGATTCGAGCGTATCGAAACGGAGTGCGAAGACGGGCGCGCGATATTGGGCGAGCTCGGCCGGCATGCTTCCCAGCGGCACATGCGGCGCGACCGGGCAGTGATGATGGTCTCCGGCAGCCTGCTCGCCGCTGACGTGATCGAACGGCCAGCTGGTTTGATCCGCCCTGGCTGCCGCGACTTCGCCGGCCCCGACATGCGCCTGGGCCGGCTCCGCGATACCGAGCGCGCACCACAACAGGCAGGCCAGGACCAGCAGGTGAAGGGTTGCGCGCATGCGGCGTGCATAGCCCAGCGCGCCTCGCCGCTAAAGTCCTATCGATGCGTGGCGACTTCGACCCTACGGCATGTGCCGGCGCGCAAACGCCCGGCTAGCTCGCCTTGAACGTCGGCACGCCGTTGGCGTAGCTTACCGTGACATAGGCATTGTCGCACACGTTGATGCCCGACCAGACGGCACTGCTATCGTCGCCGAAGGTCGCCTTGATATCGTATTTGCACCCCGACCCCTTGTCGAAATGCACCGTCATCCGCTTGCCCGCGGCCGTGACGCCCTCGCGCTTCATCTCGGGATCGACCTTGTTGGCGACCCAGCTGTTCGCGCCGCCTGCCGAAATCTCGATCGCCTTGATCGGCTTGCCGGTGCCGTTGACGAGGACGAAGTCCCATTCCTCGGCAATCGCGGGCGCGGCACATGCCAACGCGGCGGCGGTCATCATCGCTTTCCTGATCATCGCAGTCCCCTCCTGCATTGCTCTTTTGTAACTGCAGATTGCGCCTCTGTGGGGTGGTCCGCAAGGGGCTGGATCAAATCAGAGCGCGCGGATCAAGCGGATCGCGCAGGCGATCCAGGGGGGATCGTTGACCACCTGCTGGCGCGCGCCGGCGCCCAACGGGAGCAAGTGGAGCTTGTCGCCCTCGCGCCCGATCAGCCGACCGAACAGGAAGCGCCCGGCGGGGCGCGGCACCAGCACGTCGCGATTGAGCGCGCGGGCATAGCCATCCGGGCCCAGCCGCTCGCACCAGATCGCGTCGCCTGCGCGATAGTCGCCGATCCCGCCGCCGACGGTCACCGCGACAAGCCCCGGCGCGGCGCGCGGCGGCACCACCGACGCGGCACGACGAGGGGCCTGCGCGCCGTTGCCGTCGAGGATCGCCGCGACGGCTATCTCGGGTCGTTCGGGAAGGCGGACCAGATCGGAAGCGTCGACTTCGAGCGCCGCGGCGATGCGATTGAGCCAGCCGACCGACACGGTGCGCGTGCCGGTCTCGAGCCGGCCGATCGTCTGCGCGGTGGTAGGGGGGGTGCAGCGCTGTGCGACTTCGTCGAGCGTCAGCCCCTTGGCGCGGCGAACTTCGCGGATAGCGGTGATCATCGTCGTCCCTCGATAACCGATTTGGTTTTTTATATTTCCTACAAACAGGACTCTGTGGCAAGCGGAAATGAAGCGGAACAAAAGGAGGTCATCATGCGCGAGCTGGTCGAGCGGGGGATCGAGGACGGCGTGGTCGGCGGACCGCCGCGGCGCGGGCGGCGGCGGGTGATGGTCAACCTTGCCGAATCGCCTCTGGGCTGGCTGCGGTCGCGCGGGCATGTCGATGCACGGCAGTTCGAGGCGGGGGAGCGGCTGCGCGCCGACTACGAGACCGCCACGCTCGGGCCGCGCGTGACGATGCGCTGGGATGCGAGCCCGCGCGCGCCGCGGGGTGCCGCGCAGATCGACGATGCGACGACCGCGCAGATCGCGGCGCGGCGGCGCTTCGATGCGGCGGTGCACGCGGCGGGGCCGGGGCTGTCGGACATTCTATGGCGCGTGGTGTGCGCGGGCGAGGGGCTGGTCGCGTCCGAGAAGCTGCTGGGCTGGCCGAGCCGCGCGGGCAAGCTGGTACTCGGCTTCGCGCTGACGCGAGTCGCCGATCATTACGGGCTTCCCTGAGCGAACGCGGTTAGCGCCCAGCTAAGCATCAATTTTGCGGCGCAAGCGGCCGGCATGTGCGATCTTCCGGTATCGCGATCGGGGCCTGTACATGCACACCAGCGACAAGGACGGTGCCAGGCTGCGTGCGGCGCCGCGGATCAAGATCTTCCAGCCCGCCGAAATTTGCTGCGGCAGCGATGCGCCGCGGCGTGTCCACCTGCTCAACATTTCGACGCATGGCGCGCTGGTGCACGGTGATATCATGCCCCAACTCGGCGCGGAGGTGCGGCTGCTCTGCGGCGTCGCACTCGGGCTGGCGCGGGTGCGCTGGCGCAGCGGAAAGCGCTTCGGCGTGGCCTTTGCCGAGCCGATCGCCCAAGCGGCGATCGACGCGCTGGTGCGGATGCAGCGGGGCTCCGAGACGATCTGCTAGTGGTTAGGGCCCCTTGGGGGCACCGTAAACGTGACCTTCTCGGCACCCACATGGCGGTCCCAGTCGGCGCGGGTGCGGAAGCCGCCATTGCCCAAGCTCCAGGCCGCACCCGAATAATAGACGAAGGGCTTGCCGGGCGTGACGCGGAGCAGCGCGAGGTGGTTGTCGGCATCCTTGACGACATCGACCAGCATCGCCGGATCGACGCGCAGCGCGATGGCCATCCGGCCGTGATCGCCGACATCGGGCCCCCACCACGAAATCAGCCCCTTTGCCTTGTCGATCGTCACTTCGCCTTCGCTGCCGGTGGGCTTGCGGCCGATGCCCACACCGACGATCAGCGGTCCGGGCTTGTCCGAGGCGATCGTCGATACCATTCGCGTGAAATGGGTTCCGGTGGGCAAGGTGAAGCGGCGGGTTTCCCAGACCTTCCGCGCCACGTCGACCGGCCAGGGGGCGTAATCGACTTCGAAATCGGCGGTGTCGGGGCCGTTGCGCAGGATGCGATGGCGTACGAAGTTGCGCGAGGTCCACAGCTTGTTGTCGAGCCAGATGCCGAGGCCGCCGGCGCCGCGCCCGGTGCCGACATTGTAGTGATCGATCCCTTCGCCGTGGAAGCCGTGCTGGTCGCCGCTCTTGAGCTGGCGGTCCATGAACGGCCAGGCGACATTCTTGCCCCAGGCGTCGATCCCCGAGCCCGAGGGCGGCTCGTGCGCTTCGAGGGCATGACCGTACACGCGGTGCGCGGTGCGATCGTTCTCCCAGAGCAGGTCGCCGTAGCGATAGTCGGCGAGCATGACGTTGGCGCGGGCCGTGCGGTCGGCGGCGGGGGGCAGCGGCTTGTCGATCGCGGGGAGGCGGGGTTGCGGCGCGTCCTGCGCAGCGAGCGAAAGCGGCAGCAGCAAGAGGGCGGCGGCAAGCGGACGAAGCGGCATCGGCATTCTCTCCCGGTGCCGGTGCGTCCGGCTTGGGTGCGAGGCTAGTCAGCGGCCTCGGGCGTGGCAAGCGTCGCCACCGCCGCGTCCCAGGCAGTGGCCTCGTCGTCGCGGCGTGCGGTGATCTCGAGCGCGTCGATGCGTTCGTCGGCGAGGTCGAGATCGACGGTGGCGTCGTAGAGGAAGGTCGCGTTGCCGCTGATCGTGACGACGCGGTCGGCGCCCGCGCGGCCGCGGACCAGTCCGCCCTTGTTAAATACGCGCACGTCGCGGTCCATCGCCACGCGCTCGGTGAGCGCCGCGGCAAGCACCGACGCCGCCATCGCGCTGCCGCAGCTGTCGGTCAGCCCGACGCCGCGCTCAAAGGTGCGAACGAACAGGTCGGGTCCGCGCCGCTCGACGAACGAGACGTTGGCGCGGCCCGGGATCAGCGGCGGCGCGGATTCGCAATACTCGCCCAGCGTAACCAGTTCGGCCTCATCGACAGCATCGACGAAGGTGACGAGATGTGGATTGGGCATCGCGACCGCGGTGAATGCCCGGCCGCTCGGCAGCTCGGAAAGCGGTCCCTTCAGCCCGACATCGGCAAGGTCGGTCGAGGCGGGGCCGACAGTGGTGCGGATCGTGACCACGCCCGGCGCTAGCTCCGCCTCGCGCGCGACCGCGGCCGAGCTGGTCTTGAGCTTGACCTGCGCGGCATCGACCCCGAGCGCCTCGAACCCCGCGCGCGCGACGCAGCGGAGCCCGTTGAGGCAGGTCTCGGCCTCCGACCCGTCCGAATTGAACATCCGCATCCCGAAGGCGTGGTCGGCATCGCCCGCAACGAGCAGCAGCAACCCGTCGCCGCCCACCGGCCCGCTGCGATCGGCGAGCGTGCGTGCCACGCGTGCCCAGTCGGCATCGCCCAGCGCGAGCGCGCGCGCGTCGATCAGGGGAAAGTCGTTCCCCGAGCCATGGCATTTGGTGAAGGCAAACCGCATGCCGATCCTCTAGGGTGCGGCATGCGGCGTGGCTAGCCTCAAGCAGCCTGCTGCGCGCTCACCGGCCCGCCCATCGCCGCGACCATCGCCTGGTCCTTGGCGAGGATAGCGGCGAAGCTCGGGCGTGCGAGAATCGCCTCGACATAGGCGGCGGTGCGCGGGTGCCGCGTGGCATCGACTCGTACGCCGATGCACCCGAGCGTCGCGAGCGGGCTCGCCACGGCGATATCCGCTAGGGTCAGCCGGTCCTCGACCAGGAAGCCGCTCGCCGGGATGACGTTTTCCAGATAGTCGCACAGCGGCGGCAGCAGGTCGTGCTCGGCGCGGTCGGCCGCCGCGTGATCGCATTCCTGCTTGAGCACGCGCGGCAGCACGAAGCGATTGCCGAAGATCGCGCTGCCTGCCGCCATCATCAGCGTATCGGCCATCTCGTCATACCAGATCGTCCGCGCCCTGGCGCGGGGATCGAGCGGGATCAGGTTGGGATCGGGATATTTGGCCTCGAGATAGGTTACGATCGCCGTCGAATCGGAAATCAGGAAGTCGTCATCCTTGAAGCCGGGCATCTTGCCGAAAGGGCTCGCGGCCTGGAAATCGGGGCCACCGCGGCCCATCCCGGCGGGCTGGAGTTCGAGTTCGAGCCCTTTTTCGGCACCGAACACCATGCATTTGCGAACATAGGGCGACAGGGTCGAACCAAATACGATCATCGGACATTCCCCTCCATCAGGCCGCAAAACCTGGCACTCCGGACCCGGGGAACACCTAGTTTGCCACGACAGCGCGGAACCGCTGTGCCAAGGAGACATCAGTGACGGCTTTCACCCTCCTGCTTGCCCTTGGTGTCGGCGCGGCCTTCTTCGGAGTCCTGCGTCGCCTGACGATTGTGGAACAGGAGTTGCGCCGCGTCGAGTCACTCGTGGCGCGGCTCGAGGATCGCCAGGCACGCGCCGCGTCGCCGCTGGTCGCGCCAGCGCCAGCCGCGCCCGCTGCCGAACCCATGCGCGAGGACGCCCGGCCCCCGGCGCGCGTTGTCGCGGCTGAGCGCATCCACGCACGTGCGGCGGAGGCACCGCCGGCACCAGCACGCACCGCGCCGGTCGATGCCCCGGAGCGCGCGCCGCTCAACCTCGAATTGCTGATCGGCGGGCGCCTGCCGATCTGGATCGGCGGCGCGGCGCTTGTCCTCGCCGGGGTGTTTCTGGTGCGCTATTCGATTGAGAGCGGGCTGCTCGGGCCGGGTACGCGGACGATCCTCGCCGCGCTGTTCGGTCTGGTGCTGATCGCCGCGAGCGAGGCGGCGTGGCGCTTTCCCGCCACTGCCGAGGATCCGCGCGTCGCACAGGTGCTCGCCGGTGCGGGCGTGGCCAGCCTGTACGGCACGCTCTACATGGCGGCAGCGCTATATCACCTGATTGCGCCGCTGACCGCGTTCGTGCTGGTCGTGTTGGTCACCGCTGCGGCGATGGGGCTGGCGCTGCGCCACGGCCCGCCGACCGCAGTGATGGCGCTGATCGGCGGGTTCGTCGCGCCGCTCGTCGCCGGGTTCGACGCCGCCGGGATCGCGCCGCTGCTCGTCTATCTGGCGCTGTTCATTTCCGCGCTGTTCGGGCTCGCCATCCATCGCGGCTGGGGTTGGCTGGCGCTTGCCGCGAGCATCGCCGGGTTCGGCTGGATCAACTTCCTGATCGTCGCGCTCGCAGGGCGCGAAGGCGATTTGTCGGCGGTCGGCGCGTTCACGATGTTGCTCGCCGCCTGCGCCAGCGCGGCGCTGCCGGCGACCGGTACCCGCAACCCGTGGCTTCGGCTTGCGCCTCTGGTCGCCGGGTTCGTCCAGTTGCTCGCGCTGGCGCCGTCGCTCGATTTCGGCGCGCTTGCCTGGAGCTTCTACCTCGTTCTCGCCGCCGCCGCGCTGTTCCTGTCGTGGCGCCAGGCGCTCTATCTGCCCGCCGCGCTGGCCGCGCTCGGCTTCCTGCTCGCGCTCGAAGGCTTGGCGCTGCTCCAGCCCGAGCGCGCCGCTACGCCGATCGCGGCGCTGATCGCGACCTTGCTGTTCGCGCTGCCCGGCCACGCGCTGACGGCGCGCGGCAGGGGCTGGGCGGCGCTCGCGCTGGGCGGCACCGCGGGACCGCTGCTGGTCGCGCAGCTCTGCGCGCCGTCGCTGCTTGCGTCGGCGGCATGGGGCGCGCTCGACCTGCTCGCTGCGGCGGGTGCGGCGTATCTCGCCTGGCGGCACAAGAGCGAGACCGACGATCCGATCCTCACGGCGGCGAGCCTCGTCGCCGGACTGCTGGCGGCGCTCGGGCTGGCGCAGTTCGTCCCCGATGCCTGGCTCGGCGTGCCGCTGGCGCTGGTGGTGCTCGGGCTCACCGCCTGGGCGCGGCTGGCAAGGGCGCCGTCGTTGTTCGTGCTGCCGGCGCTGCCCTATCTCGCCGCCTTGGTCGCGGCCTGGTCGCCGTTGGGCGGGCTGATCGAACTGACCTCGACGTCGCTCGCCGGCGACCAGTTACCCTGGCTGCACATCCCGCCGCTCGCCGATCTGTTCCGCGCGCTGGCGCTGCCGACCGCGGCGCTGCTCGCGACGATGCTCGACCCGCGCATGCTCGGCCGGGCGCGGCGTTTTGTCGGGAGCATCGCGATCGGGGTGGGCATCCTGCTGGTCTATGCGCTTGCCAAGCAGGTGCTGGCGATCGGCACGCCCGAGCGCTTCGTCACCTTCGGTTTCGTCGAGCGCGTGATGCTGACCCAGGCGTGCCTCGCGGCAGGCTGGTATCTGCTCCGCAGCGGCCGGCTGCCGTCGCTGGCGAGCGTGCTGCTCGGGCTCGGGCTGGTGCGGCTGGTGTGGTTCGACCTGCTGCTGCTCAACCCGGCGATCGTGCTGCAACAGGTTGGGCCGTTCCCGCTGTTCAACGCGGCAGTGCTCCACGCCGCGCTGGCGGCGTTCTGGTTGTGGACCCTGCCCAGGCATTCGGCCGCGCGCGCCGGGGCGGCGCTGCTCACCATTGCCGCGGCAATGGTAGCGGTGCGCCAGGCGACGCATGGCAGCGTGCTCATTGGGCCGATCAGCACACTTGAAAATGGCGGCTATTCGGCCGCGTTGCTCGGCGTGGCGTTGTTCTGGCTGTGGCGCGGGATTACGGCGAGCGTCTACGATCTACGCATCGCCGGGCTGGCGCTGCTGACGCTGGTAACGTTCAAGGTGTTCCTGGTCGATGCCGCGGCGCTGGACGGCGTGCTGCGCATCCTGTCGTTCCTGGCATTGGGTGTCGTGCTGATCGGGATAAGCTGGGCGTATAGCCGGTTCCTGGCGCGGCCTGCCGTGGCGGTAGCCGGGGAACAATAGGGCGCTTAACTCCCCAGATCGCGCGTCAGCAGCGTGCGCTTGGCCACCCGGGCTTCGAGCCGCGCGACGATCGTGTCCAGTGCTGCATCGAGATCGTGGCGTCGTCCGCACAGGAACAGGTCGATGCAGGCGCTGCCATATTCGGGCCAGGTGTGGATCGAGATGTGCGATTCGGCGAGCATCGCCATGCCGGTCACGCCCTGGCCGGGGCCGAAGCTGTGCAGCCGCACCTCGAGCAGGGTCGCGCCCGCGGCGGCGGCGGCGTCGATCAGGCAGCGCTCGACATGCGCGACGTCGGTCAGATGCGCCGCGTCGTGCAAGTCGGCGATCAGATGGTGGCCGCGATAAGCGTCGCTCACAACAGGCTCTCATGGTCATGGCCGAACAGCGTCATCGCGGCCTCGGCGGCGCGGACGCCGTGATAGTGCGCTTCCTCGAACAGTGACAGGCCGCTGAGGTCCGAATGGGCGAGGAACAGCGGTGGTTCGGGCTGGAGCGCCTCGCCGCGCCACAGGAAGCCGGGAGTCGGACGCGCCATCGCATGGCCCCAGCGCCACAAGTCGATCCGGGCGATCGCGCCGTCGAGCTCGGGGTGCATCGCGAGCAGGTCGTCGCGGACGATGCGCTTCCATTCGTCCGCAGGGCGCGCGACGAGCAGGCGGCGGGCCGCGGCTGGCGTCATCGTCGACAACGGCAGATACCAGGTGAGCACGCTCCCGGTGCGGATCGCGTCGGGCCCCTGGTGCGTCGCGACGACATAGCCGAGCGATTCGCTGGTGCTCGACACATTGTCCCAGGCGAGCGGCACGCCGCGGCCGCGCGGCAGGCGGTCGACGGTGACGTTGGCGACCAGCCAGGGGGCGTAGCTGAAGTCCTTCGCACCGCCGACATCGTCGCAAACGCGTGCGGCGACGAAGTGGGGCATCGCCAGGATCGCGGCACGCGCGCGGGTGCGGACGGTGGCGTTGGCGGCGGTGTCGAAGCTGTCGACCAGGACCCGGTCGCCCTCGCGCGCGACGCGGTGGACGATCCGCCCGGCGGCGATGCGATCGGGGAAGAAACCGGCGATGCAGGTGATGAGCCTGCCATTGCCTTCGGGCCAGGTGAGCTCGTTGTCGCCGCTGTTCCCGGCGGCCCAGCCGCGGCGGCTGGCGAAATAATGGATTCCGGCCCAGGCAGAGACCTCGCCCGGCTCGGTGCCGTAATCGTCGCGCATCGCGTAGCGGACATGCGCGCGCAATACGGGCGAGCGCCAGCCGTTCTGGTCGAGCCAGGCGGCGAAGCTCAGCGTGTCTAGCGCCGTCAGATCGGCGTCGCGCGAACTGTATGCCATCGGCACCGCGAAGGCAGGCTTGCCGTCACTGCCGACGCGCTTCGAATAGCCGGCCATCGTGGTCTCGAACGCGGTGAGGTCGGCGCGGTCCTGCGTGGTGATGCCGGTGCGCGGGATCAGGCCCTCCTGCCAGCGCCCTTGCCAGAAGATGCGCTCCTGCAAGTCGGCGCAGAGCTGCTCGGGATCGTAGACCGGGACGCCGTCGGTGTCGCTGGTGATCATGCCGAGCTGGCGCAGCAGGTGCTGGAGCGCCTTGGCCTCGCGATTGGCGACGGGGAGGTAGTGCGCACCGAGCGGATAGGCCGAGACGGCGTTGCGCCCGCTGCGGGCATTGCCGCCGACATGATCCTCAAGCTCGAGCAGCTGGAATTGGTCATATCCCGCGTCGCGCAGCCGCCAGCCCGCCGAGAGCCCCGCAACGCCGCCGCCTGCGATGACAAGGTCAACCTGCTCCTCGCGGCTTGGCGCGGGGAAATTGCCGTCGCGCAGCCGGTGGCCGCGCGCCATGTCGGCGCCGCCCAGCGTCCCCGCAGGCAGCGGCGCATGACCCAGCGCATAGGCGAGCCCGCCGCCGCCGGCTGCGACCGCTGCGGCGCCGAGGCCGAGCACCGCGCGACGGTCAGCCTTCATATTTGTCCCACGCGTCGGCAAACTCGCGGACGAGAACCTGGTTGTCGAGCCGATTCACCGAGGTCGGTCGCCGCGCCATGTCGGGCGGGAAGTCGAACAGCCTTTGGTCGATCGTCGCGGTAAGGAAGCGTCCGGGCGGGATGTTTCCCTGTTCCGGGATCGGGCCGTTGGCGGCAAGGAAGAAGCCCCATTCGCCGAAGCTCGGCACATAGACGTGGTAGCCGCGGGTTTGGAGCCCGGCGGCTTCGAGCGTGGTGGCGACAGTCCAATAGGCGCGCGGTGCGACGAGCGGCGACGTGCTCTGGATCGCCATCATGCCACCGGGCGCGAGCAGCTTGCGCGCGGCGCGATAGAAGGTCTCGGTGTAGAGCTTGCCGACCGAATAATCGACCGGATCGGGGAAATCGACGATGATCGCGTCGTACTTTCCCGTGGCTTCGCGCGCCCAGCGGAAGCCGTCGGCGTTGATCACGGTCATCCGGGGATCGGTGAGCGACCCGCCGTTGAGCTTGGCGAGCATCGCGGTGCGCGAAAACAGGCTGGTCATCTCGCCGTCGAGGTCGACCAGCGTCAGGTGCTGCACGGCCTTGTTCTTGAGCACTTCGCGCGCCGCGAGCCCGTCGCCGCCGCCCATGATCAGCACGTTGCGCGGATTGGCGACCCGGCCGAGCGCGGGGTGCACCAGCACCTCGTGGTAGCGATATTCGTCGCGCGACGAGAATTGCAGGTTGCCGTTGAGGTACAGCCGGACATCGTCGTCACGCCGCGTGAGGACGATGCGCTGGAACCTGGTGCTCGTCGCATAGATCACCGGCTCGCCATAGCTCGCAACTTCGGCCCAGCGCTGGAGCCGGTCCGATGCGACGAAGCCCGCACCAAGGACGAGCAGTACCAGCAGCGACGCGACCTTCTCGCTCCGGTACCGCGCAGTCCGCGGCAGCGCGAACAGCACCGCTAGGGCTACCGCGGCGTTGAAGATGCCGAACAGGAAGCCGGTCCTGATCATGCCGAGATGCGGCATCAGCAGCAGCGGGAAGAGCAGTGAGGCGACCAGCGCGCCGACATAGTCGAAGGTGAGCACGTTCGACACGGTCTCGCGGAAGTCGAAGCCGCGCAGGATGCGGATCAGCAACGGGATTTCGAGCCCGACGAGGAAGCCGATCGCGAGGACGAGCCCGTAGAGCGCCACCCGGAAATGGTCGACCACCGGGAAGAGCAGGAACAGCGCCGCCGCCGAACAGCCGCCGAGTAAGGCGATCAGCAGCTCGACGCGGACGAAAAGCCGCAGCTCGTCCTTCCGGACATAGCGCGAGCACCAGCTGCCTACGCCCATCGCGAACAGATAGCTGCCGATGACGGTGGAAAACTGCGTGACGCTGTCCCCGAGCAGATAGCTCGCCAGCGTGCTCGCCAGCAGCTCGTAGATCAGCCCGCAGGTCGATACGACGAAGGCGGACGCAAGCAGCGCCGCGGCGGGCGCGGACGCTCTGGGTTTTGGTCGCGCCGGGTCGGCCTCAGCCATGTATCGCGGCGGCAACGATGATCGCGAGCCCGATTGCCCCCGCGCCGGCGAAGATGGCAACCGCAACATTCTGCTTTTGCCCGATTTCTTCCCACAGTTTCCCGGGCGTGAGCAGGTCGAGGACCACGAATCCGATCACGAACACGACGATGCCGATCGCCGAATAGAGCAGGGTGCTGAGCACGGCAGGCAGGCTGGTCACCATAAGGATCCTCCTATTTGTGGGTTGGGCCGACGAAGACGCCGCCGGTCTGCGGGCGCGCGCGACTGCCTTCGGCAAAGGGCGACCAGGCATAGACGCTGCCCAGCATGAACAACCCCGCTACGCCGAGGCACCAGAGCGCGTAGAGGAAGGTTCGCGTGCTCATTCGTCGTCCTCGTCATCGTCGCCCGTGGAAGCGAAGTCGCTTTCGTTCTTGCGCGCGGTTTCGAAGGTGGCGTGTGCGATCAGCGCGAACAGCAGCGGCAATGCGATCAGCAGCAGTGCGATGAACAGGTTCGAGCCGTAGATCCGGCCCTGGCGCATCTCGACCTGGACCTCGGGCTGGTTGCCTGCGTCCATCCAGCCGCTGTCGCTGCTCGAGCTGCTCGCGCCGGACCAGCGATTGCCCTTGTAGTCGACGATCAGGTCGTAGCTGCCCGCGGGCACGCTGGCGATCGACACGGTCGAGCGGCGCGAGCCCTCGTTCCACGCCCCGTCCGAATCATAGCCCGAATAGCGCTCGGCCGCGCCATAGGCCTCGTACGCCTGCTGCGTCGCGCGATCGACGAGGCGATAGTCGATGTCGAGCCAGCCATTTTCGAGCCGGGGTACCTCGGCGCGCAGTTCGACCTTCTGGTAGCGGTTGGTCAGCGTGACCGGGCCGAGCGTTGCGCTCTGCTCGCGGCCGTCGGCGGCGATCGGGAAGCTGCCCGCGGCGGACCAGCCGGTGCCGCCGAACAGCACCGCCATTACTAGCAGGAACGCGAAGGCTGCCGCGCCGATCGCTAGCCCGGTCTTGAGCCACGCGCCGTAAGGCGAGGGCTGGTGCGGCAGCGGCGGCCAGATCTTGCGCGGCGGTTCAACGCCGAACGCCTTCCGCATCTCCTTCGCCGGCAGCAATTCGTTGCGCGTCCAGCTTACTTCCTGCGCGTTTTCCTCGCGCGACAGCATCGCCCCGGGTCGGACCCAGTCGCCGGTCTTGACGCGCTCGCCCACTGCGACGCGCCAATAGAATTCGCCGAGTACGTAATCGACCTGCGCCTCGCCGTCGGCGAAAAAATGCGAATAGGCCTCCGGGCCGATTGCGAGCGTATCGTAGGAGATCCAGTCGGGCGTGACCGTCAGCGCCTCGCCCAGGCTCCAGCCGCCGCGCACTTTCACCAGCCAGCGATAGCCATGATAGGGGTTGAACAGCAGATATTCTTCCCAGCCATAAGTGCCGTTCTCGGAGCGCCGGAGATAACCGATCGCTTCCCATTCGACGCCGCGCAGTGCCCCGCGCGTGCCGAGGGGGATTTCGAGCTGGGCGGCCTGATGGTGGTATTGGGTGACCAGCTTCACCTGCGGATCGGTGACGTCGAGGATCGAGCCGCAATATTGGCACGCGACATGGACGGTATAGCCCGCCGCGCGCAACTCGACGCCGCCGCCGCATGCCGGGCAGGTCAGCGCGCGCGCCGCGGGGGCGGGCGGGGCCACGGGCTCAGGCTGCATAAGCGGGGAGCGCCCAGCCTTCGATTGCGCGCAGCCCACGTGGGGCAAGCTCGGCGAGCGTCACATAGCGGCCCTGATAGAAGCTCGCCTCCGCGCCGTCGCGCTGGAGCGTCGCGCATTCGCCCTGCCGGCCGCGCAGATCGACGCTGTAGAGTCGCCAATCGGGCATGGCGGTGAAGGGCAGTTCGCCTTCGGCGGCGATGCAGACCACCTCCCGCGCATCGGCTATGACCATCTTCTCGTTGTCGATCTGGACTTCGTTGCCGACGATCGCGTCGCGGCCTCCGGCGATGTCGCGCAGATAGCGGCTGCGGATCTTTGCGAACGGGCGTTCCCACAGCAGCATGAACTGGCCCATCGCCTCGCCGAGCCAGGCGTTGCTCCCGTCTTCGAACAGCAACAGCCATTCGTTCCACGATCCGTCCGTCCATGCCCAGCGGACGCGACCGATGACTTCGAAGCCCTTGCCGTCGGCGCTTCCGCGCATGCCGATCTGCACTGGGCTGACGTCGAACGGCAGCGCCGCGACTTCGCCGACCCTGGCCACCCCGGCATCGCTGCGCACCAGCATCGAGCGGCAATAGTCGCAGACGCGGTTGGGCAGCGCCGGCGAGCGGAACACGACGTCCGCGCCGCAATTGGGACAGGGGAGATGGAGGCTCATGCGTTCAGCGGATACGGCCCAGCAACTCGGCCTTCTTGGCGTCGAACTCCTCCTGGGTGATCGCGCCGATCGTCACCAATTTGTGGAGCTTCTCGATCTGCGCATATGCGTCCTCGCCCGGGGCGGCGGCGGGCGCGGCCGGCGCGCCGATCCCGCCGGCCATGCTCTGGCCGATCGCCATGCCCGCGGCCATCCCCGCCCCGGCACCCGCTACTCCGCCCGACTGGCCCGCCGCGGTCTCGATCGCTTGCGCGCTCTGGAAGCGGACGAAGCGGTCGAGGTCGCCAACGACGCGCATCGAGCTCGCTTTGTCGAGATGCGCCTGGACCTCCTCGGGCAGCGACAGGCTCTCGATGAAGAAGCTGGTGCAGCTCAGGCCCCATTGCGCGAACGCCGGCTCGACCGCGGCCTTGAGCTTCTCGGATAGCACGGTCTGGTTGGCGGCGAGGTCGAGGAACGCGATCTCGCCGGTGCCGAGCGCCGAGGCGATCGCGGTGGCGATCGTGCCGCGCAGCTGCGGCTCCAGATCGGCGACGGTCAGCTTCTCGAGCGAGCCCATCATCTTGATCGCGAAGGTCGAGACGCTCTCGACGCGGAACGAATAGGAGCCGAACGCGCGGACGCGCAGCGGGCCGAATTCCTTGTCGCGCACCGTGATCGGCTGCTGCGTGCCCCATTTGAGCCCGGTCTGCTCCTTCTGGCTGAAGAAATAGACATCGGCCTTGAAGGGGGAATTGAAGCCCTTGTCCCAGTTCATCAGCGCAGTGAGCACGGGCAGGTTGCCGGTCTCGAGCGTATAGAGCCCGGGGACGAAGGCATCGGCGAGCTCGCCTTCGTTGTAGAAGAGCGCGGTCTGGCCGGCGCGGACGGTCAGCTGCGCGCCGTTCTGGATCTCGCGCTTCTCCATCGGATAGCGGATCGCGAGCGTGCCCGGCTCGTCCACCCAATCGATGACGTCGACGAACTGGTTCGAGAGAAAATCGAAAATGCCCATCTGTCCCTCCGTTGCGCCGATGTTAGAGGGCCGCGTCGCGCTTCGAAACAATAAAGCGACGCGGCGCGCGGCTATCTGGCCACCGGCAATGCGATCAGCGATCCGCCGCAGACGCGCTGGGTGGCTTTGACGAAGTCTTCGGGCGCTGCCTTGTAGATATTGGGCACGAACTTCTGCGGGTTGCGGTCGATCACCGGGAACCAGCTCGACTGGACCTGGACCATGATCCGATGGCCCTTCTTGAAGACATGATCGTGATCGCGCAGCGCCACGTCCCAGGGCACCACTTTATTGGGCGTGAGCGGTGTCGCCTTTTCATAGCTTTGCAGATAGCGGCCCCGGCGGACCTCCATCGCGATCGGGAACTGGTAGCCGTTGAGCGTGCGTGGATATTCGCCGATCGTGCCGGGACGCGCTGGTTCGTAATCGTCCGGCAGCACGTCGATCAGCTTGACGACGAAGTCGCTGTCGGTGCCCGAAGTCGAGGCCATCAGCTTGGCCGCGATGTCACCAGTGACGGTGAGGTCAGCGTCGAGCGGCGCGCTGGTGTAGCTGAGCACGTCCGGGCGGTGGTCGACGAAGCGCTGGTCGGCGGCTTCCCACCAGCGCCATTCCTGTGACGGGTAGGTGCGCGAGATCGGGCGCTCGCGGAAGGGCACCGGGTTGGCGGGGTCCGAGACGTATTCGCGGCACTGGCCGGCATCGGTGGGCGCAGTGAAGGATAGCGTGCCGTCGGGCTGGAGATAGAGATTGGTCAGTGTGGTGCCCGGCGCGGGCCATTTGGGATAGCTCTTCCACTCCCAGGAACCGCTCTGGAACATCTTCGCCTCGAACCCCGGCTTGACGCCCTTGCCGTGGAGCCAGTGCGCGAAGAATGGCGCTTCGATGTCGCGCATGAAATCGGTGCCGCTTTCCTTGCCGTGCTTAAGGTAACCGACATCGGTGCCCGGCGAGTGCCACGTTCCATGCGCCCAGGGACCACCGACGATCATGTTGAGCCCGTCGGGGTCGTTGGCTTCCATCTTCTCGTAGATCTTCCAGGTGCCCAAGGGGTCCTCCTGGTCCCAGAAGCCGGCGACGTGGAGCGTCGGGACGGTGGTGCGGCCGAGCCTGTCGGTCCAGCGCTGGCGCTTCCAGAAATCGTCGTAATCGGGATGCTCGATCATCGCAGTGAATTGCGGCACCGACCCCTTGAAATAGAGCGTGTCGAGATTGGCGATCGGACCAAGCTTGAGGAACCAATCATAGGTGTCGACCGGGGTCTTGCCGCCATAGTCGAAATCGTCGCCCTGGTCGTTGTTCTGCAGGCTGAACAGCCAGTCAGTGAGGTAGGACAGCCGCGCAGCGCCGTAGCGGTGGAGATCGTCGTTGATCCACCAGTCGTTCCACGCGGCCTGCGGACTGACGGCCTTGAGCGCCGGGTGCGGCCGGGCCAGCGCCACTGCCGAGGCATAGCCGGGATAGGAGACGCCCCACATGCCCACCTTGCCGTTGTTGCCGGGGAGCTTCTTCACCAGCCAATCGACGGTGTCGTACGCGTCGGTCGCTTCATCGACGCCCTTAGCGCCCTTGGCGTCGAGCGCCATCGACATGGTGAAGTCGCCGTCCGACTTGAACTGGCCGCGCATGTTCTGGAAGACGAGGATGTACCCGTCCTCCATCAGGAAGCGCATCGATGCGGGGACGCTGGCGGGCGCCTGGCCGGGAACGCCATAGGGGGTGCGCTGGAGGAGGATCGGCAGCTTGCCGGTCTTGCCGGTGGGTCGGAGGATGACGGTCTGGAGCTTCGCCCCGTCGCGCATCGGGACCATCACTTCTTCATACGTGAAGGCAGCAGCCTGCGGGGCTTGCGGTGCAGGCTGGGCATGCGCCGCGAGAGGGGCGGCCAAGGCTGCCAATGCCACGAAACCCATCAATGCGCGCATGTAGTCCCTCCGAATGATGCCCGGGGGGAGGGGTACGGCGCTAGGGATGGAGGGGCAAGCGCGCCAAGCTAAATTCCCCTCCCTGAAAGGAAGGGGAGCTTTGGGGATCAATCCAGCCGGTGCTCGCCCTTGACCCAGCGAACGGTGCCCGAACTGGCGCGCATCACGACGCTCTCGGTGGTCATCTTGCCGCGGACGCGCTTGACACCTTCGAGCAACGAGCCGTCGGTGACGCCGGTCGCCGCGAAGATGCAGTCGCCCCGGGCGAGATCGGTGAGGTCGTAGATCTTGTCGAGATCCTCGATCCCCCACTTCCGCGCACGGGCGCGCTCATCATCGTTGCGGAACACCAGCCGTCCCTTGAACTGGCCGCCGACGCAGCGCAGCGCCGCGCAGGCGAGCACGCCCTCGGGCGCGCCGCCCGAGCCCATGTACATGTCGATCGTGGTGTCGGGATTGGTGGTGGCGATCACGCCGGCGACGTCGCCGTCGCCGATCAGCACGATACCGCAGCCGATCGCGCGCAGCTCGGCGATCATCTTCTCGTGGCGCGGGCGATCGAGCACGCAGACGATGATCTCGTTGGGCTCGACGCCCTTGGCCGCGGCGAGTGCCTTGACGTTGTCAGTCGGCGACTTGGCGAGATCGATCACGCCCTCGGGATAGCCGGGGCCGACGGCGATCTTGTCCATATAGACGTCGGGGGCGTTGAGCAGCCCGCCATGTTCGGCGACGGCGAGCACCGCGAGCGCGTTCGGACCTGCCTTGGCGCAGATCGTGGTGCCCTCCAGCGGATCGAGCGCGATATCGATCTTGGGACCAGTGCCGATCGCGCTGCCGACCTTCTCGCCGATATAGAGCATCGGTGCCTCGTCGCGCTCGCCCTCGCCGATCACCACGGTGCCGTCCATGTAGAGCGAGTTGAGTGCTTCGCGCATCGCCTCGACCGCGACATGATCGGCCGCCTTCTCGTCGCCGCGCCCGACGAGGCTCGACGCGGCGATCGCCGCGGCTTCGGTGACGCGCACCATTTCGAGCACGAGGACACGATCGAGAACGCTGCTGGCGGTGGTCATCGGTTGGCAAATCCCTTGGAGAACTTGGGGAGGCGATAGGGGCGCCGTGTTGCACTGTCGAGGCTGCTAGCGCTGTCAGGCGCGTCGCAATTTCGCCGCAACCGTGCGCCAGCCTCGTTTCGTCGCAAGCGTAAGGATTCGCCAATGTGGGTGCCGTTGCTGCTGCTGGTCCAGGAGGCGCCCGCGGTTACTGCCGCGCTCGCCGAATATCGCGCTAAAACCTCGGCGGAAATCTCTTGCAATAGCGAGGACCAGGACGAAATCGTCGTCTGCGCGCAGCGCGAGGCCTATCGCCACCAGCTACCGCTCGTGCCGACCTATAACCCGAAGAACGACGCCAATGCCCAGCTTGCGCCGATCATGACGCGCGAGGCGCAGGGGATCGTCGAGTGCGGGCAGGGTCCGTTCATGGCCAAATGCGGATCGGTGGGCGTCGGGGTGACCGTCGGGCTGGGCGGCGCAGGCTATGTGCGGCGCGCGCCGCCGCCCTGAGAGCTCAATCCGCGAGGATGTGCATCCACATCGGCTCGCCGACCAGACTCTGCGAGCCGCGCAGCTTTTCGAGCGCCTGGGCGACGCTGCGCTCGGGGCCTTCGTGGGTGACGATCGCGACGAAGACGCTGCCGTCAGGATTGGCGCCGCGCTGGATCAGGCTCTCGATCGAAACCCCGGCGTCGCGCATCGCCGCGGCGATCTCGGCGAGGACGCCGACTCGATCGGCGACGGTCAGGCGGACATAGGCGCGCGCGCGGCGCTCGCCGCTGTCGGCGGCGTCCTGCGCGGCAAGCGCGTCGGCGGGCATCGCGTAGGGCGGGCCGAATTCGCCGCGGGCGATGTCGATCAGGTCGGCGACGACGGCACTTGCGGTCGGGCCGTCGCCGGCGCCGGCGCCCTGGAACAGCAGGCGGCCGACGAAATTGCCCTCGGCGACGACCGCATTGGTCGATCCGACGACGTGCGCGAGCGGGTGGCTGAGCGGCACGAGGTGCGGGTGGACCCGCTGGAACAGGCCATGCGGACCCGAATCCGCGACGCCGAGCAGGCGAACGCGATAGCCGAGCGCGTCGGCTTCGGCGATGTCGGCGGCCATGACGTGGCGGACGCCGGTGATCGCGACGTCGCCAAACGCAGGCTGCGCGCCGAACGCGACGCTGGCGAGGATCGAGAGCTTGTGCGCGGCATCGACGCCGTCGATGTCGAAGCTGGGATCGGCTTCGGCATAGCCGAGCGCCTGGGCTTCGCTGAGGATTTCGCCGAAGTCGCGGCCCTCGGCTTCCATCTTGGAGAGGATGAAATTGCAAGTGCCGTTGAGGATGCCGTAGACGCGGCCGATCACATTGGCGGCGGCGCCTTCCCGGAGACCCTTGATCACCGGCACGCCGCCGGCGACCGCGGCTTCGAACTTGAGCGCGAGATTGGCGGATTCGGCTGCGCGCGCGAGCTCGAGCCCGTGATGCGCGATCATCGCCTTGTTGGCAGTGACGAAGCTCTTGCCAGCCGCCAGCGTCGCGCGCGCGAGCGCAAGTGCGGGGCCGTCCGAGCCGCCGACCAGCTCGACCACGACATCGGCCCTGGGATGGCGGGCGAGCTCGGCGGGATCGTCGATCCAGTCGAACCGGGCGATGTCGACACCGCGGTCCTTGGAGCGATCGCGCGCAGAGACCGCGACGACTTCGATCGGCCGCCCCGCACGCCGCGCGATCAACTCGCCATTCGCGTCGAGCAGACGAATGACGCCCGCGCCCACGGTTCCCAGGCCGGCGAGTGCGATGCGAAGCGGTTCGGTCATTTCTTTCCCTTTTGCTCCCCTACCTGAAAGGGAGGGGCTGGGGGTGGGTGCGAGGAGCAAAGCTCCGAGCCCTACGCCCGACAACAAAGCGACGGCCGGGGCATCGAGCCCCGTCCGCCGCTGACCCACCCCTAGCCCCTCCCTTGCAGGGAGGGGAATTAGATTTTCTATTTCTTGATCAGCCCGATCTCGGCGAGGCGCTCGGCGAGATAGTCGTGCGCGGTGATCGGGGGTTCGCGCTCCGGGTTCTCCGCCGTTACGCAGCTCGGCAGCGCCTTGATCAGGAAATCGGGTGCGGGATGCAGGAAGAAGGGCATCGAATAGCGCGAATGGCCGCGGCGCTCGGGCGGCGGATTGACCACGCGGTGGGTGGTCGAGGGTAGAACATGGTTGGTGAGGCGCTGGAGCATGTCGCCCACATTGACCACCATCGCGCCCTGGGGCGGCTTGACCGCCAGCCAGGTGCCGCCGCGGTCGAGCAGCTCCAGCCCGGCTTCCTCGGCGCCGAGCAGCAGCGTGATCAGGTTGATGTCCTCATGCGCGCCGGCGCGGACTTCGGGCGCATCGGCGTCGACCGGGGGATAATGGAGCAGGCGCAGTACCGAATTGCCGTCCTTGACGGCGTGATCGAACCAGTCGGGCGCGAGACCGAGATAGCGCGCCACTGCCGAGAGCAATTTGTCGCCGGCATCGTCGAACGCCTGGAACAGCTCGAGGAAGGTCTCGCGAAAACCCTCGGGCTGGTCGGGCCAGATGTTGGGCGACATCTTGTCCTCGAAGCGATGCCCCGCGGCGATCTGGCGGCCGATATGCCAGAATTCCTTGAGATCGACATGGGTGGCGCCCTTGGCGATCTCGGTCTTGAACGGCGTATAGCCGCGCGCGCCGCCGCCGCCCTCGACGAAATAGCTGCGCTTGACGTCTTCGGGCAGGTCGAAGAACGCCTTGGTCATCGCCCAGGCGCGCTCGATCAGCGCGTCGGGGATGCCGTGATCGCGCACCACGGCGAAGCCGAAGCGCTGGAAGGACTGGCCGAAGGCTTGCGCGAAGCCTTCGGGATCGGATTGCTGATCGGCCAGCGAAAGCGCCGGGATCTCAGCGAGGGTGTCGAGCATGCGAGTCTCCGTATGTTGGGTCCAGTTAGACCCGCAGGGCCCTGCCGAACAAGCGGGGGTGCGGGCATGACGGCGATCAATCGTGCCGCTTGGGGGTGACGCCCGCGCCCCGATCCTTCATGGGCACCGCCATGTCCGAGCCGCACCTCGCCACCGATTCCGCCAATCGCGCACCGCTCCGGTTCGGCGAGTTCGTGACGCTGATCGCGTCCATGATGGCGCTGACCGCGCTTGGCATCGATTCGATGCTGCCGGCGCTGCCCGCGATCGGCGACAGCCTGGGGGTTGCCGAGCCCAATCACCGCCAGTTCGTCATCACCGCGTTCCTGCTCGGCTTCGCGATCGCGCAGTTGGTCTATGGGCCGCTGTCGGATCGGTTCGGGCGGCGGCCGGTGCTCGGCATCGCGCTGTTCAGCTATGCGCTGACCTGTGCGCTGGCGGCGATCTCGGGCAGCTTCGAACTGCTGCTGGCCTCACGCTTCCTGATGGGGACCGCGGCGGCGGGCGCGCGGGTGGTGACGGTGGCGCTGGTGCGCGATTGCTTCGCGGGCCGGGCGATGGCGCGGGTGATGAGCCTGGCGTTCATCGTGTTCATGGCCGCGCCGATCTTTGCGCCCGCGTTCGGCCAGGGCGTGCTGTCGGCGGGCGGATCGTGGCGGATGATCTTCTGGGGCGTGGGCGCAGTCTCGCTGCTGGTGGTCGCCTGGTTCTGGTTGCGGATGCCCGAGACGCTCGACCCGGCCAATCGCCAGTCGCTCCAGCCGAGCCGGATCCTCGCGGATTACGGCCTCGTCCTGCGTGATCGCTACGCGGTGGGATATACGCTCGCCGCGGCGCTGCTCTCGGGCGGGCTGTTCGGGTTCATCGGATCGATCCAGCAGATCATGGACGTCGTGTTCGGCCGGCCCGAGCTGCTCACGCTCATCTTCGCCGCAGTCGCCAGCACGATGGCGATCGGGTCGTTCCTCAACTCGCGGATCGTTATGAAGATCGGCACGCGGCGGATCTCGCACACTGCGCTTTCGGCGTTGATCCTGTTCGCCGCGATCCACTTGGCGGTCGCGCTTTCGGGGCACGAGAACCTTTGGTCGTTCGCGATCCTCCAGGCGCTGATGATGGCGAGCTTCGGCCTTGCCACGTCGAACTTCTCGGCGATGGCAATGGAGCGGATGGGCGAGATCGCCGGCACCGCCTCCAGCCTGCAGGGCTTCGTCGCGACGATGGGCGGCGCGGTGATCGGCGCACAGATCGGCCAGTCGTTCGACGGGACCACGGTGCCGCTCTATACCGGCTTCGTCGCGATGGGCGTGCTCGCGATGGTCTCGGTCGCAGTCGCCGAACGGGGGCGTCTTTTCCGCCCGAGCTGACGGAACGGATGGGCCTGGCCCGCCGTTCGCACATCGTACGGGGGACGCTTCGACCCCCGGAGCGAAAAGGACAGGCGATGGGTGGTCATCAGGTTCCGATACAGGGCCCCAACGACGACGGTTTCGACGAGGACGGCTATGACGAGAGCCAGCGCGCCGAGATCATCGAGGCCACCAACGACGCCCCCAGCGACGGCAACGTGCTGACCGACATCCCGGTCGACCGGGGCGATGACGGCGACGACGACGACACCGACGACCTCGGCATGGCGGACGACGAGCTCGGCGAGGAGGATGACGACGCCGAGCAGGACGAGGACGACCAGCGCGAGGACGAGATCCAGGCCGATCTCGACGACGATGACGAGGATCTCGACGAAGAGCTCGACGACGGCGACGAGGCCGCGCTCGAACCCTGACGCTTGACGGCGCGCGCGGCCAAACCCAGCATGGCGCTCCGTCCAGGAGAGCGCCATGCGGGACCCGCGCATCGACACCTATATCGCCGGCAAGGCCGACTTCGCCCGGCCGATCCTCGAATGGCTGCGCGAGCGCGTCCACACGGCGTGCCCCGAGGCGGAAGAGGCGATCAAATGGTCGATGCCGTTCTTCGACTATAATGGAAAGCCGCTCGCCAACATGGCGGCGTTCAAGGCGCATGCCGCCTTCGGCTTCTGGGACCGCGAGGCGCTGCCGACGGGCAAGCAAGGCGCGGCGATGGGCCAATATGGCCGGATCGAGAGCCTCGACGATCTGCCCGATGCCGCGACGTTCGAGGTGCAGGTGCGCGATGCGGCGGCGCGGATCGACGCCGGGGTGAAGCCGGCGCGCGCTGCCAAGGCGCCCAAGCCCGAGGCGGAAGTGCCCGCCGAACTGGCCGAGGCGCTGGCCGGGGATGCCAAAGCGAAGGCGACGTTCGAGGGGTTTCCGCCGGGCCAGCGGCGCGAATATTGCGAATGGATCGCCGAGGCCAAGCGGCCCGAAACGCGACTCAAACGTGCGGCCGACGCAGTCGAATGGCTGCGGGAGGGCAAGCGGCGCAACTGGAGATATGAGAGCTGACACGGGCCGAAATAGGATTCCGCCCGCTTAACTTCGCACTTTGCGCATTTAATCTTTGCGAAAATTGCTGGGCAGCGAAAGATTGTTTCTTGCGGATATTGCGCTGTCTGCACCGGTTCAAAGAGCATGGGTGTCGCCAATTTGCGGGCGCCCGCACCGATTGCAGCATTGCAAATCCTACATTTCAAGAGGCCATTGCGCCCAGGTAGAGGTGTGATACGTTGCATCATAACAACAGAGGAGAGGTGCAATGGCTTACACCGCGCGTCCCGAGCCCGTCCCCTTCAGCGCGATCAACGTCACGCCGTTCATCGACGTGATGCTGGTGCTGCTGATCGTGATGATCCTCAGCATCCCGGTGATGACGCACAAGGTGCCGATCGACTTGCCCGGCAAGCCGAAGCTGACCAGCGAAATCGAGCGGCCGTATAGGCTGGCGATCGACCGCGGCGGCACCTTGTTCTGGGAAGGCCGTGCCATCGCGGACGCCGAACTGCCGGGGCTGCTCGCCAAGATGCAGGCCGATGCGACGGGCGTGCTCCACATGCAGACCGATCCCGATGCACGCTACGAGCGGTTCGATGGGGTGCTGGCGGTGGTCAAGCGCGCCGGGGTCGAACGGCTCGGCTTTGTGGGCAACCAGCCGCTCCAGGATTGAGGAACGGCGCAGGCGGCGGGCGCGTTCGTCGCCCGCTGCTTGAACTGGAAATCCCATGCGCCTGACTTTGCCGCTGCTGCTCGCCCTTGCCGCCTGCTCGGCCCAGACCGACAGGAATGTGACGGCGCCCGACAATGCCGTCGCGCCCGGCAACGATCCAGCGGCGCTGCCTGACGAGCCGCGCGCCGTCCCAACGGCAGCGGCAACGCCATCAGGGCCCGCGATGCCGGCGAACGAGGCGCCAATGGCTCAAGACGGCGCGCAGGGCGCGGCTAAGGTCGTCCAGAAATATTACGCGCTGCTCGAAGCCGGGAAATATAGCCAAGCCTACCGGCTATGGGAGCCGGGTGCGGCGGGCATGACTCCCGACGCGTTCGCCGCGAGCTTCGGCCGCTATGCCGAATATCACGCGAAGGTCGGTACGCCGGGCCGCGTCGATTCAGGCGCGGGCCAGCGCTACGTGACCGTTCCGGTGGAGGTCTTCGGCACGCTCAGACCGGATACGCGGCCGTTCAACATGCGCGGCTCGATCGTGCTCCACCGCACCGCCGAGATCGACGGCGCTACGCCAGAGCAGCGCAGTTGGCGCATCCGCAGCGCCGATATCACGCCGCGCTCCGGCGAGGCGGCGCCCACGCCCCAGCCGGGCGAGGACAATCGCTCGACGGCGCGGTATCGCTGCATGGACGGTTCTCGCCTTGTCGCGCGCTTCGATCCCGAAAGGGACCGCGTTACCGTCGTGCGCGGCGGCAAGGCACTGGCGACCTTGCAGGGCGAGCGTGTCGCCTCGGGCATTCGCTACACCGCCCGCGGCTACGAGCTGCGCGGCAAGGGCAGCGACATGACCTTCACGGCGCCCGGGCTGCCGCCGATCGCGTGCACGGTCATTCGCTGAGCAGGTTCGCCACCGCCGCGAGATCGGCGTCGCTGACATTGGCGCCGGTTGCATCGACCAGCTTGGATTCGACGGCTTTGCTCTCCGAGTCGCCGAGGCCGATCGTCGTCACGGCCGTGAAGATCACGCCCGCCGCCCAGAGCAACGCGGTCCAGCGGCTGCGGAAAAGACGTGTGGGACGTAACGGAACCATGCACGCATTATAGCGGCGGAAAATCAACGATGACCTTTCAGGATTGGTTACGCTAGCCTGAGGGAATGACGCCCTATACCGCCACGATCACCGCCGGCCCCGAGGACATCGACATCCTGGGCCACGTCAACAATGCAGTGTGGGTGAAGTGGATCCAGGACGTCGCGGTGGCGCACTGGCACGCAATCGCGGCGCCCGAGCATGACGCGGCCTATATCTGGGTGATCACCCGGCACGAGATCGATTACCGGGCCAGTGTATTGGAGGGCGAGACGGTGACCGCGGAGACCTGGGTGCAGGAGCCGCCCAAGGGCGCGCGGTTCAATCGCTACATGAAGTTCACCGGGGCGGACGGCAAGGTCCGCGTCGAAGCCAAGACAACCTGGGCGATCATCGATCGTGCGACCGGGCGGCTGGTACGCGTTCCGGAGGAAGTGGCGGCGCCGTTCCTGGCCTGATCCAAATCCTCCCCCGCTACGCGAGGGAGGATCGTTGATCAGCCGCTGTTGCGCAGCGCGGTCGCGATGGCGTTGATCGAGAGCAGGATGCCTTCGCCGATCCGGGCGTCTTCCTCGCCAGCGCGGTGGCGCTTCAACAGCTCGATCTGGAGGAGGTTGAGCGGCTCGATATAGGGCAGGCGGAGGCGGATCGAGGTCTCCAGACCCGGGTGCTTCTCGAGCAGGCGGGTCTGGCGCGTCACCTGGAGCAGGCCGTCATGCGTCTTGTCCCAGCCCTCGCGGATGCGCCCGAAGATATGGTCGCGCAGGGCCTTGTCCTCGACAAGGGCGGCGTAATGCGAGGCCACGTCCATGTCGGACTTGGCGAGCACCATCTCCATGTTCGCCAGCGTCGAGGCGAACAGCGGCCAGCCCGACGCCATCTCGCGCAGCAGCCCCTTGTCGGCGAACGCGTCGATCGCCTGGCCGACGCCGTACCAGCCCGGCAGCATCACGCGCGCCTGCGCCCAGCTGAACACCCAGGGGATCGCGCGCAGGTCCTCGATCGCGTCGGACTTCTTCCGGCTGGCCGGGCGGCTGCCGATCTTGAGGCCGGCGATCTCGGCGATCGGGGTGGCCTGGCGGAAGAAGGTGGTGAAGCCCTCGGTCTCGTAGACCAGACCGCGATAGGCCTTGAATGCCGTGTCCGAGAGCTGGTCCATCGCCGCGGCGAAGCGCGTGGCATCGGCGGGGGCGAGCTGCTCGGGCTCGAGGCTGGCGAGCAGGGTGGCCGAGGCCATCGCCTCGAGATTGGTCATCGCGCTGGCACGCGTGCCGTATTTCGCGGCGATAACTTCGCCCTGCTCGGTGATGCGGATGCGGCCCTGCACCGTGCCCGGCGGCTGGGCGAGGATCGCCGAGAAGCTAGATCCCCCGCCGCGCCCGACCGCGCCGCCGCGGCCGTGGAAGAGCTGCATCGCGATGTCGGCCTTTTCGAACACCGGCTTGAGCGCGGTCGAGCCGCGGCTGAGCTGCCAGGTCGAGGTGAGATAGCCCCCGTCCTTGTTCGAATCCGAATAGCCGATCATCACTTCCTGGTGGCCGCGCTTGGCCGCGATCGCCGCGACTTCGGGGAGCGCGAGCCAGGCCTCCATGATCGCCGGCGCGCCTTCCAGGTCGGCGATCGTCTCGAACAGCGGGATCGCCATGATGTGCGCCTGGGGGTCTTCGCCGGGAATGTAGAGCCCGGCTTCCTTGAGGAGCAGATGGACTTCGAGCAGATCGGACACCGACTGCGCCATCGAGACGATGTAGTGGGTGATGCACTGGCGGCCATATTTGCCGTGCGCCTCGGCGGCGGCGCGGACGATCGCGAGCTCGGAAGCGGTCTCCTCCGAATAATCGGCATAGGGGCTGGTGATCAGCCGCGGGCTTTCGAGCTCGGTGCGGAGCATCGCGACACGGGCGTCCTCGTCGAGCGCGAGATAGTCGTCGCAGACGCCGGCGGCCTTGAGCAGCTCGGCGACGACGCGCTCGTGGATCGCGCTGTTCTGGCGCATGTCGAGCGTGGCGAGATGGAAGCCGAAGGTCTCGACCGCGCGGATCAGCCGGCCGAGAGCGCCGCCGCTGGCGAGCGGCCCTTCGCCCTCTGCAGCGAGGCCGCGGGCGATCGCGACGAGCTCCTCGCGCAGCGCGCCGGGTTCGGCATAGGGTTCGGCCTGGAGCGGGGCGGGGCGCGGCGCGCGCTTGCCGGTGAGCTTCTCGTGCGTGGCGGAAAGGCGGGCATAGATGCCGGTCAGCGCACGGCGATAGGGCTCGTCCTCGCGGCTGCGGCCGGTGTCGTGGCTGGCCTCGGCGAGCTTGAGGACCTCGTCGCTGACCTTGCTATGCTCGGTCGAGATCGACAGCTCGGCGCCGAGCGCGTGGACCGACTCCATATAATACGCCAGCACCGTCTCGGCGGCGCGGGCGAGCGCGAGCTTCATCGACTCGGCGGTGACGAAGGGGTTGCCGTCGCGGTCGCCGCCGATCCAGCTGCCGGCGCGCAGGAAGGAAGGCGCGCGTTCGCCGAGCGCGCGGTCCCAGCGGGCATAGAGCGCGGGAAGGACGGGGAGGAACACGTCGCGCAGATAGGAAAGCGCGGTCTCGACTTCGTCGGCGACGCCCAATTTCTCGCGGCGCAGCACGCGGGTCTGCCATAGCAGCGCGATTTGCCGGAGGATCGCCTCGTCGATCTTGTCGCCGTCCTCGGTCTCGTCGACGCCGAGATCCTTCTGCGCCATCAACTCGGCGATCCGGTTCTTGTGGTCGATCATCGACTTGCGCCGCACCTCGGTCGGGTGCGCGGTGAGCACCGGGGCGACCAGCGCGTGGTCCAGCAGCGCCATCACGGCGTCGTGGCCGATGCCGTGCTCCTTCAGCCGCGCCAGCGCAGAGGCGATGTCGGCATGCTTCTCGGTCTCGACGCCCTGGCGATCCTCGGCAAGGTTGGCGAGCATCGAGAACAGCATGAAGCCGCGGACGAAATCGAGCGTCTCGTCGAGGCTGAGGCGGTCGAGCCCCGAATCGATCGCGCCGGCGCCGGCGACGCCGCGGTGGCGATCGACCGAGGTCGCGCGGATATATTCGATGCGCTTGAACAGTTCCTCGCCGCCATAGGCGCGGATCACGTCGCCGAGCAGGCGTCCAAGGAAGCGGATGTCGGGATTGTTTGCGATCGCTAGGCTGGCCATGACCGGCGTTGCTGCACTGCGAAGAGTGCAGGGTCAACCGGCGTGTCGCAAACCGGCTTGCAAGCGCAACTTTATGTCGTTCTTGGTCTCGGCACGCGCGGCCCCTATCTCAAGGGCATGAGTCCCACCACCCAGGCAGCCCGCACGCTCAAGTCCGCCCTGATCGGGCAGGTGCGCGCGGTGTTCAACGATTCTGCCAAGGGCGAGACGCCGGTGGTGCGCAACCCCGACGGGCTATTCGGCCCGCAATCGGTGGTGTGGCGGGTGCATGGCGATGTGACGACGATGATGGTCGGTGGGGTCGCGGCTTTGCTGCTCCAGATGCTTCATCCCGCAGTGCTCGCCGGGGTGTGGGACCATTCGAGCTTTCGCGGCGACATGCTCGGGCGGCTGCGGCGTACTGCGCGGTTCATCGCGGTGACGAGCTATGGTGCGCGCGAGGAGGCCGAGGCGGCGATCGCCAAGGTGCGCGACGTGCACACCCGCGTGAAGGGCGTGCTGCCTGACGGCACGCCCTATTCCGCAGACGATCCTCGGCTGCTCGCCTGGGTGCACGTGACCGAGGCAGTGAGCTTCCTCGACGCGTGGATCCGCTATGCCGAGCCGGACATGCCGCTGGCCGACCAGGATCGCTATTTCGCCGAGTTCGCGCTGCTCGCCGAGGCGCTGGGCGCCGATCCGATCCCGCGCAGCCGCGCCGAGGCCGACGCGCTGATCGCCGCGATGCTGCCCGAGCTCGTGGTCGATGCGCGCACGCGCGAAGTCGCGCGGATGGTGCTCGACCAGCCCGCGCCCAATCTGGCGGTCAAGCCGTTCCAGGCGATGGCGTTCCAGGCGGCGGTCGACCTGCTGCCCGACTGGGCGCGGCGGATGCACGGCCTGCGCAGCCCCGGGCTCGCCGCACCGGCGTTGCGGATGGGCACGCGAGGGATCGCCGGGACGTTGCGCTGGGCGTTTCGCTGATCGCAGTCCTGGACAGCCGTCATCGCGTTTTTCCTCTCATTGATCGCACGCATACGGAACCGGCTGGCCCTTGACGCGTCGAATCTTCGAATACGGGCGAGTTTGCATGATGCCCTAACCGTCGGGAGAAACGCATGCCGGCGCGTAAGGCCTTGGTAATGATCGCGGCCCTCATCCTGCCCGCTACGTCGCAAGCGCAGGATGGCGTGGATTGGGGCGGCCTGATGGCCACGGAGGCGGCAGGAAGCGCGACGCGCGAAGCGGCACGCGAGGGCACGCGTCCCCGGCCGGTGCGGCGAGGTCATGATGGACCGAGAAGCGCCGGCACGTCCAAGGCGAAGGCGGATTGCGCCAAGATCCGAAGGGCCGTCGCCAATGGCGGGACAGATCCGGCATTTTCCAGGGGCCTGCGGTTATGCAGGCAGCTTGGCTACTAGGCGCAGGCTGGGCCTGCGCCGTCCCTAAGTCGAGCGCGTCAATCAAACGTCCAGATTGGCGACGCTGAGCGCATTCTCCTGGATGAAGTCGCGGCGCGGCTCGACCACGTCGCCCATCAGCTGGGTGAAGATCGCGTCGGCGACGTCGGCCTGGTCGGCCTGGACCACCAGCATCGAGCGGTTCGCCGGATCGAGCGTGGTCTCCCAGAGCTGCTCGGCGTTCATTTCGCCGAGACCCTTGTAGCGCTGGATCGACAGCCCCTTGCGGCCCGCGGCGAGGATGCCGTCGAGCAGCTGGCTCGGCCGCGAGACCAGGGCTTCGCCCTTGCCGACGGTGACCGGCTCTTCGGCTTCCGATTCGCCCTCGAGCGCGGCCGCGGCCTCGATCTCGGTGGCGGGGATCGTCTTGGACGGGACCAGCTTGGAGGGAAGGAGGTAGCTCTCGGCCTGCTCGTTCGCCAGCGTGTGGAGCTTGCGCGCCTCGGCCGAGACGAGGAACGCCGCCTCGACGATGTGGTGATCGGTCACGCCGCGCCACAGCCGCTCGAAATGATAGCCGCCGTCCTCGGTGATCCGCGCGGACCAGCGCGCCTCGGGATCGGCGGCGTCGAGCCGGTTGACCGTGGTCTTGAGGCTGTCGCCGCGCGCCTCTCGCGACGCTTCGGGATCGAGCCCGCCGCCCAGCGCCAGCACTTCGATGATGTCGGCCGAATAGCGGCGCGGGACGTAGCGCATAAGGGTGCGCATCCGACGGGCATGCTCGACCAGCTCGCGCAGATCCTCGCCGCTGCGCAGCGCGCCCTGGGTGTCGAGCACGTTGCCGCCGACACCGGCGTCGACCAGATACTGGTCGAGCGCGCTATCGTCCTTGAGATAGACCTCCGAGCGGCCCTTGCTCGCCTTATAGAGCGGTGGCTGGGCGATATAGAGGTGCCCGTTGGTGATGATCTCGGGCATCTGGCGGTAGAAGAAGGTCAGCAGCAGCGTGCGGATGTGGGCGCCGTCGACGTCGGCGTCGGTCATGATGACGATCTTGTGGTAGCGCAGCTTCTCGATGTTGAAATCGTCGCGGATGCCGGTGCCGAGCGCGGTGATGATCGTGCCGATCTCGCGGCTGGCGAGCATCCGGTCGAAGCGCGCGCGCTCGACGTTGAGGATCTTGCCGCGCAGCGGGAGGATCGCCTGGAAGTGGCGGTCGCGGCCCTGCTTGGCCGAGCCGCCGGCCGAGTCACCCTCGACGAAGAACAGTTCGGACTTGGCGGGATCGCGCTCCTGGCAGTCGGCGAGCTTGCCGGGCAGCGAGGCGATGTCCATCACGCCCTTGCGCCGGGTGAGCTCGCGCGCCTTCTTGGCGGCCTCGCGCGCGGCGGCGGCATCGATCACCTTCTGGATGATCATCTTGGCGTTGGCGGGATTCTCCTCGAGCCATTCGGCGAGCTTGTCGGCCATCAGCGATTCGAGCGGCTGGCGGACTTCGGAGCTGACGAGCTTGTCCTTGGTCTGCGAGCTGAACTTGGGATCGGGCAGCTTGACCGAGACGATCGCGGTGAGGCCCTCGCGCATGTCGTCGCCGGTGAGGCTGACCTTCTCCTTCTTCAGCGCGCCCGACTTGTCGGCATAGCTATTGATCGTGCGGGTGAGCGCAGCGCGGAACGCCGCCAAGTGGGTGCCGCCGTCACGCTGCGGGATGTTGTTGGTGAAGCAGAGGACGTTCTCGTAATAGGAGTCGTTCCATTCGAGCGCGACGTCGATCGTCACGTCGTCACGGGTGCCCGAGATCGCGACGGGATCGGGCATCAGCGGCTGCTTGTTGCGATCGAGATACTTGACGAACGCGGCGATGCCGCCCTCGTAATATAGCTCGATTTCCTTGACTTCCTCATGCCGCGCGTCGCGCAGGAACAGGCGCACCCCGGAATTGAGGAACGCCAGCTCGCGATAGCGGTGCTCGAGCTTGTCGAAGTCGTATTCGATCTGGTTCTTGAAGGTGCCGCCGTCGCCAGGCGTCTTCTCGGTCGAGGCCATGAAGGTGACGCGCGTGCCCTTCTTGCCCTCAGCCTTGCCGATCACCTTGAGCGGGGCAGTGGCGTCGCCATAGGCGAAGCGCATGTAATGCTCCTCGCCGTCGCGCCAGATGTTGAGATCGAGCCACTCGCTGAGCGCATTGACCACCGAGACGCCGACGCCGTGAAGGCCGCCCGACACCTTGTACGCGTTGTCGTCGGACGTGTTCTCGAACTTACCGCCGGCATGGAGCTGGGTCATGATGACCTCGGCTGCCGACACGCCTTCCTCGGAGTGAATCCCCGTCGGGATGCCGCGGCCATTGTCCTCGACCGAAACCGAACCGTCGGCGTTCAACTGGATGATGATCTTGTCGCAATGCCCCGCGAGCGCCTCGTCGATCGCATTGTCCGAGACCTCGAACACCATGTGGTGGAGGCCCGAGCCGTCGTCGGTATCGCCGATATACATGCCGGGGCGCTTCCGCACCGCATCGAGGCCCTTGAGGACCTTGATGCTGTCGGCGCCATAGGCATTCGCGTTGGGGAGGTTTTCGGGAGTCTGGTCGTCGGTATTTGCCATGCCGAGCATATAGGGTCGGCGCCGGGGAAACGGAAGCAAAATGGGGCGCCGCGGCGCGGGCTTGCGGCGGGGTTGTATTGCGGCGGGCCGTGCACTGCGTGCGCCGGCGCCCTCAGCGGCGATTGCCTGGTGCGCTTTCGATAGCGAAGCTGCGTGGACTTCTCCATTTGATCGGGGATCGTGCGTGTATTCAGATTTGCTGCTCGCGTTTCTGTTTATGGGTGTGGCGGCGTCGACGCCGGCAGGGGCGAACGCGGAGCCGGCCAATCGCCGGGTGCAGCAAGCCTCGCGCCCCTGTTCCATGGACGCGCTTCCCGCCGCCGACAAGCAGCGCATGATCGCCGAATATCAGCGTCGGTACCGAGCGAAGGGCAAGGCAAGCGCGGACGCATGGGCACGGGAAGCGGGGAACCGCTTTCGGCGGCAACTGATCGCAGAGGGCGTATGCCCGCCGCTCGCCGACACAAGCAAGACGACGGCGCGCGGCAACGAACGCGGCAGCGATAGGCCGTTGGTCAACCGGCACGGCAAACCCTGCAAGAAAACCGGCGTGGAGAACCGGGTAGTCCCCGGCTTTGGCGGCGCGCCCATGACGATGGCGCTCGTTCCGGTTTGCAAGGACTGAGCGAGCCGGCGACCTGGAGCGAGATTGGGTCGCTGATGGTAGGGTCGCCCTACTGATAGCGCAGTGTCTTCTCGAAGCCTTCGTTCGCCTTGGTCATCTTGGCCAGCTTCCGGAGATGGCCGCGGACATGGCGTTCGAACCGTGTGTCGTCGTAGATGCCGGTCGCCTGATATTCATCCTGGGCGATCAGTTCCTTGAGCCGCTTGGCCAGCACGGCCTGGTCGGCGGTGCAGTCGGGCGCCTTGAGCGCGCGGCAGACCCATTCCTCGGCGGCCGCCTTGTCATAGTCGTCCTGGGCGTCATAGCCACGGCGGTCTGCTGCGGCCTGGTCGAGCCGTGATGCCTCGAAGCGGCGGTCGAGCCATTTGCGGACCTGTTCGCCGTCCCAGGGCTTTGGCGGTTGCGTCATGCTTGTCTCCTGGCCTCGTCGATCGTGCCGTGCGTGACCGTGTAGCGCGTCGCGCCGCCGGGCACCGCCTCGAACAGTTCGGGCTCGGTGCCGGTCATCCATACCTGGCCGCCGCCCGCCAGCCGCTCGAACAACGCCGCCCGCCGGCCCGGATCGAGATGCGCGGCGACTTCGTCGAGCAGGAGGATCGGCGCGCGGCCGACGCGGTCCGCGACGAGCTCGGCATGGGCGAGGACGAGGCCGAGCAGCAGCGCTTTCTGCTCGCCGGTCGAGCAGAGATGCGCGGGCTGGTGCTTGCCGAGATGCGTGACGAGCAGGTCGGCGCGGTGCGGCCCGGACAGGGTGCGGCCCGCGGCGGCATCGCGGCGGCGGCCGTCGCGCAGTTCTCGGGCCAGGGTGTCGGCATCGCCCTGCCAGCCCTCGATCGCCAGGCCGGCGCGGGCGAAGACGGTTTCGGGCTGGGCGGCGAGGCGTTCGGCAAGCGCGTTCACCGCATCGCGGCGCGCGGCGTCGATCGCCGCGCCATGCTCGGCCATGCGGGCTTCGAGCGCGGTGAGCCATTCGGGATCGGCGGGGGCGTCGTCGGCGAGGAGGCGGTTGCGCTGGCGCATCGCGGCTTCGTAGCGCGTCGAATGATGCGCGTGGCCGGGGGCGAGCGCGAGGGTGAGGCGATCGAGGAAGCGGCGGCGCTCGCCGGGGCCCTCGACGAACAGCCGGTCCATCGCCGGGGTGAGCCACAGCACCGTTACCCATTCGGCGAGCGCGGCGGCGGCGGCGGTGGCACCGTTGATCCGGACCAGCCGGCGCTCGGGCGCGTCGGGCTGGGTGCCGGTGCCGAGCGAGATAAGCCCCTCCCCTTCAGGGGAGGGGTTGGGGTGGGGACTGTCCGCAGGCGACAGGCTCGGTGAGACTGACAGGCCCCACCCCCAACCCCTCCCCTGAAGTGGAGGGGCTTGAAGAAGGTCAGCCGCCACGCCGAATCCGCCGGTGCCGCCTTGCCGCACCATCTCCGACAGCGGCGCCCGTCGCAGGCCGCGGCCGGGGGCGAGCAGCGAGACGGCTTCGAGCACGTTGGTCTTGCCCGCGCCGTTCTCGCCGGTGAGCACGACGAAGCCGGGCCCCGGCGCCAGCACGGCGTCGCGATGGTTGCGGAAATCGGTGAGGACGAGACGCGTGACGGCCATTTGCGGATGCTGTAGCGCAGCCCCTTGCCGCCGGACAGCGCTTCGCCGATGAAGGCCGCAAAAGGAGATTCCATGATCCGTATCTGCATCGCCGCTGCCGCGGCGCTCGCGCTTGCCGCCTGCTCGAAGGCACCCGAGGACACCACCGCGCGCTATACGCTGGGCGGCGGCGCGGGGACGATCACCGTCCAGGCGGCGGGCAACGGCAATGCCAAGGTCGAGGCCGGGCAGCAGCAGTTCATCCGCAACGACGGCAAGGACTATCTGATCCTCACCGATCCCAAGGGGCGCTACGCCGCCGGGCTCGACGACTTCATCGCCGTGATGGGCGAGATGATGAAGGAAAGCGGGATCAAGCCGATGGGGATGCCGCCGCAGGGCGAGTTCGACCTGACCAAGACGGGTGGCGAGACCGTCGCCGACGTGGCGGGCGAGGTGTGGAAGGTCGCCCCCAAGGGCGCGGCGCCGGCGCCGGCCGGCCCGGCGGCGCAGGAGACGTTCGAGGCGGTGATCAGCACCGACCCGGCCTATGCCAATATCGGCAAGGCGCTGTCGATGCAGACCAAGCTCGGCGCGGCGAGCTCCGAGCAGATCCAGGGCGGCAAGAGCAACCTTGAGAAGCGCGTCGAGGAAATGCTCGGCAAGGGCATGGTGCTGCGCTTCGCCGACGCGCTCAAGCTCGACAAGGTCGAGAAGGGTGCGATCGACGCCAAGGCGTTCGCACTGCCGACCGTGCTCGACAAGGCGGCGCTCAAGGCGCGGCTGAGCGCCGAGCGTGACCGGGCGCGCGCCGCCGCGGTGCCGCCGGTGCCGACGCCGAACGGCGATGCGCCCAAGGGGGCCGAGCCCAAGGCGGCCACGCCGGCCCCGGCGCCCAAGGCCAAGTGATGCGTCGGGCTCTCGCCGCGGCGCTGCTGTTTGCGCCGCTGCCGGCGGCGGCGGACATCACCGCGCACTATGAGATGGGCAAGGAGACGCTGTCGGTCGAAGTCGACGACAATGGCGACTATCGCGCCGAAGTGCCGGGCAAGGTGCTGCTGCTGCGCCGCGGCGGCACCGAATATGTCGCGATCTTCCAGGGCGACAAGCCGCTGGTGATCGAGCGCAAGGCGTTTCTCGGCCTAGCGGGCAAGATGGCGCTCGCCGGCAAGCCCCCGGCGGAGACCGACAAGCGCCCCGTGCTGGTCGCGCGGGGCGCCGAGGAACAGGTCGCCGGGCGGAGCGGCACGCTGTGGACGCTCAAGGTCGATACGCCGAAGGGCAACACGCTCGAGGCGGTGATGAACGCCGATCGCGATCTCGCGCCGGTCGGCGCGGTGTTCGCCGGGGTAGTCGATGCCGGGCTGGCGACGTTCGCGCCGATGATCCCGTCGCCCGACTTCGCGCCGCGGCTGCGCGAGATCTTCGCCAAGGGGACGCCGCTGCGGCTGGTGCTGGTGGAGTATCTGAAGCTGCGCTCGGTGAGCAAGGCCGAGATCGACGCGGCGCGGTTCGCGCTGCCGGGGCCGGTGATGGATCCGTCGGCGTTCGACGCGGCGATGTCGGCGCCTTCGTCGGACGCGGAAGAGGTGCCCGCCGAGCTGCCGCCTTTGCCTTAAACCGCATCGATCCGCAGCATCGCACTCCCCTCCCTTTCAGGGAGGGGAATTTAAGGTCGATACCGCGCTAGATTCCCGTCAGCCCCGCTTCGGCGAGGCTCGCCTGGGCGACGCGATAGGCCTTGGGCTGGGCGATGCCCAGCCGGCGTCGCGCGGCGTCGAGCGGCTCGGCGAGCAGCGCCTCGTAATCCTCGCCGTGGAGCCATCGCGCGGCCTTGCCGTGACGATAGCCCTCGATCACCGCGCGGAGGAAGTCGCGCTTGCCGGTGATGCGGAGGCTCTTGAGTGCGGCGCCCGAGGCGATGAACGCCCAGCCCAGCCCGCCGGTCTGGGCGTAGGAAAAGGCGACGAGGCACGCTTCGCCGAGATGCTCGTCGGCCTTGTAGCCGGTAAGGACGTGCCACAGATCGTGGATGTCGCGCTCGCGGCGGCCCATCCAGGCATAGGGGTGCTCGACTTCGAGCGCGTCGGCGCCGATCGCGTTGGTGCTGACTTCGGCGAGGCCCTTGGCCGAATAGCCGGTCGCGTCGAGGAAGCTGCGATAGGCACCGCCGACGGTGTCGGGCGCGAAGCCATCGATCCAGCTGCGGTCGGACAGCCGCTCGGCGAGTTCGAGACGCTGGTAGGCGAGCTTGCCGCCGCCGGGGACGGTGAGCAGTTTGCGGTAATTCTTCTGGGTGATGTCGCCGTTGAGCGCGCGCATGATGCGGAACACCTGCTCGGTATCGTCGCCGTTCGACAGCAGCCGGCGCAGCGCCGAAAGGGCGGTGCCCCATTGGCGCTTCATCGGGATGCCGGGGTTGAGCGGTTCCTGTGCCTGCGTCGCCATGATCTGCCTCGAGCTACTGACAATGGTGTAAATAGCAGGGTCGGCGCGGAAGTTCAACCGAGCCGCCGCAACGAAAGCCCGGCTTGCCCGTTGGCGGGCGGACAGGAGAGATACGATGCGTAGCGGGATGGTAGTAGCGGCGATGATGGGCCTAATGCTGGCGGGCTGCGGTCCGCAGACGCCCGAACAGGCGCGTATCGACAATATCCAGGACATGGCGGAGGCCGAGGCCGACGCGCTCGAATCCGCATCGAAAAACCAGATCGGCCAGATCGAGGCGCAGGCGGATACGATCGGCGCGCAGGCGGAAGTGGCGAAAGGCTATGAGGCCGAGCGGCTCAAGACCCGGGCGGAGGCGCTGCGCAAGGACGCCGAGATCATCGAGCGTCAGGCCAAGGCCAAGGTGCAGGCGGTACGGGATCGGGCACGCGCAGATGTCAGTGCGCTCAAGGCGCAATAACTACTGCAGCAGGCGCTTGCGAACGTCGGCGCGGCGCTCGAAGATCGAGGCCATTTCGAGGTGCAGCGCGCGGTCTCGGGCATTGGCCGCGCGCTCGGCCCGCTCGCGTTCCTCGCGCGCGCGGCGATCGTTGAAGGCTACCAGGGCTGCCATTCCGTGCATGACAACGCTGTACCACGGAACCCGCAAACAAAACCCTACGTATTGATGCGACTCGCGGTTTTACGTGGATAACTAGGACTCTATCCGCCGCGTTTTACACACGCATCGGCATCAGCACGTACAGCGCCGGCGAGCTGTCGTTCTCACGGATCAGCGTGGGCGCCGCGGCGTCGGCGAGGTGAACCTCGACCAAGTCGCCCTCGATCTGGCCGAGGATGTCCATGAGGTAGCGGCTGTTGAAACCGATCTCGAACGGCAGCGCGACATATTCGCCGGGCACTTCCTCGGCGGCCGCGCCATTTTCGGGGCTGGTGACCGAGAGGATGATCTTGTCGCGGTCGAGCGCCATCTTGACTGCGCGGGTCTTCTCGGTGGCGATCGTCGAGACGCGGTCGACGCCCTGCATGAAGCTCTTGGGGTCGATCTTGAGGATCTTGTCGTTCGCGGTCGGGATGACGCGGCTGTAATCGGGGAAGGTGCCGTCGATCAGCTTCGAGGTCAGGATCGCCTGGCCGAGATCGAAGCGGATCTTCGAGCCCGACAGCGACACCCCGACCGAACCGTCGACCTCGTCGAGCAGTTTCCGGAGCTCGGCGACGCACTTACGCGGCACGATCACGTCGGGCATGCCGTCGGCGCCATCGGGGCGCGCCACGGTGACGCGCGCGAGGCGGTGGCCGTCGGTCGCGGCGGCGCGGAGCAGCGGCTGGGCATCGTCGGTGACATGGAGGAAGATGCCGTTGAGATAATAGCGCGTCTCTTCGGTCGAGATCGCGAAGCGGGTCTTGTCGATGATCTGCTTGAGCGTTTCCGCGGGCAGCTCGAACGTCGTCGGCAGCTCGCCCTCGGCGATCATCGGGAAATCGTCGCGCGGCAGCGTCGCCAGCGTGAACTTGGCGCGGCCGGCATTGACCGTGATCCGGCCCTCGGCAGCGGCGAGCTCGACCTGCGAGCCCTCAGGAAGCTTGCGGACGATGTCGAACAGCGTGTGCGCCGAGACGGTGATCGCGCCGGGCTGGTCGACCGCAGCGGGGATCGTCTCGTCGATCTGGAGGTCGAGATCGGTGGCCATAAGCCGCATCGTGCCGCCGGCCTGTGCTTCGATCAGCACGTTCGACAGGATCGGGATGGTGTTGCGCCGTTCGACCACGGACTGGACGTGGCTGAGGCCCCTCAACAGAGTTGCGCGTTCGATCGTCGCCTTCATCACTCAAAACCCCCGGTGCCGCGCACGAATCCGGGCGCTGGCGAATTGGCTCGGATATAGTGTCTAACGGCAAAAAGGGCCGGGGCAAGCGCCCCGACCCTCCTTTTGCACACCAAAATGGTGCGGCGCGGTCCTCAGAAGCGGAAGCCGACGCCCGCAACGACCTGGTGACGGTCGGTGTCGACGTCGAACGTGTCGGTCACCGTGCCGTTGGCGAACTGGAAGTCCGCATTGGTGTAGTTCGAATAGCGATATTCGACCTTGGCATAGGTGTTGCGGCCGATCGACTTCTCGACGCCCGCACCCACGCGCCAGCCGTCGAGCTGGAAGTTCTCGTCGCGGGTGGTGGTGCCGTTGTCGGCGGTCACGTTGAGGCGGGCATTGGTGTAGCCGCCCTTGGCGTAGACGAGCGTGCCGGGGGCCGCTTCGAAGCCGAGGCGCGCGCCGACATAGATGTCGCGGCCGGCCTTGACGCGGCCATAGCCGAAGTAATTGGGATCGCTGGTGTCGGTGGTGACCTTGGCGGTCGAGCCGCTGAACTCGCCCTCGATGCCGAGGATCGCGCCACCGAGCGGGATGTCATAGCCCGCCTCGACGCCGTACAGCGCGCCTTCGATGCTCTGGTCGTCACCCTGGATACGCGAATTCTCGCTGTCGCCGGGACGGACGATATCGAGACCGCCGACCACGCCGACGCGGAAACCACCGGGGGCCGAATCCTGCGCAAACGCAGGGGCGGCCAGTGCCGACGAGGCGGCGAGGGCGGCGACGAAAACAAGCTTACGCATAACTACTCCTTGGGAAACCGGCTCGCTTGTTCGAACGAGCCGGGGCTTAACTAGGGATGCGAGTCCGCAGTTGCATGAACCTCACATAAACAACGCAAAGCGTGGTATTTGGGCAACACGGGGTTGAACCTTCCGCGGCCCCTACCAAGGCTTCAGAAGCGGACGCCGAGCCCGCCCACCACCTGGTGCCGCGCGCCGCCGCCATAGTCGCTGTAGCGATATTCGCTCTTGAGATAGGCCCTGCCGCCCAGCCTGTACTCGGCGCCGGCGCCGAGCCTGTACCCGCCATCCGTGCCGCTGCCGTCGTAATTGGTGGTGGGCGAACTATAGGCCACATGGGTGCGCAGGTTGGTGTAGCCTGCCTTCGCGTAGATCAGCGTGTTGGGGGACGCGACGAAGCCCAGGCGCCCGCCGACATAGAGGTCACGGCCCACTTCCCCCTTGAAGCGCGTGTCGGGCGTGATGCGGCTATCGTCCTTGAGGGTTGACCCGGTGATCTCGCCCTCGATGCCGAACACGGTTCTGCCGCGCTGGACGTCGTATCCGATCGCGCCGCCATAGGTGACGCCGTCCTTCATGTCGCCACCAGGCACGTTGGCGTGATCCCAGCCGGCGATAGCCTCGGCGCGCGGACCGGCAAAGCGCGTGTCCTGGGCCAACGCCGGCGTAGCGGCGGCGGTCGCGGTCAGGGTGGCGAGAATGAGGTTGCGCATGCAGGTCTCCTTATTGAACACGCCCCAAAGACGGAGCGGGTGTCCTGCTGTCGTAACGCACCTGTTCGTTGCCTGAACGAAACGAGGCAAAATCGCGGCGCGCCGCATTTCGGCCATTGCCTTTGGCCCGCGGAGACGCTGAGGAAGGGGCCATGCCAGCAAGCCAGCGTCAGGGTCGCGACTTCATCGCCCGTCACGGCGAGACCGTGTTCAACATCGCCAAGCGGATGCAGGGCGATCATCCGCACACGCCGCTCACCCGCGCGGGCTTCGCCCAGGCCGATGCGATGGGAGCGGCGTTGCGCGAAGTGCTGGGACGGAAACCGAAGCTGACTTTATGGTCGTCGAGCGCGGGCCGCGCGCTTCAGACGCTGGCGATCATCGCCGAGCATCTCCAGCTCGACTGGCACCAGACGCGCACCGACGACCGCCTGGTCGAGATCGGCATGGGGCGCTGGAGCGGGCGCTATTATGCCGATCTCCACGACGAGATCGGCCCCTTCCTCGATCTCGAGCACGGGCTCTACACGCGTCCGCCCGAAGGGGGCGAATGGTATGACGCGATCGCCACGCGCGTCTCGGGCTGGCTCGCCGACACCGACGACGATCCCGGCGACCGGCTCGTCATCATGCACGGCATGTCGAGCCGCATCCTCCGCGGCGTTATGACCGGCAAGGACGTGATGCCGCAGTTCGGCGCGCCGGTGGCGCCCGACCTGCCGCAGGGATCGATCGTGCGGATCGAACGGGGCGTGGAAACCCTGGTCCATCGCGGCACCGGCCGCGGCGCGGCGCCGGCATGATCGGCCTCGCGCTGCTGCTGGCGATGCTGCCGCGCGACGCGCTGGGCACCTATGGCGGCTGGGGGGCGTTTCGTGATCCCTCGCCGTTACGCTGCTTCGCGATCGCCCGGCCGGTCGAGCGGGGACGGGGCGCGCCGTTCGCCAGCATCGCCAACTGGCCCGGGCAGGGAGTGCGCAACCAGCTCCATATCCGTCTGAGCCGTGCCCGCTCGCCCAATGCGCGGGTGACCCTGTCGATCGGCGAGCGTCGCTTCGAGCTGCGCGCCGGCGATGCCGACGCCTGGGCGCCGGACGCACGCACTGATGCCGCGGTCGTCGCCGCGATCCGCGACGGGCGCAGCATGAGCGTCGAGACGGTCGCGGTGAACGGTGCCGCCTTCGCCGACAGCTATGCGCTCAAGGGCGCGGCGACCGCGATCGATGCGGCGGCCTTGGGGTGCGCGGGGCGGCGTTGACGTAAAAAATCCTCCCGACGCAGGGGAGGATCGATCGGGCAAGCCCGCCGGGCGGCGATCGCACCGCCGCCCGCGAGTCCATCAGTTAAGGCGTCGGTGCTGCTGCGCCGGCTGCCGGTGCCTGCGTCGCCGCGGCGTCCTGAATGCGCTTGTTGAGCGCGGTGTCCGACTGCATCGCCTGGGCGATTTCGTTGAAGCGTGCGGGCGGGAGGCCCGACGCGGTGATTGCCTCGACCATCTTGGCGTTCTTGTCCGCCTCGGGAACGGTCGCGTCCGAACGAATCTTGGCCGCTGCGACCGCGGCAGTCGCGAACTGCGTGACTTCGGTGTCGCTCACCGTCGTCGCCGCGGTGCCCGAGCCAGTGGTGCCGGTCGGCGCCGACGGATCGGTTGCCGTGCCGGTCTGTGTCGACGGATCCGCGCTGGTCGGCGGCGCCGGGCTCGTGGTCTGCGCGTCCTGCGCGAAGGCTGCGGGCGCGGCAAACAGCGCCGCAGTGATCAGCATCGAATTGCGAAGCTTCATGGGTTACTCCAGTTGTTACGCCCCTGTTGAACGCAAGCTGGGCGGTCCTGTATCCAAGTGACAACCCGTTCCGCGGTGCAGCGTTTGATTCGCGCGACAGGCATGGCGGACCCGTTTGATTCCAGCGCCGGGCCGAGGGTGTGGAAAAGCCGCGCGAAATCGACTACATGGCGGCCATGCAGACAGAGTCGGCCGCCCTCATGCCCATTCCGGGGCACATCGATCCCGTGCCCGTTCCGCGCGAATTCAAGCCGCGCGCCGATGGCCGCATCGACCTGCTCGGCCTGTCCAAGGCCGATCTGCGCATGGCGCTGGAGACCGCGCAGCTCGAGCCCAAGCAGGCCAAGCTGCGCGCAAAGCAGCTGTGGCACTGGATCTACAATCGTGGCGTTACCGATTTTTCGCTGATGACCGACATCTCCAAGGCGATGCAGCCCTGGCTCGCACAGCGCTTCGTGATCTCGCGACCCGAAGTGGTCGAGGCGCAGGTCTCGACCGACGGCACGCGGAAGTGGCTGCTGCGCTCGGACGACGGCCAGGATTACGAGATGGTCTTCATCCCAGACGCGGACCGCGGGACGCTCTGCGTATCGTCGCAGGTCGGCTGCACGCTCAATTGCCGCTTCTGCCACACCGGCACGATGCGGCTGGTCCGCAACCTGACGCCCGCCGAGATCGTCGGGCAGGTGATGCTTGCGCGCGACGGCCTGGGCGAATGGCCGAGCCAGCCCGAGGGCCGCATGCTCACCAACATCGTGATGATGGGAATGGGCGAGCCGCTCTACAATTTCGACCAGGTCCGCGATGCGCTCCATATCGTGATGGATGGCGACGGGCTGGCGCTGTCGAAGCGGCGGATCACGCTCAGCACCTCCGGCGTCGTCCCGATGATGGCGCGCGCCGGGGAGGAGATCGGGGTGAACCTCGCCGTGTCGCTGCATGCGGTGACCAAGGAAGTGCGCGACGAGATCGTGCCGTTGAACCGCAAATACGGGATCGAGGAGCTGCTCCAGGCCTGCGCCGACTATCCCGGCGCCAACAACGCGCGGCGGATCACGTTCGAATATGTGATGCTCAAGGACAAGAACGACAGCGACGAAGAGGCGCGCGAGCTGGTCCGGCTGATCAAGAAGTACAAGCTGCCGGCCAAGGTGAACCTGATCCCGTTCAACCCCTGGCCCGGCGCGCCCTACGAATGCTCCGCGCCCGAGCGGATCCGCGCGTTCTCGTCGATCCTGTTCGAGGCGGGCTATTCGGCCCCGGTGCGCACCCCGCGCGGACGCGACATCGATGCGGCGTGCGGGCAATTGAAGACCGCGTCGGAGAAGAAGAGCCGCGCCGAGCTCGACCGGCTGGCCGAGGAAAAGCAGGCGGCGCTCGGATGAGCTTGTCCCTGGATGCGGCGCTGGCGGCGCTGCGCAACCTCCAGGCCACGCTCAATGAAGCCGCTGCCGAAGGCCAGGAAGTGGAAGAGGGCGACCATGCCGACTGGCTGGCCCAGCGCCTGCTCGAACCCGACCATTGCTCGCGGCTTTCCGTTGCCGATCTGGGAGGCGCGCTGGCGGTGGAGTATCGCGGTTCGGAATATGAAGGCTGGAGCGAGTTCCTCGACCTGCTCGGCCGCCCCGGCATCGCGCCGCATCTCGTCCAGCTGCGCATTTCAGGGCCTGACGAAGGCGCCAACGGCCTGAAGGAATGGGATTTCGCCCCGCTGATCGCCGCCCGGCCTGATTTCTCGGGGTTGCGTGCCTTCCAGGTGGCGATTTCCGATCCAGGCGACCATAATCAGGCCTGCATCGCCGACGACCAGCTTCCAACGCTGATCGCGCGCATGCCGGCACTGCGCACGTTGGAACTGCCCCAGGCCCCCGAGCCGGACTTCTTCGCGCTCGACCTGCCCCAGCTTAAGCGCATCCGTACCGGCGGCGACTGGCGCACGCGCGGCTTTATCGGCCATCTAGCCGAGGCCACGCGCCTGCCGGCGTTGGGCTTCATCGACTTCACCGATTCGAGTGCGCCCTTCCTGTCGCTCACGCCGGCGGAAACGCCCGAATGGGATTCGACGCCCTTTGCGGAGTACGAGCGGCTTTTTCGCTCGCCGGTGCTGGAGCGGGCCTGGGGCATCCGTCTGCGCAATGCTCGCCTCACCGAGGCGGAATATCGGGCGCTCTCCGCGATCCGGCCGAAATGCCAGTTCAGCGTCGTGATAGAGCCGCCGCACGTCTATGTTTCGCACTGGGGGACCACGGACTTCCCCTATAGTCACCTGCTGCCGTTCGGCTGAAATACGTCTCGGCGAGCGCCAGGCGAGCGGAGATTTATCCGCGGTGCTCGATTTCACCGGCATGGCCCTCGCCGGGGCCAAGACCCCTAGTCAACACGAGCCAGGTCCAATGAACGCCTTCCGCGCGGCTCTCGGCGTGCACCGCTTCGGCCTCGGCGCGGTGGGTCAGGGCGAAGCCTGCCGCCGCTGCCAGCGCGATCGTCTCTTCTGGCGGAGTCGGGAGGGCGTGGCGCCCGGGGCCGTGGCGCAGCGACAGGACCAGCCGCCCGCCGGGCGCGGACGCCGAGGCGAGTACAGGCATCGCGCGGGCACGCTCGGCGGTGTCGAGGTGGTGCCACACCGCGCACAGGACGATCAGGTCGAACGGCGCGTACGCGTCTAGTCCCGCCAGTTCGGGAAGCCGGTCGTCGAGCCATTCGATGTCGTTGCCGTGCAGCTTCATCCCCGCCTCGCGCAGTTCGCGCACCGGCTCGACGGCGAGGACGCGATGGCCTTGCGCGGCAAACCAGGCTGCGTCGCGCCCGGTGCCGGCGCCGATTTCGGCGATGCGGGCGGGATCTCCCGGAAGGAAATCGCGGACCGACGCGTAGATCCGCTCGGGCGGAAGCGCGTCGTAGCCGGCGATCATTTCCGGGGTCGCCGCCGCGGCATAGCTGGCCAGTACGTCGTTCATTCGAAATCTCTAGCGTTCGCGCTGCGCTTGTCGAAGCACCGTTCTTTCTTCCCACTGCGGAAAAATGAAGTACGGCCCTTCGACAAGCTCAGGGCGAACGGGGTTAGGCTGGTTCTCGATCTTCCATCCATTGCGTTGGCCGCCGGGGCAGGCGTGCTTGGCGGCGCGATGAATGCGCTTGCCGGGGGCGGCACCTTTGCGACGCTCCCCGCACTGATCGCGCTCGGGCTGCCGGCCAATATCGCCAACGCCACCTCGAACGTCGCGCTGCTCCCCGGCGCCGCGACCAGCGCCTGGGCGTATCGCGACGAGCTCGGGCCGGTCGCCGGGCTGTCGGTCAGGCTGCTTGCGGCGATCACCTTCGCCTTCGGATTGATCGGCAGCCTGCTGCTCGTACGCACGCCGACCGAGACGTTCGACGTGCTCATCCCCTGGCTGCTGCTGTTCGCCTTCGTGGTGATGGTGTTCGGCAAGCGCGCCGCCGACTGGCTCCACGCCCGCGTCACGATCGGCCGGCCGGCGTTGCTCGTCGCCCAGGCGTTTCTTGGAATCTATGGCGGTTATTTCGGCGGCGGGGTGGGGCTGATCACCACGGCGGTCTATGGCCTGCTCGCCAACATTCGTCCGCGCGAACTGTTCGCGATCCGCACGCTGATGCTTGCAGTCGCCAATTTCGCCGCGGCGTTCATCTTCATCGGCTTTGCGATGGTGTGGTGGTGGGCGTGCCTGCCGATGCTGTTTGGGTCGATCCTGGGCGGCTGGCTGGGCGCGGTGATCGGCAAGAAGCTGTCGCCTGGCGCGGTGCGGGTGTGGACCTTACTCGTCACCGGCGCGACCACGCTCGTCTTCTTCGTGCGTGCCTACGGATGATACGCTAAAGGGGCGGGATGGATGCCTCGTCCACGCCCCGCATTGTCTATCGGCACCGGCTGTTCACGCGGCTGTGGCACTGGCTCAATGCGCTGGCCGTGCTGATCCTGATCCCGAGCGGGCTGATGATCTTCAACGCGCATCCCAGGCTCTATTGGGGGCATTTCGGCGCCAATTTCGACCATGCCTGGCTTGAGCTGCCGCGCTTTCCCGGCTGGGTGACGATCCCGAGCTATTACAGCCTGTCGGGCGCGCGGCACTGGCATCTGTTCTTCGCTCTGGTGCTTGGGTTCGGGCTGCTGGCGTACATGATCGCCAGCCTGGTCAACCGCCATTTCCAGCGCGATCTGCGGATCCGCGGCCGGGAGTTGAGGCCGCGTGCGCTGTGGAACGACTTCAAGGCGCATCTTGCGTTGCGCTTCCACGATCCCGAGGCGCCGGCCGCGTACAACATCTTCCAGAAGCTGAGTTACGCCTTCGTCATCTTCGTCCTGATCCCGCTGCTGATCGTCTCCGGCCTCGCACTGTCGCCGGGGATGTGGCCGTGGCTGGCCGATCTGTTTGGCGGGCGGCAATCGGCGCGCTCGGTGCATTTCATCGCGATGGCGGGGATGACCCTGTTCCTGGTCGTCCATCTCGCGCTGGTGATCCTCGCCGGGCCGTTCAACGAAGTGCGCGCGATGGTCACCGGCTGGTGGCGCGTGCCCGAGGACGAGGCATGATCACGCGCCGCACCCTGATCGTCGGCACCGGAGCCAGCCTGCTCACCGGCTGCGATTCGCTTACCAACAGCCCCACCTTGCTCAGCGCGGAGGACGCGCATCGCTTCCTCCAACGCTCGGTCACCGGCCGGGCGGGGCTCGCGCGTCAGTTTCGTCCCGAGCAGCGCAGCCCGATCTTCCGCGTCAACGGCACGCACCATCCCAACACGCCCGAATATAACGCGCACGCCAACAATCGCTTCGTCGACTGGCGGTTGCGCGTCGACGGGCTGGTGGCGCGACCCCTGAGCCTCAGCCTTGCGCAGATCCAGACGATGCCGCAGCGCGCGCAGATCACGCGGCACGACTGCGTCGAGGGTTGGAGCGCGATCGGCAAGTGGCAGGGCCCGCGGCTCGAGACGATCCTCCAGCTCGCCGGGATACGCGACACCGCGCGCTACCTCGTCTTCCACTGCGCCGATCGCTTGGGCAGCCAGCCTTATTACGAATCGATCGACCTGATCGACGCCTTCCACCCGCAGACGATCCTCGCCTGGTCGATGAACGATGCGACGCTCTCGGTCGGCCACGGCGCGCCGGTGCGGCTGCGCGTCGAGCGCCAGCTCGGCTACAAGCATGCCAAATACGTCATGCGGATCGAAGCGGTCGCCAGCCTCGCCGGGATCGGGGCAGGCAAGGGTGGCTATTGGGAGGATTCGAACGGCTACGAATGGTATGCCGGGATATGAGTCGGAAACCTTTTTCCGCATTGCAGAAAGTCGTTACGCACCTAGGTTAAGACGCGGGTGGGGCTGTTTTGTGTGGAACGGTCTATGGCGTTGATCGACGGTTTTTTCGCGCGCGCGGTGAAGCGCGGCCAGCTTGTGGTGTATCATGCGGACGGATCGAGCCGCAGCTTTGGCGAACCCGATCCCGACATCAACCCCGTCACGATCCGCTTCGGACCCGGTGCCGCCGGCGCGATTATGCGCGATCCCGCGCTCGGCGCGGCAGAGGCCTTCATGGACGGCCGGCTGACGATCGAACAGGGCGACATCCTCGACCTGCTCGTGCTGATGACCAGCAACAATCGCTGGGAGGACGCCACGGCGGCGCTCGACCCCAAGCCGCTCGCCCGGCTGGCCAACGCCGTCGCGCACAGGATCGGGCGCTACAACATGGCGCGCAAGGCCAAGCGCAACGTCGCGCATCATTACGATCTGTCGCGCCGGCTCTACGATCTCTTCCTCGATGCCGACCGCCAATATAGCTGCGCGTATTATACCGACCCCGCCAACCCGCTCGAACGGGCCCAGCTCGACAAGAAGGCGCATATCGTCGCCAAGCTGGCGATCCAGCCGGGGATGCGCGTGCTCGACATCGGCTGCGGCTGGGGCGGGATGGCGCTCTACATCCACGAGAAGACCGGTGCCGAAGTGGTCGGGGTCACGCTCTCGGAAGAGCAGCTCAAGGTCGCGCGCGAGCGCGCCGCCGAGCGCGGCGTCCACGGCAAGGTGCGCTTCGAACTGATCGACTATCGCGCCGTGACGGGACAGTTCGACCGGATCGTCTCGGTGGGGATGTTCGAGCATGTCGGCACCCCGCAATATCGCACCTTTTTCCGGAAAGTCCGCGAGCTGCTGACGCCCGAAGGAGTGATGCTGCTCCACACGATCGGCCGCGCGGGCGCGCCGGGCGTCACCGATGCCTTTACGCTCAAGTACATCTTCCCCGGCGGCTATATCCCGGCACTCTCGGAGATCGTCCGCGGCTATGAGGGGCTGCGCATCTTCCCGACCGACGTGGAAGTGCTGCGGCTGCATTATGCGCATACGCTCAAGGCCTGGTATGACCGTACCGTCGCCGCGAAGGACGAGATCGTCGCGCTGTACGACGAGCGCTTCTTCCGGATGTGGACCTTCTACCTTGCCGGTTCGTACGTCGCGTTCGTCAATGGCGGGCTGGTCAATTACCAGCTCCAGCTCTCGCGCTCGCGCACGGCCCTGCCGATCACGCGGGATTATATGATCGAGGGGGAAGCGGCGTTGCGCGAGGACGGGCCGGAATTGATGCGCGAGGCCGGCTAACCGTCACCCCGGATAGCGCGCGTCCATCGAGGCGAGCTGGTCGCGGACAAGCTCCTCGAGCACGGCCATGTCTACATCGGCGAGCTTCTTGATGTAGAGGCAGGACTTGCCGGTCTTATGCTTGCCGAGCCGGGCGAGCAGCGCTGCCTGCCTGGGCGAACCATCGAGCACATAGAGCACCAGCTCGGGCTTGCGCGGACTTAATCCCAGCCGGCACATCTCGCCTGCATGGCCGCTGTCGTAGCGATAGTGATAGCGGCCGAAGCCGACGATCGAGGGTCCCACATCGCCGCAGGCTCGCCGCTCACCCGCGCCATCAGCGCCGCGAGCGCCTGGGCGTCGGCGCGGCGGACGGGGTCGGGGACCGCGTCGACAAAGGCCTCGGCGCTGATCTGGGTCGGCTTGGTCTTGCGTTCGGCCATGGCGCCCTCCCGCGAACGCCATAGCACAATGGTTGCGCGACCGGGCATGGAACCCTAGAGCGCGCCGGTTTCCCATCTATCCCCGGAGTCGCCCATGTCGGACAAGATCAATCGCGTCGTCCTCGCCTATTCGGGCGGGCTGGACACGAGCGTGATCCTGAAATGGCTCCAGCAGGAATATCAGTGCGAGGTGGTGACCTTCACCGCCGATCTCGGCCAGGGCGAGGAGCTAGAGCCCGCGCGCCGCAAGGCCGAGCAGGCGGGGGTGAAGCCCGAGCACATCTTCATCGACGATCTGCGCGAGGAGTTCGTGCGCGACTTCGTCTTCCCGATGATGCGCGCCAATGCGATGTACGAGGGGCTGTACCTGCTCGGCACCTCGATCGCGCGGCCGCTGATCGCCAAGCGCCAGATCGAGATCGCCAAGCTGGTGAACGCCGACGCGGTGAGCCACGGCGCGACCGGCAAGGGCAACGACCAGGTCCGTTTCGAGCTCGGCTATTACGCGCTCAACCCCGACATCAAGGTGATCGCGCCGTGGCGCGAATGGGACCTGACCAGCCGCACCCGGCTGATCGAATTCGCCGAGCAGCACCAGATCCAGGTCGCCAAGGACAAGCGCGGCGAATCGCCCTTCTCGACCGACGCCAATCTTCTCCACACCTCGTCCGAGGGCAAGGTGCTCGAGGATCCGTGGGAGGAAGTGCCGGATTACGTCTATTCGCGCACGGTGAACCCCGAGGACGCGCCGGATCAGCCCGAGAGCATCACGATCGATTTCGAGCGCGGCGACGGCGTCGCGCTCAACGGCGAGGCGATGTCGCCCGCGACCCTGCTCACCGCGCTCAACGAGCTCGGCCGCAAGCATGGCATCGGACGCCTTGATCTCGTGGAGAACCGCTTCGTCGGCATGAAGTCGCGCGGCATGTACGAGACGCCGGGCGGGACGATCTATCACCTCGCCCATCGCGGAATCGAGCAGATCACCCTCGATCGCGGCGCCGCGCATCTCAAGGACGAGCTGATGCCGCGCTATGCCGAGCTGATCTATAACGGTTTCTGGTTCGCGCCCGAGCGCGAGATGCTCCAGGCCGCGATCGACCATAGCCAGGCCAAGGTGACCGGCACGGTCCGCTTGAAGCTCTACAAGGGCAATGTCATCGTCACCGGCCGGCGTTCGCCCCATTCGCTCTACAGCGAGAAGGTCGTGACCTTCGAGGACGATCAGGGCGCGTACGACCAGCGCGACGCGGCGGGCTTCATCAAGCTCAATGCGCTGCGGCTGCGGCTGCTTGGCCGCCGCGACGGCTAACGCTGCTTTAACCATGCTGAACTAGGCCGGTCGCATGCCTTCGGTGCACGGCCGGCCCACTCGCGACCTCGGCGTCGCATTGCTCCTCGCGGGCCTGCTGACGGTCGCCTGGAGCCTTCAGAATTGGGCCAATCTGTCGGCGCTGCGGCTGCCCGATACCGACGATGTCGTTCGGCTCCAGCAGATCCGCGACTGGCTGGGCGGACAGGCTTTCGGTGATCTCGCCCAGCACCGCCTCGGCGCGGCGCCGGGGCTCGAGATGCACTGGTCGCGGCTGCCCGACCTCGTCCCCGCCGCGCTGATCGCGCTGCTGTCGCCGCTGCTCGGGGCGCACGCTGCCGAGCTGGTGGCGGTGATCGTCTGGCCGGCATTGCTGTTCGCCGCCGCGCTTGCGCTGGTCGCGAGCCTCGCGCGATCGCTCGGCGCCTCGGGGCCGCTCGCCACGTTGATCGCTGCGCTCGCTTTTCCCGCGACGACCTTGTTCATGCCCGGGCGGATCGATCATCACGGGCTCCAGCTCGTCCTGCTGCTCGTCGTGGCGCGCGCCGCGGTGGGGCAGGGGCGGCTCGGTGCGGGTGCCGGCGCCGGCATCGCCACCGCCGCGTCGCTGACCGTGGGCCTCGAGACCGCGCCGTTGCTTGGCGTCGGCGCCGCCGCGATCGTGCTGCGCTGGGTGCGCGAGGGCCGCAATGCCCAGCCGCGCCTTGCCGGCTATGCGGTGGGGCTGGTCTTGTCGCTCGCCGCGGCTTCGGTGCTGCTGCGCACCAGCGGTTGGAATTGGCCGGGGTGCGACGGCTTCAACTACACCTTTTGGCGCGCTGCGCAGCTTGCCACGCTTGCCCCGCTCGGCCTCGCCGTTTTCGGCTTCGTTTTCGAGACGCCTCGGCATCGCGGCATCGCCACGCTGATCCTCGCGCCCGCCGGGCTGTTCGGCGCGCTGGCGCTCTCGCCGGGCTGCGTCGCGCCCTATGGCGAAGTCGATCCGCTGCTCGCGCAGCTGTGGCTCGCGAACGTCGCCGAGGCACAGCCGCTGCTCGGCGCGCCGCTGGTCCATGCGATCGGCTATGCCGGGCTGATGCTCGCTGGCATCGCCGCGGGGATCTGGGCCTTGCGCCGCAGCCGCGACGATCGCTGGCTGGTCATCCTCGCGCTCCAGCTCGCCGCGCTGGCGTTGACCTGGATCCAGCTGCGCGGCGCCTATGCCGGCGCGCTGCTCGCCGCGCCGGCGCTCGCGATGCTGATCACGGTCGCGCGCACCAGGAGCGTGCTTGCGTTGGTTCCTGCGTGGCTGATCTCGGCGGGGATGCTCTATCCGATCGTTGCCGGCGCGCTCGTTCCCGCCGGACCAGAACGGGCCGGTGGCGCAGACTGCACCGGGCCTGGCACACTCGCCCGGCTCGCGGCACTGCCGCCCGGCACGCTGATCGCGCCGATCGACCTTGGCGCGTTCGCGCTGGCGGCGACGCCGCATCGAGTGATCGCCGCGCCCTATCACCGCAACACTGCGGGCAACGACGCGATGTACCGTTTCTTCCTCGGCCCGATCGACGATGCCCGGCGTCTCGCCGATACCTGGCACGTCAATTACGTCGCTTATTGCCCCGGTGACTTCGCCGAACTCGGTACGCAGGCGGCCAGCTCCGCGCGGCTGAGCGGTGCGCTCGCCGTCGGCAAGCCGCCCGCCTGGCTGCGGCCGATTTCCCCTCCCGGCGAAGTGCCGATGCTGTTCGAGGTGGAACGATGAAGCCGCGGACGCCGTGGTGGGAGACGCGCTGGTTCGCGGTCGCCGCGGTGCTGCTCGCGCTCGTCCCGCTGGCGCTGCCGAGCGTGCCGCCCTTCACCGATCTCGCCGGGCATGTCGGGCGCTACCGGGTGATGCTCGGCACCGATTCCGATGTGCTCGGCCAATGGTACCGCTACGAATGGCGCTTCGTCGGCAATCTCGGGGTCGACCTGATCGTCGCCGGGCTCGGCCCGCTGATCGGGCTCGAGCCTGCCGTGAAGGCTGCGATGATGCTGATCGTCGCGTTGACCGTCACCGGCATCCTCTGGATCTCGCGCGAGGCGCATGGCCGGGTCCAGCCCTGGGCGCTGCTCGCGCTGCCGCTCGCATATAATTACCCGCTCCATTTCGGCTTCGTGAACCACTGCCTGGCGATGGCGCTCGCGCTCAACGGCTTCGCTTTGTGGCTGCGGCTCGCGCGGCAGGGCCGGTTCCGCCTGCGCGCGGCGCTCTTCGTGCCGCTCGCCACATTGGTCTGGGTTGCGCATGTCGTCGGCTGGGGCGCGCTGTGCCTGATGGCCTATGGCGCCGAGCTTGCCCGGATGCGCGAGCAAGGCGGCAAGTGGCCGGCCAGCGTGATCCGCGCCGGGCTCGCCTGCCTGCCGCTGGCGCTGCCGCTGCTGTTCCTGGTCCTGTGGCGTTCGGGCGAGGGCGAGAGCGTTACCCAGCGCTTCTTCGACTTCCGCTTCAAGGCGGGCTGGCTGGCGATGATCTTCCGCGATCGCTGGCCCGAATTCGACATGGCCTCGGCCGCATTGCTCGGCATCCTGCTCTACGGCGGCATCCGCAGCACCCGCACCGGCCATGCCCGAATGCTCACCTATGCAGGCCTGCTGCTGCTGCTCGCGTTCGTGCTGCTGCCGTTCATGCTGTTCTCCTCGGCCTTCGCCGACATGCGCCTCGCGCCCTACATCGTCCTGCTCGCCTTGCTCGCCTTGCGCACCGGCGAGACGATGCCATTGCGCGAGAAGACGCTGCTGGCGATGATCGGCTTGGCCTTTTTCGGCGCGCGCATCGCGGCCAACACCGCGAGCCTATGGGACACCGGCCGCGTCTGGGAGCATCACCTTGCCGCCCTCGATCATGTCCCACGCGGCGCCCGGCTGGTCAGCTTCGTCGGCGAGCCTTGCGGACAGGGCTGGTCGCATCGCCGCACCAGCCACTTGCCGGCGTTCGCGATCGCCCGCCGCGCCGCCTTTTCCAACGATCAATGGCGGCTCGGCGGCAGCACGCCGCTGCGCATCGTCGCGCCGGGCGTTCCGGGGTACGACGCCGATCCTTCGCAGATGGTGGTGAGCGCGCCGTGCCCGATCCAGCCTGCCTTCGCGACGATCCATGACGCGCTGGCGCACTTGCCGCGCGACCGCTTCGACTATGTCTGGCTGATCGATCCGCCTGCGTTCGATCCGCGGCTGGTGGCGGGGATGACCCCGGTGTGGCGCAACGAAACCGACACGCTCTATCGGATCGACGCGCACGCCATTGCGGGCACCCGATCCCGACCCTAAAGCGGGCCGATGAACAGGGGCGAAAGGCTGCATTGGTGGCAGACACGATGGTTCGTGGCATTTGCCACGTTCCTGGCGATCGTGCCGTTGCTGTGGCCCGATATCCCTCCGCTGGTCGACTTGCCCGGGCATATGGGGCGCTATCGCGTCCAATTGGTCTATGACCAGTATCCGCATCTCCACCAATGGTATAATTTCAACTGGAGCCTGATGGGCAATCTGGGGGTCGACCTGCTCGTCATCCCCTTGTCCAAGGTCTTCGGGCTCGAGCTTGCGGTCAAGCTGATCGTGATGGCGATCCCCGCGACCACCGTCGCCGGCCTGCTGATGATCGCGCGCGAGGTCCATGGCCGCATTCCGGCGAGCGCGCTGTTCGCGCTACCGCTGGCCTATGCCTTCCCGTTCCATTTCGGCTTCGTCAATTTCGCGCTGTCGATGGGGCTGGCGCTGCTCGGCTTCGGCTGGTGGCTGCGGCTGGCGCGGCTGGGCAAGTTCCAGTTTCGCAGCATCGTGTTCCTGCCGATCTCCGTGCTGATCTGGATCACGCATACCTTTGGCTGGGGCGTGCTCGGCGTGCTCGCCTTCTCGGCAGAGCTGATTCGCCAGCACGACAAGCATCGCGGGCAGGATTTCGTCCAGTCCTGGGTGCTGCCCTGGTTCAAGGCGGGGATCCAGTGCCTGTCGCTCGCGCCGCCGGTGCTGCTGATGCTCGCCTGGCGCAGCGGCGGGCACGTCACCGGGCAGACCGCGGACTGGTTCAACTGGCGCGCCAAGATGTTGTGGATCACCCAGGTGTTCCGCGACCGTTGGCAGCTGTTCGACATCGCATCGGTCGGCGTGCTGTTCCTGCTGCTGTTCAAGGCGATCCGCGACCCGAACCTGCAATATTCGCGCAACCTCGGCCTCTCGTTCCTGTTCCTCGCGGCGGTCTATGTCCTGTTGCCGCGGATCGTGTTCGGATCGGCCTATGCCGATATGCGGCTGGTGCCGTTCCTGCTGGCGATCGGGATCATCGCGATCCGCCCCAAGCCCGGCCTGTCGATGCGCGGCGCGGCGACGGTGGCGGCGATCGGCATGGCGTTCTTCGGCGCGCGGATGGCCGCGACGACGTGGAGTTTCTTCCTCTACGACAAGTCGTACGACCGCGAGCTGAAGGCGCTCGAGCATCTGCCCGAGGGCGCGCGCCTCATCAGCTTCGTCGGCGAGACGTGCTACAACGAATGGAAGATGACGCGCCTCCAGCACGTTCCTGCGCTCGCGCTCGAACGCAAGCTCGCCTACACCAACGATCAATGGTCGATGCCCGGCGCGCAGCTGCTGACGGTGCGCTACGATGCGGCCAAGCGCTTCGCGCACGATCCGTCGCAGATCGTCACCGACGTCCAGTGCCCGCGCGAATGGTGGCGGCCGGTGCCCTGGGCCTTGTCGCGCTTCCCGCGCGATGCGTTCGACTATGTCTGGCTGCTCCGCCCGCCCGAATTCCCCGACAAGTTCCTCCAGGGGCTGGTGCCGGTCTATACCGACGATCACAGCAATTCCGGACTCTACCGCGTCGATCACAGCATCCCCGCCCCGGTGATCCGGCCGGGCGAGCTGCCGCTGCCGAAATGGGAGCGCGACCTGATCCTCAACGACGGGCGCCAGTTCAACAGCAACCTGCCCGAGCCCGAGGCTTCGCCTTCGCCGATGCTACCTTAATTCCTCCCCCGGAGGGGGAGGGGGACCGCGAAGCGGTGGAGGGGTAGTCTCCACAAGCGACGTCGCCCGCGGAGAGTACCCCTCCGTCAGGCTGCGCCTGCCACCTCCCCCTCCGGGGGAGGATCAATCTGTCACCCCTCGCGCCTGAACGGCATCATCTCGCCGAGCCATTCCTGCTCGCGCTCGACCGCCTCGCGCTCGCGTGCCAGGAAGTCCGCCACTGCGCGACGGAAGCCGGGGTTGGGGATGTAGTGCGCCGACCACGTCGTCACCGGGGCATAGCCGCGCGCGAGCTTGTGCTCGCCCTGCGCGCCCGCCTCGACCCGCGCCAGCCCGCGCGCGATCGCGGCGTCGATCGCCTGGTAATAACAGAGCTCGAAATGGAGGAAGGGCACCTCCTCGGTGGCGCCCCAATAGCGGCCGTACAGCGCATCCTCGCCGATCAGGTTGAGCGCGCCCGCGATCGGGACGCCATCGCGCTCGGCGAGGATCAGCAGCACCCGGTCGGCCATCTCGTGCCCGAGCAGCGTGAAGAATGCGCGGGTCAGATAGGGCTGCCCCCATTTGCGCGATCCCGTGTCCTGGTAGAACCTCCAGAACGCATCCCAATGCGCCTCGGTGATCTCGGCGCCGGTCAAATGGCGGATCGTTAGCCCTTCCACTGCCGCGGCGCGCTCCTTGCGGATTGCCTTGCGCTTGCGGCTGGCGAGCGCGGCGAGGAAGTCGTCGAACCTGGCATAGCCCTGGTTCTGCCAGTGGAACTGCGTCCCCGCGCGCACCAGCCAGCCCGCCGCCTCGAAATACGGCAGCTGGCCCTCGTCGACGAAGGTGACATGCGCCGAGGAGAGTTCGTTCTGGTCGGTCACGGCCTCGATCGCTGCGATCAGCGGGGCCGCCAGTGCGGAATCGCGCAACAGCAGCCGCGGCCCCGGCACCGGCGTGAACGGCACGGCGATCTGGAGCTTGGGATAATAGCTTCCGCCCGCCTGCTCCCAGGCGTCGGCCCAGCCATGGTCGAAGACATATTCGCCCTGGCTGTGCGCCTTCACATAAGCGGGCACGATGCCGGCGGGGCGGCCGTCGGCCCCATCGATCACGATCGGCAGCGGCTGCCACCCTGCGCGCGCAGTGGCCGATCCCGAGCGTTCGAGGATCGACAGGAAGCCATGGCCGACGAACGGATTGCCAGATCCTGCACACGCGTCCCACTGCGACGAGGGGATCGAGGCGACGCCATCGGCGATGCGAGCGGAAATCGGCTGTGAATTCACGCCGCCAAGATAGGCGCGAACTGGCGCACGCGGGAGGGGGACTTTCCTACAGCGCGCTGATCTGATATGTTCACTATTCGTTCTTTGAACTTGTCAAACTCATACGATCGCTCGGCGCAACGAAATTACGTGTTCGCGCAACGTATGGAATGAATAAATGCGCAAAGTGCGAAGTTAAGCCGGGCAAATCCTACAACGCGCCTGGCGGTTGCCCCGGCCACTCCCGCACGCGCACGTCGCGCACCGGATAGGGGATGACGATGCCATGCTCCTTGAACAGCAACCACAGCCGGTTGAGCACGTCGCTGCGGACATTGCCCACGCCGCTCTCGGGATCGCTGATCCAGGCGAGGATCTCGTGCTCGACGCCCTTTTCGCCGAACGCCATCAGCCAGACATTGGTCTTCGGGTTGGCGAGCACCCGCGGGCTCTCCTCGGCGGCGCGCAGCATCAGTTCCTGGGCAAGTTCCAGGTCGCAGTCATAGGCGACCGTCACCGGGATGCGGACGCGGACGTTGCGATCGGTGTAGCTCCAGTTCTCGACCTCCTGGGTCATCAGATTCTCGTTGGGAATCAGATGCTCCTTGCCGTCGCGGGTGATTACGCTGACCGCGCGCACGCCAATCTTGTTCACCCAACCGAAGCTGTCGCCCACCACGATGACGTCGCCCGGCTTGATCGATCGGTCCATCAGCAGGATGATCCCGGCGATCAGATTACCGATCGTCTTCTGCAGCCCGAAGCCGATCGCCAGGCCGAACGCGCCCGAGAACACCGCGAACGCGGTCAGATCGACCTGGAGCAGGTCGACGCCGACGAAGAAGGCGAGCACCACCACCGCGATCGCGGCGAGCTTCTGGACGAGCAGCTTCTGGGTGGCGTCGAACCCGCGCGCCTTGCCGATCGAATGGCTGAGCACGCGATTGACAACGCGCACGCCGGCGAACAGCAGCAGCACCGTGATCCCGAAGGTGAAGGCCGAGAGCAAGGAGAAGCGGCGCGAGCCAACCTGGATGCCGACCCGGTCGAACGTCGCCTCGACCACCGCGAACCCGCCGATCGCGTGGCTGAGCACGAGGAAGAAGGCGAGCGCCGCGAGCGTCCAGGCCGCCCAGCGCGCCAGGTTGAGCGCGCGCAGCACGGTCGAGGCCAGCATCGCCATCGCGAAGGCCTCGGCGAGTCCGGTGACCAGCGTGCCGAGCGGCAGCCACGGCCAGCCGACCGCGACCATCGCGAGCAGGATCGTCGCGGTGCCCCAGCGGACCAGCGCGCAGACGCGCAGCTGGAAGGTGTCGGCACTGCCGTTGAGATGCTCGGCCCAGGCGGTGGCGATCCGCGTGCCGATATGCCGCCCGGCGAGCCAGCCGAGGACGAGCGCCAGCGCAACCAGCCCGGCGGCGAACGCGGCTTCGGTGATCTCCGCGGTCCCGGGCAGGTTGTGTCCCGCCAGCCAGGCCGCGAGCCGCTCCATCAGCCGCGCGCCTGGGCGAAGCGCGCGAGCCCGGCATCGAGGTCGGCGATCAGGTCGTCGGCATCCTCGAGCCCGATCTGGAGCCGGATCACCGGCCCCTCGGCTTCCCATTTCTTCGCGGTACGGTGGCGTTGCGGATCTACCGGCAGCGCGAGGCTCTCATAGCCACCCCAGCTGAAGCCGATGCCGAAATGCGCGAGCCCGTCGATCAGCGCGGCGCGCGCCGCGTCCGACCCGCCGTTCAGCACGAACGAGAACAGCCCGGATGCGCCGCGGAAGTCGCGGACGAAATATTCGTGGCCGGGGCATTCGGGCAGCGCCGGGTGGAGCACGCGGGCGACCTCGGGGCGGGTGCGCAGCCACTGCGCGATCTTGAGCGCGGACCTGCCGTGCTGCTCCAGCCGCACCGCCATCGTGCGCAGCCCGCGCGCGCCGAGCCAGGCATCGTCGGGGCTGCCGGTCTGGCCGAGCTGGTACGATATCGCGCGTAGCGGCTCGTACTTGCCCTGCGCGGCGGTGACCGAGCCGAGCATCACGTCCGAATGGCCGACGACGTACTTGGTGCAGGCGAGGATCGAATAGTCGATCCCCAGCGCAATCGCGGGAAGCAGCAGCGGCGTCGCCCAAGTATTGTCGAGCAGGGTGACGATCCCGCGTGCCTTGGCGACCGCGACGATCGCGGGCAGGTCCTGCACTTCGAAGGTCAGGCTGCCGGGGCTTTCGAGGAAGATCGCCTTGGTGCGATCGGTGCAGAGCGCGGCGATCCCGGCGCCGATCGTCGGATCGTAATAGATCGTGGTGACGCCGATCTTCCGGAGCAACCCGTTGGCGAAGCCGCGGGTGGGATCATAGGCGCTGTCGGGAACGAGCAACTCGTCGCCGGGCGAGAGCACTGCGAGCAGCGCCGACGCCACCGCGGCGACGCCCGAGGGGTAGAGCAGGGTCGCCTCGGCGCCGGGCTCGAGTTCGGTCAGCGCTTCGGCAAGCGACCATTGGGTCGGCGTGCCGCGGCGGCCGTAGAACAATTTGTGATGCGTGTCGGCCGCGCCGCGCGCGCGCAACTCGGCGACCGAATCGTAGAGGATCGTCGAGGCGCGCCATACCGGCGGGTTGACGATGCCCTGGGTCCATTCGGGCCGGCGTCCGGCCTGGACGATCTTGGTCGCGTCCTTCTCGTCGCTCATGCCGGGCCCAGCGCCTTGGCGGTGTCGGGCTGCGCGCCCCATTCGGTCCAGCTTCCGTCATAGACCGGCACGTCGCGGCCGAGCAGATGCGCGGCGAAGGCGACGACGCTCGCGGTGATCCCCGATCCACAGGTCGCGACCAGCGGCTTGTCGAGATCGATCTCCACGCGCTCGAATTCGGCACGCAGCGCGTCGGGCGCCTTCCACGTGCCGTCGGCCTCGAAGAAGCGACCATAAGGAATGTTCTTCGATCCCGGAATATGGCCGGCCGCGACTTCCTGGCGCGGATCGGCTTCGTCGCCGGTGAAGCGCGCCGTCGAGCGCGCGTCGACGATCTGCTCGTCGGTCGCCTGCATCTCGGCGAGGCTGCGCACCTGGGTGCGCGGCATCCCGGCCTCGAATGCCGCGCGGATGGGCGAAGGGGTGTCGGTTTCGAGCGGCCGGCCTTCGGCCTTCCATTTGGCCATCCCGCCGTCGAGCAGCGCGGCCTCGAGCCCGAAGCGGCCGAGCACCCACCAGGCGCGGCACGACGTGCGGTGCGGGCTGGTGTCGTAGAGCACGATCCGGCTGCCGGCGGTGATGCCGAGCTCGGCCATCCGCGCCTCGAACAAGTCGCGCGGCGGCAGCATCGAAGGCAGCGGGTCAGCGGCATCCACCAGCGTGTCGAGATCGAGCAGCAGCGCGCCGGGGATGTGACCCGCGGCATATTCGGCCGGCGGATGCTGTTTCGCCGATCCGGGGATCGTCGAGGTGTAGGTTGCGTCGAGCACCACCAGGCCGTCGGAGCCTAGGGCATCCGTCAGCCACTGCGTCGTTACGAGTCCGTCCATCGCCATGCTCCTAAAGGATGCAAAGCGCGGCGCAAACCACTACATGGCGGCGATGAAAGCCAAGCATCTCGGACAGAACTCCGTCCTCCCCGCGTCGCCCGAAGAAGCGGAACTCGACTACGTCGCCAATCCCCGGCCCGGCAGCCGCTACATGATCCGCTTCGCCGCGCCCGAATTCACCTCGCTCTGCCCGATCACCGGCCAGCCCGATTTCGCGCATCTGGTGATCGACTATGTCCCGCGCGCGACGATCGTCGAATCGAAGGCGCTCAAGCTGTTCCTCGGCTCTTTCCGCAACCACGGCGCCTTCCACGAGGATTGCACCGTCGGGATCGGGGAGCGGCTGTTCGCCGAGATGCAGCCCGAATGGCTCCGGATCGGCGGATATTGGTATCCGCGCGGCGGGATCCCGATCGACGTGTTCTGGCAGTCGGGCGATCCCCCCGCAGGCGTCTGGATCCCTGCCCAGGACGTGCCCGGATACCGCGGCCGAGGCTGAACGCCAGATTTACGGCTCGACTCGTCCGATTCATTTGTGTTGCATTGCAACAAGAGTGAAACCATATTCCTTTGCAAGAGTTGAGGAGGCTTCGAGGGGGTCGTGACGGACCCAATTGTTGCAGTAGCGAAGGAATAGAGATGGCGCCTTTCATGTTGGCTCCGGGGATCGATCACCTCGCGCTTATCGGCAACTTTCTTCCGCGCAAATGCGGCCTCGCGACCTACACCACCGATACCTACAACGCGCTCAAGGATCGCTATCCCGATCTTCGAGTCGACGTGTACGCGATGGACGATCATCCTGGGATGTACGACTATCCCGAGGCGGTGACTCGCGCGATCCCGCAGGATGATCGCACGGCGTATCTCGACGCGGCGCGCGCGATCGAGGCTAGCGGCGCCCAGGCGCTGTGGGTCCAGCACGAATATGGCATCTATGGCGGCGCGGCGGGCGATTTCCTGCTCGCCTTGCTCGACCGGCTGTCGATCCCCGTCATCACCACCCTCCACACCGTGCTCGAGCGCCCGAGCGCCGATGAGCGCCGGGTGATGGAGGCGTTGCTCCAGCGCTCGTCGCGGATCATCGTGATGGCCGAAAAGGGCCGCGACATCCTCAAGCGCGTCCACGGCGCCGACGGCAAGAGCATCGTGATGATCCCGCACGGCGTGCCCGATCGCGCCTTCGCCGATCCCGACAGCCGCAAGACGGCGTTCGGCTGGGAAGGCCGCGAAGTCGTGCTCACCTTCGGGCTGCTCGCGCCCAACAAGGGCATCGAGACGATGATCGCGGCGCTGCCCCAGGTCGTCCAGACGCGCCCCAACGCGCTGTATGTCGTGCTGGGCGCGACGCATCCGAATCTCGTCGCGCATGAGGGCGAAGCCTATCGCGATCGCTTGAAGGCGCTTGCCGAAGAAAAGGGCGTTGCCGCAAACGTCCAGTTCATCGACGCGTTCGTCGAGTATGACGAGCTGATCGACTATCTCGAGGCGGCCGACCTCTATGTGACGCCGTATAACAACCCCGCCCAGATCACCTCCGGCACGCTTTCCTATGCGGTCGGCGTCGGCAAGCCGGTGATCTCGACCCCGTACGTTCACGCGACCGAGATCCTTGCCGACGATCATGGCGTGCTCGTCGATTTCGGCGACAGCGCCGCCTTCGCGCGCGAGATCGAACGGCTGCTTTCCGACGAGGGCGAGCGGCTGGCGCTGGCGCAGCGCGCGTATGCCCGCGGCCGCACGATGATCTGGTCGCGTCTCGCCGAGAATGCGATGGTCGAGCTCAATGCCATCCGTGAAGCACAGCCGCGCCGTTTAGCGACGGCGCCCGTGGAGCTCGCGACGCTCAAACCCGATATCGCCGCAGTCGAGCGGATGAGCGATTCGACCGGCATGCTCCAGCATTCGATCTATTCGGTGCCAGATCGCCGCCACGGCTATTGCATCGACGACAATGCCCGCGCGCTGATCCTGATGTGCAAGATCGACGGGATCGACGAGGCGGTGCGCGACAAGTGGACAACGATCTATGGCGGGTTTGTCCAGTACGCCTGGAACCCCGACCAGCGCCGCTTCCGCAACTTCATGAACTTCGATCGCACCTGGTGCGAGGATGTCGGCTCGGAGGATTCGAACGGCCGCGCGATCTGGGCGCTCGGCGTCACGGCGCGCGACGCGCGGGCGCAGAAGCACCGCGACTGGGCCTCGGTGCTGTTCGACACCACGGCGTCGGTCGCGCTCGAGCTGATGGCGCCGCGCGCGCACGCCTTTGCGATGCTCGGTGCCGCGGCGATGATCGAGGCGCATCCGGGGCACGCGCTCTCCCGCACGATCCTGACGCGCTATGGCGAGGAGCTGATCGCGTTGCTCGACCAGGCGCGCCGGCCCGAATGGCAGTGGTTCGAGATCGTCCTTGCCTATGACAATGCCCGGCTGCCCGAGGCGCTGCTGCGCGCGGGCAAGGTGCTCGGGCGGCAGGACTTCATCGATATCGGGTTGCAGACGCTCGACTGGATCGTTGGGCGGCAGACCTCGCCCGAGGGCCGCTTCCGCGCCGTCGGCAGCGAGAGCTTCGGCCGACCCTATGCCGAGCCGCTGCAGTTCGATCAGCAGCCGCTCGAGGCGCAGGCGACCGTCGACGCATGTGCCGCTGCCTATGAAGTCACTTCAGACAAGCGCTGGTATGACGAGGCGATGAAGGCGTACCGCTGGTATTTGGGGGCGAACGACCTCGAGCTCCCGCTTGCGACCGTGCAGGACGGCGGCTGTTTCGACGGTTTGATGCCGGGCGGTTTGAACCGGAATCAGGGCGCCGAGTCGATTTTGGCGCTCCAACTGGCGAATTGCGCCATTTCCGCACTTTCAAAGCCTGCCGAAATCGTGGCAAGCACCCGCCGCACCGCCGCCGCGTGAACCCTTCGCGCCGGCGTGAAGGGTCGAGCGGGGTACGAATGCAGGACTTGGTCAATCACGCGCTGCGGCTTCGCGCCGATCCCTCCAGAGTGGTCGTGCGTCCGTTTCACATCGCCTGGGCGCATAACGGCTCGGGCCCCAGCCGTTCCGAGCGCATCGTCCAGGAAGTGCTGGCGATGTCACCGGGTGAGGCAAGCGCGCAACTCGAGATCGTGCTCAAGGATTTCGAAGCGCGCCATTGGCAGACGCGCCGCGTGTTCATGACGCGCTACGACGAGATCGAGGCGATGCTCAAGCTCGACGGGAGCAAGATCGGCGACGAGAAGCGCCAGTTGCTCGGTGCCTATTTCTGTCACGAGTACAGCTATGCCGCCGCCGCGCTGATGAACCCGAGCGCGGTGCCGCATTACGACCAGACCGGCATGCCCAAGGGCAGCATGCGCATCCTGATGTCGCTGCGCGCGGTGGGCGAGGGGCATATCTCGTCGGTGTCGTTCCGCGAGGGCATCATCACCGACAAGAACGAACTGGTGCTCGCGCCGGAACCCCCTTTCGCCACCGCAGCCGATGCGCGCGAGGAAGAGGAGTCCAAGATGCCTGAGGGGCCGGTGACGGTCTATCGACACCGGGACTCGACCTTGTCGGGCACGGTGATCTTTCCGATCACCAAGGCGCAATCGAACGGGCTGGAAGACCTCCGCATCTGCCACTTCACCCATGACGATGGCAGCGAGGAATGGATCGGCACCTACACCGCCTATAACGGCTCGGTGATCCAGTCCGAGCTGATGCGCACGCGCGACTGGCGCGCGATCGATCTCGTGCCGATGAGCGGCGGCGCATCGCGCAACAAGGGCATGGCGCTGTTCCCCCGGAAGATCGACGGCAAATACATGATGCTCGGCCGGCAGGACGGCGAGAACATCTTCCTCCACACCTCCGACGACATCACCCATTGGGAAGGCGGCGAGCTGCTGATCAAGCCGCATTATCCCTGGGAGCTCGTCCAGATGGGCAATTGCGGGCCGCCGATCGAAGTCGACGAGGGCTGGCTGATGCTCACCCACGGCGTCGGCGCGATGCGGAAATATTCGATCGGCGCGGCGCTGCTCGACAAGAACGATCCGTCGAAGGTGCTCGCGCGTTCGAAGGAGCCGCTGCTCGCGGCGGCGGACCAGGACCGCGAAGGCTATGTCCCCAACGTCGTCTATACCTGCGGCGCGATCCGCCATGGGGAGAAGCTGTTCATCCCGTATGGCGTCGCTGACAGCTCGGTGGCGTTCGCCTTCGTGCCGATCAAGGCGCTGATCGATCAGATGGATTGATTTCCTGTTCCCCTCCCTGAGGGCGGGGAGGGGAATCGCAGGGTCTCACCGATAATTGGCGATGTCCTGGTCCACCGGCGGCTCGCTCGCGGGCGGAGCGCTGCGCACCAGCCGCCGCGTGGTCGCATAGGCCACCGCGATCAGCCCGAAGAACAGCAACGGCGCGATCCACAAAGCGACATGCTCGAAGCGCTCGCCCATCACCGCGAGCGGCGTATCGTTGGGCGGGATCGGCGAGTTGCGATTGGCCCAGGCGAGCACGCCCGCATAGGCGACTCCGAACAGCGATTCGCCGACGATCAGCCCGGTGGCGGCGAGCACGCCCATCCGCTCGGCGAATTCGGGATTGGCGCGGCGCTTGGCCCAGCGATTGTAGAAATGGCCGATCACGGCGCCGACCGGGATCAGCAGGGTTAGCGCCATCGGCAGGTAGATCCCCATACCCACTGCGAGCGGTGGCAGGCGCATCTTGCCGGTCTTGCCTAGCGTCTCGTCGAGCGCGATCACCGCCGCGCCGATCGCGGCGCCGAGCCCGATCAGCCCCCAGTCGATATCGCCGCCCAGCACGCCCTTGGCGATCGAAGAGATCAATGCCGCCTGGGGCGCCGCCAGCGCGTTCGGCCCCGCCCCGGGCATGCCGACGAAACCGAGCGTGTCCTTGAGCAGATCGAGCACCAAGGGGATCGCCAAGCTGCCGAAGATCACCCCCATCACCAGCGCGACCTGCTGCTTCCAAGGGGTGGCGCCGACGAGCTGGCCGGTTTTCAAGTCCTGGAGATTGTCGTTCGAGATCGTCGCGATCGAGAAGACGATCGCCGTGGTGAACAGCGCATAGGCGATCAGCGCGTTGGTCCGCGTCGGATCGGCCTCATGCCCGAAGATCGCGACCAGCAGCAGCGACGCGCCGAGCACGGCGAGGATGCCGACGCCCGAGACCGGCGAATTCGATGCGCCGATCAGCCCGGCCATATAGCCGCAGATCGCCGCGATCAGTACGCCGACGACGAGGATGTAGAGCAGCGATCCGCCGATCACCGCGACGGGATAGTCGTGCACCGGCCCGCCGGTCGAGAAGTCCCAGAGCAGCCAGGCGATCGGGGCGAGGACGAGCAGCGAGACCAAGGCGACCACGCCGATCGGCAAGTCACGCTCGGTGATGTCGAGCGCTTCGCCGCCCTTGCGCGCGCGCGACGCGGCGAGCGCCGAGCGCAGCCCCGAGACGATCGGCCCGATGATCTTGAGCAGCGACCAGATCGCCGCGACGCCGATCGTGCCCGCGCCGATGAAGCGCACCTGCCCGCGGAAGGTGCCACCGACCAGCGCGTCGATCCCCGCCGAGAAATCGCCCGACGACGCGAAATACGGCACAAGCACGGTCCACGAGATCAGCATCCCGAAGAACATCGCCGCGCCTACCGACAGCCCGACGAGATGGCCCACGCCGATCAGCAGCATCGACCAACTGGTCGAAAAGCCGGTGGCAGTGCCGCCGACCGCGAAGTTCTTGCCGGCTTCCTCGCCCACCAGCTTCATCTTGGCGAGCAGCGCGAACGCCCCGGAGAAGAGCGAGCCGAGAATCAGGATGCGCAACCCGCGCTTGTTCTCGGCATCGCCAACGGCCGAGTTGGAGCCCACCTTGAGCACTTCGGCGGCCGCAACGCCCTCGGGATAGGGCAGCGATGATCCGGTGACGAGCGCGCGGCGCAGCGGCACCGAGAACATCACGCCGAGGATGCCGCCGGTCGCGCACACCGCGACCGTGGTCCAATAGGGGAAGCCCGACCACCAGCCGACCATGATGAGCCCGGGCAGCACGAACACGATCGCCGCCAGCGTGCCCGCCGCGCTGGCGATCGTCTGGACGATGTTGTTCTCGAGGATGTTGTCGCCCTTGAACACCCGCAGCACCGCCATCGAAACCACCGCTGCGGGGATCGAGGTCGCGAAGGTGAGACCCACTTTCAATCCGGCATAGACGTTGGCGGCCGTGAACAGGATGGTGATCAGCGCCCCCAGAATGACGCCGCGCAGCGTCAGTTCGGAAAGCGGGCGGGGGGCGGTGGCCATTCGGCGCTCCTTGGAAACGTTTCACCGAGCTTAGGCACAAGTGGCGGGCGGGGGCAATGAAGGCCGGGGCCGCCGAGCGCCGAAGAACGGGCTATTCAGTCAGGTATGTCGATCCGGAAAATCGTCCCCTTCAGCCCCGGAACAGCCCGCCGAGTACGCCGCGCACCAGCTGCGCGCCCAGGCTCTGCGAGCGCCGCCCGCGTCCGCCGAACATCTCGCGGCCCACTTCATTGGCGACCTGCCGCCCGAGCGACGAGGCGGCGGCGCGGCCGGCCGAGGTCGCCATCTTGCCCCAGGGCGAGGTCGCCTGGGCGCGTTCGGTGGCGAGGCGAGTGCGCTCGGCTTCCTTGGCGACGCGCGCCTGCTGCTTCTCGCGCGCCGCTTCGGAGCGCGCGCTGTCATTCTCAGCCTGCGCCTCCGCGGCCGCGAACGCCGCTTCGTCGGCTTTCGCGGCAAGGATCTCCTCGGCGGATTCGCGGTCGATTGGCGTATCGTACTTGTCGCCCACCGCATCGGTGGCGATCAGCGTCGCGCGCTCGTCGGGGGTGAGTGGGCCGACTCGCGTGCCCGGTGCGCGGATCAGCGTGCGCTCGACCGGCGAGGGCGAGCCGTCGTCCTGAAGCACCGAGACCAGTGCCTCGCCGACTTTCAGCTCGGTGATCGCCTGGGCGACATCGACCTTGGGATTGGGGCGGAAAGTCTCGGCGGCCGAGCGCACCGCCTTGGCGTCCTTGGGCGTGAAGGCGCGTAGCGCGTGCTGGACGCGGTTGCCGAGCTGGCCGGCGACGTCCTCGGGAATATCCATGGGGTTCTGGGTGACGAAATAGACGCCGACGCCCTTCGAGCGGATCAGCCGCACGACCTGCTCAATCTTGTCGAGCAGCGCCTTGGGGGCGTCGTCGAACAGCAGGTGCGCCTCGTCGAAGAAGAAGACGAGCACCGGCTTGTCGGGGTCGCCGATCTCTGGAAGGATCTCGAACAGCTCCGAGAGCATCCACAAAAGGAAGCTGGCATAGAGCCGGGGCGACGCCATCAATTTGTCGGCGGCAAGGATGTTGACCACGCCGCGGCCGCGCTCGTCGGTGCGGATGAACTCGCCGATGTCGAGCGCGGGCTCGCCGAAGAAGCTGTTCCCGCCCTGGGTGCGCAATTGGAGCAGCTGGCGCTGGATCGTGCCGACGCTCGCCTTGGTGATATTGCCGAACTTGGTCGAGAGCTCGCTGGCACGCTCGGCGCAATGCGCCAGCATCGCCTGGAGGTCGTCGAGGTCGAGCAGCAGCAGGCCGTCCTCGTCGGCGACGTGGAAAGCGATGTTGAGCACGCCTTCCTGCGTGTCGTTGAGGTCGAGCAGCCGGGCAAGCAGCAGCGGGCCCATCTCCGAAACGGTGGCACGGATCGGATGCCCCGCCGCGCCGAACAGGTCCCAGAGCTGGACGGGGGTCTCGCCATAGCGCCAGTCCGCGTCACCGATCTCCTGTGCTCGCCTGGCAAAGATCTCATGGGTCTTGGCGACGGGCGATCCGGCCATGCCGAGCCCCGACAGGTCGCCCTTCACGTCGGAGACGAACACCGGCACGCCCGCGGCGGAGAAGCCTTCGGTCAGCGCCTGCAAGGTCACCGTCTTGCCGGTGCCGGTCGCGCCGGCGATCAGCCCGTGGCGATTGGCGCGGCGGAGCACCAATTCCTGCCGGGCGCCCTCGGCGCTGCCCAAGAAAATGCCCGTCTCTCCCGCCATCACCGAACTCCTCTACCGGAGTTCGCTTCTAGGGGAGAAACGGGCATTGGTCAGCCCGGTACGGCTATCGATCAGTTCGGAATCTGCACCGTCACATAGCGGCCCATGCCGCGGCGCTGGACGAACAGGAGCACCTGCTTGCCGCCGCTGCTCTTGGTCTGAGCGACGATCCGCGCCAGGTCCGCCGCGGTGCGCACAGGAGTGCGGTTGGCAGTGGTGATCAGGTCGCCGCGGGTCAGGCCCTTGCCGGCGGCGTCGCTGTTCGCATCCGCACCGAGCACCACCACGCCCTGCGCATTGGCATCGGCGCCGATCTGGCGCGCGATCTGCGGGGTGAGCGGAGTGACGGCGATGCCGAGCGAGGCAGCACCCATGGTCTCGCTGTCCTGCGGGTTGCTATCATTGTCCTCAAGGTCGAACTGCTGCTGGGCAAGTTCCTCGTCGGGCGGACGCGTGCCGAGGGTGAGCGTCACCGTCTGGCGCTTGCCGTCGCGGACCAGCTCGACCGGGATGCGCGTGCCAGGCGGGACATTGGCGACGAGGTAGCTCAGCGTCTGGTCGGGCGTGACGTCCTTGTTGTTGACCCGAACGATCACGTCGCCCTGGCGGATGCCGGCCTTTTCTGCGGCTTGACCCGGCTCGACGCGCGCGACGATCGTACCGTTGCCCTTGGGCACCCCAAATGAATCGGCGAGATCGGCGGTCAGATCCTGCATCTGGATGCCGAGGTAGCCGCGCTGGATCGTCTGGCCCTTCATCAGGCGATCGAGGATCGGCTTGGCTTCGGTCGACGGGATGGCGAAGCCGATGCCGACATTGCCGCCGGTGGGGGACAGGATCTGCGAGTTGATCCCGATGACGTTGCCACTGAGATCGAACAGCGGGCCACCCGAATTGCCGCGGTTGATCGAGGCGTCGGTCTGGATGAAGCGGTCGAACGCGCCGCCGACGGTCGAGCGGTGCAGTGCCGAGACGATGCCTGCGGTCACCGATCCACCCAGGCCGAACGGGCTGCCGATCGCGACCACCCAATCGCCGACTCGCGCCTGATTCGAATCGCCCAGGCGGACGAAGGGCAGGCCGGTGGCTTCGATCTTGAGGACCGCGAGGTCCGACGACGAATCGCGTCCGATCAGGCGCGCCTTATATTCCTTGCGGTCGTTGAGCGTGACGGTGATCGTCTCGACCACCGCGCCGCGCGTACCAGCAGTGACGACATGGTTGTTGGTGACGACATAGCCATCGGCCGAGATCAGGAAGCCCGAGCCGAGCGATTCGGCCTGGCGCGTGACCGGGCCGCCCCCGCCCTGGCCGCGGCCGAACATCTCGAACGGCGTGCCCTGGAACGGGTTCTGTTGCTGGACGGTGATGCGCTGCGTGGTCGAGATGTTGACCACCGCGGGCTGGAGCTTCTGCACCATGTCGGCGAAGCTCATTGGCGCGCCGGCCTTGGGTGCGCTTGCCTGGATCGCGCCGGGCTCGTTCTGCGCGGTCTGCGCGCCGGCGGGATAGTTGAGCGTCAGCGCGGTGGCGGCGCCGCCAAGGGCGAGGGCAGTGGTAAGGGCGTAGACGTAACGCACGTGGGCGAATCCTCTCGAAGGACGGGATAGCGTTCGGGTCAGCTTGTTACGCGAAGTTGCTGAACGCCGATTGAATATGAACGAGCGTGCAGCGTCATCGTTGCCCCATGAATTCGCGCAGATAGCTGTTCTGCGGCGACAGGATCACGGAGGTCTCGCCCTTGCCCTCGCCCTGGGCGAGGAACGTCGTCCGGTACGACTGCATCGCGCGGAAGAAGTCGTAGAAGGCGGGATCCTTGTTGAACGCCTGGGCATAGACCTGCGCGGCCTGCGCCTGGGCGGTGGCGCGGATGATCTGCGCTTCCTTGAGGCCCTGCGCCTTGATCGTCGCCGCTTCCTGGCGGCGCGCGGTCGCCATGCGATTGAGCGCGCTTTCCAGCGGCGAACCGCTCGGCAACTCGGTCTGCTTGATGCGGACGTCGACGATCTCGACGCCATATTGGCTGGCGAGGCGCTGGAGCGAATCCTGGATGTTGTCCATCACTTCGCCGCGCTCGGGGCTGAGCAACGTCGCCGAGGTGCGCTTGCCGAGCTCGTTGCGCAGCGACGATCCGAACAACGGCTGAAGCTGGTCGCGGACGCGCTCTTCCGAGCCCACCGTCACTACCATGCGCAGCGGATCGACGACGCGGAACCGCGCATAGGCATCGACTTCGAGGCGGAGCTGGTCGGTCGACAGCACCGGCTGGTTGGGCAGGTCGATATCGAGCACGCGCTTGTCGACCCAGACGACGCGATCGATGAACGGCAGGCGGAAGATCGGGCCCGCCTGGGTGCGGCCATATTGCTCGTTGGGTTTGTACGCGTTGATCGTACGATAGGGCTGTTCGAGCCGCAGGATCACCGCCTGCTTGCTCTCGGGGACGATAGCAATCGTGCTCATCAGCACGACGAGCAGAGCGATCAGGGCGATGGCCACGCCGATCGGGCTACGGAACCAGGCGGCGCTCATTGCGCGCCTCCGCTTTGCGCGCGGGGCTGGGCAGGGGCCTCGGCCGCGGGCGTGCTACCGCCACCGCGCATCGCGGGCAGGGGCAGGTATGGCGTCACGCCGGGCGCTTCGACGATCGTCTTGTTGGTGCGGGACAGGATCTGCTCCATCGTCTCGTAATAGATGCGGCGGCGCGTCACTTCGGGCGCCGCCTTGTACTGTTCGTAGATCTTGTCGAACTCGGCGGCCTCGCCCTGCGCGGCGGCGAGCACCTGCTGGGCATAGGCATTGGCGTTGTTTTTGTTGGCCTGCGCCTCCTGCTGCGCGGCGGTGACCTGCTTGAAGTCCTCGTCGACGGCCTGGGGTGCTGCGGCCTTCTGGATCGCGACGCCCTGGATGCGGATGCCCGAATGATATTGGTCGAGAATCTGCTGGATCGCAGCCTGAACCTGCCCTTCGATCGCGGCGCGGCCCTGGCCGATCGCCTGGTTGAGCGTAGTGGTGGCGACCACGGCGCGCATCGCGCTTTCGGCGGTAGCGCGCACCGTGTCCTCGGGCCGGGCGATCTGGAATTTGTAGTCGACCGCGCTGCGGATGTCCCAGCGCACCGAATAGGCCAGGTCGACGATGTTCTGGTCACCGGTCAGCATCAAATTTTCGCCGCCGGTCGGGAAGTTCTCGGTGCGGATATTGGCGACGTCTACGACGTCGACCAATTGGAGCGGTGCAGGCAGCGTGAAGCGCACGCCCGGCGTCAGCGTGGTCGAATAGCTGCCTAGCGTGGTGACGATGCCGCGCTCGCGCGGGCCGATCGGGTGGATGCTGGTGAACAGCACCCAGATCAGCAGCAGCGCGCCGATCACCATCGTCCACAGCCGCGTTCCGCTGGGCAGGCCCGGAACGCCGGGGCCGCCGCCGCCGCGCGCGCGCTTGAGCAATTCGTCCAGGCTGGTCGCGCCGGGGCGGGGGCGCTTGCCGTCGGGCGGGAACGACCAGGGATTGCGCGGGCCACCGCCGCCACCGCCGCCATTGCCGTTACCGGAGCCGCCGCCATTGCCGGAGCCGCCGCTTCCGCCGCCACTGCCCCACGGACTCTTGGGAGCTTCGTTCTTGAAGATGCCGGCCAGTCCGCGCCAGCCCGATAGGTTCACCATCCTGCCTTTATAAGGCGGCATCCGTGGATTTACAGTGGCAGGGAGCGATTGTGCGCCTATCTGGCGCGTAATGAATGATGTCCACAGCTTGAAAGCGGCGCTCGCGCCGATTGCGGCGGGCCGCGCCAGCGCCCGAATCGAAGACGGACGGGCGAGCATCGTGCTCGACGTCACTGGCCTCGGCAAGGCAGCGGGCGAGGAGCTCGAGGCCGATGTCCGCCGTGTTGCGCAGGGCGTGGCCGGGGTGCGCGAAGTTCGCGTGCTGCTGACCAGCGAGCGGCGCGCGCGGCGGCTGATCGCGGTAGCGAGCGGCAAGGGCGGCGTGGGCAAGTCGACCATCGCGGCGAATCTCGCAATCGCGCTGGCGAAGCGCGGGCGGCGCGTCGGCCTGGTCGATGCCGATATCTATGGTCCGTCGCAGACTCGGCTGCTCGGCGTCGACGGCATTCGCCCCGAATCGCGCGAGAAGACGTTGCTCCCCGTTCCGACCCGATTCGGCGTGCCGCTGCTGTCGATGGGCGGGCTGGTGCCCGAGGGGCAGGCGATCGCGTGGCGCGGATCGATGGCGGGCGGCGCGCTCGGCCAGATGGTCGACGCCGATTGGGGGGATGCCGAGCTGCTGATCCTCGATCTGCCGCCGGGCACCGGCGACTTGCAGCTGACGATGGTCCAGAAGCACAAGCCGGCGGGCGCGGTGATCGTCTCGACCCCGCAGGACCTCGCGCTGATCGACGCTACCCGCGCGATCGACCTGTTCAACAAGGTCGATGTGCCGATCATCGGCGTGATCGAGAACATGGCGGGCTATGTCTGTCCGCATTGCGGGGAGGTTTCGGACCCGTTCGGCAGCGGCGGCGCGGAGGCGGCGGCGGCGAAGATGGGGTTGCCCTTCCTCGGCCGGGTGCCGCTCGAGCTGGCGATCCGCACCGCTTCGGACGCCGGCGAGCCGCCGGCTGCGGGGAACGGCCCGCAGGCGGAGACGTTCGCTTCCCTGGCGGCGCAGCTCGACGGATGGCTGACCGCAAACGGAGGCTGACCATGCCGCTGACACGCGACGAGGATATCAAGGAACTGCTCGAGGAGACGCGGACGATCGCAATGATCGGCGCGTCGGATCGCCCCGATCGGCCGAGCTATGGCGTGATGGCCTATCTCCAGAGCCGCGGCTACCGCGTGATCCCGGTCAACCCGCAGATCACCGGCGAGCATATCCACGGCGAATTCGTCTTCCGCGAGCTGAGCCAGATCGGAGAACCGATCGACATGGTCGATATCTTCCGCCGCTCGATCGCCGCGGGTGAAGCCGTGGACGAAGCGATCGCGGCTGGGGCGAAGTCGGTATGGCTGCAGATCGGCGTAATCAACGAAGAGGCGGCAGCGCGGGCCGAGGCGGCAGGGTTGAAAGTGGTGATGGACCGCTGTCCGAAGATCGACATCCCGCGGCTTGGCGTGCCACGAGTCGACGGGGCGCACTAGCGCATCCGTGCTCCGGCGAAGGACGGGGCCGCGTACCCCTCACCTACAGTCGCTCTAGGGTCCAGATCAGCCCTTCGAGGTCGCGCGCATCCTGGTACAACCCGAAACCGATCCGCAGCACGTCGCCGCGAACATCGACGATCACGTCCTGCGCCTCCAGCGCCGCCTTCCACGCCGCCGCGTGCGGCGATCGCAACGCCACGAACCGCGCCGGCGATCCCGGATTGAGCAACTCCGCTTCGATCGGCAGCCGCGCCAACAGCGCGTCGCGCAGCTCCGCCGCATGTGCCGCGATGTCCGCGGTGCGCAGCCCCTCCTGCCGCAGCATGTCGCGCACTGCGACGAAGCGGTAGATCCCCGAAGGATCGAAGGTCGCGCCGAGGAAGCGCCGCGCGTCGGGTGCGTAGCCGACGCGCCCCGGAGGCAAGGAGAGGTCGTCGAACTCGGCATACCAGCCGGTGATCTCGGGCCGCGAGCCGAAGCCGGGCGGGGCATGAAGGAAGGCACAGCCCTCGCCCGCCATCGCATATTTGTATCCACCGGCGAGGTAGAAGACGCGGTCGGCGACGGCGGAGAGATCGGTCTCCATCGCCATGAAGCCGTGATAGCCGTCGATCACCACCCACGGTCCCTCCGGCCGCGCGAGTGCCGCGAGTTCGGCCACCTGCTCGAAGACATGGCCGGTGCCGAACTGGACTTGGCTAACGAACACCAGGTCGTGGTCCCCGCTGCATGCGCGTTCGACAATGCGGTTCAGCGGCACGCGCTCCACCGTCACCGTTCCCGCCTCTTCCCAGCGGACGCTTTGCCGGCGGAAGCTGTGGAACTCGCCGTCGGTCGCCAGGATACGCAGCGGCCGACGAGGCAAGGCCGAGACGATGCGAAGCAGCAGTTCATGGCTATTTGGCGCGAACACGACGGTGGAGGGATCGGGCAGCCCCAGCTCGGCGGCGACATGCCCCTGCGCCGCGGGCCAGATTTCGCCCATCACCCGCTCCCACTTGCGGTCGGCGAGGCGCACCCCGTCTTCCCAGGCGGCGAGCTGGCCGAGATACGAGGCGTCGGGCCATAGATGGTGCGAATGCGCCGCGAAGTGCAGCCGTTCGGGCGCCGCCGCGATCGCGCGCTGGAACAGGTGCTTGTAGCTGGCCGTCACAGCTGCGTCCGCAGCGACCAGAGTTCGGGGAAGGCGCGCTTCTTGAGCGTCGATTCGAGATACGGGACGCCGGGCGTGCCGCCGGTCCCCTGCTTCATCCCGATCACCCGGCTGACGGTGAGGACGTGCTTGTGCCGCCACGTCGCCATCGCGTCGTCGATATCGACCAGCTTCTCGGCGAACTGATAGAGATCCCAATGCGTCGTCGGATCGCGATAGACCTGGGCCCAGGCATCCTCGACGCCCTGATTCGGCGCATAGGGCTGCGGCCAGTCGCGCGCCAGCGCTTCGTTCGGCACCGCGAACCCCGCTGCCGCGAGCGCGGCATTGGCGTCGTCCCACAGACTGGGCTCCGCGGCATATTGCTGGCTGAGCGGCCCCGGCACGCCGCCGCCGCGCACCCCGAGCAGGGTCTCGACGGCGCGGAACTGGTCCGACTGGAACCCCGAGCTCGGCCCCAGCACTTCGCGAAAACGAGTATAGTCGGAGGGCGTCATCGTCGCGAGCACGTCCCAGCTCAGCGTCATCACGGCCTGGATGCGGCTGATCCGCGCGAGATTCTTGTACGCCTCGATCAGCCGGCCCCCGCGGACCAGCGCCTTGGCGGGCAGCAGTTCGGCGAGGACCTGCTTGAGCCACAGCTCCTTAGTCTGGTGGATGATGATGAACAGCAGCTCGTCGTCGAGATCCGAGAGCGGATGCTGTGCGGCGAGAAGCTGGTCGAGCGCGAGATAGCGCCCATAGGTCATGGGTTCGGTCATGAACCGCTATTACGGCGCAGTGGAAGGCGGCGCCAGAGAGCCCAGAAGCTCAGACGGTTGCCACGCCGCGCCGCTTCTTCCAATCGAGCGTCACGCCGATCCGCTGGCTCCAGCTCCCGTCCCAGTGGGTTGCAAGTCCCTGCGATTCGAGTTCGGCGATGATGTCGCGGGCGATCGCCAGCGCTGCCTCCTCGCCTTCCTCGCATGCGCCATAGCCGAGATAGATACCGGACCCCTCCACGGCGCTATCGGTATCCTGCATATGGTAAAAGGCGTAGCCGCGCGCCGGGAGCCCCGCATCCTGGGCAGTATGGATCTCGTCCCAGATCTCGGTGGATCCGCAGGTGCCGCAGCAGGTGAAATTCTGGCGCGCGATCACGCCATCGGCCTCCAGCGCGGCGAAGGCGGCGTCGAGCCGGTCGCAGTCGGTCACCTTCGGCCATTCGGCCTCGCGCGCGGCGTGCTCTGCCAGCGTTTCGCGCAGCAGGCGCGGCGCATCGCGGCGTATCAGGGCCGGATCGATCTCGTCGTCGAAATATTCGGGAAGGTTGGTGAGGATCGCATCCTCGTCGTAAAAACCGTTCGCGATGTCGGCGCGGATCTTGTCGCGGAGCATCGCGATGGGATCGTCCGCAGTATCGCCCTGGTCGGACGCCGCCGGCAGCTCGCGAGAGTCGCCGCCTCCTGCCCAGCCGAACAACCGTCTGATGAACGATTTCACCCTTGCCTCCCAAGCCGATCCAGTCTCCGGGTCAGTCCCGCAGCAACTCGTTGATCCCGGTCTTGCTCCGCGTCTGCGCGTCGACCGTCTTGACGATCACCGCGCAGTACAGCGCCGGCTTGCCCTCGCCCCCGCCGATGCTGCCGGGCACCACCACCGAATAAGGCGGCACCTGCCCGCGATGGACCTCGCCGGTCGCGCGGTCGATGATCTTGGTCGAGGCGCCGAGATACACGCCCATCGAGAGCACCGCACCCTCGCCGACGCGGACGCCCTCGGCCACCTCGGCGCGCGCGCCGATGAACGCGCCGTCGCCGATGATGACGGGATCGGCCTGGAGCGGCTCAAGCACCCCGCCGATGCCGACGCCGCCCGAGAGGTGGACGTTCTTGCCGATCTGCGCGCAGCTGCCCACGGTCGCCCAGCCGTCGACCATCGTGCCTTCGCCGACATAGGCACCGATATTGACGAAGCTCGGCATCAGCACCGCGCCCTTGGCAATATGCGCGCCGCGCCGCACGATGGATCCGGGCACTGCGCGGAAGCCGGCCGCGCGGAACGCCGCTTCGTCCCAGCCGGCGAACTTGCTCGGCACCTTGTCGAACCAATTGGCGCCGCCGGGGCCCTCGATCACGACATTGTCGTTGAGCCGGAAGCTCAGCAGCACGGCTTTTTTGAGCCACTGGTTGACCTGCCAGCCGTCCGCGCTGGGTTCGGCGACGCGCGCCGCACCGCTATCGAGCAAGTCGAGCGCCTCGGCCACGGCCTCGCGCACCGCGCCTTGCGTGTCGACGCCAAGATTGGCCCGGTCTTCCCAGGCGGCGTCGATCGTCGATGCGAGGTCGGTCACGTCAGTCCTCCAATATTTCGTGCAGCCAATGGCCGAGGTCGGTCACGGTATAGTCGATGAAGCTGCGGTCCTGCTCGGGTCCCTGCTCGGAACCGTTGTCGATCCAGACCGTCGCCATGCCGATCGCCTTGGCGGGCTTCAGGTTGCGGGCCATGTCGTCGACGAACAGCGATTTCGTAGGGTCGAGGCCATAGGCCTCGCACAGGCCCTGATAAGCGAGCGGATCGGGCTTTGGGCGGTATTGCGTCGCATGGACGTCGTGGATCGCCTCGAACGTGTCGGCCAGCCCGAGCCGGTCGAGCACCTTGGTGGCGTAGGGCGCGTCGCCATTGGTGAAGACCAGCTTGCGCCCCGGAAGCCGCGCGAGCGCCTCGATCAACGCCTCGTTGCGCTCGAGCAGGCTCATGTCCACGTCATGGACGAAATCGAGATAATGGTGCGGATCGGTGCCATGTTCCGACATCAAGCCGGCCAGGGTCGTGCCGTGCGCGTGGAAATATCCCTTTTGGATGCGGTGCGCTTCCTCAGGTCCACATTTCAGCAGTGTTTCCACATATTCGCCGATCCGAGCGTCTATCATAGGGAAGAGATTGGCGCTCACCGGATAGAGCGTGTTGTCCAGATCGAAGATCCAGTTGCGGATATGGGCCAGCGCGGGAAGCATCGGAGCGGGGCTCTACGGAGTGGACGCCATGCCCGCAAGGCGGCAGGGAAGATTAGCGTTAACGCCCCGGAATGGCTGCATAAACTATCGGTGCCATTGGGCAGTTTCCAACAGGATCGGCGATATGCGGGCAATATTCCACGCGCGGTTGATGCAGGGCGTAGCGATCGGCGGTCTGCTGGCGCTCGCCGCATGCGGCGGTGGCAGCGGCGGCGGCAGCCGTCCCGCGCCGATCCCGGCGCCCGCCCCGCCGCCTGTGCCGGTGTCCACGCCGACACCGACTCCCGCGCCGGTCCCAACTCCCACGCCGAGTCCCGCCCCTACGCCGACGGTGAACTATGATACCGCCGAATATCGTGCGACGATCGGCGCGATCTCAATGAATGCGCTCACCGCTTATACGCACGGCGGCACCGGCGCCGGCATTCGCGTCGGGGTGATCGACAGTGGCATCGACCTGCAGAGCGCCGAGTTTGGCGACTGTTCGGGCGGAGTCGGAACCGGAAGCTGTCGAATCGCCGCCGCCTCGATCGCAGCTGCGGGCAATGCCAGCATCGACGACGAAGGTGGGCACGGCACGGCGGTCGCCTTCACTATCGCGGGGCGTCGCAACGATGTAGGCACGCACGGCGTCGCCTTCGACGCACAGCTGATCGTCGCGCGCGCCGACACGCCGGGCACCTGCACCGATACCGGCGACGATGGCGGCTGCAGCTTCGGCGACAACGCCATCGCCGCGGGGCTCGACGCCGCGCGGACCGGCGGCGCGCGCGTGGTCAACATCTCGCTCGGCGGCGATGCGCCCAATGCCCGGCTGCTCCGCGCGATCAGCGACGCGACCGCGGCGGGGATCGTCATCGTGATCTCGGCGGGCAATGACGGTGCCAAGGCCGAGGGCGTCAATCCCGATCCCTTCGCCGCGGGCGCTGCCGCCAGCGCAGGTGCGCGCGGGCTGGTGATCATCGCCGGCTCGGTGGGCACCAACGACCAGATCTCGAGCTTCAGCAACCGCGCCGGCACGGGCGCCAACACCTTTCTAGCCGCGGTCGGCGAGCGCGTGCGCGCCCCCGACGAGAACGCGACGCCGCTGCTCTGGTCGGGCACGTCCTTCTCGGCGCCGCAGATCGCGGGCGCGGTGGCGCTGCTCGCCCAAGCTTTCCCCAACCTCACCGGCGCGCAGATCGTCCAGCTGCTCTACGCCACGGCGCGTGACGCCGGCGAAGCGGGGATCGATGCGATCTATGGCCGCGGCGTGATCGACCTCACGCGTGCCTTCCAGCCGGTGGGCACGACTTCGCTCGCGGGATCGACCGGCGTGGTCTCGAGCGGGGTCAACGGCGCCCTGTCGCTGCCGATGGGGGATGCCCGGCAGGGCGCGCTCGGCGCGGTCGTGCTCGATTCGTTCGACCGTGCCTTCGCCACCGAGCTGGCGCGGACGATCGTCCGCCAGGGACCGGCCCGCCGCCTGCCTGCGCTGATGGCGACGCGCCAGCGCAGCTTCTCGGCCGGGGTGCGCGACCTGAACGTCGCCGTCTCGCTGGTGCCGGCGCGCGACACGGTGCGGCTCGAGCCGCTCGGCATCGGTACGCGCGACGCCAATGTCGCGCGGATGCTCGCCGCAACGGTGAGCGGCAAGCTCGGCAGCACCGCGCAGTTCGCGATCGGCGCGTCGGAGACGGGTAATACGCTCACTGCGCGGCTGGCAGGACGCGACGATCCGGCCTTTCTCGTCGCGCGCGATCCGCTGCGCGATGCGGGTTTCGACGTCGATGTGCAGGGCTCGGTGGCGGTGCGCCACCCGCTCGGGCGCTGGGGCGTGAGCCTCGCGCAGGAGCAGGGACAGGTGCTCAGCCGGCGCGAGACGCAGTTCGCGGCGCTGCGCTGGGATGCACAGCGATCGGGCTATTGGCGCACGACGCTGGGGCTCGACCGCGCACTCGGCGACCTGCGCGTCGGCGTGTCGGTCACGCGGCTCAGCGAGCGCGACACGGTGCTCGGCGCGCGGTTCAGCGGCGGGCTGGGCGGTGCGCGCGCGGACAGCAATTTCGTCGATCTCGGGCTGCGTTACGAGATGGGCGAGGGCTGGTCGCTGGGCGGCTCGATGCGGCAGGGCCGGACCAAGGCCAAGCTGCGCAACGGCGTCGAGGGCGGGGGCATGATCCGCACCAGCGCGTTCGCCGCGGATATCGGCAAGGACGGGCTCTTCGCCGACGCGGACAGCTTCGGACTGCGCATCGCCCAGCCGCTCCGTGTGGCCAGCGGCGGAATCGGCATCGCGCTCCCCGCCGACTGGGATTACGCGACGATGTCGGTGAGCGCCTGGGACAAGGGGTTCATCAACCTGGCGCCACAGGGCCGCGAGGTCGATTACGAGCTGCGGTATGCCTTGCCCGTGTTTGGCGGGAGCCTGAGCAGCAACCTGTTCCTGCGCCGCAACCCAGGCAACTACGCCGCTTTGCCGAGCGACAAGGGCGGAGCGGTGCGGCTGACCTTGGGGTTCTGAGAAACTGCTTGCCTGCCTGAAAGCAAAGCTTCGGGTGGCGCAGCGGACCTGCGCCACCCATCTCCCGAGCATGACCGCTTATTCGCTGCTCGACCTCGTTCCCATCGTCCAGGGTGGGACCGCTTCCCAAGCCTTTGCCAACGCCGCCGATCTGGCGCGGCATGCCGAGGGCCTCGGTTTCACTCGCTACTGGGTCGCCGAGCATCACGGGATGGAGGGCATCGCCAGCGCCGCCACCGCGGTGGTGATCGGCCATGTCGGCGCCGCGACCTCGACGATCCGCGTCGGGGCGGGTGGGATCATGCTGCCCAATCATTCGCCGCTTCAGGTTGCCGAACAGTTCGGCACGCTCGATGCGCTGTTCCCGGGACGGATCGATTTGGGGCTCGGACGTGCGCCGGGATCGGACCAGCGCGTATCGGCCGCGATCCGCCGCGGCATGGGCGGCAGCGGCAACGAATTCCCGCAGGACGTGGTCGAGCTGCAAAGCTATTTCGCCGATGACGGCCAGACCGGCATCCGCGCTACGCCGGGGGCGGGGGCGGACGTCAAGCTCTGGATCCTCGGATCGAGCCTGTTCGGCGCGCAGCTCGCCGCGGCGCTGGGGCTGCCTTATGCCTTTGCCTCGCACTTCGCGCCTGGGTTGATGGACGAAGCAGCCGATGTCTATCGCCGCAACTTCAGGCCCTCGGCAGTGCTCGACAAGCCGCATCTGATGCTCGGGTTCAATGTGTTCGGCGCGGACAGCGACGACGAGGCGGAATATCTCGCGACGTCGCAGCAACAGGCGTTCGTCGCGATCCGTACCGGGCGCGGCATCCAGCTGCCGCCGCCGGTGCGCGGCTATCGCGAGAGCCTGGGGCCGCAGGGCAATGCGATGCTCGAACAGGTGCTCTCGGCGAGCGCGATCGGCGGGCCCGACAAAGTGCGCGCGCAGCTTGCCGCGTTCGTGGCGCGGACGGGGGCGGATGAGCTGATGCTGACCAGCGCGATGTTCGATCACGATGCGCGCAGGAAGAGCCTGACGATCGCCGCGGAGGCGATGAAGTCGCTTTAGCTCGCCGCCGGCAGCCTTAGCCGAACCAGCAGGCCCCCGAGATCTTCGCTCTCTTCGAGGCTGACGGTGCCATCGTAGATCTCGGCCACGTCGCGAACGATCGCCAGGCCCAGGCCGGTCCCGGGCTTGCCGCTGTCGAGGCGGACGCCCCGGTCGAAGATGCGAATGCGGTCGGCCTCCGGGATGCCGCGGCCATCGTCCTCGACGAGGATCTCGACGAACCCGGCCTGAACGCCCGCGGTGATGAACACGCTGCCGCCGCCATATTTGGCGGCGTTCTCGACAAGGTTGCCGAGAAGGTCGTCGAGATCCTGGCGCTCGATATGCGCGACCAGGTCCTTCTGGCCGTCCACGTCGATGCGGACATTCGGATAGAGCCGGGCGACGGCGCGCTCGACGGCCTCGACCGAGGGCCAGACCTGCGCGCGGCTGTGGGCGCTGCCCCGCCTGCCGACGGCGCGGGCGCGGGCGAGGTGGTGGTCGATCTGGCGACGCATCGTCCGCGCCTCGCGGATCACAGTGGGGGCGAGGTCGTCCTGTCCGGCTGCGGCGGCGTTCATGATCACGCTGAGCGGGGTCTTGAGTGCATGGGCGAGGTTGCCGGCATGGCGCCGCGCTTCCTCGGCCTGGCGATCGTTGTGCTCGACCAGCGCGTTCAATTCGTCGACCATCGGCGCGATTTCCGCAGGCATGCGATCCTCGATCCTGCTGGCCTCGCCGGCGCGCAGCCGGGCGATCTCCTTTCGGACCTTCCGCAGCGGCAGCAGTCCGTACCAGGTCTGCAACCCGACCATCACGATCAGCCCGAGCCCGAGCAGCACGAAGCTGCGCACCAGCGTGCGGCGCAGCGTGGCGATCTGGGCGTCGAGACCGTCGCGGCTCTGCGCCACCTGGAATTTCCACCGCACCGGCGATCCGGGCAACGTCAGGTCGCGTTCGGCGATGCGGAGCAACTGGTTGCTCGGATCGTTGGGATCGCGGTCGGCGCGCGGGGTTTTGTCAACGAACTCGTCGCTGTCGTAGATGTGGAGGTCGCGATCGTCATGGCGCTGATTGACGCGCAGCTTGCGGTCCCACAGCGAGCGCGACGGGAAGGGTTCGAAGCCCTTGCCGCTGATTTGCCAATAGGCGCCCGAGCCGGGTTCGAGGAAACGCTGGTCGGCGAGTTCGCGGTTGAGCATCACTTCGCCGCTCGGGCCGAGCTCGGCCGAGACGATCATCGAGGTAAGCAGGTAATCGAGCTGCTCGTCGAAGTTCCGCGTGATCGCGGTGGTGAGCACGCGATCGAGCGCGACGCCGCCGCCGACCAGCAGCACGAAAATCCACGCGCTGGCGATCAGGATCATGCGCCGGCTGACCGAGCCGGTGGCGCGCGGGGCATAATTCCGCGGCTGCGGCTCGAGCGCCGCGTCGCTCAGGGGGGACGGGACATTGTCCCCGGCTTCGGCCATGTCAGGCGACCGCGGGTTCCTCGAGGCTGTAGCCCAGCCCGCGGATGGTAGTGATCACGTCGGGCCCGAGCTTCTTGCGGATGCGGGTGACGAACACTTCGATCGTGTTCGAATCGCGATCGAAATCCTGATCGTAGATGTGCTCGATCAGCTCGGTGCGGCTGACGACCTTGCCCTTGTGGTGGAGCAGATAGCTGAGCAGCTTGTATTCCTGCGCGGTCAGCTTGACCGGCTCGCCGGCCTTGGTGACCTTGCCGCTGCGCGTGTCGAGGCGGATGTCGCCGGCAATGAGCTCCGCGGACGCGTTGCCCGAGGCACGGCGGATCAGCGCGCGCAGCCGGGCGATCAGTTCCTCGGTCTGGAACGGCTTGGCGACATAATCGTCGGCGCCGGCATCGAGCCCGGCGACCTTGTCCGACCAGCTGTCGCGCGCGGTGAGCACGAGCACCGGGGTGGTCTTGCCTTCCTTGCGCCAGCGATCGAGCACGGTGAGGCCGTCGATCTCGGGGAGGCCGAGATCGAGGATGATCGCGTCATATTGCTCGTTCGAGCCGAGATAGAGCCCTTCCTCGCCATCGGTGGCGAGATCGACCGCATAGCCCGCGCCTTCGAGCGCGTTGCGGAGCTGCTGTCCGAGATTGGGTTCGTCCTCGACGATCAGAAGTCGCATATTTGTCCCTGTACCGTTGCTGGCGCTAATTGCCCGTGCGTCGCAGAATGTTCCCCGTGCGCCCGTCCGCATCCACCCAGATCACCGATCCATTGCGCAGGAACTTGAGCGTGTAAACGTCCGTCGACGGGTCGTAGTCGAATCCGAGATATTGCGCGCCGGGCATGCGGGGAACGACGCGGCGCTCGATCTCGCGCACCGGCAGGTTCTGGCCCTTGAGCCGGCGCTGGCTGGCAGCTTCCTGGTTGCTGTCCTGCATGTCGAGCGCATGCGCGTGCTGCCCTCCGGCAAGCGAGAGCACCGCCAGGCACGCACAGAAAACAGGCTTAACCAGCATCTTCATCCGTCTGGCATAGGGTCCGCCCATTGAATAGCCCCTGAACGCCGCCGTCAGCCGGCTGTAACTTGCGGCGGACGGGCGCGGCCCCTAGGTGGCCCGCATGGCTGCACCTGTACTTGCATATGAGGGCCTGGGATTGATCCAGGGCTCGGGCTGGCTGTTCCGCGGGCTCGACGTCTATATCGGCGAGCGCGACCGCCTGGCGCTGATCGGCCGCAACGGCGCGGGCAAATCGACGCTGCTGCGGCTGATCGCCGGGCGTATCGATTGCGACGAGGGCCGGCGGACGATCGTGCCGGGCACGCATGTCGTGCTGCTCGAACAGGATCCGCAGGTCGCGGGATTCGATACCTTGCTCGATTTCGTGCTGGCGGGCGACGATGCGCCCGAGCGTTACGAGGCCGAGGCGATCGCCGACCAGCTCGGCATCGACTTGAACCGCGAAGCGGCGACGGCTTCGGGCGGCGAGCGGCGCCGCGCGGCGATCGCCCGCGCGCTGGCGCAGAACCCCGACGTGCTGCTGATGGACGAGCCGACCAATCATCTCGACATCGCCGCGATCGACTGGCTGGAAAGCTGGCTCAGCCGCTACAATGGCGCGTTCATCGCTATCAGCCACGATCGTACCTTCCTCACCCGGCTGACCCGGCAGACCTTGTGGCTCGACCGCGGGACGGTGCGCCGCGCCGAGATCGGGTTCGGCGGGTTCGAGGCCTGGACCGACCAGGTCTATGCCGAGGAGGAGCGCAACGCCCAGCGGCTCGACGCCAAATTGAAGATCGAGGAACACTGGCTGCTGCGTGGTGTCACCGGACGGCGTCGGCGCAACCAGGGGCGGCTGAGCAAATTGAAGGAAATGCGCGCCGAGCGCGCGGCGATGATGGGGCCACAGGGCGCCGCCAAGCTCCAGATCGGCAGCGACGACGCGCAGACGAAAGTTGTGATCGACGCCAAGCACGTCACCAAGCGCTTTGGTGACCGTACGATCATCAACGATCTGACCTTGCGCGTCACCAAGGGCGATCGGATCGGCGTGGTCGGCAAGAATGGCGCGGGCAAGACGACCTTGCTCAAGCTGCTCACCGGCGAGCTCGTGCCCGACCAAGGCAGCGTGCGGCTCGCCAAAACTCTGGACGAAGTGATCATCGACCAGCAGCGCAGCCTGATGGACCCGGCCAAGACCGTGCGCGACGTACTGACCCAGGGCGGCGAGTGGATCGACGTGCTGGGGGTCAAGAAGCACATCCACGGTTACCTGAAGGAGTTCCTGTTCGAGCCCGGGCTTGCCGACGCGCGGATCGGCACGCTCTCGGGCGGCGAGCGCTCGCGGCTGCTGCTCGCGCGCGAGTTCGCCCGGCCGTCGAACCTGCTCGTGCTCGACGAGCCGACCAACGATCTCGACCTCGAGACGCTCGACCTGCTCCAGGAAGTGATCGCGGACTATGAAGGCACCGTGCTGATCGTCAGCCACGATCGCGACTTCCTCAATCGCACGGTAACGGTGACCTTGGGGCTGGACGGCAGCGGCAAGGTCGATGTCGTCGCGGGCGGCTATGCCGATTGGGAGCGGCAGCGGGCGCCGGTTCGGGCCGAGCCGAAGAAGGCGGCGGCCAAGCCGTTGGCCGAGGCGCCCAAGGCCAAGCCGACCAAGCTCAGCTACAAGGACCAGCGCGACTACGACCTGCTGCCCAAGCGGATCGAGGAAATCGAGGCGCAGATCGCCAAGGACGAGGACGCGATGGCCGATCCGACGCTCTATTCGCGCGACCCCAAGCGGTTCCAGGCGCTCAGCGACGGGATCGGCAAGCTCCGCGACGAGAAGGACGCGGCGGAGATGCGCTGGCTCGAACTGGCCGAGCAGGTCGAGGCGCTGGGGTGACTCCTGACGGCAGGTTGACGAAATTGACTCGAAAGCGGGTTTCTAAGCGAAGTTGACTCCACAAATCCTGGATAGTCAGGGCTTGCCTGCGCGCTTCCTGAACCAGGCGGGCGGCTTCGCGCCCGTAACGCGGCACCGATGCAGCATGCGTGTCGAACGCTCCGTGTGCTCCGGTGAAGGCCGGAGCTCTTGGTACGCGGGGCGATCAATCGGACGGTGTCAAAGAGCGGTCGGCGAACCGACCGCTCGAGGCAAGCAGACGAAATCCTACATTTCAAGTGGGGTGGGCGCCCGCTGGCTAGGCCTCCAGATCCACCGTCACCGTCGTGCCCTCGGCGCCGCTTTCGACCTGCATCGTGCCGCGGGCCTGGCGGACGAAGCCGTCGATCAGCCGCTGGCCGAGGCCGCCGGGGCGGCCCTTGGCGCGGGTCTCGGCGGTCATGCCGGTGCCGTTGTCGGCGATGGTCAGCCGCCAGCCCGGCGCGTGCGCCGCGAACCGCACCGCGATGGCGCCGCCCTCGCGGCCGGTAAAGGCGTGCTTGGCGGCGTTGGTGACGAGCTCGTTGACGATCAGCCCGATCGAGACGGCGCGGTCGCGGGGTAGTGCGGCATGGTCCGATCGATGCTCAAGCACGATCGCGCCGCGCAGGAACAGCGCGTCGGACAGCGCCGCGCAGAGTTCCTGGAGATAGGCCGCCATGTCGACCGTGCCGGGCGTCGCCGTGCCGCGATAGAGATGGCGGTGCGCGCGGGCGATGCTCTCGACCCGGGTGAGCGCGCTCGACAGTGCGTCGGCGGTCTCACCCTCGCCGGCGCGGCGGCGCTGCATGTCGAGCAGCGCAGTGACCAGGGTGAAGTTGTTCTTCACGCGGTGGTCGAATTCCTCGAGGAAGAGCTCGCGCTCGGCGATCTGGCGGTCGCGCTCGTGCGCGGCGCGGCGCACCGAGCGGCGGAACAGCTCGGCGAGCAGGATCGTGATCAGCGCGGTGAGGATCACCGACCCCATCGTCACGGCCTGTGCCGATGTCTCGAAGCGGAAGCTGTTCTTGACCGGATAGAGATAATACCAGCCGAACCCGATCGATACGCTCGCTGCGGTCAGCCCGGCGAGCCAGCGCGCGAACAGCGTCGCGATCATCGCGGCGGGGAACACCCAGGAGAAGATCGCCGCGCCCGGCACCAGCGTATCGACGATGAAGCGCACCACTGCGGCGCAGGCGGTGGCGAGCAGCCCGACCGCGACCGAGGTTACCCAGCGGGGTAGCCAGGGCGCGAGCCGGTCCGGAAGATCGAGTTCGCCAAGACGCGCCATGATCGGCGATTGAACGGGCGGCGCACCGCGCAAGTCAAGCGCCCAGATCGGCGAAGCTGATCTGGATCAACATTTTACAGCGTCTTTCCCGATCTTCCGGCGAGATCGACGACATATTGCCACGCGACCCGGCCCGAGCGGCTGCCGCGGCGGGTCGCCCAGTTGATCGCCTCGGCGGGTTCGAAGGCGAGGCCGTGCGCGTCGGCATAGCCGCGGACGATGTCGACATAGGTGTCCTGGTCGATCGCATGGAAGCCGAGGCTCAATCCGAAGCGATCGGCGAGCGCGAGGCTGTCATCGACCGAATCGCGCGGATTGATCGCGCTGGCCTGTTCGGCGATGTCGCGCGGGACCAGATGGCGGCGGTTCGACGTGACGACCAGCCGCGTGTTGGCAGGCCGCGCCTCGGCACCGCCTTCGAGCAGCGAGCGCAGCGCGCGGGCGTCGCCGGCGGCATCGAAGCCGAGATCGTCGAGGAAGACGACGAACGGGCGGTCGTGCGCCGCGAGCAGGGCGAACAGCGCCGGGAGCGCATCGAGATGCTGGGTGACCGCCTCGACCAAAGCGAGCCTGCCGCCCTGGGCCTGGACCGCGGCGACGGCGCTCTTGACCAAGGCCGACTTGCCGGTGCCGCGCGCGCCCCAGAGTAGGACGTCCTGCGCGGCGCTGCCCGCCGCCAGCCGTTCGAGATTGGAAAGGAGCGCGTCGCGCTGTGGCTCCATCCCACGGAGCATCATTAGCGGGAGCGGGGCGAAGGCGCGCGCGGCGGCGAGGCTGTGGCCGCGCCAGACATAAGCGGGGTGGGCGAGCGGATCGGCGGGCGGGGCCGGCGGCGGCGCGAGGCGTTCGAGAGCTTCGGCGATGCGGGTGAGGGCGTCGGTCATCGGGGAGGGGCTATAGGGCAGGAGGTGGCCGCCGGGAATCCTGCACGAGCGGGCGAAGTCGAAGAAGCGAGCTGACGATAGCACCTCCCCTTCAGGGGAGCGGCTTTGTCAGCCGCCGTCCACGGCAAGCCCCTTGAGCCGATACAGCGTCTCCAGCGCATCGCGCGGGCTCAGCGCGTCCACGTCGAGCGCCTCCAGCTCGGTGCGCAGCGCATCGACCTTCTCCGCCTCCGCCTCCACCGCTGCGGCGAACAGCGGCAAATCGTCGAGGCCCGCGGCTATCCCTCCGGTCTTGGCGCGGCCGGCTTCGAGCTTGTCGAGCACGGCCTTGGCGCGCTTGATCGTCAGCGGCGGCAAGCCGGCGAGGCGGGCGACGGCGAGGCCGTAGCTGCGATCGGCGGGGCCCTCGGCGACTTCATGGAGCAGGACGAGCTCGCCCTTCCATTCGCGGGCGCGGACATTGTGGAGGGTCAGCGCGTCGCAGCGCTCGGCGAGGCGGGTGAGCTCGTGATAGTGGGTCGCGAACAGGCAGCGGCAGCGGTTGTCCTCGTGGATCGCCTCGACCACGGCCCAGGCGATGGCGAGGCCGTCATATGTCGAGGTGCCGCGGCCGACTTCGTCGAGGATGACGAAGCTGCGCGGCGTCGCCTGCGCGAGGATCGCGGCGGTCTCGACCATCTCGACCATGAACGTCGATCGGCCGCGCGCGAGATTGTCCGAGGCGCCGACGCGGCTGAACAGTCGGTCGACCAGCCCGAGCGTCGCGCTGGTCGCGGGGACGTAGCTGCCGGCCTGGGCGAGCACCGCGATGAGCGCGTTCTGGCGCAGGAAAGTCGACTTGCCGCCCATATTGGGTCCGGTGACGAGCCAGAGGCGCGAATCCTCCGACAGATTGCAGTCGTTGGCGACGAAGCGTCCGCCGGATTTGCCGATCGCTTCCTCGACCACCGGGTGGCGCCCGCCGGTGATCTCGAAGCAGCTATGGTCGACTAGCGCCGGGCGCGCCCAGCCCCCTTCGGCGGCGCGCTCGGCGAGCGCGGCGGCGACGTCGATGCGGGCGAGCGCATCGGCGGTGGCGGCGACGGCTTCGCGGCGTTCGAGCGCGGTGCCGGTGAGGTCTTCCAGATGCGCGGCTTCGGCGGTGAGCGCGTGCGCGCCGGCCTGGGTGACCTTGATCGCGACATCGTGGAGATCGGGGGCGTTGAAGCGGACGACGCCGGCGAGCGTCTGGCGATGGGTGAAGCCGCTGGTCGGCGCCATGAGCGGATCGGCGGCGCGGGCGGGGACTTCGATATGGTAGCCGAGCACGCCGTTGTGGCGGATCTTCAGCGCGCCGATGCCGGTGCGGGTGCGATACTCGGCCTCGAGCGCGGCGATCGCGCGGCGGCCACCGGCGCCGGCATCGCGGAGGTCGTCGAGCGCGGCGTCATAGCCCTCGGCGATATAGCCCCCGTTGGCGGCGTCGATCGGCGGCTCGGGGACGAGCGCGCGCGACAGCAGGTCGATCAGCGCGCCGTGGCCGCGGAGTTGGGGCGCCAAGTCGTGCAGAAGGGCGGGAACTTCGCCGATCCCGTCGAGCCGCTCGCCCAGCCGCCAGGCGCCGTCGAGCCCGTCGCGGAGTTGGCCCAGGTCGCGCGGGCTGCCGCGACCCGCCGCGAGCCGGCCGAGCGCGCGGCCGATGTCGGGGAGCGCGCGCAGCGCGCCGCGGACCATGTCGCGCAGCCCGGCATCGTCGTGGAAGCGCTGGACGAGGTCGAGCCGCGCCTCGACCTGGCCGCGGTCCATCAGCGGCGCGGCGACGTCCTGGCCGAGCAGGCGCGCACCGGCGCCGGTGACGGTGCGGTCGATTGCGTCGAGCAAACTCCCCTTGCGAGTGCCGGCCTGGCTGAGGGTGAGCTCAAGGCTCTCGCGGGTGGCAGCGTCGATCGCCATCGCCGCGTCGGTGCGGCTGATCCGTGGGGGACGGAGGAAGGGGAGCGAACCCTTGGCAGTGTGCTCGAGATAGGCGACCAGCCCGCCCGCCGCGGCGAGCGTCGCGCGCGAGAAGCTGCCGAAGCCGTCGAGCGTGGCGACGCCGAACAGCCGCTTGAGGCGCGCCTCGCCCTCGGCGCTGTCGAAATCGAGCCTCGGCCGCGTGAGGGTGGCGAGGTCGGCGAAGCTGGTGGCGTCGCAGGTGACGGTCTCGGCGGGGTTGAGCCGGGCGATCTCGGCGGCGACGCGATCGGGCGTCGTCTCGATGACTTCGAACCGGCCGGTCGATATGTCGGCGCAGGCGATCGCGACGCCGGTCGCGGCCTCGCCGATCGCGGCGCACCAGTTTGCCGATCGGCTGTCGAGCAGCGCCTCCTCGGTGAGCGTGCCGGCAGTGACCACGCGGATGATCGCGCGGTTGACCAGCGCCTTGCTGCCCATCCGCGCCTTGGCCTGCTCGGCGGTCTCGGTCTGTTCGGCGACGGCGACGCGGTGGCCTGCCTTGATCAGCCGGGCGAGATAGCCGTCCATCGCATGGACGGGGACGCCGCACATCGGGATGCGCTCGCCGTCATGCTCGCCGCGCGCGGTCAGCGCAATGTCCAGAACGCCGCTGGCGACCTTGGCATCTTCGAAGAACAGCTCGAAGAAATCGCCCATGCGATAGAAGAGCAGGCAATCTTCGGCCTCGGCCTTGAGCGCCAGATACTGCGCCATCATCGGAGTGGGGGCGGCGGACATGGCGGTGTGGGTAGCCGATGCGGGGAGGGGATCAACACCCAGGCGGCGGATTCCTGGGGACAAATGGTGCGATCCCGATCGGCTCAACTGGCGCTATCGAGGATCTCCACCGTCAGCCGGTCATTGGTGTAGACGCAAAGCTCGCCGGCGATCTTCATGGCGGCGCGCGCGATCTTTTCGGCGTCGGTCTCGTAATCGACCAGCGCGCGGGCGGCGGCGAGGGCGAAGTTGCCGCCCGATCCGATCGCGGCGACGCCGCCCTCGGGCTCGAGCACGTCGCCGTTGCCGGTAACCACCAGCGTCACGTCCTTGTCGGCGACGATCAGCATCGCCTCGAGGTTGCGGAGATACTTGTCGGTGCGCCAGTCCTTGGCGAGCTCGACCGCGGCGCGGAGCAGCTGGCCCTGGTGCCGCTCGAGCTTGGACTCGAGCCGCTCGAACAGAGTGAAGGCGTCGGCGGTGGCGCCGGCGAAACCGGCGATGACCTTGCCGTCACCAAGTGGTCGCACTTTGCGCGCATTGGGCTTCATCACCGTGTTGCCCGCCGAGACCTGCCCGTCGCCTGCGATGACCACCTTGCCGGATTTGCGCACGGAGAGGATTGTGGTGCCGTGCCACGCATTGCTGTTGTCGCTCATAGGCGCCGCATATGGGGAGCCGTTTCGGTGGCGCAAAGAGGAGGTTTGGATGAAGTTGATCCTGTGGGTGCTGGCGGCGATGCTGGCGGTGGGCGGACCGGCCTGGGCGCAGGCGCCGCTAAAGGTGATGAGCTTCAACATCCGCTACGCCAACGACAGCGACGGCGCGAATGCGTGGGACAAGCGCAAGGAAGTCACCGCGGCGATGCTGAAAAAAGCGGCGCCCGATCTGTTCGGGACGCAGGAGCTGCTCAAGGTCCAGGGCGATTTCCTGGTGTCGCGGCTCAAGAATTACGCCTGGTTCGGCAACGATCGCCGCGGCGGCCATGACGACGAGCATATGGGCATCTTCTACCGGACAGACCGGCTCAAGCTGATCGAGTCGGGCCAGTTCTGGCTGTCCGACACGCCGGAGGTGGTGGGCAGCATCAGCTGGGGGCATCCGTTGCCGCGGATGGTGACCTGGGGGTTGTTCGAGACAGTGAAGGGCGGGCGGCGTTTCTATGCATTCAACACGCACTTCCCGTACCGCGAAGAGGACGAGGATGCGCGGACCAAGGGCGCGGCATTGATCCTCGAGCGGATCACCGCGCTCGCCGGCGACCTGCCCGTGGTGCTGACCGGCGACTTCAACACCACGCCCGACAGCGCGGCGCATCGCACGCTGGCGACCAAGCTGGTGGACGCGCGGGCCAGTGCCCCGGTGAAGCTGGGGCCGGCGGAGACGTTCCACAATTTCACCGGCAAGGCCGACAAGCAGATCGACTGGATCTTCCTGCGCGGCTTCGCTGCGAAGCGCGTGACGACGATCACCGACCATCGGGGCGAGGTGCAGACGTCGGACCATTTCCCCGTGCTTGCGGAGCTCGGCTGGCCTAAGCGCTAGTCATGCACGACGATAACCTCTCCGCCGATCGGCCGACCTTCGTCAGCCATCTCGAATGTTCGATGACCGGCGAGCGGTACGAGGCGGACCAACTGCATGGGCTGTCACGGGTCGGACGACCGTTGCTCGTGCGCTATGATCTCGACGGCGTCAGGGCGGCGCTGACACCGGCGGACCTCGCCGCGCGGCCGGCAGACCTGTGGAAGTATCGCGAGCTGTTGCCGGTGCGGCGCACCGCCAACATCGTCAGCCTGGGCGAGACCGCGACGCCGATCGTCCCGCTGGAGAACGAGCCGGGCAATGTCTGGGTCAAGGACGAGGGGCGGCTGCCGACGGGATCGTTCAAGGCGCGCGGGCTGGTGATGGCGATTGCGATGGCGAAGGAACTCGGAGTCGCGACGATCGCGATGCCGACCAACGGCAATGCCGGCGCGGCCGCCGCGGCCTATGCCGCGCGCGCGGGGATCGAGGCGGTGATCTTCTGTCCCGACGACACGCCGGAAATCAACGTCCGCGAAATCGCCGCGCAGGGGGCGCGGGTCTATCGGGTCAACGGCCTGATCGACGATTGCGGCAAATTGGTCGGCGCGGGTAAGGAAGCGCGGGGCTGGTTCGACTTGTCGACGCTCAAGGAACCGTACCGGATCGAGGGCAAGAAGACGATGGGGCTCGAGCTTGCCGAGCAGCTCGGCTGGGAACTGCCCGACGCGATCTTTTATCCCACGGGCGGCGGCACCGGGCTGATCGGGATGTGGAAGGCGTTCGACGAGATGGAGGCGCTCGGCTGGATCGGATCGAAGCGCCCGCGGATGTACGCGGTGCAGGCCGAGGGCTGCGCGCCGATCGTCCGCGCGTTCGAGGCGGGCGAGCGGCATGCGGTGCGCTGGGAGGACGCCCATACCGTGGCAGCAGGGATCCGCGTGCCGCAGGCGGTGGGGGATTTCCTGATCCTCGACGCAGTGCGGGCGAGCGGCGGCAAGGCGCTGGCGGTGTCCGATGCCGCGCTGATGCAGGCCGTGGCAGAAGCGGGGACGCAGGATGGGCTTCTGCTATGTCCAGAGGGCGGGGCGACGCTGGCGGCGTACCGCGATGCGCTGGCGAGCGGGCTGGTGGATGCGGAGGAGCGGGTGGTGCTGTTCAACTGCGCGACGGGGCTGAAGTACCCGTTGGCGGACGCGTCGCGGTTTCTGGATCGAAATGCGGCCATCGACTGGGCGAGTCTCTAATCCTACCCCGGCGGGGGAGGTGGCAGCCGCAGGCTGACGGGGTAGTCTACAGGGGCGACGTCGCTTGTGGAGACTACCCCTCCACCGCTTCGCGGTCCCCCTCTCCCTCCCCCTCCGGGGGAGGATTTTAGCTCAGCACGCGCTGCAGAAATTGGCCGCCTAGCGCGATGCCGTTTGGATCGATGCCGTGGCCCAAACCGGGGGTGACATGCCCCTCCACCGCGAACCCATGCCGCACCAATTCGGCATGCGCATGCTTGTACGCGCCCACCGGCACCACCGTGTCGGCATCGCCGTGGATCAGCAGTACCGGGGGCTTTCTAAGGATCTCGTCCAAAGTCCCGGCGAGCATTCCCGAGTAACCGACGATTCCCGCGAGCGCGCGTTCGCGGCGTGGGCCCACCTGGAGCGCCATCATCGTGCCCTGGCTGAAGCCGACCAGCGCGAGCCTGTCGTCGGCGAGGTCATGCTCGGCGAGCAGGGCGTCGAGAGTCGTATCGAGCGCCGGTGCGGCGGCCTGGGCGCCGGCGGCGAGCGCGGCGCGGTTCAGGTCGTGGAGCGCCCACCATTGATGCCCGCCGGGGACGCCGGGGCAGCGCTCGGGGGCGTTGGGAGCGACGAACAGCGCATCGGGGAGCAGCCGTTGCCACATCGGCGCGAGCGAAATCAGGTCGGCGCCGTTCGAGCCATAGCCGTGGAGCAGCACGACCAGTTGCTGGGGTGAGTTGCCGGACAGGGGCGCCAGGCTGGGGCCGGTTAGGTGCATGGTCGATCCTTCGTGCGAGCCGGCCGCTTCCGTTCGTTGGTGGAATTACGCGAGCGGGTAGAGCGCGCCGGCGACCCAGCGCAGTTCGGCGCGGAGCACGCCCCAGGCGCGCGCGGCGGCGCGGCTGTCCATCGCCTCGACGCCGATGCCGCGCGCGCCGAGCGCCTTTACGAAGGCGGGGGCAGGGCGGACGAGCGTCTCGCCAGTGCCGAGCAGCAGGAATTCGGGCTGCGGATCGAGCGACAGCAGCGGGACGAGATCGGCTTCGCTGAGTTCGGCGATCGGCGGCGGCGACCAGCCATCTGCGCGCTGGGGCGTGATCAGCAGCCCCTCATAGACATTCTCGTCGACCTTGAAGCCGCGCCCCGAAAAGCCGGAGATCACCGGCCCGTCGGCGCTGCGGCGTTCCATCTTCATCCTTCGCGCGGGCCGACGCGCTCGGCGTTGCTCGCCTCCGCCTTGTCCTCGCGGAAGCCGGGCTTGAGGCCAAGCGTGATCAGCAGCGACGACGAGACATAGACCGACGAATAGGTGCCGACGACGATGCCGAGCATCATCGCCGCGGTGAAGCCGCGCAGGACGTGCCCGCCGAAGATCAGCAGCGCGCCCAATGCGAGCATGATCGTCACGGAGGTCATCACCGTGCGGGGCAGGGTCTCGTTGACCGACAGGTCGATCAGCTCCTTCATGCCCATCTTGCGGTATTTGCGCATGTTCTCGCGGATACGGTCGTCGATCACCATCTTGTCGTTGATCGAATAGCCGATGATCGTCAGCACCGCGGCGATGATGTTGAGGTCGAACACCATCTGGGTCAGCGCGAAGAAGCCCAGCGTCATCAGCACGTCGTGGATGATCGCGACCGCGGTGGACACGCCGAACTGCCATTCGTAGCGCAGCCACGAGAAGATCGCGATGCCCATCACCGCCAGCACGACGGCAAGGATGCCGTTCTGGATCAGTTCGTCCGAAACCTTGCCCGAGACGGTGGAATAGTTGCTGAAGGTCGCGCCGGGGAACTTCGCCGCCAGCGCCGCCTTCACCTTCTCGACCATCTGGTCGGTCGCGGCGGGATCGGCCGATTCGGGCACCGGCAGGCGGATCGTCACGGTGTTGGCGCCGCCCAATTGCTGGAGCGCGGCCTCGCCCACGCCGAGCGCATTGACCGTCTCGCGTACTTCGTCTTGCGGTGGCGGCGAGGCGAACTTCTCCTCGATCGACACGCCGCCAATGAAGTCGACGCCCATGTTGAGGCCGCGGGTCAACACCATCGCGATCGCGGCGATGGTGAGCAGCGCAGTGATCGCGAAGGCGATGTGGCGAACCCGGACGAACGCAATGTTCGTGTTGTCCGGAACGATCTTGAGGAGCCGCATGGTCGCGCGTCCTTAAATGTGGATTTCGCTGGGCCGGTTACGGCGCAGCCAGATCGTGACGAGCATGCGAGTGAACACCACGGCGGTGAATACCGATGTGGCGATGCCGATCAGCAACACGACTGCGAAGCCGCGCACCGGACCCGAGCCGAGGATCAGCATGATCACGCCGGCAATGGCGTGCGTCACGTTGGCTTCGAAGATCGTCCGGCTGGCCTCCTTATAGCCCAATTCGACCGATTGCATGATGCTGCGGCCGCGCCGCCGCTCTTCGCGGATGCGCTCGTTGATCAGCACGTTGGCGTCGACCGCGGTGCCGATCGTCAGCACGAAGCCGGCGATGCCGGGCAGGGTGAGCGTGGCGTTGAGGATGCCCATCACCCCGACGATGACCAGCACGTTGATGACCACGGCCAGCGTCGCATAGATGCCGAAGCGGCCATAGGTCAGGATCATGAACGCGATGACCGCGACCACCGCGATGATCGACGCAGTGATGCCGGCGCGGATCGAGTCGGCGCCGAGCTCGGGGCTGACGGTCGATTCCTGGACGACCTTGAGCGTGACGGGCAGCTTGCCCGAGCGCAGCGCGATCGCGAGCTGGTTGGCGCTCTCGACGGTGAAGCCGCCGTTGATCACGGCGCTGCCGCCGAGGATCGGCTCGTTGATGCGCGGCGCCGAGATCACGACATTGTCGACGATGATCGCGAAGGGCTTGCCCGAGTTCTCCTGAGTGACCTTGGCGAAGCGTTTTGCGCCGGCGCCGTCGAGCTGGAGCGTGACGCCGGGCGCGCCGGTCTGCGGATCGTAGCTCTGCGTGGCGTTGACCAGCATCTCGCCGCGGATCATCACTTCGCGATCGACCGCGACGCGCCCGCCTTCCTGATACGGAAGCAGGATGCTGCCCGCCGGCGCGGTGCCGGTTTGCGCGCCCGACTGGTCGGCGCTGACCAGGCGGAATTCGAGCTTGGCGGTCTTGCCGAGCAGCTCCTTGAGTGCCTTTGGATCCTCGAGCCCCGGAACCTGGACGACGATGCGGTTGCCGCCTTCGCGAACCACCGTGGGCTCGACCGTACCCAGCGCATTGATGCGCGTCTCGACGATCTCGCGGGCATCGCCCATCGCAGTGTCGATAGCCTGCTTCAGTCCGGCTTCGGTCGGCGTGAGCACGAAGCGCGACGTGTCGACGACCGCGATTTCCCAATCGCGCTGGCCGGTGGTGCCGACGCCGCTGCCAGTGATTGCCAGCAGCTTCTCGCGCGCGGCATCGACCTTGGACGGGTCGCGGACCATGAAGCTCAGCTTGCCGCCCTGGACCGAGATGTCGCCGATATCGATACGCGGATCGCGGCGCATCTCGGCGCGGACCTGATCACGCATCTGCTCCAGCCGAGCCGCAGCGACGTCCTTGGTGTCGGCCTCGAGCAGCAGGTACGAACCGCCGGCGAGATCGAGGCCCAGGTTGATCGCGGGCTTGGGCATCCACGACGGCCACGTCTCGCGGACGCTCTTGGGGATGAAGCTCGGGATCGAGATCGCGATCATCACCCCGAGGAACAGGGTGATCGTCAGGATCTTCCAGCGCGGAAAATCGAGCATCAGTCGTTCGCGGGCTTGGCGCCGAGCCCGCGAACTTCGGCGAGCGTCGCCTTGATCGCGCGGACCTTGACGTTGGTGCCGAGTTCGATCTCGACTTCGGTTTCATCGACCTTGGTGACCTTGCCGATCAGCCCGCCCGCGGTGACGACGGTGTCGCCCTTCTTCACCGCGGCGACCGAATCCTGCAGCGCCTTCATGCGCTTTTGCTGGGGGCGGATCATCAGGAAGTAGAAGACGACGAAGATGAGGACGAGCGGCAGCAGCGAGACGATCGCGCCGGCGGTGCCTCCGCCCTGTGCCGCGGTGCCGGCTGCCTGTGCATATGCGGGGGTAGCGAACATGGGTTTCCGGATGCCTGGAGTGGGGGGCGCGGAACGGCCCCTTTCAAGCGGGGCGCGCTAACATGGCGCACAAAGGCGCGCAACTATTGTCGCTGCCGCTTGCATCCCGCCGCGGACCGGACTAGAGCGCGCACCCTCGGTCGGGGCGTAGCGCAGCCTGGTAGCGCATCACACTGGGGGTGTGGGGGTCGCAGGTTCGAATCCTGTCGCCCCGACCAGCTTACCAAAGCATTGGAATGGGTTGTGCCGGCGCCGATAGGTGCCGGCACCCCTTTTTCGCGTCAGGCCAGGATGCCGGGCAGATCGAGCCCCTGCTCGCGGGCGCAGTCGATCGCCTCGTCATAGCCCGCATCGGCGTGCCGCATCACGCCGGTCGCCGGATCGTTCCACAGGACGCGCTCGATTCGGCAGGCGGCTTCGGGAGTGCCGTCGGCAACGATGACCATGCCGGCGTGCTGCGAGAAGCCCATGCCGACGCCGCCGCCGTGATGGAGCGAGACCCAGGTCGCGCCGCTCGCGGTGTTGAGCAGCGCGTTGAGCAGCGGCCAGTCGGAGACCGCGTCGGAGCCGTCCGCCATCTTCTCGGTCTCGCGGTTGGGCGAGGCGACCGAGCCCGAATCGAGATGGTCGCGGCCGATGACGATCGGGGCCTTCAATTCGCCGCTCGCGACCAGTTCGTTGAAGGCGAGGCCAAGCCGGTGGCGATCGCCGAGACCTACCCAGCAGATGCGGGCAGGCAGGCCCTGGAAGCGGATTCGCTCGGCCGCCATGTCGAGCCAGGTATGGAGATCCCTATCGTCGGGGAGCAGCTCCTTGACCCTGGCGTCGGTCCTGCGGATGTCCTCGGGATCGCCCGAGAGCGCCGCCCAGCGGAACGGGCCGATGCCGCGGCAGAAGAGCGGGCGGATATAGGCGGGCACGAAGCCGGGGAAGTCGAAGGCGTTTGCGACGCCTTCCTCCAGCGCCATCTGGCGGATGTTGTTGCCGTAATCGACGGTGGGCACGCCCTGGCCGTGGAAGTCGAGCATCGCGCGGACATGGATCGCCATCGAGGCGCGGGCGGCCTTGTCCAGGCCTTCGGGGTCTTCCGCCTTGGCGCGTTCCCATCGGTCGAGCGTCCAGCCGAGGGGGAGGTAGCCGTTGCGAGGATCGTGCGCCGAGGTCTGGTCGGTGACGGCATCGGGGCGGATGCCGCGACGGACGAGTTCGGGATATAGTTCGGCCGCATTTCCCAGCAGGCCGACGGAGATCGGTGCGTCGGCCTTCTCCAACAGCGCGAGCGCCTCGTCGATCGTGGCCGCCTGGGCGTCGAGATAGCCGGTGCGCAGCCGCATCTCGATTCGCGAGGGCTGGCACTCGACGGCGATGCACGAGGCGCCGGCCATCGTCGCCGCCAAGGGCTGGGCGCCGCCCATCCCGCCGAGCCCGGCGGTGAGGATCCAGCGGCCCGTCCAGTCGCCGCCATAATGCTGGCGGCCCATCTCGGCGAAGGTCTCGTAGGTGCCCTGCACGATGCCCTGCGAGCCGATATAGATCCAGCTACCGGCGGTCATCTGGCCGTACATCGCCAGGCCCTTGCGATCGAGGTCGTCGAAATGCGCCCAGTTCGCCCAATGGGGAACGAGGTTGGAGTTGGCGAGGAGGACGCGCGGGGCATCGGCATGCGTGCGGAAGATGCCGACGGGCTTGCCCGACTGGATGAGCAGGGTCTGGTCGTCCTCGAGCCTGCGGAGGCTGGCGACGATCGCGTCGTACGACTCCCAATCGCGCGCGGCGCGGCCGATGCCGCCATAGACGATCAGTTCCTCGGGGCGTTCGGCGACATCGGGATCGAGGTTGTTCATCAGCATGCGCAGCGGCGCCTCGGTGAGCCAGCTCTTGGCGCTGAGGCTGGTGCCGTGCGGCGCGCGGATGACGCGGCTGTTGTCGCGGCGCGTGGTCATGCGGGTTTCCACTCCAGGCAGGCGGTGAGGATATCGCGGAGCTGGCCGGCGAGCGGCGCGGCGCGGGCGGAGTCGTAGCGCGGGGGCCAGTTGGCCTCGTCCGGCGTGTCGGGCTCGTCGATATAGCCGCGGCAGGCGAGCTCCATCTGGATCGCGTGTACGCCGAGATCGGGGCGGCCGTGGTGGCGTGTGGTCCAGCCGCCGCGGAAGCGGCCGTTGATCACCAGCGAGCGGCCGGTGGCGGCGCAGGCGCGCTCGATCGCGGCTTCGAGCATGGGGTCGCACGTGGTGCCGTTATTGGTGCCGACGTTGAACTGGGGGAGTTCGCCGTCGAACAGGCGCGGGACGCGGCTGCGGATAGAATGGCAGTCGTAGAGCACGACATGGCCGTGCGCGTCGCGCAGCCGGGCGAGTTCGGCGGTCAGCGCGGCGTGATAGGGCGTCAGCCAACGGTCGCGGCGCTCGGCGATCTCGGCATCGCCGGGCTCGCCGCCGGGCAGATAGAGCGGTTCGTTATCGAACGTGGCGGTGGGGCAGAGCGTGGTCGTCAGCTGGCCGGGATAGAGCGAAGCGCCAGAAGGATCTCGGTTGACGTCGATGACGCTGCGCGAAATCGTGGTGCGGACGATCGTCGCGTCGAGATCGGCGGCGAAGGCATAGAGCCGGTCGATCCACCAGTCGGTGTCTTTTCGGGCGCGCCAGCGCGAAACGAAATGCGGGAGCAGATCGGCCGGAATGTCGGTGCCGGTATGCGGCATGCCGAGCACCAGCGGCGCATTGCCACGGCGAACGACGAGCCAATCGGGTTCAGTCATGCGCCACCGACGGAACCGGAATGGCGTGGGCATCGACGATGTCGCGCAGCCGGCCGGAGCGGACGATTTGGGTGGCGGCGGCGATGTCGGGGTGGAAATAGCGATCGTCGTCGAGATGCGGGACCGCGGCGCGGACCTCGGCGTGGACGGCGCGGATCGCCTCGCTGCTGGTGACGGGTGCGTGGAAATCATAGCCCTGCGCGGCGGCGAGCAGTTCGATCGCGACGATGTGCCCCCCATTGTCGGCCATCGCCATCAGCCGGCGCGCGCCGTGCGCCGCCATCGAGACATGGTCTTCCTGATTGGCCGAAGTCGGGATCGAATCGACGCTGGCGGGGTAGGCACGCTGCTTGTTCTCGGAGACCAGGGCGGCGGCGGTGACCTGGGGGATCATGAAGCCCGAATTGAGCCCCGGGCGCGGGGTGAGGAAGGCGGGCAGGCCCGATAGCGCCGGATCGACGAGCATCGCCAGCCGGCGCTCGGACAGCGAGCCGATCTCGCACAGCGCCATCGCGATCATGTCTGCGGCGAAGGCGACGGGCTCGGCGTGGAAATTCCCGCCCGACAGCACCTCGCCGGTGTCGGGGAAGACCAAAGGGTTGTCCGAGACGCTGTTCGCCTCGGTGGCGAGCGTGGCGGCGGCCTGGCGGAGGAGATCGAGCGCGGCGCCCATCACCTGGGGCTGGCAGCGCAGGCAATAGGGATCCTGGACGCGCTTGTCGTCGTCGCGGTGCGAGGCGCGCAGTGGCGATTCGTGCATCATCGCGCGGAGCATCGCGGCGACTTCGATCTGGCCGCGATGGCCGCGCAGATCGTGGATGCGCGGGTCGAACGGCGTGTCCGAACCCTTGGCCGCCTCGGTCGACAGCGCACCGGAGACCAACGCGGCGGCGTGGAGCGCCTCGGCCTCGAACAGCCCGGCAAGCGCATAGGCCGTCGAGAATTGGGTGCCGTTGAGCAAGGCGAGGCCTTCCTTGGGGCCGAGCGCGAGGGGGGCGAGGCCGGCGTCGCGCAGGGCCTTGTCGGCAGGCGAGCGGCCCGCAAGTGTATCGATTTCGCCGACACCGATCATCGCCGCGGCCATATGCGCGAGCGGCGCAAGATCGCCCGAGGCGCCGACCGAACCCTGTGCGGGGACGACGGGGAGGAGATCGCGCGCGAGCATCGCTTCGAGCAGGTCGAGCGTTTCGGGGCGGATGCCAGAGGCGCCGCGCGCGAGGCTGGCGAGCTTGAGCGCGAGCATCAGGCGGAGGACCGGGCGCGGCATCGCATCGCCGACACCCGCGGCGTGCGAGACGACGAGGTTGCGCTGGAGCGTGTCGCAATCGGCGGGATCGATGCGGATGCTGGCGAGCAGCCCGAAGCCGGTATTGACGCCGTAGACCGCGCGTTCGCCCGCGGCGATCCGGGCAACGGTTTCGGCGGCGCGCTCGACAGCGGGGCGGCAGGCGGGATCGAGCCGCATCTCCGCGCCGCGATAGATGGCGCGCCACTGCGCGAGCGGCACGGCGCCGGGTTCGAGCACGATCATGGCCGGCCTCCGAAGACGCGCGCGTGGAGCGGATTGAAGCCGATGCGGTAGACCAGCTCGGCAGGCTCGGAGATGTCCCAGATGGCAAGATCACAGCATTTGCCGGGTTCGAGCGTGCCGACCTGATCGAGCCGGCCGAGCGCGCGGGCAGCCTCGCGGGTCATGCCGGCGAGGCATTCGTCGACGGTGAGGCGGAAGAGCGTGGCGGCCATGTTCATCGCGAGGAGGGGCGAGGTGAGCGGCGAGGTGCCGGGATTGCAGTCGGTCGCCACCGCGATCGGCACGCGGGCGCGGCGGAGCGCGTCGATCGGGGGCAGGCGCGTCTCTCGGGTGAAGTAATAGGCACCGGGGAGGAGGACGGCGACGGTGCCGGCCGCGGCCATCGCCTCGACGCCGCCCTGATCGAGATGCTCGAGATGATCGGCCGAGAGCGCGCCGAATTCGGCGGCGAGCGCCGCGCCGTGAAGGTTGGAGAGTTGCTCGGCGTGGAGCTTGACCGGCAGGCCGTGCGCGGCGGCGGCTTCGAACACGCGGCGGACTTGGGGCGCGCTGAAGCCGATGCCTTCGCAGAATGCATCGACCGCATCGGCGCGGCCGGCGAGCGCGGGGATCATGCGCTGGCAGATTTCCGCGACATAGCCGTCGGGGTCGCCGGCATATTCGGGGGGCAGTGCGTGGGCGCCGAGGAAGGTGGTGGCGATATTGACGTCGCGCGCCTTGCCGAGCGCGCGGGCGGCTTCGAGCATCTTGATCTCGTCGGCTAGGGTGAGGCCGTAGCCCGACTTGATCTCGATCGTGGTGAGCCCCTCGGCAAGCATCGCGTCGAGGCGGGGGAGCGCCTGTTCGACCAATTCTTCGGGGCTGGCGGCGCGGGTGGCGGCCATGGTCGAGACGATGCCGCCGCCGGCGCGCGCAATTTCCTCATAGCTCGCGCCTTCGAGCCGCAGCTCGAATTCGCGCGCGCGATTGCCGGCATGGACGAGATGGGTGTGGCAGTCGATCAGACCCGGGGTGATCCAGCGGCCTTCGCAATCCTGGGAGATTGCGGCGTCGAACGACGGGGCGTCGGCGCGCGGACCGGCAAAAGCAATGCGGCCCTCGATCGCGGCGATAACGCCGTCTTCGATCGTGCCGAGCCCGGGCAGGTCGGCGCGCAGCGTGGCCAGCCTGGCGTTGCTCCATAGCCGATCGACGCGCACGCATTCTCTCCCTGAGGGCGACTCAATCGAAGTCTCTAGGATGACGATTTAAATGTCTATACATTTGTCCGCGAAGGGAGGCGACGATGCAAGGCTGGTGGTTCGAGGCGGCGCTGCTGGCGGATGGCTGGGCCGAGCGGGTGCGGATGACGGCGGAGGACGGCCGGATCGTCGCGCTGGCGGTGGGTGTGGACCGCGCGCCGGAAGACGAACGTCATGGCGTCGCGCTGCCGGGCGTCGCGAACCTCCACAGCCACGCCTTCCAGCGCGGGATGGCGGGGCTGGCCGAGCGGCGCGGGCCGAATGCCGACAGCTTCTGGACGTGGCGGGAGATGATGTATCGCTTCGCCAACGCGATCGGGCCCGAGGAACTGGAGGCGATTGCGGCGCTGGCGTTCGTCGAGATGCTCGAGAGCGGCTTCGTCCAGGTCGGCGAATTCCATTATGTCCATCACGACCGCGACGGTGCGGCCTTTGCCGATCCCGCCGAGATGGGCACGCGGATCGCCGCGGCGGCGGCAGAGACCGGGATCGGGCTGACGCTGCTGCCGGTGCTCTACATGGCCTCGGGGTTTGGGGGCACCACGCCGCGGGCCGAGCAGGCGCGCTTCGCCCACGATATCCACGGCTATGCGAAGCTGATCGAGGCGTCGCGGCGCGCGGTGGCGGGGCTCGACGGCGCGCGGGTCGGGGTGGCGCCGCATAGTCTGCGCGCCGTGCCGCCCGAAGAGCTTGCGGCGGCGGTGGCGATCGGCGGGGAGGGGCCGGTGCACATCCATGTCGCCGAGCAGATCGGCGAAGTCGAGGATTGCCTCGCGCATCGCGGGCAGCGGCCGGTGCAGTGGCTGCTCGATCACGCGCCGGTCGATCCGCGCTGGTGCCTGGTGCACGCCACGCATGTCACGCCCGAGGAACTGGCGGGGATCGCGAGGCGCGGTGCGGTGGTGGGGCTGTGCCCGATCACCGAGGCCAATCTTGGGGACGGCGTGTTCCCCGCAGCGGCGTTTCTTGCGGCGGGAGGGCGGTTCGGGGTGGGATCCGATTCGAACGTGCTGATCGATCTGGCGCAGGAGTTGCGCAGCCTCGAATATTCGCAGCGGCTGATGCAGCAGGGGCGGAACCTGGTGTCGAGCGAGGGCTGCCCCTCGACTGGGCGGACCCTGTTCGAAAGCGCGGGGCGCGGGGGCGCGCAGGCGCTGGGAGTCGGCTTCGGGTTGGCGCCGGGCGCGCGCGCGGATTTCTTCACGCTCGATCTCGGGCATCCGACGCTGGCGGGGCGCACGGGGGACGGGTTGCTCGACGGGTTCGTGTTCGCCAATGGCGGCGGGATGATCGACGGGGTGTGGCGCGGCGGACGGCAATGGGTGCGGGGCGGGCGGCATGTCGCGCGCGACGCGGTGGTGCGCCGCTACAAAGCGGCGCTCGCCGGGCTGGGGATCTGATGGCGCCGCTCCACCAGCGCATCCGTGGCGCGATCGAGGCACGTATCCTCTCGGGCGAACTGGGTCCGGGCGACCGCATTCCGTTCGAGCACGAACTGATGGCCGACTATGGCTGTTCGCGAATGACGGTGAACAAGGCCCTGTCGGCGCTGGCGAGCGCGGGGCTTATCGTGCGCCAGCGCGGGCGCGGCTCGTTCGTCGCGCGGCCGCGAATCCATATGGCGGCGCTGGCGATCCCCGACATTCGCGAAACGATCGAGGCGCGCGGACATGTCTATGGGCTGCGGCTGGTGGCGCGCGCGGAGGTGGGGGCCGACGGCGCGGAGGGCGCGCTGCTGCGGCTGCCCGCGGACCGGACGTTGCTGTCGCTGCGCTGCGTGCATCTGGCCGATGCGCGACCCTATGCGGTCGAGGCGCGGCTGATCAACCTAGCTGCGGTGCCCGAGGCGGGGGCGGCCGACTTTGCCGCGACGCCGCCGGGAAGCTGGCTGCTCGCGCATGTGCCGTGGACGCAGGCCGAGCACCGCATCACTGCGGCGGCGGCCGGCGAGGCGGCAGGGCCGCTCGGGGTGGACGCGGCGGCGCCGTGCCTGGTGCTCGAGCGCTGGACGTGGCGCGAGGGAGAATCGATCACCTATGTGCGAACCGTGTTCGACGGTGCGCGGTTCGATTTGACTGCGCATTTTGCTGCGCAGGGGATGGGTTAAGGATAGCTCCCCTTCCTGAAAGGGAGGGGTTGGGGGTGGGTGCGAGCGAAGCGAGCCCAACGAGCTGCGTCGTAGTGGAGAAAAGGCCGGGCATCGAGCCCGGCCTTTCCTAGACCCACCCCTAGCCCCTCCCTTGCAGGGAGGGGAATCTGTGCTGGCTCACCCCATCAAATCAGGCTCTCATGATAAAACAGCCCGGCATCGTGGCCGATATCGGTCCATTCGAACGGCGCGACCTGGCATTCGGCGACCGGCGCGGTGCTCGCGAACGCCAGGAACGAAAGCTCGGACGTCGCGAACAGCATCATCGGCGTCGGGTTGTCGGGCACCAGCGCGGTGCCGGCGCTCGGGCCGGTGGCGCCGCCGGTCTGGGTGACGTTGATGTTCGCGGTGGTCGCGAACGGCGTGTTGCCGTTGGCATTCCACGTCGCGACGGCGTCGTCGTCGAGGCCGGGGCCGCCTTCGACGAAGCCTTCGAGATAGATGCGCGGGTCCGAAGTGCCGTCCAGATCGGCGGTGCGCAGGCGGAGCAGGTTGGTCGGGCCGCCCGCGGCGACATGGTTGTTGATGATGTTGGCATGGACCGAGCTGGTCTCGCCCGATGCCGACGAGCCCGCGGTGATGTTGATGTCGGCGAGCGCGCTCGGGTTCGAATCGAGATTGTTGTTGTCGAGCGTCAGGTCGAGCCGGGCATTGCCCGAGCGCGCGGTGGCGTCGATCGCCGCGCTGGAATTGCCGGTGCCCATCAATACGCCGTTGTTGCGTGCCTCGACGATCGCGGTGGTGCCGGTGTCCTGCGCGAGGATGCGGATGCCCGATCCGACGCCATTGGCGACGATGTCGTTGTCGTTGATCCGGCCCTCGATATGCGCGCCGGCGAGTGCGACGACATTGACCGCGGCGCCGCCCCGGCTGGCGATGTCGTTGTCGAGGACGTTGAAATCGAACTGCGCGGCGCCGTTGGCGGTGAAGTCGATCCCGCTGCCGATATCGGCCTGGCTGTCGATCAGGCTGCCGGTGACGTTGACGCTCAGGATGCTGTCATGGTCGCCCGAGACCTGGATCGCCTGGGTACGCAGGCGGATGAAGTCGCTGTCGATGATATCGATATTGGTGACCGGGGCGCCCGCCGCGGTGCTGAAGCTGCGGAACTGGAAGCCGCCCTCGCCATTGGGATTGGCCGGCCCGCCGCCGCCGGTGGTCTGGCTGTCGCGGAAGGTGACGTTGTCGAGGACGAGGTTCAAGTCGACATCGGTGTTGACGATGTCGAGCCCGTTGGTCTCGGCGAAGGCGATCTCGCTGTCGGTGATCGAGGCATTGCCCGAGAGGTTGAAGAACTCGATGCCGCTTTCGTTGGGGGCGTCGCCGGCCTGCGAGACCGAGCTGCCGGTCATGGTGAAGTCGGCGACGTCGATCCCGACGATGCCGGTGTCGGCGCTGCCGTTGATGTCAACATTGTCGATCGCCACGCCGGCGACGTTTCTCAGATAGATCGCGGCGTTGGAGGCGCTGAGGTCGAGGTCGGTCGAAACGCCGCTGACGGTGTTGGCGTTGGTCAGCGTCAGATTGCCGAGCTGGAGATCGGTGGTGCCGATCGCCTCGATCCCGCGGATGCCGATATTCTGGATCGTGCCGCCCGATCCGTCCACGCCGGCGAGGCCGGTGACGTGGAGCCCGCCCTCGGCACCGGTGCCGTTCAGGCGGATCGCGTAGCTGCCACCATTGGCCGAGACGCTCTCGAAGGTGAGGTCGTCGGCGCCGATCGCGGTGCCGATCACGCTGATCGCGACGCCGCTGCCCGACGTGACGCTGTTGCCGGCGCCGGTGGCGGTGACGGTGCCGCCGCCGGCTGCGTTGAGCCCGGCGCCGCTGGTGGTGACGATGTCGAACCCGCCGCCCAGCGCCAGCGCGCCGCTGTTGCCAGTGAAGTTGACCGCGGTCGCCGCCGCAGTCGCGACGCTGCCGCCGCCGGTGAAGCTTGCGCTGATCGACGAGCCGGTGATGTCGATGCCGCCGCCGCTGTGGAGGCCGTTGATCGTCGTCGCGCCGGTGACGGTGAAGCTGCCGCCGACGCCCGCAAGATCGATCGCGCCGCCGCTCGAGCCGAGCGAGGTGACGCTGTTGAGCGTGACGTTGAGCGTGCCGCCCTGGTCGATATCGACGATCTGGCCGGTGCCCGACTTGCCCACGTCGCTGACCGTCAGGCTGCCGACGCTGCCATTGCTGTCGGCCAGGCCTGCACCCGCAGTGTCGCCGATGTCGAAGCCCGAGACATTGTTGTCCTGGGCCAGATCGACGCCGTTGTTGCTGCCGCTGGTGGTGATGATGGTCGGACGGCCGGTGCCCTGCTCATAGGTCTCGCCGCCGATCACCAGATCCTGCCCGCCGCCGACCAGGGTCTGGCCATCGAGCAGGTTGATGCCGTCGGCCTCGGCATAGGTGCCGGTACCCTGGCGCAGATAGACGGTGTCGCCCGCGCCCGGGCCTTCGGGGGTGCCCTGCGCGGCGTTGAACGATGCCAGCGAGGTGAACGGATCGGCCTGCGTGCCGAGATCGGCGCTGCCGGTCGCGGCATTGTCGATGAACCAGACCGGGTTGCCGACGCTGATCGTCACCGTCGCGGTGTCGGTTTCGCCCTCGGCATCGGTGATCGTGTAGGTGAAGCTGTCGGTGCCGCTGAAACCGGCGGGGGGCTCGTAGCTGAACGAGCCGTCGGGATTGACCGTGACGGTGCCGCCATTGGCCGAGGCCGCGTCATAGGCGGTTACCGATGCCTGGCCCGGGCCAGTGCCCACGCCGCCATCGTCGGTGTCGTTGGCAAGCAGGCCTTCGCTCGCGTCGACGGTGAGGGTGAGGTTGCCGGGCGCACTATACGCGTCGTCGACCGCGTCGGGGGGCGAATTGTCGCCCTCGCCGGTGATCGTCACGGTGACGTCCTGCGTGGTGGTGCCGCCATTGCCGTCGTCGATCGTGACAGTGTAGGTCTGGGTGATCGTCTCGCCTTCCTCCAGGAAGTCGATCGCGCTGTCGTCGACCTGGAAGTTCCAGCCGACATTGTCGCCGGCCTGGTTGACGGGATCGAGGCTGAAGGTGCCGAGATAGCCGGGGCCCTGCGCGGCGAAGCTGGCGCTGTGGGTGTCGGTCAGGTCGAAATCGTCGAAGGCGATCGTGCCGCTGTCCTGATGGGTGAAGGCGTTCTCGTTGGGGGCGCCGTTGGGCAGTTCGGTGACGCTGCCGCTCGCATCGGTGCCGCCCGCGTCGATGGTCGGGGCGTCGTTGGTGCCGGTGATAGTCACCGCGACCGTCGAGGAGGCGGTGGCGCCCTGATCGTCGGTGATCGAATAGTTGAGCGTCACCACCGTGCTTTCGCCGACCGCGAGATAGTCGAAGTCGCTGCCGGGGGTGAACTGGACCTGATTGCCGACGACTGCGGCACTGCCCTGGCCCGACGGCGCCGAAGCGGTGGTGACGGTAAGCGTCGCGCCGGTATCGGGGTCGGTGTCGTTGGCGAGCACGTTGATCACCACCGTCGCATTCTCGGTGGTCGTAGCGGTGTCGGGATTTGCGATCGGGCCGTCATTGGTGCCGGTGACGGTGACCGATACGGTCGAGGCCGAAGTCGCGCCGAACTGGTCGGTGATCGAATAGCTGAGCGTGACCAACTGGGTCGCGCCGACGGCGAGATGATTGAAGTCCGCGCCGGGATTGAACTGGACCTGGTTGCCGACCACCGCGGCATTGCCCTGGCCGGCGGGCGCTGAGGCGGTGGTGACGGTCAGCACTGCGCCGATGTCGACATCGGTGTCGTTGGCGAGTACGTTGATCAGGATGGTCGCATTCTCGCTGGTCGCGGCGCTGTCCGGATTGGCCACCGGCGCATCGTTGAGGCCGGTGATCGTGAAGACAAGGTTGGCCGTGTCGGTCGCGCTGCCGTCCGAGGCGGTGTAGGTGAAGCTGTCCTGCGCGAGCTGGCCCTGGGCGAGCGTCTGCGCGGTGCCGTTGAGGACGTAATTGTAGGTGCCATTGGCGGCGAGGGTCAGCGTTCCATAGGTGCCGTTGAACACGCCGGGGGTGACGGTGAGCGTATCGCCGTCGAAATCGAAATCATTGGCAAGCACGCTGTTGGCGCCGCTATTGTAGCTGCCGGCATCTTCGGTGAGCGCAACCGCGTCGTTGTTGGCTACGGGCGCGTTGTTGCCGAGCAGGTTGATCGTGACGTCGGCGAACTGCAACCGCTCGATGGAGACGAGCAAGTCGCTGCCGTCGGCGCCGGTGCCCGGCCCGCCCGGGCCGTTATGCACCACGCCGGTGACGAAGCCGAGTCGGTAGATCGTGTAGTTGGCGAAATTGCCCGAATAGACTGCGGTATCGGTGCCGGTGCCGCCGTCAAGATAGTCAGTGCCCGCGCCGCCCGTGAGCGTATCGTTGCCCGAACCGCCATAGAGAATGTCGCCGCCATTGCCGCCGCTCAGCGTATCGTTGTCCTCGTCGCCGTTCAGCGTGTCGTTGCCGTCGCCGCCGCTGAGCGTATCGTTGCCGGTGCCGCCCGAGAGCTCATCGTCATCGGCGCCGCCATCGAGCGTATCGATGCCGCTGCCGCCGAACAGCCGGTCATTTCCGGTGCCGCCGTACAGAAAGTCGTTGCCGTCATCGCCCCACAGCGTGTCGTCGCCGGCATCGCCGTTCAGCGTGTCGTTGCCGGTGCCGCCGTGAAGCTCGTCGTCGCCGGTGCCGCCCAAGAGCGTATCGTCATTGGCATCGCCATAGAGCCGGTCGTTGCCCGAGCCGCCGCTCAGAATATCGTTGCCGTTGCCGCCCGAAAGCGTGTCGTTGCCGTCCTCGCCGTATAGCGTGTCGGTGCCGTCATTGCCTTCGATCTCGTCATTGCCGGTGCCGCCATAAATGGTGTCGTTGCCGCCGCGGCCGTAGAGCCTGTCGTGTCCGCCAAGACCGTAAATGGTGTCGTTACCATTCGATCCGTTGATGGTATTGTTGCTGTTGTTTCCGGTATAGGTGGGCACGTCGACATCCTCCCATCATGACGCAGTTCGGACAAGTCGAGCCCCGAACGGGCAAGGAGTCGCGACTGCGGCGCGCCACAGCAATGTCGCGCGCTTCGCTGAATTCACTATAATTTCCCCAATCCCCGATCGTATCGATCCGATCAAATGTCCGATCGAAAGATACTCCGCACGACTCGATTATGATTTAGATCAGATATGTGCGAAATTAGTCGGTGATTACTTCAAGTCCATAGCAAATCCTCTTAAGGCTGGAGCTTTTCGAGAAGCCCTTGACTTTGTGGGAGAAGGTGGACGTGGCGGGTTGGCGCAAGCGCTGGGAGGGGCGCGAAGCCCGGCACGGGGCGGGACAGGAGAATCGTCATTGTGCGGCGTGCCGGAGCCGGGCAGGTCGGGGGCGACGGAGCGGCTCTTGTCTGGGCTCTCGCACATTCGTCGATCTGATACTGGCGCGATGGGCAAATCGTCGGCCAGATGGTTGACAGCACATACGCGCCTCCGTAGAGGCGCTCGCCTACCCCGTGCCCAGATGGCGGAATTGGTAGACGCACCAGCTTCAGGTGCTGGCGCTCGCAAGGGCGTGGAGGTTCGAGTCCTCTTCTGGGCACCATTTTCCAGTCCATTGACGCCCATCGGCGTCGCGTAAGTGGCTGGGGCCAAAGGCCTTTTTCAAATATCTTGTCCGACATGGTTCGGGTGGGTTCGCCCATATACCCCCGCTTTTGTGGGTATATTTCGGCTCCCAATCCACCCGTTTTTGGATGGAGATACCCCATGGGCCTTACCGCACTCGCGATCCGGAACGCCAAGCCTCGAACGAAGCCCTACAAGCTCGCTGATGAGCGCTCCCTGTACCTCCTCGTCATGCCCAACGGCGCAAAATACTGGCGACTAAGCTATCGTTGGAGTGGTAAGGACAAGACTCTCGCGCTCGGCGTCTGGCCGGAAGTCAGCCTCGCCGATGCACGCGACAAACGAGACGCTGCCCGCAAGATGGTCGCCGATGGCATCGATCCCGCCGTCGAGAAGAAGCGTCGCAAGCTTCGCGCGCAGATCGACGGCAACACCACGTTCAAGGGCGTGGCGGAGGAATGGCTAGCCAAGATCACTCGTGAGGAGCGCGCCGAGGTGACCCTCCGCAAGGTGCGCTGGCTGCTTGATATGGTCTACCCGTTCCTCGGCGAAATGCCGCTTCATGAGATCGAAGTGCAGGAGGTGCTCGCCGTACTGCGCAAGATCGAGGCGACGGGCCGTTATGAGAGCGCCCGTCGCATGCGCAGCGTCATCAGCCGCGTCTTCCGCTAGCTTCGCGAAGATGAGTTCCGGAAGCAGCATGCTTCCGAACGCGGCATGGCCAAGCCTCAGCTTCACCTGGCCCTCGTACCGTGTCAGCGAATTGTTCCCGAGCGCGGGCGAGTATCGCGAGGGCGGCCCTGCGAGCCTCGGATCGTAGGGCGCACGCATTTCCTCATCCTATTCCGCGGCACCTGGAGCGTCTAATTAATACAATTAGTCAGCCGCGCTCGCCAAGTCGGTCCATTCTCGCCTCATAGCGCCCTGAACTGATCTCCGCGCTGCTGAAGCTCGAAAACTCCTGGCCGCACGTCGCGAGATATACCGACCATCCGCTCCCATACGCTGAGTATCCTCGCCGCCTTCTTCGCAAGAGGGAGTTCCATAACGGCAGGGCGCGGGAAGAAGCCCACAAGGTTCGATCGGAAGAACAACTCGCGTTGCGGCCGCTTGCGCGCAATGTTCACATCGCCAGACAGAACGACCCAATCCCCCTCGCGCCCTAATTCAGGAATCCACTCTTCATCGAGCCGGCACTGCATCCCGAACTTGTCCCGGTGGCAGATCACCTCGTGATCACCGTTAAACAATGCGGCAAGGCCCCGCGCCAACTGCGGGGGTAAATTCTCGTCGACGAAAAGCTTCAAGCCGCCTTGCGGAGTTGGAGGTCGCGCTCAAAACGGAGCGCGTCTCGGATCGAGCGAACGGGCAATTCGTAGAGCTTGGCCACCCGCTCCGGGGTGCCTTCCGCCTTCAATTCTTGAAGTACCCGCGACGTTAGCAGTCCCGACGCGGCAACGATCGGTTGACCGAATGAGCGTTCCGGATCGGCAACAATCGTGCGGCGTCCAGGAACCAGCCACCATCGCTCGGCGAAGTCCGGCCCGAAGTCTAGGCCGGATAGCGATGGAAGAACAAAATCTCGAAACACGCGCTGCCGCGATCGCAGATCATACATGACGGCGTCTTCAACGGTGCCAGCGATATCAAGGAATAGCTTTCGCCCGTCTGTTTTGAAAGCAGTTGTAGAGAACGGATGCTCATCTCCGAGAATTTCGCGCGCCGCAGTGATGCATGATCTGATTGTTGGCAGGCCGAAGCCCGCCCGGCGCAATCCCTCGACGATCCTGGCCTCAATCAGGTCACGGAATCCAATCAGTTGCCCATCGTCTTCTGGATCGTACTGTGGACGCCAAAGCGCGGGCTGTGAGCCCTCCCCGCCTTCATACTCGTAGCCATATATCCAGCGGCGGAGGCGCGTGGGCGTCATCCTCAGGAGACGCGCGGCCTCTGCGATCGTGTACGCTCCGACGCCGTAATGCGCAGTCGTCATGCCAATCCAATCGTCATTGAACCCACCTTCGCAGACTGATTCCTGCGAGGCAATTGCCTGCGCGCGACTGGAGGATCTATCGTCGTCAGCCTCAAGGATGGCACGCGTTTAGTGCGCGTTCCGTTATTGCGCAGAGCTACTGCCCACCTGCCGTCTTGAACGGTTGCGCTGACGTCAAAGGCCTGGTGGTACAGGACGCCTTCGCCAAAGGGATAGACCTGCACGGCATTGACGAAGGCCGGAGTCGCCGGCTCCTGGATCGCCTTGGCATTCGCCGTGCGGACCCGAAGCTCCGCGGCGGACGGCACATGGCGATGGCGTGCCATCGGTGGCGGCACCGGCGCGGGGGGCACGACGGGCTTCGCGACAGGGGGCGCCGCGCCCGGGCTCGCCGCGACCGGCTGGGTCGGTTGCGGCGGCGCGGTTTGCGCATGGGCGGGAACGGCGGCGAGCGCGCTCGCCGCAAGCAGGATGCGGTTCATGGGCGTATCTCCGGTTGGGATTGGGCGGGCTGGCCGAGGTTGGGATCGAGCGGCGATCCGCTCGGCACGCCGGCATTCGGCACGGGCGCCGGCGCATGGTCGGCGGGCGTGTCGAGCTCGCGGCTCCAGTCGATCCCATCGACATAGAGGCCGAGCGGGTTCTTGCGCAGCGTGTCGGCATCGCGCGGGGGCTTGAGAAGCACGGTGACGATGGCGGTCCAGCGCGACGTGCCGGCGAGGCTCCCGCGTTCATAGGCGCGCTCGGCCCATTTCACCTGGAAGCTCGACGCGGATGCGCGGACGACGCTGGTCACCTGGACCGATACGGTCTTGTCGCCGACATCGGCGAACGGGTTCGCCGAGCGGGCATATTCGCCGAGGAAGATCGCGCCGCGCTTCGACGCGAAGTCATAGGCCTGGAGCCAGTTCTCGCGCATGAGCACCGCGTCGAGCGAGCGCCCGCGGATATCGGTGATGAAGCGCGCGAGGAACCAGGCCAGCTGGGGGTCGGTCGGCCGGTACTCGGCGGCGGCGGGCGACACTGCCTGCGGCTGGCCGAGGCTGTCGACCGCGACGACATAGGGGACGACCCGGCTCTGCATCGACTGCCAGACGAGCGCGCCGGACAGGCCCGTGGTCAGCGCGAGGCCGCCGAATGCCATCAGCCGCCAGTTGCTGGCCTGGGCCCGGGCAGAGCCGATCCGCTCGTCCCAGAGTTGGCCGGCGCGGCGGTACGGGGTGTCGGGTTCGTCCGTGCGCCCGTAGCGCTGGACGGCACGTTTGAAGCGCATCAGTCCTTCTCCTTGATGTCGGGGGTTGCGCCGCCGCCGCCGCGATCCGAGCCCTGGAGGGCGTGGATCGCCGCCTGGCGATGGTGACGGCGGGATTGCGTGTTCTGGAGGTCGCGCGCCCAACCCGGCATGGCGTTAGACGCAGGGCTCGGCGCTTCCCCGGGGTGCGACTGCGCGCCCGTCGTGCCGGCATTCCACGCCGCGCGCTGGCCTTCGGCCGCCGCTGCTCGCAGCCCGAGCCCACCGCCCATGCGCTGCGCGGCGGCGCCACGGGCGGCGGTCGCGACACCGCTCATGCCGGCGGCGACCGACTTGGAACCGGAGGTCTCCTGGCCGAGCTTGTAGGCGGTCGACGCGGCAGACCCCATCGAGGTGCCGGCCCGGATCGCTCCGAGCCCGGCTCCGGCAAGGCCCTTGGCCGCGGCGACGCCCGCACCGCCGGCGACTGCGAACCCGCCCGCCGCGAGCGCGGTGGTTGCGACCGCCGAGCCGGCGCCGAGCTGCGGCGCGCCGGACACGAGGCCGGAGGCGATGCCGGGTCCGAAGATACCGAGGCCGAACAATGCGAGGCTGGCGAGCACGAGGCTCATCGCCTGGCCGATATCGGGTTCCTTGCCCTGGAGCGCGGAGGCGAACTCGGTGAAGAAGCCCGAGCCTATGCCGACGATGACGGCGAGCACCATTACCTTGATGCCGGACGAGATGACGTTGCCGAGCACGCGCTCGGCGAGGAAGGTGGTGCGGTTCCACAAGGCGAACGGCACGAGGATGAACCCGGCCAGGGTCGTCAGCTTGAACTCGAGGATGCAGACAAACATTTGCACCGCGAGGATGAAGAAGGCGACGATCACGATCACCCAAGCGATCAGGAGCACCATGATCGTCATGAAGTTCTCGAAGAAGGTCGTGAAGCCGAGCAGGTCGCTGGCCTGGTCGAGCAGTGGCCAGGCAGCCTGGAACCCGGTGCCGGCGAGACGGCCGGGGCGCAGCAGGTCGTCGGCCGAAATCGTCCCCCCGCCCGCGGTCAGGCCTGCCTGGGCGAACGAGCGGAAGATGATGTCGGCGAGCGTCTGGAAGCGATTCAGGATCAGCGCGAACACGCCGATGTAGAGAAAGCGGGGTGGGCGGCGAGGAAGCCCGAAAAGGCCCGCGGCCAGGGGCGGGGCGCACCGCAGGCAGGAACGCGAGTGGAGGACCCGGGCAGCGCCCGGGTTGCGCCCCGCCAGAGCGGGCCTAGAAGGGCGCGACGGCCATCCCGCTGACCGGGACCGGCCCAGCAGCGCCGGCGCGCGAGCGCGCCGACCGCATCAGAAAGCGCCAGCGATCGTCACCGCCAGGCCGGGACGCACCGCGCCCCGGCGGCGCGAAGCGCCGTAGAGCGCGGTCGCAGCGACGCGATGCAAACAACAAGGACGCACCCTTGCCGACACCGCAGGCGCGGCGGCGTGCGCGCGGGCCAAGGGGGCCAGCCGCCGCCGCGCCCCCGGTCCAAGGCAAGCGTGCATGCGCGGGCAAACGGGAAAGCAGCGAACCCTGCGGCTGCATCGCATGCCGCAGTGTGCGCTCAGAAAATCCCGCGCGCCAAACGCATCGCGCTGCGAGGCACCCTGCCGACGGGCACGGACACGGTTCACGCAAACTAAACGGGTGCCCTTTAGCCAGGACGAATGACCATGACGCGGAACGAGGCCGAATGGGCCGCAGTCTTTCTGGCAGCTGGCGAGCTGACTCGGCGCGGCTATTCCGTTAGCCTCACTCTGGGGCCTAACGCACCACTCGCGGACCTCGTGGTGCGAGCCCCCAGTGGCGAGGCATTCATCGTTGACGTCAAGGGCAAGTGCAAACCTGGCGCGTGGATGGTAAAACCCAAAAGCCCGACACCTGGTCTCTTTTATATGCTGGTGCGGCTAGGAATGACTTCCGCTGGCATCGATCGTGCCGCCGATCGCTTCTACATCATGCCTCAGACAGAAGCGCTTCGGCTAACCAGAACGAACGTCAAGCATCCCGCGCTGAGTGGCTTCACATCGGCGGCGGCCTCGGGTTCGCTTGACGATTGGTCGTGCCTGCCAAACTGACGTGAAGCGGCCCCGTTGCCACAACAAAGCGACTTATGCCGTCGTTCGAACATCCGTAGCCGGCACCAGACACAGCGCGCTCGGGTCAAATCGCGCTTTCCGGACGGACCCATCTCTCAATGCTGGGCAGTTAACGGCAAGTCTCGCCTGACAGCTTTCGCTGTGCCAGAAAGTGGTATGACCCACGCACCTCCTGCGCTCCGTAGTGGATCGATCGTCACAGCCTGCGACATCATGAATTTCAGCAAGACCAATGCCGAGCTCGAAGGTCTCATCCTCGAGCATGATCTGCTAGATCAGGTGGAACCCGGCGGGTCGGTCGCGAAGACGATGCTGAATCTGAAGAAATTCGCGGTGTTGAATCCGTCGCACCGGGTGATGACCGACAGAGGCGAACGGCCGCTCGCCGCCGTCCTTGTCGACAAGGCTATCGAAATCGCGCGCAAGGAACGAGGCGCCGCGGCATTGCTTGAGAAGCTCGAGCGCTACCTCAACCTAGACGGCTATTCGCTCATGTTCTGCGCCGTTGACGGCCTTTTCGAGACCAGGAAAGAGCCCTCGGGATTCACGATCAGCATGCCTGCCTTTGCAGAGCTTCCGGAAAGTGCGAGCGAGGTGGACCTGCTACTCAGCGCAAACGGCTTCGAGACCGCAATGCGCCATCTCGAAAGCGCGAGAGAGAACATCACGCAACGCGACTGGGAGGCGGCGAACGGTCAATGCCGCACCTTCCTCGAAGCGCTTACCGACGCGATCGCAGACGATCTTTACGGTGCGGACGCAGCACCACTACAGGGCGGGCTGGCGAAGCGCCGGTTGCTCGCGGACAAGGGGTTCCTATCGCGTGCGAAGCACGAGTTTGGTGAAGGTAAGGGGCACGCATTCCTTCCAGGCCTGGCGAAACTTCTACATCCCGACGGCGCGCACCCCGGGGTCTCGAATCAATCCGACGCACTGTTCCGGCTTCAGGCGGTCGTCGTGACGGCGCGCTGGCTTCTGAAACGCCATGAGTCCGTTCTTCAGGAACGCGCTGCGCCGTGACGTCGGGTCAAGCCGGGGAGAATCTGGATGGTCGGAATTAGGGGATTGGAGCTCTGGGACGACGCGAGGCTGGTTGCCGATGCCTATAGAGAATGGCACCGAATCCTGATCGCAGGATCCGAACCGGCAGGTTCCGCGCACCAGATCATTGGGACCAATGTCCGTTTTGAGCGCAACCCCAGGCACGAGAGGACACACCTCGACTTCTGGGTAGGCACCGCAGCCGGTACCGCGGTGCAATTGAATCAGCCCGGGGCCGCGGGATCGGAGAACCCGGGAACCACTATAGCAGTGGACGACAAGGGCGATCGATATCTCGTGCGCCAGGGGGACCTGCACGGGAGCCCGTCGTCGCCGCGCATACAATGGGCGGAGTTCACTCGCCGGACCGGTCTCGAGCCAGCGCCGATGCAAGTGAAAGGCGCGCCGTCGCGGAAGGAGTGGCACGTCGTCACGCCGCTGGATCATGTGCCCCACGCCGCGATCCGCGAATCGACCGCCGAATTCGTCCGGACCTGCTGGAACGCGCGAACCTACGGGCAAAAAGCCGCTGACGACCAGAGTCAGATGGCCGCGCTGTTCGGCAAGCGAGAGCGGGGCGGTTGGTATGATATTGACCCTGCGTTGCAGCCAACACGCGTACTGCGCGTCCAGGGCTACGTCCTCGAATGCCTCGAAGACATGCTGGAGCCGTTCGGGATTGAGATCCAGAAGCCGCGCCACGCGGCCAATTACGAGGTGGATGGCGCGATCGACACCAGTGCGGGACCGTTGCTCATAGAGATTAAGACCAGTGTTTCGGCCGCCGATGTCTATTGCGGTGTCGGCCAACTCACGCTCTATCCAATCGTGTTGCCGGATCTCGCGGCGCACGCGAGGCTGTTGCTGCTTCCAGGCGATCCGACCGCACATCTCGTCACGGCACTGAAAGCCTGCAAGGTGGAACTGCACAGGTACGAGCTCAAGCGAGGCCGGCGCCGTGCGACCGCGGTCTTCTCAGCTGCATTCCTGCGCCGTTGCGGCGTATCGGATGTCGATGTCCGGAACCTGGTCGCGGCAGGCAAGGCCCTGGCATGAAGCATGCGGCACCTGCGAGCACTGCCCGCACAGGCCAATTTGATGGCGCGATACGCCTGCCGGAAGCGGTGAGGGCGTTGGTGACAGCGCACCGTGCCCTGGTCCTTTCGTACGTAGCAACCGCTCTGCGCTTCACCCTTGATGGTCGGCTGGTCGGCGATATCGGCGAGGCCACCGCTGCAAGCGCCTTCGGGTTAGAGCTTTGCCGGACGCGCACGCCGGGCATTGATGCCCTGACCGATGACGGTCGCACGGTGCAGATCAAGGCCAGCGGCATCGGCAAGGGGCCAGCGTTCTCGCCGGGAGAAGGCCGCGCGGATCACCTCATTTTCCTGATGCTCGACTTCGAGCGGGCGGAGGCTCGCGTCCGCTACAATGGCCCCGAAGCACCGGTCCGGGCCGAGTTACCGCCTGAGTTCACCAGCACCAAGCGCGTGTCGGTGCCGCGCATTCTGACGTTGGACGCTGCCGTGGACAAGTCGGATCGTCTGAAGAGGATATGTTGAATCAAGGCCAAAGGGTTCGACTCTCGGAGAGAATCGTATCGGCGCGCGCATGGAATGTGCACATGGCAGCGTGCCTCAAGGTGCTTAGGCGACGTGCCGCTCAGTTGTCCGGATAGTAGACTTCGCGAACGTGGGCGCCGGCGGCGTCCATGACCTCGTCGATGAAGTCCAGCACCCGCGCGAAGAAGACCTCCGTCGCATACCAAACCCAAGGCTTGTGGTTCGAGAGCGCCGACATGAACCATGTCGGTTCCCACGTCTTGACACGCTGGGCGAACTTCTCGCGGCGATCCAAGGGCCATTCGAAGCCGTCGTGCAGCATCGCGTTGCGGTATTCGAACAGCGCCTCTAGCACCTTCGTCGTGTCGACCGGCAGTCGGGGGAGGAGCCTGGTGGCTTCGGCCAACTGCATGATGCCGGCGGTCAGGTTCTGCTTCGGCTCGCGGCTGGCATACATGACGTGCGGATTCCAGAAATGCGCGCGCGAGAGCTTCGAGCGCTTGGAATCCTTGTCACGACCGAGATAATCGTCCTCCATCTTTCCGATCTCGCGGAAAAGGCCGGTGAACAGGTTTTCAACGAAGGGAGCGAGCATTCCTATCGCGGCGGCTGCGCGAGCCGCGTCGCTGTATACGGAGGCATGGGCGGCGTCCGTATACATCCCGATGAGATGCTCGCTTCCGATCTCTTCGGCTCGCTTGGCGAGCCGCTTGATCTCAGCCGCCTCCTCGTCCTCGACGGTGCGAGAGCGGATGAGGAAGCCCTTGATCGCGATGAGTTGCGCTTCAAGATCGTAGTCATCGAAGCCGAAGTGGGCATAGTCGCGGTTGGTGAGTTCAAACATCGTTCCAGCCGTAGCACGTTCGCATGCCTTCAACATTCAACTCCTTCGCTAGCTGCGGTGCCGGGGGCATACGGCCCGCAAGCAGCTGGCCGTTGTGATCACTAGGGAAGTTCCTCGGGCTAGGTGCGCTCGCTCCAGTTCGACGCGAAGTCCGCCGCCAACCCGCTCAATCTGGCCGGAAGGTCCTGCTCGCACGTGATGCCGAGATAGGTCGCGGCGCGCGTGGCACCCACGTAGAGATACTTGTCGAACAGCAACGGCTTCGCCGCCGCCAGCTTGTCGACGCCCACGAAGAACACGGCTTCGAATTCCAACCCCTTGATGTGCTGCACGTCGAAGACGCGAATCTCGTCGTCGCTGCCGATGATCCGCCCGTCCACGCATGCGATCGCACGAAGGTTTGTCTCGGCGAACGCACGATTCAAGGCATCGGTCATCGGGCGCACGACGGCCTCCTCGTGCACGAGCACTGCGACGGTCGGTAGCGCTTCGCCCTTCATATGGTCCTCGATCTCGCCGATCCGGGCAGTAAGCCAACGGGCGACATCGTCGAGGTCGGGCGTGCCGGTCACCAGGATCGGTTCGACCGCGTCGTTTGTGGTCTCGTCTGGGAGCTCGACGTCACCCTGCGTCTCGAACAGCGCCGCAAGTGCCCGCCCGAAATCGAACAGCTGGCGGCTCTGCCGGTAGGAGATCGATACGGGCCGGATCTCGATGCCCGGGCTGACCCATTCGAGGTCGGACCGACGCTTGCTGCCCCACGGCGTGATGCGTTGATCGAAGTCGCCGCACGCGAAGAACGAATTCGTCGAGTGCGAAGCGAGCAATCGCATGCAGCCTAGCTGCACGGGCGAGAAGTCCGTGGCTTCGTCCACGAGAATCTGGTTCCGCTGCGCGCCGACGATCGAACCCAATGCCGAATAGGCTGGTTCATCGATAACCCGGTTGATGCGCTGGTCCGCCAGGAGGACGCTGGCCGAGCGAAGGATCGCCAGGAGGATGACGTCGATCTCGAAGTCGTTGGCGAGCCTGCCGCTACCCGCCTCGGTGTACCACTTCTCCTCGCTCCGACGAGCGCGCCGGAAGCGCACGTAGCGTGCGGGCACGCCGCGAACGAACGAACGGACGGGGTTGGAGAAGCGACGCAGCGCGCGGACCAGTAGCAGGCGCTGGCCGACGGCCTCGCGGTCCTCCTCGCTAAATCCGCGGTCGCCCAGCCATTCGAGCACCTGCGCTGCGAGGCTGAACGCGGCGGTCGAGCTCGTGGGCCTGGGGCTATACTCGATCGAGTTCGTCAACGGTGAAAGTCGCCTGACCTGGGATGACCGGATCCGCGGACTGTGGGGCTTGGCCGACGATATCCCGATAACCTATCAGGTCTGGATCGATGGCATTCATCCTGAGGATCGACCGCGGGTCGAGACGGCGGTCCATCGGGCCTATGACCCGACGGGCGACGGTGCATACGATGTCGAGTATCGGGTTGTTGGCGGCGAGGGGGTCGAGCGCTGGGTCGCAACGCGCGGCGAGACCTGCTTCGAGAACGGCAAGCCAGTATCGTTCCTTGGCGTGGCGCTCGACATCACCGAGCGAAAGATGATCGAGCAGGGGCTCGGCCTCATCATCGAGATGCGTAACAGCCAATTGGAAGAAGCGAGTGAGACCCTGGCGGCCGAGGCGAAAGCGCATGAGCGGGTCAGCGAACGGCTCGAGCTACTCCAGTCCGAACTATCGCGCGGCCTGTTCGCAGCGCTCGAACGACGACAGAAGGGAGCTTCTGGACCATATCGGAGCGTCGTTGAGGCGGCACGAAAGATTGCCGACCTGACCCCGCGCGAGCGGGAGGTGCTTAACGGCCTCGTCGCAGGCGAGCCGCACAAGCGGATCGCGTATCAGCTCGGCATCAGCGTGCGGACTGTAGAGATTCACAGGGCCCGGATGCTCCACCGTTTGGGGACTCCGCACCTCGCGGATGCCATTCGCCTCGCTGTGCGCGCCGAGCTCGCCGCCGGCTAAACGGCGCCGCTCGCCATCGATACCGTTCGCAAAGTCGCCAAGTAGACAATTTCGATCTTGCGCTGCCGTGAGAATGTTCTCCCGACGGTGTAAGATCGACGCGGGCTTGAGACGCACGGATATCGCACGTTCGACGGGGCAGGTGGCGCCAATGATCGGCTACAGTGCCGAGCTTCAAGGAAACTGCAGGACCTCTGTCCGAAATTTGTTGTTGCTTTTCAGACAGGGAATTTTCGGACTGTCCGAAATATGTAGGCAAATTTCGGACATGGCCGCCCCAGACCTCAAAAGGCAGATCATACGGCGCGTTGCCTTGGTAAAGCCGCGCGCGCAATGGCATCTCGGAAGGTCTGCTAAAGATAGTCCCCAACGATAAGGACAAGCAGACGTTGCTGGTCCGCTGTCCCACGGCGACCGAAGCCGATGCCTATATCCCCAAGTGGTGAAGATCGAATCCGGTGCCAAGTCGGCGCTCGATCCGAACGCGGTCCATTCGATCCGCCCCTATCTCGAAGAGGATGCGTCGGGGTCTCGACCTCGAAATCCCGGGCGTGACGATCGTGAATGCCGAGCGAACCTTCTGGGATAAGGTCGTCATCCTGCACTGTCTGCGCCGCTGGTACGAGCTGAAGGGCGTGCTCAAGGGCGGCGGCAACCGTATCTCGCGCCACTATTACGACCTGCACGAACTCATGCAGTCGCCCGTAGGGCAAGCTGCAATCGCCGACCCGACCCAGGCTGGTGACGATGGCGCTATTATCGTCCGAAGGCGAGGCTGGTGAAAATGGTTTGGTGGATCCCGCAACGAGAATTACTCTGACGGCTGGATTGGCTGCGTCTGGTCTGCGAGTGCGTACGGCGGCGCCGTGTGAAAATCGATCGCTGACATGAAGTGTAAGGGGGATGTTCTGTGGCTATAGGGATAGTACCGATTGACCCCCGGATCCCCATGCAAGCCTGCGAGCCGGTTCCCGCGCGCGGGTTATATTTTTATCCGAAAGAGAAACAACGCGATCGGCTGAGACTGGCATAACCCGTCATGCCCCCGGACCCCTACACTCTGCAGTTGCTCAAGCCGACGCGTCTTAGGAACCTTGCGCGTTACCGCTTCCGCGACCGGGGCTATTCGGCCGAAGTTTTTACCGATGCCGACGGTATCGCCCTGAAACTCTATGATGCGCGGTTCGGGATCGATACCGCGCATTACGAATATAGCGTGCTCAAGCATTTGCAGGGCACTAGGCTGGCCTGCGCTGAACTGGTCGATGCGGTGCAACTGGGCGCGCGCTGGGGCCTGCGCTATCGCTGGATCGAGGCCTTGCCGCTCAAGGATGCGTTATACGCGCGCATGAGCGAGATCGATCAGATGGCGCAGGACTTCGCGCGTCTGCACGCCGATATCCACGATGTGCCAGGGTTCGCCGTGCTGCCCACCCAGGTCCAGTGTTTCAACTCCATCCTCGCCTTGCAGGAGCATCTGGAAAGTCCCAGGCGCCGCCGCCTGATGGCGGAGGTCGCGGCGATGCCGGATGCCGATCGGCTGTGTCATGGCGATTTCAATCCGCGCAACACGCTCATGGATGCCGAGCGCGGTTATGTCATCGACTGGCAGAGCGCGTATCGCGGAGACCCTTTGGGCGACGTCGCCAAAACCTGGGTCAAGCTAAGCTTCTTCGTGCATCGCTCGCCGCTCACGAATGAGGGCGAAAAAGCCCTGATGGCCAGATTCTGCAGCACCTACCTCGCCAGCTACCGCAAGATTGGCTGCTTCGAGCCCGAAATGTTTCTGCGCTGGGTGGAGCTCGTGGCGGGCGTGCAGAGTCGTTCGGACGAGCCGCTGAAGCGGGATTGGTATACACACCTCGTCACGCTGGCGGAGACGGATCCTGACCGTCTCAGCCATCTGGTGTTCGGCGCCGCCTCATGAACTAGGCAGCACCGGGACGATCGTCATCACCTGGCCGGTGGTGCCCGTACCAGTATCATAGGTGCTGACGTAGAAGCGGCTACCGTCGGGCGCCATCACGATGTCGCCATAGAATGCCGTCACCGGGATCGGCGACCAGTCCAGCTCTTCCAGCGTGCTGGAATTGTACACATTGAAGATCGTGCTGGCAGTGTCCGGCGGGGTTTTGGAATAATCCATGCCGAAAACGAACAGATACTGGCCGTCGGTGGAGTAAGCCATGCCGGTGGACGGCGCTGGCGGTGCGTTGGAAAACCCGACGGTGACCTCGACACGCCTGGCAAGTTTCATGTTCGCGGGATCAGAGACATCGACCGTGCAGAGCACGAAGACGCGTCTGTTGGCGAGCACGCCGAGTGCGAGTGTCGCGACGAAGTTTCCGTCGGGCGAGACCGCGAGCGGGCCCGGCGCATAGGCCAGCTGATCGGTGGATTTCAGCGACACCGGGCTGCCGGCAATGGGGGATAAAGTCGTGCGGTCGAGCACGCCCAACCCGTTCTTGTCGGGATAGAAAACATAACCGTTCGAGACCGCGAGGCCGACGCCGCGCAAATTCTGGTTCTTATAGGGCGATCCCGCCGTCAGGTTCAGGTTTGCCGTATTGTAGCCCAGGATCGAGGGTCCATTGGCATTATTGGCGAACGGCATGGAGATGACCAGCTGGGTGCCGTCGGCGCTGATCGCCATCGGGTAAAGGTCCGGCGAGCCGTTGCTGCCAGGCTGGGCCACCGATATATTGGGGAGTGGCTGGAAGGTGGAGGTATAGGCGCGCAGCTCGCCACCGCCGGCAAAGGGTATATCGGCGAGATAAATCCGGCTGCCGTCAGGGCTGGGCACCATGTTGGCAATCGTCGCATTCTGTCCCGGCACCGTGCCGTCCGGCACAGTCAGCGGCGTTACGGTGGTATTGAGCGTCTGGCTGTCGAGCGCATTCACGCTGCCATTGCCGACAACATAAATCGTCTTTCCGTCCGGCGAGATTTCGATCGCCGACGGCACGTTGAAAGTGGTCGACGAGGTCAGCGCCCCCTGAATCCATCTGACGTAGATCGTGCGTTGTAGCTGCGAGGTACCGCCGTTGCCGATGGCGGTGAGCGTGTAGCTGGAGGCCAGCGGGTTGGTGAGGTTGATGGTGCGTTTATAAGCGCCCACGCTGTTGGCGTCTTGCTGTGTGGCGTCGCCCGAAAGCAGGCAGTGATCGGCATCGGTATGCCAGTTCAGCGCGAGGGTGGTAATGCCGCCCTGGGTTTTGATGCTGCCGTAGAAATCCGTGATGCTGACAGAATGCACCTTGAACAGGGGGAGCTGCATGACACGATCGTTGAAGCCCGGGAAATCCGTGGACTCCATGTACAATATCGTCTGGTTGTTATTCTCGTCGAACTGCAAATCCGTGTAGATGTGCGAGAAATAGAGATTGAGGAACGGCCCCGGCGCATTCGGTCCGATGGTGGTGCCGGTGAAGAGATATTTATTCTGCGCCGTCGGCCTCACCTGCCAGATCGGCGAGTCCGCCTTCGGGTCGGGGGGAGTGATGACCCACCAGTCATTCTGCAGCGTGTTGGGGTCGGTTTTGCTCAGCGACAGGCCGATGTTCCAGCCTGATGTGTATGTGTTGTAGTTGGGATCGCCCTGGCGATATGCATCGGTGAGATCATATGGCGCCGCGAATTTGCTGGATCCGGCAAAGAAGGGAAACTGGATCTGAAAGGTCGGCGGGTGGAGAGGGTCCCATCCATTGACCAGCTTGCCCAGCGTGCTGTCGCCAGGCTTGGTCTGGTCCTGAAAATCGAACAGGATCTGTACGATGTTCTCGGCCGCATTTTCGGCGGTGACCGGGCTCGCGGTGACGACAATGCCATTGGTCGCGGGACCGTCGTTGACTTTTAGGGTTAGGGCGAGCGCATTGCCGTCGCCGATCAATGGCAGGTTGCCAGGGCTCGGCATACCGATGACAGCGAGCTGCGCGCTGGACTGCATCCCGATGCCGAGATCCGCGAAATTATAGGTCGCAACCACCGTGGCATTACCCTTGGCGTTCGGGACAATGCCGGCGAGCGAAATTTTTACGCTGGTCCCGTCATCGAAAGTTACGCCCGCGCCGTCAGGGGCGGCGAGCTTCACCACGTAGAATGCCCCCTTATCGCCGGGGATCGGATCGTTGGCGGGGGTATAGATGCCGTCGGTGGTCCAAGGGGCGGCGACGGTGATCTTGGCCGCACTGTCGGCATCGATGATGTTCGCGGGGATTTTGATCAGAAGCTCGCCGCTCGCGGTACTGAAGGAGGTGTCAAAGCCGCTGTTGTTGGTCAGCGTGAGATCCAGCCGGTTGCCGCCGGTCTTGTCGGTGTAGATCTGGTTCAGCGGGGCGCTGGTCAGATCGGGATTGGTGAGTGTGAGCGTGAATTGCTGTGCCATGGGTCCGGTCCCAACTACATATTCTTGTGAAGTTTGAGCCAGCCATCGACCAGCATTTGCGGAGTTTGCGGGAAGGTAGCGGCCGTAACGCCCTGTGCCGGGGTGAGCACGGCTTCCTCGGAGCCGTTGGCGCCGATCTGGACCCAGGACCACCCGAACCCATTTTCCGCCGGTAGCGGCATAGCGGGCGGGTTGTTCGCCACAAGCAGCGGCGCGGTTAGGAAAGTGATTTCAAGCCGGTCCAGCATTGCGGCGAATTGCTCGGGCGGGATGGCCAGGGCCTTGACCGGCAGAATTCCGGTGGTGGCGTGTGCGGTCGCGCGCGGATCCAGCACCATTGTCAGCATGCGCGCTGTGCCGTTCGGGGTGAGTATCAATGGGTCGTTACCCGCCACCGCAACCGAGGTGATGCCGGGAGTGTCCGCCATGGCCACCGGCGTATACAGCGTCTGCCAGGTGCCATCGAGGAAGTAGCCGGCTACGCCATCGTCGAAATAAGGAATTTTGTCGCCGGATTTGCGCTGAATTTCTGCCATGCCGACACGTACCGGAACGTCCACCGCCGACAGACCGGCCTGGTTGAAATTGCCGAAATCATACGGGATGTAGGCATCCGCAGTGACGGTGAAGCTAGGACCGTATTCATTCCATTGCGGGTACGTCTGCGCGTTGAGCCCGACATAGGGCGTGCCCTGCTGTTCGAGGCCTATTTCAGCCTGGACGATAACCAGGGGCTGGCCGATGAGCACGCCGAGCGCCTGGTCCTGCTGCATCGCTGCAGTGACGATGAATTGCTGCGACTTGCGCAGAACCTCCAGAAAGGACTGGAATTTCGTGTCGGTGGCGGGGCTGTCGTCGGTGTAGAGGAAATCTGAAACGAAATCCTGGAAGACCGGATTGACCACATTCGAGGCGAAATAGGCGAGCATCTCGCTGCGATTGTCCGCCCCGGGCACTGTGGTCTCTCCCGGCACCGGGAACCAGTGCAGCACCGTCCCCCGGGTACGAAGCGAGCCCATGGGTCGGCCTGTGCCGTCGTACAGCATCAGCGAATCATCGAGGTGATTGGGCCACAGCCAGCCGCAGATGGGCGACGCCGCCGGCAGGCTGCCGGGCTCGGTGAAACTGCCGATGCCGCTGCGTGTAGCAGCCGCGACCCAGTCGAAATTCAGACGCGAGGGCTGCACCAGTCGGGGGGCGAGATACGTGTAATGCGTATCCGGCGCCGGCTGGGCCGCCGTCATGTTCTCGGAGATGAAGCTGGCCGGGGTCTGGGCCGGGTTCGGCGTGGGCAGATCGACGAAGCGACCGAAGGCGTCCACCAGCGTGATCTGCGTCATCTGCATGAAGCCGGCGCGCAGTGGGTTGAAAAATACCCGGCTTGCCCCCGGCTGATAGGCATTGAAGTTCGGCCCCTCATCGCTCCAGGTTACCGGCCAGCCGGCCGACTGGTTGTGCAGAAAGGAAGTCGGCCAGAAGTCCGAGAGCGCAAAATTGCGTTGGTCCTCGCCGGTCCAGGTCGCGGGGATGTTGATGGGGATCTGCAGTTCCTGCGCGCGCTGTACCAACCCTGCATTGAAGCCGCTCAGCCCCTGGCTCAGGATGTTACGGGTGCGGTAGTCTTGATAGGCATTGTAGAAATTCTGCTTCTCGGCAAAATCCGGCGCACCCTGTACCGGCGGCCCACCGCCCGGATCGTAGGCGAGATAGGTGAGGCAATAGCTCTGAATCTGGCTGCACAGGCTGGTCGTTGAGGCCGAGGACAACGGAATCAGCCCGCGGAAGGTGAAGGAGTTCGCCGTGGTGCCGCCAGGGGTGAAGTTGCTCATCGCTGCGGCCTGCGGTTGCAGCTCGACCTCGTACTGGCCGAGCTGGAACTGACTGAGGAAATCGCTGGGGTAGGTTTCGGTGTCGGGCTGGAACGCCTTCGACAGGCGGTAATCCGTCTCCCACCAGATGAACAAGGGCAGGAACGGATCCTCTCCTGCGCGCCAGTTATAGGCGATGTAGTAAGGCAGCTTGCCGTTCAACCCGGCGGGAGCCGAGGCGAGCACCACTTCCTGGAAATTATTGTAATGCAGCGTCTGATTTTCCGCCGCCGCCGCCTCCAGTGCCGCGGCCGAAACCACGTTCGACAATTCCGGCGTCAACAGGAAAGACTCCTGGGCCAGGGCCTGCAAGGTGCCGCTCAATTCGGGAATGCCCGTGTCCAGCGCTCCCGCCAACCCACTGATCACCGGGGGATAGGTGATCTCGCTTGCGGGGGTGACGATTTCTCCCGCCAGGCGGCAGGGCACGATGGAGGCGGCGCCATTGCGCCCTGTCGGGGCGAGCAGCCCGTCGTCCGCGTCCTCGGCAAACACCATTACCGGCTCGGAGGGCAGGGCGAAGGGATCCGCAGGCGTTGTCGTCAGCTCGTAGCCGTCGCTGATCCTCTCGTAGAGGAACTGGTTCAATATCGCGGCCTGCTGCGCCAGCGGCAGGCGAGCGGTCACGAGGATGCTGGCATCGGCAATGCCCTGGCGGATTGCCTGCCAGTTCGCCCCGCGCGCCGTGGCCTCGAAGGCCGGCAGGTTGGGATCATTCGCGGTGCCGGAATGGCCCAGCAGCAATGCAATTTCCTCGAGTGCGGCCGCCACGTCGGGGGTTGGTTGGGTCAGGTCGGCGTCGATCTGCGGCAGTACGGTGTCGAGGATGGTTTGCAGCCCCGCGATCAGCGCCGTGATATCCGCGCCCGCCAGAGCCGTGACGGCGGCCCCCAGCGCCTGGCTGGCCTGGGCGGCGGCGGCTACGGCGTTGCTGACCTCCTGCTCGGCCATTTGGAGGTAATAAGCCGAGGCGGCTTTGAACGCATATTGCGAATGCACGTAGAAATGCGCAAAGCCGAGGTACAGGGCGGCCGCCTGGATATCGAGCAGGTTCTGGGCCTGGCCGTTCTGCCCGCTGAAACTATCCATCTGCGCCTTCATGCCCGGAAACGGCCCCACGGCGCTTCCCCAGCTCATCAGCGCGCCGAAGGGCTTCAGGATAGCACCTGCATAGCTCTGCCCCGGCGGAAGCGGCGCCTTGCCCGGATCGGCGGTGTATTTCAGGGCGGTGGCGAATACGCCGCTGGTGGGGTCGATGAATCCCGCGAGCTTGGTATGCGCGGCATCGAGCTGTGCCTTCTGCGCGGCCAGACCATTTTCGGTGGAGAGTGCGGCAAGTGCCGCCTGGGCCGCCTGCAGCGCGGTTTTAACTTCGGACAGCAGCACCTGGGCCGAGGCGATGTAGCTACCGGCATTGGCCCCGCCCGTTGCTGCCAGCTGCAGCAAGGTCGCAGCCTTGGCGAGGTTGCCGTCGGCCAATGTGAGATCGCCGTCGGCCAGGGCATCGAGCCCCGTGCCCAACTGCAACAGCATACCGGCAAACGCAGCGGCCGGCGCGTTTGCCGCCGTATTGAAGTTGTAGCTGCCTAGTTCGGAAGCGCCCTCGTTGGGGAAGGTCGATGGCAGCATGACGGCAAACGGATCGGCGATCGGTTGGTAAGGAGCGGTGGGCGTGCCGGCTTCGATGAAATTGCCGGCCTGCAGCAGTGCGGGGAATAACTGCAGCAGCCCGTCGACCACGAAATTTCCGGTGACGTCGTCGCTGACAGCCCCGGTGCCGGTTACGACATTCGTGTCGATCTCGGAGATATGGTACGACCAGTCGAAAAATAGTTGTTTTTGCCGGGCCGCGATCTGGCTGCGTTTGGCGTCCAGTGCCCTTTGCGTGGTGTTGAGCTGGGCCAGGATTTTGGCCAGATACAGCGGCAATATGGCTTGGTTATCGGCGGCCTGGCCGGCGGGAGTCGCCGCATCCTGTTTTTGCCGCGCCGTCCACGTATAGCCGCCAGCGGTCGCGGCGAAAGCGGTGCCGTGCAGATATTGTTCAAGCTCGCCAATACCGACGTCGCCCGCCGATAATTTGGCGAGTTGGTTGAACTGCAGCGCATTGAGCAGCCATTCGACATTCGATGTCACATCGTCGTTGCTGGCCAGCGCGCCGCCGGTTTCCACGGCGTTGATATAGACTGACACCGCTTCGAACGTGTTGTTACCGATCGCCACCTGCACACCTGCGGTGCTGGGCAGGGCGGAGGGATAGCTGGTATTGCCCACACCCGGGGATTTGATCTGCCATTCGATATCGGCCAGCACGCCGGACAACACGCCTTGCGTGGCTGGAATCGTGGCGTCGGTGATGCCGTCATAGGCAGAGAGGGACCAGCCGAGGTTCTTGTTGAAAACGTTCTCCAGATAGGAGGCGAAATCAGGCTTGTTCCCGATAATTTTCTGGTAGGCGGCGAGTGCCTGGTTCAGGATGAGGTTGCACTCGTCCGCACTTGTCTCGTTGACCCAGCCCATCACCGCATAAGAGACGGTGAAGTCCGCATTGTTCTCGAGCCCGACGGTGGGATTGGGAAAATAGTCGTCCAGCGTATCGTACAGCCCCAGCACACTGTTGCAATTGGGATAGTAGGCGGTGAAGGTCTCGCCATAGCCATAGGTGGCCTGGAACATCTCGCCGAGAAACCCGACCTCGTCGGCGCCCAACGCCGCGGTGGTGCGGATGCCGCTGGCTGGCTCGGCCCAGTTGCCCTGCAGGTCGATCCGCCTGCCCAAGAAATGCGCCTCGAGTCCCTGGAGGGCCGCTGCATCATCCATCCACGGCACTTTCGTCGTGCTGCCGGTATTCTCGGAGGTGCTGCCGTGCGCATCGCTCTCGAGCACCCACAGACGGATGGCGGTGTTGTCGGTGGTCTTGGTGTTGTCCTCGAGAAAGCGGATGACCAGCCAGCGGTTAGGCACCACCGGGTAGCGTACCTGACCGGTGGCTTCATCCTGCACACCGCGCGTATAGGCGCGCGGCAACGACCAATGGATATGGATTCCGGGCTCGACCGCAAGCTTGGTCATCGCGGTCTGAAAATGGTTCGAGGCGATCAGATCGCCCATCGCCGAACCCGGCTGGCTGCCCAGCAGAGTGAAATCATACAGCGCCGTTTTGGCGGTCTGGCCCGAAGAGGGCGATACCCGCAACGCTTCGAGATGGATGGGGACGATGATGTTCATGGTGTCGCGTCCCCCTCTATTCGTTGATGAAGCTGACAAGACCAACGCCGTGCACCATTTCGAGGCCGAAATCAGATGACACGAGATGGTCCTTGAAATTGGCGTCTGCCGGTGTGGCGCTGTAATAGCCGGGCGCCCCGTTCGCGCCGTTAGTCGTGATCGCGGCGAGCGCTGCGGCAAGACCCTTGCTCATCGCCATCATATCCAGCACGCGGTCGTCCGGATTGACGAAGACATTGTCGATCGACACCCCCTGATGGGTGTCGGCATCGTAGCTTGTGTCCGGATCGTCCCAGCTCGTCGTCGGAACGCGCAGGTTCTTGGTCACGCCGTTGGGCGTGCCGGAGGGGTTGATCGTTTCAAAGCCAAAGTGGATCGCCTCAGGCGGCTGGTGCAGCACCAGCTCGAACAGTTCGCCCTCGAAAATGCCGAACAGCACAGTAGGCGAAAGCCTGACCAGCCGCAGGACTTTGAGCGGCGTGACTGCACTCGCCGGTGTCTGCGGGTTGTTTTCGTAATCAAAGGGGGACGAGCCTGCGGCGTAGCCCGCCACATCCATATTCTTCCACCCGCTCACCGCCGCAGAGTTCAGCATGAAGCCGGAGCGCACGGCACTTGCCAAAGCGGTGTTGGGGGGGTCGTCAGCCAGCCCAAGTTGCGCACGGCGGCGGTTGCCCAGGCGCATGCTGGGGTCGTTATGAGCGCGCAGCATATGCGCCTGCTCGGAATACAGCGTCACAGGCTTGGCATCCGCTCCGTTGTAATGCCGCCCGATGCTGAGCGCCCCGTCAGTCAGCGCATTGATCCAGTTCGCGTCTAGCGTGAAGAAGCGGATGGTTTCGGCCGGCAGGAAACTGTTGTCGGGCACCAGATAATTGAACGGCACGCCGATCAGCAGCTTGAGCTTGATCAGCCAGTTGACGAGATCCGTCGGTACGCCGTCCGCGGCGAGGCTGTCGGCCAACGCACTCAGCTGTTGTTCGGATTTCAGCATGATCGCCCATCAGTCCCGGTTTGATTTGGTCAGGAGATTCATCACGGCCTTGAGCATCGGCTTGTCGGCCACATCCTTGGCGCCAGCGGTCAGGTTGCTGCGGTACAGCGCCATCACCGCCGAGAAATCCTGCTGCAGAACCTGATCCTCCAGCATCATGCGGTATTTTTGGTCGGCGTTCTTCTTCCAGCGGTAGAGCGCCAACGAGAAGCTTTTATCCTGCAGTGCCACCAGCCGCCCGATCTGCCAGGCCGCGGCATAGGAGACATCGTACATGCCGACATTGGGGTCGAAGCGCAGCAACTGATCGGCCGAATAGATCAGCTCCGTCTGGTCCTGCGGCGCGCTGACGCTGCCGGTGAGAAATTCCAGCGTATTTGCCACCGCAAACGGGGCGAGCGGGCCGCGATACCAGGACACGAGCTGGATGGCCTGATCGTCAGTGTCCGCCGTATCCGGCACGCGTGTGAGCTGGTTCATCGGCGTATAGCCAAGTTCCAGCATCTGCTGGGCAATAGTCTGCAGATCGTTCGGGGTGGCATAAGCTGGCGGGTCCGGCCGGCGCATGAGCGGGTTGGGAACCTTCGGGCCGCTGTTCGGCGCACTGGCATCGCGCCCGTTCAGCCCTTTCAGAATATGCTCGAAGTCGAAACTCGTATCCTGCCAGGAGGTGAAATCCCACTGGTAGAGCACGGGCAGGCGCACCGTACCGCTGGGCGCCGGGACCACGGACTTGGCGTAATAGCCCGTCGCCGGATAACCGCGCAGGGCATTCTGCATAGATTCAAGCGAGACGAGCAACGCGAGGTTTCTGCCCACCGCAGGGCCGGTTTGTGCGGCCGGCGGTACCTGCGTGGGCGGCGTCGTCTGCGGCAGGCGGTTGCCCACGACGATGCCGTAGCTCTCGGTGGCGGAAACGGAATCATTATCCTGGATCGGCTTGCTGTCCATCTCAACCGCGCGGACGTGCGCCATCATTTGCAGGTCATCGAGGCTGGGTGCGATCCTGTTGAACAATGCCGCCGGGATGTCTGCAAAGCTGCACGGTTCGTCGGAAGTATAGCCGACGCCGGGGTCGATGATGCCGTCCTTCGGCGCCAGCCCTGGTTCCAGCATGTAGGAAAAAATCGAGTAATGATCGGCCGGCAGTTTGCCCGCTACCGTCGTCGTCCCGGGCCCCTGCATCTGCATCGTATCGGGGGCGAGGTCGGCCGCGGTCCCGGCCGTGATCAACGTCGCGGGGTCAGCTCCGTCGAGATCGCCGGTGGTGATCAATATGACCGCGAGCCAACTCGCTTTATCGTCGTCATAAGTGATCGGATGCGCGGTGCCGCCATAGGTGGCGGTGTAGTGACGTATCTCCACCTCCGGCTCGCCGCCCGGCAGATACGGCGTGCGGATCCAGGGCAACTTTTCCTGGTTGAGCACCACATGCGCGATACTGCTGGAATAGCCGCCCGCAGTCCCCAGCGGTGGATATTCCGCGTTGATGACATTGGCCGGAAGGGAGTAGCGCGGTCCCTGCACCCCGAAGCGGCGGGTGAGCGTGGCCAGCTCCTCGGAATTGATCGGCGTGCCGCTGCTGTCGAAAAACTGCTGCTGGACGGAGAGTTCATACACACCGGCCTCGAGCCCCGGCAGGCTGTGCTGAATAAAGGACGCCTTCTTCGCGAAAAGCTGATTGTCGCTCGGCCGGGGGGTGCCATCGCTTGCCATATCAGGCTCCAACCTGGCCGGAGAAATTGATTTCCTGTGTCGAGCTCATGAAGGTCAGCATCGGGTCGTCCACGTAATCCTGAGTGCTGAGCGCGTCCGCATTTTTCAGCTCGAGATTGCTGAAGCCCAGCGCCTGCAGGGCAGCGACGATTCCGGCGCGCTGCGTCTGGGTCGCCGCGAAGGCACTGCCGTTTTGCATGCTGGTATAAATCGCCTGCGGGTTCGCAAATGGGGCGGGGTTGATGACCGGGGCCGTGGCCTGATCGAGAAACAAGTTGTTGGTGTCGAACACCAGATAATAATACGGAATGAAAGTGGTCCGCCTGGGGAACCAAATCATCGGCGTGAACTGCAGACCGATGAGCGCATTATTGATCGTGCTCTTGGCCGGATCCGGTGCCGCTTTGGCTGAAACCGGTTCGTTGCCCCACAGCGAAGGTGGTACCGCACCGGTGGTCAGCGTGATGATGACATCTTCCACCTTAGTCGGGCTGGCGAGCGGCAGCTGCACCATTGTAACCTTGTGCACGATGCTGACGTTGGTCTTCTCCATCGGCGGAATGCCGAAGGCTTGATCAAACCAGGCCGTCGCCCCCGCGGGCGTGGCGTAGACGTAATAAGGCGGTTCTTGACTCTCATGCGCGGGAGCGGCGATCTGGGCGCGCAGATCCCCCGGCTCGAGATAGTTATAATCCCTGGGCAGTATATCGCCGTTGTAATTCACAACCGTGCAGGGGGCGGTGGATTCAGTGCGGATCTCAAAATGATTGGCATCGACCAGCCAGTCGAGACCATCGACCTTGTCATCGGCGGTAAAGGCCTTCAGCAGCCCTTTCTTGATGGTCAGGTTCACCAGCGGCTTGTCGGCGGAATCGTTCGCCGGAGCCTCGTCGGCAAGGGCGGCAGCCTTGAGCCTGGGTGCGGCAGGGGCGGCCACGCTGGGCAGGAAATCCTTGAAGTCCTCCCAGCTAAGCGCCGGGGCGGGCTGCTGGCCCGCGCCGAACTTGATCGTGAAGGAGATGATGTCGAGATCGACCACCGCCTGGCCGCCGAAGGCGGGCCCCCACAGGCTCAGCATCACTCCTACATGGATCGTGATCTTGGTTTTTACGAAGCCAAGATCAATGGTGAAGGAGGCGCCGATCGCGATCCCGACTTCGGCCGTATATTGGAATGGCTTCCAGCCCATGAAGAAATCGGCCCCGGCATAGAACCAGGCCGAAATCGGGCCAAGATCGGCGGTGACGTGGACATCGATCCCCGCCATGATCGCATTCGGCAGCAAAGCGAAATAAGCTTCGCCGACCATGTTGACGATGCCGATGCCGGCCCGCATCTGCATGCGCGGCACCAGCGGGTAGTGCGCAGGGGGGGGGTAGGCCGAGCTGTAGCCGCCGATGGTCAGCACGAAATCGCCCGCATTGGGTCCTGCGAGCCATGTGCAGAAGGCAAACCCGCCGGAAATGCGCACCAGCCCTTCAAGCACGTAGGAGGCCGGGGTGAGCACCCCCATCACCGTCAGCAGCTCATCCTCGGAGGAATACGCCGCTTCGAAATTGATCTGCACGTAGGCGATCGGGTCCGGCACCTCGACCGGCAGAGTCATGATAGCCGAACCGATGACGGCGATCTGCAGGTTGACGCCGAAGGAGATCGACAGAATGGCCGAGACCTCGATCATCTCGAAGGACGTGACATCGAGCCCGATGGCGAACCAGAATTGGCCTTCCTCCACCGGGAAATATTCGGCCAGCCCCAGCAACGAATTGGTCATCGTCTGAAGCTTTTGTTCGTTCGTCTGACTGGCGAGCCCTGAGGCCGTGGGGATGGCCGGAGCTGCGGGCAGAAGCGGGTAGGTCGCGAGCTGGGAGATATCCGGCAGCTTGAAACCGCGGTTGACGCCGAATCCGCCCGACACGCCTGTGACGAAGAAGAACGGCGGGCCGCCGAGCGGTGCGTCGAGATGCAGGAAGATGAACAAGGACGGGTCGCTGATGGAGCCGGCGAACCCGCCATAGCCCTGCACCCCGAACGGGCCCGCCTGGACGATGAACTCGCCGATCATGTTAACCCCGTCGCCGGGCAACGTGAGGAAGCCGCCGGCGATCTCGAGCCCCGGCTCCTTGAACTCCAGGAACAGGCCCTGCAGATGGAAACCGATCTGGTCGAGCGGGTTGGCGATGGCTTTGCCGGGCACCGGTAGCGGGAACGTGATGCCGAGCCCCTGCAGGATCAGCGATAGCCCGGCCAGGGTGAAACCGCCATCGATATACAGCCCGACGGTGCCAAGCTGGCCGTCCGCCCCCTTGGGTGGGGAGGCGAAACTGAGCCCGACCTTGTCGAGAGATACCGGCCCCAGTGTCTTATTCACAGCAAGCCAGCTGATCGGCTTGCGCGGGTCCGCCGGGGTGGTCGCGAAGCTCGGCGGCGTGCTCGGCGGCGGCGTTCCTGTGGAGGTGCCGAGCGGCATGGCATTGGGGGTCTGGTTCTGGCTCTGGTTTACCTGGTTACCGAACAAGGCCAGCAGGTTGAAGCCGGGCTGATCAAGGAACGCCGCGGCCGGGTCAGGAGCAAGCTTGGTATCCGTGCCAAGCTCGGCCACTGCAAAGATCAGCTTGTTGTTGGCGGTGGTGAATGCTGCATTGGTATAATAGAATCCCAGTTTGTCGATGCTGAAATCGCCCACGCCGGGGATGCTGCCGACGAGCGGCAGGTTGGACAGATCGAGCGCACCGCTGAGGGCGACACCCAGCACATAGGCCGGCTTGCCATCCTTACCGCTGGCGCGCGTAGTCTTTCCGAGGTTCTGGAAATAACTGTTGTTGGTGTGCGAAAGATATAATTTCCAGCTGTCGTTGTCGCCAAAACTCAACTCGAACAGCCCCGCGGTTTCGATCCTCAACGGATCGGTCAGGTTCTTGTCCAGCTCCAGCGTGAGGCTTTTCAGATCTGCATCGAAGTTCAACGCACCCGGAAGGTCGACGTCGAATTCCAGATCGTTGCTGACCATCTGCAGGAACTGTGAAAGGGTCGGAGGCTTAACGGCATTATAGGTTGCGATCGTCGTCGAGCTCTTGCCCGCGGCGGCAACCGCTTCGACGAAATCCAGCGTGAAGTCGAGTTGAATACCCTCGGAGACATAATGCGCGGTGCCGCTGAATTCGGCCTGGTATTCGGTCGTGGTCTTATGCGTGATGGAGATGTCTATATTGAGCGAAAGATTTGGTACCGCATCATCCTTCAGCACGCATGAGAAGGTGAAATCCTTCGTGCTGGTATTGAAATCGACAGAAAGATTATGGATGTTCAGCCCGGTGAGGATCGTCGGCAACGTCACATCGCCGAAGATATTCGCAAGGTCCTGGATCAGCTGACCGATCGGGATGGGGGCGGTGTCCTGGGTGCCGGAGAACTGCCAGCCGCCGCTGGGCGTGTCGTTGAGCGAGGCCGAGAGGTTCAACGTGACGCCGGCGATTAGCAGGGTACTGGCGACACTACCCTTTACCGCGCTGCCGGTCTCGGTCTTGGTTCGGCTGAAGGAGAGCGCGATGCTCTCGATTGCCAGATCCTCGCCGATCAGCTGCCACTCGCTGTTGGACCCGGCGTTGAAGGCGAAACTCTGCTGTGCCGGGTTCACCATAATCTGCAGCACATTGAACGCCACCACCGGCACGCCATCCGGCAACGTGGCCTGGCCTTCGAACAATTGTGCCGCAACGTCGGTGAGGCTCAGCACGCCCCCAGGCGCAAGTCCCGCGGTGATCGTCCAATCCTGATCGGTGGCGGTGTTCTGCAGCCGCACCATCAGCGGCACGGACCCCACCTTGAACGTCGCCCCCATGTCGCCGATCACCTGGCGGTTGGCCGGCAGGGTCAGGTTGGTGATGTCGAAGGCGAAGCTCAGCTGCTCGATTTCGAAATAACCGGCGATCACTGGCCAGCTCGAGCCGGTCTGGAGCGCGAAGCTGAGCAAGGTGAGATTCTTCGTCGCCGGATCGAACTGGACGAGGAGTTTGTCTATCTCGATCTGCGGAATATCTTGCAGCCCGCTTGGCAATGAGGCGAAAAAGTCCGCCCCGCCGGCAAGGGAGAGAAGATCCGAGAAGCTGGGCAGGGTGACAATTTGAGCCGGCTGCAGCCCAAAGGTCCACAGTGAGGTGGCACCGCTGCTCGCGCCGAGATAGATCGGCAGCTCGACCCCGGCGATATCGAAGGTCGCGGCGACCGAGCCCACCACGGTCAGGCTGCTGGATACGACCGGCGCGCCGTTGCCGCTCTGCGGCGAGGCACCATTGCCGCTCTTCGGCGGGGCGGAGGTGAGCGCGCTCGCCAATGTCAGCCCGATCTGCAGCCCCGGCTTCAGCGAGACTTTCGGCGCGATGTCCCAGCCATTGGTGACCGCGACACCGGTACTGAAATAGGTGACGCTCTTCGCCGCGGTATCGAGCTCGGCCTCCATGCCGTTGATCGTGAAGCCCGCGAGCTCCCCGGTCAGGGCCGGCGGGAGAAAGTTCTCCAGCGCCTGGCCGCCGAGCAGGAAGACGAGATCATCCCCCGTCACCCCTTTCGCGGTCCCCTCGGCAATGTCGATGCGCCAGACATCCGCCGTCAGCTGCGTCACCAGGATCGGGATGGTGTCACCATTCTGCAGCAGAATATCCATGCCGAAGGCTAAGGCGACGATCTCCAGCGATTCGGTGAACGAGGTGCTGATGCTGATATTGCCGGCTTTGAGCCAGGTCAGGAGCGGCAGGGTGATCTGCCGGGAGGTCGCGAATTTCCCGGTTAGTGTCGCTACCGTATTGCCCTCGGCCACCGTAAAGCTCAGCGTGCAGTCGAGATCCGCATAATCGAATATCGTGGCGGTGCCGGCAATCACGATTGTCTCTGTGCCGGGTGTAATCTGCACGCCCGCGAAGCTGAGGCTCTGCGTTGCCAGCAGCCGGGTGAACACGCTGTTCATGAAGTCGAGATTGAAATCCGCGGGCGTCAGCGTGAGCACCCCGCCCGTCGTGGGCAGTTTGTCGATCGCCGCGGTGATGGCGTCGATTGTGCTCAAGATCCCACCCTCCTGTCAGACACGCGGCACGATCCGCTGGACCGTGGCGTTGCTGTTTGCGCCGATGAAAAAAGCATTGATGGAATTGCGCAGCAGCGTCGCCCGCGGCGCGGATGTCATCGGTGCGCCCAATATCGTTACCTGGCTGGCTTGAATCACAGGCGTGGGGGCTGCCGCATAATAGGTCGCGCGGTTGAGCACGGCATTGGGCACGCCCTGCACGGGCACCATCCGCGTGGCCGGCATCGGCGGAGTGCCCGGCCCTGCGACACTCACCTGCTGCGGGATCGCCATCGTGGCGCCGCGCGAGTTCATGATGTCGGTGGTGCCGATGCGGTGGTAGAAGACCGGGATGTCGAGGGTCAGATAATCGACCCCCGCTTCCGTCAGCGCCAGCGACAGGAAGCGTGGAAGCTCCGTGTTCGCACCCTGCGCATAATTATTATATTCGTCGCGGATGAAGCGTTCGAGGACGACGTCGATCCCCTGCTGCAAGGTCAGGGCCGGATCCAACCCGGTGATCAGGGCCCGGATGAGCAGATTTTTGAAGGTAGACGTGGGATAAGGCAGGCAGCGCACGGTGACATTGGCGAGACGCGCGAACCAGCCGTTGAAATCATTGGCCGCCTGCGCGGCACTCAGCACTGCCATGCCGTCGTTGAAGCCCTCTATGAGGTTCGGCTGGTCGACCGGCACCGTGCGCTGCTGACCCCCGGTCTGAACGCGCCACAGGCGATTCTGGTAATAGAATGTCGGGTACTCTCGCTCCATATAGGCGCCCCCGGCGACATTGCCGTTCGCGACCCGCCAGAGTGAATCCTGTCCTTCGACAGTGATCCCGTTGATGCCGCCGAACCCGCCGAGGAGCAGGGTCTGGGTCACGTCGTTCACCGGTGTGGTCAGACAAATTTCGAGGTCGATCGGATAGGGGTCGCGTCTCATGACGCGCATGTTCTCGACATGCATATCCATCAGCGAAAATGTCCCGGCGAGCGCCGAAAACGCGCCCTCGCGGCGGTAGAAATCGCGGATGATCTCGGCTTGGTTCTCGGAGTTGAAAAGCAGATAATCGCTGCTAGCCCACGGGTAATAGCCGAACACCGAACTCGACGTTCCGGAAATGTCATTGTCGAGATACTCGATATACCCGTAACAGTCGCGGATCGGCATCGGGTTCGCCACCGGCACTGCCGAGAGATAGTTGCGGGGCAGCAGGCGGTAGGTCTTGAGCGGCAGGCCGGTGAAGTTCGGATTGCCGGCCTTAATCGTTGCCAGCCGGGCATTATAGATTTCGACCAGCGAACTCGCCATGAACACCGTTGGGTGTAGCACACGGTTTATCACCGTGCTGTCGCCCACGATCAGGCAGTCCGCCTCAAGGTCGGAAGGTTTGTAGATCGTTTTCAGCTTGCTCGGGGTGGCTGACCTAGCTGGCGACGTTATGTTGAACGTCAGGATCAGAACCTGCTTGCCGCCTTTGTGGAAATCCGAACCGGTGGATTTGATCCGCGCCAACGTATCAATGGTAAGTTGCGGGTCGAGATCGATGTAAAAATTCTGCAGCGCCAAGCGGTCGGAATAAATTCGGTCGCAGGCCTGTTTGACATTGGCCATGAAGTTCTGCGCCAGCTGCTGGATGGCGGTGGCGGAGGCTGGGATGGCGGCGCGGAACGCGTTAATATTGTTCGTGAAATTTAACGGTACTGCATCGAATATCTCGTTGTCGAAATATTGTGCGTAGGTATAACCATTTCCCGGTGGTACCTGAAATGCCGCCGTCATCCGTATATCGAGCGCAGGACAGGCGTAGAAATCCAGGATCTCGGCCAGCTCCTGCAGAAGATTGGATGAGGTGAGGGCCGGCTGGCAGAAGGCATAAGATGCCGCGCCAAGCCCGCCCGGCGCCACCGCATTCAGCGTCGTATTGAAATACAGATGGGCTGCATCCAGATAGTCTACATACAGAGCCGCCCGCCGTGCGGCGTCAGGCTCTAGCACCACGCCCAGTGTGGTCAGATGAGCAGAGAGCTGGGCAAAATCCATCCTTTCAGTCCCCTGCAGATATGTATTAGAGAACGATGTTCCTAATCCGGCGTGCTGGTCCTACGCATATTCTGTCGCAGCCGCTTCACGCAGGCAGGGCAGCGCAAAAATTGCGGATACGCAAACGGTGATTTGTCACGCGAATCCTCATTCCAAACTGTCGCAATCTATCCGTTACTTGGCAATGCAAATTCGTCATTGCATCTTATTTCCATATACCGCGTGATTCTAGCGGGTTGGCGATTACTCAGGCCGATAGGAAAGCCCATTTTATCGATATCAGAGCCTTTCGTTTCGCCGTGTTTGTCCACTTGGGATGAGGATTACATTACGCGGACCGATATTTACGCCAGCAATATTTCGCGCGATTTTCCACGTTATCAAAGCGATTGGCGCGATGAGAAACGGGCTCGATCAAGCCCATGTTGTCAGGTGGGCGGCTGCGCACGACCTGCCTGATGAGGTGATATACGCGGTCCGGTATATTGCGTTGGGCGGCGCGGTGGGGCGAATGCCCGCCCGATACTCTCCGCCCCGTGAGGGTGCGCGGCTATCCCACGCAGGGCGCAATAGTGTCCTGGTGATCCCGATCAATGACCTGGTGGTGATGACGGCGCGCCGGAAAGACAGCCGGAAACGTCGCCGAGCGCCGGCGTAATCGACAGCGGGTCGGTCACTGACACGAAATGGTGGGGTTTGCGGCTATGGCGCGAGCGAAAGGCGAAGGGTGCAAGCACCGATATCGTCACCTCACCTGCGGCTTTATTGTTTCCTCCTCGTCCAAACCGAGGACAGGCAGGATCGCGACAGGGCAGGGACCGCGGTAATCATCAAACGCTCAGATACGACAAAGGGCTTCCAGCTTTTGCCGCGGCACTGGTGGACAAGGCGCATTCGCATCGCTCGGCGTCGCCGCCTCACCGAAGGCCGGCAATGATGCCCAAAGGCGCACACGCGTTAGCAAATATCGCAGCATCCGAATGCTCACCTGCCAAAGTCGCAGGTTCCAACTCGTTGAAAAGCTTTTGAGGCGGGCCCTCCAATTGATGTCATTGCGCAACATGATCACCCGGCGCCCAGGTGCGCCGAAATTGTTCTATGACGGGCGAAAACTACTTTATATTGCCTTGGATTGCCGTTTACATCATTCCAGTCGATATATTCTATTCGATACCGAGTCGCCCGAAAAAGAGAGGACGCATCTCGTCATGGAATTCCTCAGTGCTGAGCAAAACGACAGGTTTGCAGCTACCAACCAGCGTTTTGGCCTAGGGGCTGCGGATTTTTCTGCACAGCTGAGCGCGGACGAGTTTGCGGCTCTGCCGCAGACCCGGGTCATGGCGAGCACTGGAAAGTCGGATTTCCCGTCCCACGTAGTTGCTGTCGGCTCGATCCAGGAACTGCGTGCGCTGGTGGGCAATGATGATACGGCCGTTGCCACGCCGCTATTGGGGCAGGAGCCGCATTATCCCGAACCGCTCAGCGACGCCGAACTCGCCGGCTTCAAAGGCCTCGCGGCAACTTCACTCAAACCGGAGATCTCGGCGGAACTTGCCGACCGCATCACCAAGGCAGCGGAAGCCTATGTCTTGGGCGATCCCGCGAAGGTTGAGAGTTATGTTGAAGCCATCAACGCGCTGAAATTCCCCGGTCGTGCCGTGGTGTTCAGCGGCGACACGCTGGAGATACCTGCCGGGGCAACGCATGTCCTGACCGGCGACGATCCAGTTCTGCTGAATTATGGCCATATCAGTATCGCCCCCGGCGGATCGCTGCGCATCGAAACCGAGTTCTTCATCAACGCGCAGATGTTTACCCACACCCCGGCGCTTCAGGCGATGGACGATGCGTTGGGGGACAGTCCCGCCGCCATCTACATCACCGGTGCGCCATGGACCGAACCGGCCGCGATCGGTGCCGTTGGCGATCCAGCACCGGTACAGACCGGCACCGGCACGAATGGCGCTTCCCATTACGATGGTGGCTCGTGCAAGAATGTTTGCGACACACAGCCCACGAACGGACCCACGGGCAACAATGGCGGTACCGGAAAGACTGGAACGCAAGGCGCGCCTGGCCGCCCCTCTCCGGCTGGACCGGCCAGGCTTGGCATCCTCACCCAGCCCCTCACCGTGTATCTGGGCGGCGGTAACGGCCAGAAGGGCGGCCAAGGCGGCCCGGGTGCGCCGGGCGGGGCGGGTGGTTCGCCCGGCTCGGCCGCTACGGGATGCAATAACTCGGTCAGCCAGGGGGCGCAGGGTAAAGGCGGGCAAGGTGGGGTCGGCGGCGTCGGTGGGCCGGGCGGCGTCAGCGGATTTGTCTCGATCTATTACACGTGGACAGGGCCAGGCCAAGGTGTCACCGTAACGGTCGCCACGGTCGATGGCGGCGATGGCGGCGATCCAGGGGTCGCCGGCGCTAGCGCCAGCGGGGATCTCGGGCCAGGTTCACAGGGCGGGCGCGGCGCCCAGGGTGCCGTGCCGCAATTCGCCCTTTACAACGAAGCGTGAATTCGTCGCACCGCCGCGCTGCCCGCGTCCGGCCGAGCAAACCACGCGGTGAGCAACCGGTTGTTGCAGCATAATTTTAGGGATGCCGAACTCTTCGCATTTCCCACCCGATCGGGCCGCAACGGACCAGCCTGGCCCACAATCGTTGGTGGATCTGATCGACGGGATGGCCGCCGCGTCCGCGCGTGAGGCACTCGTTTTCCTCAATGTCCGCGGGGAAGTATCGGAGAGCGTCACCTATGGCGTCCTGCGTACTGGCGCGAGGCGGCTCGCGGCGAATCTGCGGCGCCATATGCTGCCAGGCCAAGCGGTGCTGCTCGCGGTCGAGACCCAGGCCGATTTTGTCTTCGGTTTCTGCGGTGCGACCCTGGCGGGTGTCATTCCCGCTCCCGTGGCACCGCTGCGCCGCAAGGCCAATGCGCCGGAGGTGCAGAGGATCCTGCGGATATTGCTCAGAGACGGGATTGAATATGTGATCGTCGACCGCGGCGAGGCTGACCGCGCCCGCGCGATTCTTGCCGAAGCCGGATTGGGCGCGGTGACAGTATTGGACATAGGCGCGTTACGGGATGGTCCCGGCGGTATGTTCGAACCGGCGGCACCTGACCCCGAGGCGATCGCCTACCTGCAATACACATCCGGCTCCACCGCCAGCCCCAAGGGGGTGGTGCTGCGCCACCGCAACGTTCTGGCCAATCTGCGTTTTATGGAATCGGTGTTTGCCCGCACGGAACCGGTGCGGGTGGCCAGCTGGCTTCCTCTGCATCACGATATGGGTCTGGTCGGCCATCTCTTCACCATCCTCTACGAGCGCGGCTTCGGGGTGTTTATGCCGCCGGCGGGGTTTTTGGCCGACCCCGGACTCTGGCTTGGCGCCGTGCATCGCTACCGCGCCAACCTCTCAGCCGCTCCTAACTTCGCGCTGGAGTATTGCGTGCGCAAGGCCAGGCCCGACCCCGCCTGGGACCTCAGCTGCTGGAAATATATTTATATTGGCTCGGAGACCGTGAGCCTGCCGGTTTTGAAAGGCTTCGCCGAAAGGTTCGGTGACAACGGCGTAGCCGAGGCGGCGCTGCGCCCGGTTTACGGCCTTGCGGAGGCAACTTTGCTTGCCGCCGGTGGCGCAGCGGGGCTGGCGGACCTGGTGCCGCGTATCGAGAGCCACGGACCCCAGGCGCGTCAGCTGCTGCCCTATTTTCTGCACGATGGGCTCGCCATAAGCATTCGCAACCCGCACAACGGTTCGGAACTGCCCGCGGGCGAGAGCGGAGAAATCTGGATCGAAGGTGACTCGGTAAGCCCCGGCTATTTTGGCGCCCTGCCTGACCAAGAGTCCGGTCGGCTAGCCACTGGAGACCTCGGCTTTCTGCGCGACGGCGCCCTCTATGTCACCGGGCGGCTGAAGGAAATCGTGGTCATTCGTGGCCAGAACCATACCGTCGAGGATATCGAGCTCGTGGCTGTCGACGGTATTTGCGGGCATGCGCCGCATCACCGCACCGCTTGCGCTGCGGATATCGGTGCGCGATCAGAGTATCTTGTCGTTTTCCAGGAGGTGGCACGGCATTTGCCACTAGACCAGGCGCGCGCGATCCATGCCCGCATCACCGCCAATATCACGGAAACGTTTGGCGTCGCGCCCGCCGAAGTGGTGCTGCTGCCGGCCGGGCTGCTGCCGCGCACGCCCAACAATAAAATCGCCCGCGCCGAGTGTCTGCGCCGCTACCGCGCCGGCGAGCTGCGCACGCTACATGTCCTGAGCGGTCCACCTGCGGCCGAAGCCCAGACCCGGGCCCCGGCCGACCCGGTCGTCATCGTCGGCATGGCTTGCCGCTTCCCCGGCGCGGATAACCCCGAACAATTCTGGCAAAACCTCGCCGCCGGCACCGATTCCATCACCGAGGTTCCCGCTACGCGGTGGGACAATGACCTGTTCTACGACGCACACCCGGCTGTGCCTGGCAAGGTCAACACGAAATGGGGGGGCTTCCTCGCAGATATATCACATTTCGATCCCGAATTTTTCGGCATCTCCACCCTCGAAGCCCCCGAGATCGACCCGCAGCAGCGCTTGCTGCTGGAGACCTCGTATCGGTTGCTGGAAGATGCGGGTTGGAAGAAGCAGCGCCTGGTCGGCAGCGCCACGGGCGTTTTCGTCGGCATTTCCACCAACGATTATCTCTATTCCAAAATCAAGCTGAGCCCGGGCATGACCAGTTTCAATGCTTATGCCGGCCTGGGCAACGCCAACAGTATCGCCGCCAACCGGCTGAGCTACGTGTATGATCTGCGTGGGCCCAGTATCGCGGTCGACACCGCCTGCTCCTCCTCGCTTACCGCCTTCCACCTCGGCGCACAGGCCATCCTCGCCGGCGAATGCGATCAGGCCATCGTCGGCGGCGTCAACGCCACCCTTTCGCCTGGCCCGACCATCACCCTCAGCCAGTTCGGCATGATGGCGCCCGACGGCCGGTGCAAGAGTTTCGATGCGCGGGCAGATGGTTATGTACGCGCCGAAGGCTGCGGCCTGGTCATGCTCAAGCGGCAATCGGCGGCACTTGCAGATGGCGACCGGATCCTCGCCGTGCTGGAAGCTTCGGTGACTGGGCAGGATGGCGCAAGTGCCGGCATCACCTACCCCAACGGCGCCGCCCAGCAGGCATTGATCGCTCGCGCCCTGGGCCGTGCCGGACTGGAGGGAGGCGAAATCAGTTATATGGAGGCGCACGGCACCGGCACGGCGGCAGGTGATCCGGTGGAAGTTGAGGCGCTGAAGGCGTTTTACGGCACCGGCGCGGACTGCGCGCTGGGTTCGGTCAAAGCCAATATCGGCCATCTCGAAGCCGCCGCCGGAATAGCCAGCGTGATCAAAGTGCTGCTGATGCTGCGGCACCGTGAAATGCCGCCACAGATCAATCTGCACGAGATCAACCCGAAACTCGGTCTGGCAGGCACAGGTTTGCGTATCCCGCGCGCCCGTGCCGCGTGGGCAGCGGAGGGCCGGCGCCGTGCCGCGATCAGCTCGTTCGGTTTCGGTGGCGCTCTGGCGCATGTACTGCTGGTCGAGCCATTGGAGCCGCCAGTTGCTCAGCCGACCGCCGATTTCTCAGCGGGCGATCCGCATCCCCTTGTCGTCTCCGGTGCCACGCCCGGCGGATTGCGTGCCCAGCTCAATGCTATGGCGGACTGGCTCGAAAGTCATCCCAGACTGAGCTATCGCGACATCTGCCACAGTCAGGCCGCCTGTCGATCCGACTTGCGGTATCGCAGCGCGGTTCTCGCTACCTCGCGCAAGGGGGCGGCCGAGCGTATTGCCTCCCTGCTGCAGACCGAACGGGCGCCCAATCCCGCGCGCAACGATGTGGCCACGGCTTTCCTGTTTACCGGCCAGGGCGAGCATTATCTTCACATGGGGCGCGAACTCTACCGCCGCTTCGTCCTCTTCCGCCAAGAATTCGATCGCTGCGCCGCGGTCATCGACCGCCCCAGCCATGCGCACACACTGTCCCAGCTTGCCTTCGAGGTCGAGGATACGCGCGAATGGGCCGACATATTGATGCAGCCCATTTTGTTCGCCGTCCAACATGCGCTCTCTCAGCTGCTGCTGGCCTGCGGCGTAGCCCCCGGCATGCTCATCGGCCACAGCCTTGGCGAATATGCGGCGGCCAGCCTTGCCGGCTGCCTCGCCCCGGAGGATGCCATGCGCATCCTGCACCGCCGTGGTGAGTTGATGTGCGCATTGCCCGGCGGCAATTTCATGGCCGTTATCTTTGCCGCGCGCAGCCTGGTGGAGCCGGAGCTGGACCAGGCAAAAGCCCAGGTCGCGGCGGTCAACAGCCCAGGCAAAACCGTTATCTCCGGCAACGGCCATGAGGTCGACCGGGTTCGGCTACTGTTCGAGCAGCGCGGGCATGAAGGGTATTTCCTGAAAACCGGCCAAGCCTATCACAGCCATATCATGGACCCGATCCTCGAGGATTTTCGCGCCAGCCTCGCGGCCTACAAGTTCGTTCCGCCGCAGCGCCCCTGGATCTCCACCCTAACCGGCCGGCTGATGACGGCGGCGCCGGACGCCGGCCATTGGGTTGAACATCTGCGGCGGCCGGTTCTGTTTTCTCCAGCCCTCGCCAGCCTTGGCGATACGGAGTTCGATTTTATCGAAGTCGGCCCAGGCGCGAGCGGGCTGGCTGGGGCGCGCGAAACCTTGCAGCGCAGGGACGCCCTGTATCTGCGCACGCTCAACCCGAGGAAAGGCGAGCGCACCGAAAGTTACTTTCTGCTCGAAGCCCTTTGTCGCCTGTATGAGCGCGGCGCTCCGGTAGATTGGTCGCCAATATTGTCCGGTACCGCTCGGCCTGACCTGCTGCCGCGCCAGGTGCTTGAACGAAAGCCCTATTGGATCAAGGGTTTTACGGCCAAGGATCTTTCGGCCTTCGCGCCCGATGCGAAACCGGCCGCCAAGCCGGGCCAAAACTGGCATTATACGCTGCGCTGGCGCGAGGCCGGCGGTGTCGCCGCCTCGGAGCAGGGCTACAATCGTGCGCCCCACTGGTTGCTGGTGGCAGCTCCTGGTCCACTCACAGAAGCCATTATCGCTTCGGCAAAAAAGCGCGGCGAGCCGCTCTTCTGGGTGAATAGCGCCAAGCCGGTGCCTGATTGGTCCAGAACTCTGGGACGAATTTTCAATCTTAAAAGCCGTTCAGGCGAAAAATCCTGGAAACTTCTGTATCTAGACGAGCCGGGCGGGGCGGAAACACCGATCGATGCGGCGCAGACGCGCATTTTCGGACGGCTTTTCCCGCTGCTGCGGTCGTTGCACGGGCAAGGCGTTGCCTGCCCGGTGTGGATTGTCACGCAAAACAGCCAGAAGGTGAAGGAAGACGAGGCGCTGAATCTGGCCGCCGCCCCACTCTGGGGTTTCGCCAAGACCTTGTTTCTGGAACATCCCGAATGGCGCGGCGGGCAGATCGACCTTTCCGCCTCCGATCCGGCGCCCGAGACGGCCCGGCAGCTGCTGGATAAGATGCTCACCCCGGCTTTCGAAGCCTGCATCGCCTTGCGCGGTTCGGCGCAATACGTTCAAGAGCTTCAACCCGCGCCATTGTCCGCCGCCGTTTGTAACGATTTTCGCGGCGACGGCGCCTTCATCGTTACCGGCGGGCTAGGGGGGCTGGGCCTCGCTACAGCGGAATGGATAGTGCGCAAAGGCGGGCGGCATCTTATCCTGCTCGGCCGCACAGCGCCGAAAGACGAGGTGCGGGAGCGGATCGCGATCTTGCAAGCGGCGGGGGCGAAGGTCGAGACGCGTGCGATGGATATACGCGACAGCGCCGCGTTAGCCGCTTTGTTCGCGGAGCTGGATGCGGCGGGTGTGCCGGTCCGCGGCATAGTCCATGCCGCGGGAGAAAACTGGTTCGGAAAAGTACTCGCGTTGAACCCCGCGCGGTTCCTCGAAACCTTGCGCACCAAGGTCGGTGCCGCCTGGGAGCTGCACCTTCAAACCGCACAGCGCGATCTCGACTGCTTTATCCTTTTTTCCTCGGTTTCCGCTCTCTGGGGCTCGGTCGAGCTGAGCCACTACACCGCCGCCAACCATTTCCTGGATGCACTCAGCCTCCACCGCGCACAGCGGGGGCTGCCCAGTCTCTCGATCGATTGGGGCCCTTGGGCCGAGGCCGGCATGAGCGCCAACCCGGCCGACCAAGCGGTGCTGGAAAAACTCGGCTTTGCGCTGATGCCGCCCGCACCTGCCCTGACAGCTCTTGAGGCGGCGATGGCTGCCGATCGGCCGCTGAGCCTGATTGCCGACATCGATTGGGAGCGTTTTCAGCTCTTCATCGATTTCTGCCCGCAGCCCTCGCTGTTTACCGCGGTTGCGGTGCGTCACGAGCGTACCGAGATGGCCCGCCCCGGCCGGCTCGACGCCATTCTCGCCGCCTCGCCCGAGGGGGCGCGAGAGCTGATCGAAAAAGCGGTACGAATGGAGCTGCGCGCAGTCACCCTGATCGAATCAAGTTTCACCATTGATGCCGAGCAGCGCTTCAATTTCATCGGCATGGACTCGCTAATGGCCTTGTCGTTCGCCGCGGCACTCGAAACCTATTTTCGGATCGAACTACCCAGCACGCTGACCTATAATTATCCCACCATCCGAGCGGTGACGGATTTTATAGCGGCGCAGCTGCGCGGGCAACTAGGGGCTTTGCCATCTGCGCCAGCCGCGCCCCAAAACCGCTGGTTCAGTTCGCTGTCAGCGACCTCGACCGGGGGCCCTGTTCTCTTTTGCCTGCCCTTCGCCGGCTCCGGCGCCTCCGCCTTCACCGGGCTGGCCCAGGCGCTTGGCGATACGGCGGAAGTCATCGGCGTTCAGACGCCAGGACGCGAGGACCATGCCGGCGCGCCTGCCTTCCGCCGGATGGATGCGCTGATTGGCGCCCTTGCCCCACTTCTTCCATGCGAAAATCCATTTTACCTCTACGGCCACAGCATGGGAGCCGCCATTGCCGTCGAACTGGCACTGGCCCTGCAACGCCTCGGTCGGCCGCAGCCAGTTGGGCTGATCGTGTCCGGTGCCCACCCGCCCGGTGAGCGCCGCCAGCTCGCCGTCCATGATCTGCCGGAGGAAGAATTCATCCAGCAGGTGCTGCGGACCTACGCCAGCCCACACGAGCCTGAAGCGCGCGCCCAAGCACTGGCGAAACTCCAGCCGCTGCTGCGCGCCGACCTCGAGCTTTTCGAAACTCACCAAGCGTCGATGGGCCAGCTCGACGTGCCGGTCGCTGCCCTCTACGCCCGTCAGGATCCGATGGTCGACGCCGAGGCCATGCGCGGCTGGGCGAGCTTCTCAACAGGCGATTTCCTGTTCTGCAACCTTGATGGCACGCACCAGCTCGTCACCGACGCCCCGCAGGATCTGGCCAAGGCGATCCGGCGGGCGATGGCGTCTTTCCGGCCGTGACCAGACCCTGGTACAATATCCTCGGGGGCCGCTACCCCGGCAGCGAGCCGTGCTTCTATGACAGCGCGGCGCTGCCCTGGACGAAAGTGCTGGAGGACAATTGGGAAGTGATGCGCGACGAGCTGATCGCGCTGATGGAGGCCCGGCCTGCCCAAGTGCGCCCCTATTTCATCAACCACGCTATGTCGTTCCCGCCGCGGCAGTGGAAGACCATGGGCCTGTCTTTCTGGCGGTTTACCATGCATGCCAACTGCAGGCGCTGCCCCGAGACGATGCGGATATTGAAAACCATTCCAGGGGTGACTTCGTGCTCACTGAGCATTCTTGAACCGGGCGCGAACATCAATCCGCATCAAGGCGACACAGATGCGATCATACGGTGCCACCTCGGCCTCGTGATCCCCGCTGGCCTGCCGGATTGCGGTTTTCAGGTCGGACCGGACATCCGCGCATGGGAACAAGGCAAAGCCTTGCCCTTTTGCGATGCCCAAACCCACACCGCATGGAACCATAGCCAAGCTCGCCGGCTGATCATGATCGTCGATGTCATCCGCCCCGAATTCCGCCCACAGCAGAACTGGGTCTGCGCCCACGTTCTCGCCTCATCAGTCATCCAGATGACCTACCAATCCGCCCCATTCCTCAACAATTGGCCGGGCTTCGTAAAACGCGCCCTCTACTCAGCCATCCGCATCGCCATCCACGCCTACCTGCCCCTACAACGCCGGTTCCGATGAAACAGAAAGCTAGTTGGTAAAGTAGGAGGTGGTCCGCCCCAGTCATCTCCGGTGCTTATCAATCCGAAAAAGGGCGGTGTCGTGAAAAGTAGCCATGACGCCAGATATTTATGGCTTCACGACCTAGAGGAACCGCGGAATTGACAAGGCCGCTAGCCCTGACGACGACCGGTGTGGCCGCCTCATCGCCGGTCGGCCTAGCCGACTCTGCTTTGCAGCTTCTAGGTGGAGCCGGACAGAGGCCGCGGGCCCACTATTTGGCTTCCGTCTAGCCCGTTCAACCAGTCGTACGTATTGATAGATGGCAGTGCGGCGCGGTTACCTGTGCACAATGGCCATCCGCCTGCGCATCGCCCCCCAGCGATCGGTTTCGTCCTTCCGTCCGGGTGCCTCCGCCCCATTCAGCCAATAGTCGAACCAGTCGATCGCCCGAGTATAGACCGCGAGCCGGTGTGCAGGTTGCCATTTGACGTGATGCTCGTTCGGGAAGACATAGAGGTCGACCGGACGGTCCAGCTCGCGCAGCGCCGTGACGCTCTGCAACGCGACCCAAAATTCGTCGTCCGATACCTGCGCGAGGAGCGGCGCGTGGATATCCCGGGCGTTTCGGGAGACGGAGAAGCTACGCCAGAAGTCCTGGGCGGTCGTGTCGTCGTCGACGGTCCGGGGATAGCCCATCTGGTGGAACTGCCGCGCCGCCATCGGACCGACCCGGAGCGGCAGGCTGGTATCCCAGCAGCAGCTGCTCATCGCGAAAGCCGAGAACAGCTTGCTGTGGAGCAGCGCATACTGGACTGTGGACGCGCCGTCGCTCAACCCGGTGATCCCGATCCGCCTGGGGTCTGCGATGCCGCGATCGATCGCTAGCCGCACCGGGCTCTCGATCGCCTCGAGCACGCTGCGCCGGTCGGCAAAGTCCTTGAGGTTGATCCTTTCGGCCTCAGGGGTGTCCGTGGTGGACTTGAAGCCGACCGAGCGCGGCCGATCGAAGCTCAGCACCGCGAAGCCCCGATTGGCGAAGGCCTGGATCGGATAGTCGTCGCCGGTCCCGCCGCGCAGGAAGCCGCGCGAGTTGTATTGCACGACGACCAGCGGATAGCGCCTGCCGGGCACATAGCCGACCGGCAGGACGAGGTCGGCGAAGGATTCCATGCCGAAGCTGTTGCGCGAGTGCAGCCGCTCGACCCGGCCCAGCTTGAGGCTCGCGAACTCGGGGTTCGGGTCGAACAACAGCGTGCGTCGTCCGCTGGCCGGGTCGAGCTGCTCGAGCCGCCGGGGCTGGAGCGATCCCTCGCGCAGGCAAATGAGCGTCGCATCCGTCGGTACGCAGCCAAGGAAAAGGTCCTCGGTCGCATAGAGCCGGCGCACGCCGGGCGTGCCCGGCTTCCACTCGTAGATCGCAGTGACGCTGTTGGCCCAGCCTTCGCGGCGAACGAAGCGGACTGTGCCACCGACCCACCAGGGCTGGTTCGCCTCGCCGCATTCGGGCGCACTGCACGACAGCCTACGTCCGCGCCTCGTCACCACCAGCCGGCCTGGCGAGGAATAGAGCGTCCTGGCCGGGACCTGCAGCCATGCCCGGTCGCCCACCGCGGAAGTCGCCTCGCTCCAGCTGCCCTCCTGCATCGCGCCCTTGTCGAGCAGCGCGGCCTCCCCGGGCGTCGCCGGACGCACCGCCCGGCTGGCCAGGTCGAGATACCATGCCGCCCGCGCGATCGGCGCCAACGGGAACGGACGATTGCTCGCCGCCGGCACGAAGCGGTCGTCATAGTGGAAGCCCGACAGCCCCTCCTTGTCGATCGCGGCCGACGCATCGCGCAGACCCGGCTTGGTCGCATAGACGAGGCCCATGCCGTCGGCGGCAACCCGGAAGTCGTCCACGTCGTCGACGCTGTCCGTGACGGCTTCGCTGCCGCTGCCGTCCGCCCGGGCGCGCCACAGCTGCACGCCGCCGCGGTCGCGGCGGCGATAGACGATCCATTTGCCGTCGGGCGACCAGCGCGGCGTGATCGGGTCGGCGAAGCCGCTCGGGAAGCTCGCGACGCCGCGCGCATCGAAGCGAAGCCGGATGAAATCCCCGCCGCGATCGACCATGCGCACGGCGCCGGTACCAAGGTCCACCACCAGCATCGCCAGGCAAAAGCCGTTGGTGGCGGGATCGCCGCGCCGGAGCTGGAACGCGGCGTGTCGGCCGTCCGGCGAAACCGAGAACAGCCCCTCGTCCTGCTGGTTGGGATCGACCGGCCCGATGTCGCGCAGGCGCGCCAGATCCTCCGGCACGAGATTGCGGGCGGGCAATTTTGCCCCGGACGGCACCAGGTCGGTGCAGTCCGGGGCGGCCCACGCCGCCGCCGGGGCGAGGAGCGAGGCGGCGACGGCGAGCGCCATGCGAAGGCTCACCATTGCTTGGTCACCGAGAAGCTGACGAAGCGCCCGATCGGCGACTGGTTGGTCGAATCGAAGGGGATGGACGAGGCCGAGGAGTTGCGGATCGGGTCGGGCTGCTCGCCCAGCAGGTTCTGCAGATTGAGCCGGAATTCCAGGTTGGCAAGCGGGCCGTGCTCTATGGCGGGGCGAAACGCCGCGCTCAGGTCGACCGTGGTGAAGGCACCGATCGTCTCGACCTGGGGGAAGCGATTGTCGAGGGTGCTGCCGACATAGTTCACCGAGGCCGAAACCTGATATTCGCGGCCCTGCCAGCTCGCCGAGCCATGGGCCCGGAAATGCGGCGGGGTGAAGATCAGGCCCGCACGCCCCTCATAGGGCTGGCCGGCGACGGGCTGACGCTTGCCGTCGAGATAGCTGGCGGACGCGGCCAGCTGGAGCTGGCTGCCGCCCCTGAGCGCCGTGCTATAGTCGATCGCGAGATCGACGCCGCGGGCGTGCTCGCGCGCGGTGTTGCGCAGGCTGGAATCCACTACCGCTGCGACCTGCGCCGGGTCATAGGCTTGGCTGCTCTGGTTATCGAGGCCGAGCGGCGCCTGCGCGATCAGCTCCTGCAGAAGGGAGGTGCTGGGGGCGAAGGTAACGAAGTCTGCGGCGACCGGGTTGGTCAGCGCCGTCGTGAAATCGCTCACCGCCTCGGCGATCCGGCCGCGATAGTCGATGTCGAACCAGCTCGCCTCGATGCGCAGGCCCTTCAGGAAGCGCGGTTTGAACTCGACCGACAGCGTTGAGCTGGTCGCCCGCTCGGCGCGCAGGTCGGGATTGCCGCCGGCCAGGAGCAGCACGGTCGAGCCTGGAGGCAGCCCCGGGACGGGCTGCGGCGAGAACTCGCTCTCGTCCAGCAGGATGGCTTCGCGCGACTGGTTGACCTGCTGCAACGTCGGGATCTTGAACGAGCGGCCCCAGCTATATTTGAGGGTGACGTCGGGATGCGGCGCATAGACCAGCCCGAGCTTGGGGGTCGCGACCGCGTTGATCCCCTTATAGTCCTCGTAGCGGACAGCGGCGCTGAGGCGCAGTGCGTCGACCAGCGGCATGCGATTGGCGGCGCCGACCAGCGGCACCGACAGTTCGCCATAGCCAAAGCGGCTTTCCCGCCGCTCGACCGCGTCGCGCATTCCCTGGGTGACGCCGCCGCTGGTCGCCCGGACATTGAACGCGAGCCGGAATCGCCGATAGCCGCCGCCCAAAGCGAGCCGCACGTCGCCGCCCGGCAGGCGAACCAGCGGGCCCTCGGCGCTAGCCTCGAAGTTGGTGAGATAGTCGTCATAGGCGGTGCGACCGTCCAGCAGGGCGCCGCCCGTGTAGCGCATCGCTGTGCTGACGGTGGCACTCTCCCCCTGCGTCGCCTCGAGAATCGCCTCCCAGCCGCCGCCGGGCCGGAGATGCAGTGACGGCGTGATCGCATAGGAGCGCACCACCGGCAGGTTGACCTGGCCGAAATAGGTCGCCGGGTCGGTCACCGAGAAGGCGTTGGTCTTGCGCGCGCGGCGATCGGCGAGCTGGGCGTCGAGCTCCAGCGATGCCCAGCCGGCAAGGTCCTGGTGCGCGGTAAGCACGCCGCTGACCTGCCGCCCGCCGCTCGCTATCATCTGCGAAGGATGAAGGCCGCGCGAATGGTCGCGCTGGTCGGCGTAGACCGGCGTCGTCTTGCTATAGTCGAGCGCGGTCATGAACCCGCCGCCGGTCCAGCGCTTGCCGCCGATCCCGGAATATTGCTGCTGGACGTTGCCGCCTTCGGTCGAGGCGCCGACACGGGCGTTGGTCTGGAGGCCATCATAATCGCGGCGCAGGATGAGGTTGGCGACGCCACCCACGGCGTCCGAGCCGTAGAGGGCGGAGGCTCCGTCGGTGATCACCTCCATGCGGTCGAGCGCCGCCAGGGGGATGACCGAGATATCGACGCCCTGGTTGACGGCATCGTAAGGAAGGCGGTGACCATTGATGAGCGTCAACGTCGCGTCCGAGCCCAGCCCGCGAAGGTTGAGCGTCGTCGAGTTGTTGATGTTGTTGTATCCGCCCTGGTCACCGCCCCCAGCGACCCCGGGGTTTTGCCCTCCGGTGAAATTCTGCGGGATGATCCGCGAAACGCTTGCCATGTCGGGCAGGCCATGTTCCTCCAATCCCCGCCGCGTCAGCGCGATGACCGGCGACGGGCCGCTGGCGCCCCGGATGCGGGTGCCGGTCACCGTGATCGGCGTCTCGAGGGCGCCGTCCTCGGCCGTTTGGAGACGCGCCCGCACGACCAGCGCGCCCGCCTGCTCGTCGACGATGAGCCCGCTGCCGCCGATGGCGAGCCGCACCGCCTGCTCGACGGTGAAGGTGCCATGCACCGCAGGAGATCGCCGGCCGCGCACGTCGCTATCGGCGAACAGGATTTCGCGGCCCCCTTGGCGCGCCAGCGCGCGCAGTGTCGTTGCCAAGTCCTGCGCGGGCAGGTCGAACGCCACAGTCGCCTCCTGCGCACTGGCCGGCAGGATTACCATGCCCGCAGGAGTCGCGGTCGCGGCAAGCAGCGCGGCGCACAGCGCCTTTTTCGAGATCGTCATTCTTCCCTCCCATCGCCGGTTGCTCCGGCATTGAGGGGTTGACGCTGCGCATCGCGAACTACGGGCGGCATTCGAAAATAATTTTCGCGCGACCAACGCCGACCGGACATCGCGGATTCCACTGCTTGACGATGCAATCGTTGGACAAGCTCATCGGCCCCGAAGGACGATCCTGATCGTTGAGCACCCCGATCCATCGGAGTGCCCCCTGAATGTACGAGATCCAACGCGGTGCCGGCCGCAAGCTGCTACTCGTGCATGGTCTCGGCGGGAGCTGGCAGTCGTGGAGCACCGTCATGGAGGCTCTCAGCGCCGAACGGTCGGTGATTGCGATCGACCTCCCCGGCCACGGCGCCACACCGGCGAAACCCGACAGCGGAACCTTCGATGGCCTGGTCGATAGCGTAGAGCGCTATATTGCCGACAACGGACTCGACGGGGTCGACGCCGTCGGTAGCTCGATGGGCGCGCGGATCGTGCTCGAACTTGCTCGGCGTGGCCGTGTCGGCAACGTCGTGGCGCTGGATCCCGGCGGCTTTTGGCACGGTTGGGAGCGCACCTTCTTCAAGACCACCATAGGCGCCTCGGGGCGCCTGCTTCGGGCAATCCGACCCATGTTGCCGATGCTGAGCAAGAACGCCGCGTCGCGCTCCGCGTTGCTGGCGCAACTGTCCGCGCGTCCCTGGGCGCTGGATCCGAAAACCGTCGCGACCGAGCTGGCAAGCCTGAGCACGACAGGGACGTTCGACGCATTGGTCCGCGACCTTGCGAGCGGGCCTGAGCAAGCGGGTCCGGCAGCCGACCTCTCTCGTCGGATCGTGATCGGTTGGGGTCGCCATGATAGGCTGTGCCTGCCGAGGCAGGCCGCGCGGGCAAAGGCCGCCTTTCCCTCCGCCGATCTACACTGGTTCGAGGCCAGCGGACATTTTCCCATGTGGGATCAGCCAGACGAAACGGTTGCCGTGATCCTAGCCGCAACCCAGTGACGTGAGCTCCTTGGCCAGGCCAGGTCGTCAGGTCAGGTCAGGACCGACAGCATGGGGCAGCCCTGAGCAGTCGAAGACGAGACCTGAAGCCACTGGCCGATATTTAGTGTCCCCTACGCTCTCGTCCGCAACTCAGGGAGCATATGTCCATCACCCTCACACCCGCGTTGGACGCCGCCAGCCTGCGTGTCACCTGCGACATCGGGGCCACGCTGACGAGCCCCGCGGACCCCTCGTTCGAGTTCGGCGGCGAAACCTTCATTCATTATATCGCCCTGTCCAACGGCTCACCGCGCGCGCCCTGCCGCCGGTTTCCCCGATGTCGCTGGCGGCCTGCGCAACAGCGGAAGGGAGGCATCGCATCTTTTCGGCCGCACCAGCCGTAACTCGCTGAAGAGGCCCGGCAATCGATCGGGTGATGACGGTCAGGATGCAGCGTGAGGACAGGTGTAAGCGGGCAGGGCCCACGGAATTTTCGTGCGCAAACAAGCGGACACGCATGAGCGAGGTCGTTCAGCTGTCGTCGTTGCTGTCGACCTTCGACTCCTCCGCACCGGCGCTGACGCTGCTGCGCCTGGCGCCGGGCGTCCGCATGATCGGTCCGCCGGTCGAGGGCGTCATCGCGATGCTCGTGATCGCGGGCACCTTGTATCTTGAGATCGGCGGCGCGCCGCCCAGGCTGGTCCGGCAAGGTGAACTGGTGCTGGTGCCGGCCGGCCGCCGGTCCCATCTTGCCGCCTCCGCGCTCACTCAGATGACGATCGATGGGCAGCAATGCCTGGTCCGGCGCGAAGGCTGGCTGGTAGCCGACGCGACCAACGGCCGCGAGCCGGCGCTGATCGTCGGCGCCGGCAGGATTGCCGGTAGCAGTCCGGAAGGGTTGGGCAGCGCGGTCATATCTCCCGTCGTCAAATGCCGTATCGGGAAGCGCATTTTCGCGCTGCTGCGCGCAGAGTGTTTGCAGCGCGACGCGGGGCAGGCGGCGCTGGCGAGTGCGCTGATGAATGCGTGCGTCGTCCAGGGGCTGCGGCGCGCAATCGAGGAGCATCCTGCCAGATCCGCAACGAACTCCGGCGGGCGCGGACCTATCGGCGGCGCGCTTGCCGCGATACGGGCGCGCCCCGGTGCGAGGCATACGGTGGACACCCTTGCCGATGCGGCAGGAATGAGCCGATCGAGCTTCGTGCGACACTTCAAACGCATCATGCGCACAGGACCGGCGGACTATGTGCGCACCGTCCGGCTCGAAGAAGCGCGGGCCATGCTCGATACGACCGACCTGCCGATCAAGACCATCGCATCGCGCGCCGGCTTTCCCAGCCGCAGCCATTTCTCGCGCGCTTTCCGTCAGACATTCGGCCGTGATCCGAGCAGCTATCGCGATCGCGATGCGGAGGGTTGACGGTTCGGCCTCGCCGCCCCGTGCCCACGCGGCTCAAACGTGTGCCCCAGATGGTCAATAAAGCGCCGCTGATTTGAGAGCGAGCGTCAGTTCGATCTCCGGAATCGAACGTATTTCTGCCATTCGTTACGGTAAGATGATCCAACATCAATGTTGCAGGCGATCGCGCCTGCCAAGAGTCCGCGCGGAACGGGCGCCGCTAAAGCTTTGTTTTAACTCCACGATCCGCGGGTCGTCGAAAGTATAATCCCCCTATTCTGGAGAGTTACAATGCCCGGCCTTTCAAACATCTTTGGTAGCGACGACAGCAACAGCAGCAACGATTCGGACGCTTCGGGCGGTATCGTCGGCGATGTCGGCTCGACGCTGGGTCTGGACGTTTCGTCGTCGCAGAACTCCGAATCTACCGATGAGGACGGCAACAGCTCGTCCAATAGCAGCGACAACGCAATCGGCCTCGACACGAGCACCGACGGCCTGCTCGGCGCAGTCGGCGACACGATGAGCGCGAGCGACGAGTCTTCGTCGTAAGGACATCGGATCTGGGGTGGGCGGCTTGCGCCGCTCACCTCATCCTCTTGCAAGTGCAGCACCCCTATGCCGATCTCCGCCAGTCCGCTGATCGACTCGACCAATCGCCTGCTGGGCTGGTCGACGAACGACTTCAGCATGTACGGAGCACTGCCAGCGGCGACCATCGGCGCGCCCGGCGCGGCCCCGCGCCTGTCCGACGGGCTGTCGGTGGCCGCCCCCGCCCAGCCGACGCACGATACGGGCGTCGATGGCGCCAATTCGGCGCCTCTTGCCGATCGCGCTTCCCCTGACGCGATCGTCGATGTTTCTGCCGGTCCCGCGCAGTCGGCGTTTTCCTACCCATCTTCCTCCCCGCTTACGGGCGCCGGCAGTTCCCAGCCCGGCACCGCGCAAGCGCTATTCGCGGATGCCGTCGTCCTTCCGACCGGCGCGGGATCGGCGGCGCCGGTCCTTCCGACCCAGCTCCTGCACGCCGGCGATGGCGCTGCGCCACTCACTGCCTCCGCGTTGAGCGCCCCCGATCTTGGTCTTGCCAGCACCGACACCGCGCTCTCGATGCTTTCGTCGAACCCGGTAGCCGATTTCACCGCGCCCGTCTTCGTGCTCGGCGACGCGGGCGTGGAAGGCCTTGTCGGCACCACGGCCAGTGTCGTGGACGCGCTTAGCCATGTGACGGACACGCTGGGCGACCATCTGGTCGCGGCGACCGGCACCATCGGCGAAGTCCTTCCCGCAGTGAGTGACCTCGCGTCGGGCGATCATCAGATCACTGCGGCGGACGGATTCACCGGCAGCGATCCGGCCGGCGGCGTTACCACGCTCGTCGGCATGGTCGATTCGGCCGACGCTTTCGATCTCGCCCATGTTGGCGCAGAGGCGCCGGTTTTCGGCAGCTCGGGGTCAATCCTTGATTCGCTGGTCGACGACCCGTCCACAGACAGCCTGTTGGGCGATGCCGCCCACCACGCGGACGACAGCGCGTCGGATCATCACGACGACGGAGTTTTGGGGATAATATGAGCCAGGTCGACGGCCCCGCCACAACGCCCGAAGATGTCCGCGAAGCGCAGGAACGCGCGGCCCAGGAGGCTGCTCATGTCATTGCGCTCGACAGCGCCCAGCGCGCGACCGAGCTTGCCAAGGGCGACGAGTTTGCCTCCGCACTTCGGCAATGCAAGCGGCTGATCTGGACCGCGGCGATGTTCAGTGGCGGGGTCAATATCCTGTTCCTCGCCTCCCCGATCTACCTCACCGAAGTCTACAACCGGGTGATCCCGTCGGGAAGCATACCGACGCTGGTATCGCTGAGCATCGGGCTCGTCCTCGCCCTAGGCACCATGGCGATCTTCGATGCCGTGCGGGGCCGGATCCTGATCCGCGCCGCCGCCCGGCTCGATCGCATCCTCGCGCACCGGGTGTTCCAGGCGATCATCGAGCTGTCCGCGACGAACGGGGCAGTTGCGCGCAACGCGAACATGCTGCGCGATCTCGACCAGTTTCGTAGCGCACTGGCGGGACAGGGCGCGCAATTCTTCTTCGACGTGCCGTGGATGCCGCTCTTCCTGATCGTGCTGTTCCTGATCAATCCGATGCTCGGCATGGTCGGCCTCGCCGGCGCGGTAACGCTGCTGGTGATGGCGATCGTCAACAATCGGCTCACGCGGGATTCGGGCGAAGTGGCGCAGGCGGCGGCCACGCGCAGCTATCGCTTCACCGATGCCGTGGCGCGCTATGCCGGGCCGGTTCGGGCCATGGGCATGGAAGATGCGCTCGCCATCCACTGGCATATCGACCGCGAGACGATGATGCGCCGCCAGGCCGAAGGCAGCGATCGCGGCGCCGACATGGGCTCGTCGATCAAGTTCCTGCGGCTGGTCTTGCAAAGCGCGATGATCGGCATCGGCGGCTACCTCGTCATCGAGAATGCGATGCTGCCGGCCAGCATCTTCGCGGCGAACGTGCTGCTCGGACGCGCGCTGGCGCCCCTCGAAGTGGCCGTGACCGGCTGGCGCACGATCGGCAGCGCCGTATCGGCAGGCAAGCGCGTGCAGAAATCGCTCAGCCAGGCGCCGGCGCGCGACACCAAGGTCGAACTGCCCAAGCGCGACGTCGCGATCCATCTGGAGAAAGTGAGCTTCACGCCTCCCGGGGCGCGCCAGCCGGCGCTGCGCGGCATCGACCTCGACATCGCTGCCGGGGAAGTCATCGGCGTGGTCGGTCCAAGCGGGGCCGGCAAGACCTGCCTCGCACGCATGCTCGTCGCGGTGAGCAGCCCCAGCCAGGGTCTTTGCACGATCGGCGGCATCGAGGGGCGGCACTGGACGCCGGAGAACCTCGCCAAGACGGTCGGCTATCTGCCCCAGACCGTCGGCCTGTTCCCCGGTACCATCCGCCAGAACATCGCCCGCTTCACCAAGGCAAGCGACGAGGAAGTGGTCGAGGCCGCGTCGCGCGCGAACGTGCACGACATGATCATGGCATTGCCCGATGGCTACGAGACCCAGATCGACGAAGGCGGCTCAAGCCTGTCGGGCGGACAGCGCCAGCGCATCGGCCTTGCGCGCGCCATGTTCGGCAGTCCCCGCCTGCTGGTGCTCGACGAGCCCAACGCGCACCTCGATGCCGATGGCGAGGAGGCGCTTGCCGCCGCCTTGTCGACGCTCAAATCGGAAGGCTCGACGATCGTGCTGATCGCCCATCGGCTCAATCCGATCGCGCATGTCGATCGGGTGCTGGTGATGTGCAAGGGCGAGCTCCAGCTCGATGGACCCCGCGCGCGGGTGTTCCGCAAGGTCAAGACCGAGCTGGTACGCTCGATCGCTCGCGAGCCGGTGGAGGCGGTATGAAGCTCGACTTTCTCTCCCAGGGCGGTGGCGGCGGCGCCGGTTCTTCGCTGCCGCGCGATGCCATCGAGCGGCGGATGCGCCAGCTCGACATCCGGCCGCTCGACCATGCCGATCGTTCGATCAAGTTCGGTCTCATCGCTGCCGGCGTGTTTCTGCTGATCTTCCTCGCCTTCGCCACGCTGGCGCCGATCTCGGCCGCTGCGATCGCTTCGGGCGAAGTCACGGTGAGCGGGGACAAGATCGTCGTGCAGCCGGTCACGGGCGGCATTGTCACCCAGGTGCTCGTCCGCGAAGGTCAGACGGTCCGGGCGGGGCAAGCGCTCGTCCGCCTCAACGGGGTGCGATCGGGAGCGCAACTGATCCAGGCCCAGGCGCGACGCGACAGCCTCCGGGCGCTGGAAGCCCGGCTGATCGCCGAACGCGATGGCCGCGACGTGCTGCTGTTCCCGGCCGATCTCACCGGGCGCGCCGCGGATCCGCAGGTCGCCAAGGCGCTCACCACCCAGCAGCGCATCTTCGCCCAGCATCTCGCGGTGCTCGGCGCCGATCGAGACACCAGCACGCAGGACCTCGTCGCTGCGCGTGCGACGGTGGAGGCGTCGAGCAAACAGCTGGCGCTCATCAGCGACGAGCTGGAAGACTATCGGATGCTCTATCGCAAGGGCTTCGCCCGAAAGACCACAATACGGTCGCTCGAGCGCACGCAGGCCCAGCTGCGCGCCGACACCGTGGCGGGCGCTGCGACGGTGCGGAAGGCTGAGATTGCGGCAGCGCGGGTCAGCGATGCGCAAGGCCTCGACCTCGCCTCGCAGCTTGGACAGGTCCAGGACCAGCTCGCACAGGTCAGCCCACAGCTCGACGTCACGCGCTATATGGCTGATCAGGACGTGATACGCGCACCCGCCGCCGGCAAGGTGTCCGGAGTCACCGAAATGGGGCCGGGCATGGTCGTCGGCGGCGGGAAGACGCTGATGGAAATCGTGCCGACGGGGCGCTCGCTCATCGTCGAAGTGCGGGTCAAGCCGCAGGATATCGACGATGTCCGCATCGGGCAGGAAGCAACGGTGCGCTTCTCGAGCGTCAACCCGCACGGCCGGACCGCATTCAAGGGCCGCGTCATGACGCTGTCGCCAGCAAGGATCGAGCAGGGCGGCCAATCCTATTACAAGGCGCAGGTCTACCTCGACGATCCGGAGACCCTGCAGCGCGAGGGGCTGGCGCTGCAGCCGGGCATCCCCGCATCGGTGAACATCAAGACCCAGGAACGCACGCTGTTCGACTATCTGATTGCGCCGCTCAGCGACGCGTTCAGCCGCAGCATGCGCGAAGAATAGGAGAGAAAGATGTCTGGTTTGTTGAGCAACATGTTTGGCGACGATGAAGGCCAGGACGCGCAGTCCTCCCAGGAAGCGCAGAGCTATGACGCGTCGGGTGATGCAGGGCTCGACCTGTCTCCGACGGTAAACCTCGGGCACGAGGCGAGCGGAAGCTACGAGAATCTCGATGGCTCGACGACCGAGTGGAGCAGCGATACCGATATCACCGCCACAGTGGACGTGTCTGCCGCATTGGGCGCGGTGGCCGCGTACGAGACAGAGAGCGACGCGAACTGAGCCTTGCGCACGGTCGCCGGCTGATCGGTTACGGCACGGCGATGGCGCACAATCGCGCGGCGCACATCGACGCCGCGTTCCCGGGTGGATCCACAACCGGCAATTGGCGTTATTCGCGAAACGAAGAGGGATGCCTGGATGATCGCCGCCGAAGCCGCCCGGGCGCGCCTGAGCGCCGAACTCGAGCGGGTTGCTCAGGGGGACAAGGCGGCATTACGAACGGTCTACGATCTCACCTCCGCCAAGCTCCTGGGTATCTGCCTACAATTCCTTCCAGACCGCGCGATTGCGGAAGATGTGCTGCAGGAGGTATATCTCAAGGTCTGGCAGGGTGCTGCCACCTTTGATCCGCAGCGGGCTAGCCCCATAACCTGGTTGTGCATGATTGCGCGCAATCGGGCGATAGACTGGCGCAGGGCGTCTGGTCGGTACGAAGCCGTCTTGCAATCGGCGGCCGACGAACTGCCGATCGAAAGCGCCGAAGCCGACACCGACGAGCGGCACCGGCTGCTGCACCAATGCCTCGATATGCTCGAGACGGAACGCCGGGCCTCCATTCGCGCTGCGTTCATGGAGGGCTTCACGTATTCCGAGCTGGCAGCGCGGGCGAGTGTGCCGCTGGGAACGATGAAGAGCTGGGTCCGTCGCGGACTTCTCCAATTACGGAAGTGCATCGAAGATGCCTGAGGACATCCCCCCCGAGGAATTCGACCTGCTGGCGGCGGAACTGGCTTTAGGTCTTCTTGAAGGCGAGGATCGCGTGCGCGCGTTGCGCCTTCGACTTTCGGATCGGTCGTTTCGCATGGCGGTATCGGCATGGCAGGACAGGCTGGCGCCCATGTTCGCAGAAGTGCCGGACGCGGAGCCGCGACCGGATGTATGGTCGCGTGTGGCGGCGCTGCTTGAGGATCGGGCGCCGAACGGCGTGGTCCGGAAACTTCGCGCCTGGCGAATCGGCGCGTTCGCCGCGTCGGCGGTCGCCGCTGGCCTGGCGCTGCTGATTCTCTTCGCGCCGCTTCGCGCGCCGCGCCCCCCACAGCCGGCCCAACCCGTGGCGATTGCGCAGCTGCTAGACAAATCGGGTCAGGCATTGTTGCTGGCTCGGCTCGACGGGGAAAGCGGGAAATTGCGGGTTCAGGCGATTCAGCTGCCCGAGGACGCCCGCGTACCCGAACTATGGGTTATTCCGCCCGGAGGCGCCCCACTTTCGCTGGGCCTAATCGGCCGCAGTGGGAGCAGCGATCTCGCCGCCGACGCTCGCAGCCGCGCGCTGCTGCGGCCGGGCTCGGTGATTGCGGTCACACTCGAGCCGGCCGACGGTGCGCCGCATCGCGCGCCGACGGGCGAGATTCTGGGTTCGGCGCCGCTTACCGCACTGTAACCCGCGATCAGCCCTGCTTTCCGAATGGGCAGAGGCTTTGCGCGTAATGGGCTTCGGCCATGCCATAGGATTTTGCTGCCACGGCCTGAAGCCCAGCGCGATCGCGGACAATGAGCTTACCGCGCTTGCAGCGAATCAATCCAATCCCTTCAAGGACGTGGAAGCAATCAGTCACGCTGGCACGTCGGATGTTCAGGGCAGCGCTAACATGGTCGTGGGTCAAGGGCAGGAGGTCTTCGTCCGCGCGATCATGCATCATCAGCAGCCAGCGGGCGATCCGGCGTTCGTTGGGGTCCGACGCGTTGGAGACGATCGTGCACGCCATCTGGACCATGAAATTGTGGACGAAGCGCAACAGCTTGTCGTTGAGCGAAGGGCTGGCACGGCAGGCCCAGATCAGCGGTTCCGCCCCTACCGACAATGCGGTCCCGCCGTGGAATTGCGCCAGCCCGAGAAATGGCGAGTGATCGCTGCCGAGCAAAAGCGGCCAGCCCGCCAGCCCTTCGCGACCGACTATCCCCACATGCGCGCGGTTGTCGGAAAAATGGGGCTCGCGGAACGTAATCAGCAGTTTCTCGGGAAACAGGACCCGGGTCAATTTCGCTCCCGGCTCCACCACGATTTCTCCATCCTCCAGAGTAACTCGGGTGAGGTGCGGGGAGATTAGGGCAAGATCGCTGAAGGAAAGCGAGCGCAGCAACAAATTTACATGCTGCCCTGTCTGCTCGGCGTTCACCTTTCGTCCGCCTTCATCTTGGTTTCAGCCAGCCAATCATGATTGAGATTCGCTTGCCGGCGCCAAAAAGATGCACCGCGTACGCCACCGTACTGGGCGGCTTCCTCAGCGGAACTTGCGTGTTTGCGCCATGGTTGGGCTCTCACTGCAATCCAGGGAGGCAGCCGATGACCAGCGACACCGAATTGCTCGAAGTCTTCGATGCGCGCGCGAAGCGCCGCGACTCGCGACGAGATTTTTTCAAGGCGTTCGGAACGGCTTCGGCGCTCGCCGGTGGTTTCGTCCTTGCGACCAAAACGGATCCCGCCTCCGCCCAGGCAGCGCCGAGCGACGCGGATATCCTCAACTTCGCGCTCAATCTCGAATATCTGGAGGCGCAATTCTATTCCTACGCGGCCAACGGCGTGGGCCTTCCGGCAAACCTCCTGTCCGGGCCCGGCACGACAGGCGCAGCTACCGGCGGTCGCGCGGTGGCGTTCACCGATCCGGTGGTAGCGCAATATGCCCGTGAGATCGCCGCGGACGAGATAGCGCACGTCACATTCTTGCGCACTGCCATCGGCGCAACCGCGGTAGGTCAGCCTGCGATCGACATCGGCACGGCACCCAGCGGTGCGTTCTCGACTGCGGCCCGCGCCGCCGGTCTCATTCCGGCAGGCGCCTCGTTCGACCCCTATGGGAGTGACGAAGCCTTCCTGCTGGCGGCCTTCATTTTCGAGGATGTTGGGGTGACTGCCTATAAAGGCGCGTCGCCGCTGCTTAGCAGCAAGGTCTTCCTGGAGGCCGCCGCGGGTATCCTTGCGGTCGAGGCCTATCACGCCAGCATCGTCCGCACGACGCTCTACGCCAAGGGGATCGCGACCCCGGCGGCGATGATCGGGTCCAAGACGATCATCGAGGCGACCGAGAGCGTTTCAGGCGCGCGCGACAGTCTGGATGGTGCGAGCGATATCGACCAGGGCGTTCGTGCCACCGGTGCCGGCGCAACCCTGGCGAGCAACATCGCTCCGCTGGACGGCAACGGTCTCGCCTACAGCAGGACGGCGGGTCAGGTTCTCAACATCGTCTATCTCAACAATGCCGCCGTTACGGGCGGCGGGTTCTTTCCCGCCGGCGTCAATGGTCCGCTGCGCATGAGCGCCGCCAACTAAACCTCACAGGGAGCTAATCGTCATGAACCAGCACGACATGGTCCTCGAGGTTCTCGAGGCGCGCGAAAAGCGCCAGGCGGATCGCCGCCGTTTCATCAAGGTGGCGAGTGCAGCGTCTGCCGCCGTCGCGGGCGCAACCCTTCTCAGCGCATGCGGCAGCAAAAATGACGGCGATGTCTTCAGCCCCATCGTCACCCCGACCCCGACGCCCCCCGCGGCGATTACCGATCAGGATGTTCTGAACTTTGCGCTCAACCTCGAATATCTCGAAGCGCAATTCTATTCCTACGCTGCGTTCGGCACGGGGCTTCCAGCCAACATCCTAACGGGCACCGGCACCCAGGGCGCGGTGACCGGCGGTCGCCAGGTCGCTTTCACCGATCCGCTCGTGGCGCAATATGCGCGCGAGATCGCTGCCGACGAAGTGGCGCATGTGCGTTTCCTGCGCACGGCGATCGGCGCAACGGCGGTCGCCCAGCCGGCGATTGACATCGGGAGCTCTGCGACGGGCGCATTCTCGGCGGCGGCCCAGGCGGCGGGCGTGATCCCGGCCGGCGCGGCGTTCGATCCCTACGCAAGCGACGAGGCGTTCCTGCTCGGCGCCTTCATCTTCGAGGATGTGGGCGTCACGGCCTATAAGGGCGCGTCGCCGCTAATCACCAACAAGACCTTCCTCGAGGCCGCCGCCGGCATCCTCGCTGCCGAGGCCTATCATGCCGGCTTGGTCCGCACGGTGCTATACCGCAAGGGCATCAACGCGCCGACGGCGATGATCGGCACCAAGACGATCATCGAAGCGACCGAGAGCGTTTCCGGCGCGCGCGACAGTTTGGACGGTGCCAGCGATCTCGATCAGGGCGTTCGGCCGATCGGTACCGCGTCGAATATCGTGCCCACCGACGGCAGTGGTGTCGCCTACAGCCGCACCGCCGGGCAGGTGCTCAACATCGCCTTCCTGAACCGCATGGCAACGGATCGCGGCGGCTTCTTCCCGGCGGGGGTGAACGGATCGATCCGCCTCAGCACGGCGAGCTAAGATGCCGCCTTTTGCGGGCGATGCAGCCGCGTCCGGCGGCATCGTGGAAGAGCGGTCTCCCAGCCTGGCCGGGTCCTTTCGCACCATCGCGGTGCCGATCGGCCCCGGCCACTTCTGGCGCAAGCTCGCGGCCTTTGCCGGACCCGGCTATCTCGTCGCGGTCGGCTATATGGATCCGGGCAATTGGGCGACCGATCTGGCTGGCGGTTCGGGATTCGGTTACACCCTTCTCTCGGTTATCCTGCTGTCGAACCTGATGGCGATGCTGCTTCAGTCACTCTCCGCGAAGCTGGGTATCGTGACCGGCCTCGACCTCGCCCAAACCTGCCGCCAGGCCTATGGCCCCAAGGTCCGGCTCGGACTTTGGGGTCTTTGCGAACTGGCGATCATCGCCTGCGACCTCGCAGAAGTGCTGGGTACTGCGATCGCGCTGAAGCTGCTGTTCGGCATCCCGCTCGTGGCCGGGGTCGCGATTACCGCTCTGGACGTGCTGCTGATCCTGACGCTGCAGCGCTACGGCTTCCGCAAGCTCGAAGCCTTCATCTTCGCCCTGCTGATCGTGGTCGCGCTGTGCTTCGGCGTGGAGCTGGCGATGGCCCAGCCGAGCCTCGCCGCGATTGGCGCGGGTCTCGTCCCGAGCGTGGAAATCGCGACAAACCCGGCGATGCTCTACATCGCCATCGGCATCCTCGGCGCGACGGTGATGCCGCATAATCTCTATCTTCACTCTTCGATCGTGCAGACGCGCAGCTTCGAACGCTCGACGGAGGGCAGGAAGGAAGCGATCGCCCTCGCGACGATCGACAGCACCGTCGCGCTCGCGCTCGCCTTCTTCGTCAACGCCGCGATCCTGATCCTCGCAGCCGCCGCCTTCCACGAGACGGGCCGCACCGACGTGGCCGGAATCCAGGACGCCTATCATCTGCTCACCCCAGCCCTCGGCGCCGGGATCGCCAGCACGCTGTTCGGCGTCGCCCTGCTCGCCTCGGGCCAGAATTCGACGATCACTGGCACGCTCGCCGGGCAGATCGTGATGGAGGGGTTCCTCAATCTGCGCATGCCTGTCTGGTTGCGGCGGACGATCACGCGCTCGCTGGCAATCATTCCCGCGGTCATTGTGGTCGGTCTCTATGGCGACAGCGGCGCGACCAAGTTGCTGGTGTTCAGCCAGGTGGTGCTGAGCCTGCAGCTCCCTTTTGCGGTGGTGCCGTTGGTGCGCTTCACCGGCGATCGCGTACGCATGGGCCAGTTCGCTAATCGCGGCTGGATCCGCTTCGCCGCGTGGGCCGTCGCGGCGACCATCATAGGGCTCAACGGCCTTCTGCTCAGCTACATGTTCTGATCATCGTTACGACAGGGAGAATAATCATGCGCAAATCGATACTCGGAGCTTCGGGCCTCCTCCTGTTTGTCGCCCCGTCCGCCTATGCGCAGGAATTCGATGGCCCCTATATCGGTGTCGCCGTAGGGTATGGCTTCGAGAAGGGCGGCACCAACGAGACCGTCCGCTTCGATCGCGGCTTCGATGGCACCGACGATGTCGTGACCACCACCGCCGGCACCGACGCCTTCTCCCCCGGCTTCTGCGACGGCCGCGCCAGATCGACCGCCAACGCCGGCTGCAAGCGCGAGAACGGCATCGATTACCATTTTCGCGCCGGGTACGACGCCCAGTTCGGAAATTTCGTCCTGGGTGTGGTGGGCGAAGCCGGCAGCAGTTCGATGCGCGACAGCGTGAGTGCCTTCAGCACCACGCCCGCTTCTTACACCCTCACCCGCAAGATCGACTGGGAAGCGGCGGTTCGTGTTCGCGCCGGCTATGCGCTCGGCGGCACGACCCTTGCCTATGTGACGGCCGGGCCATCCTATGCCGAGATCAAGAACACCTTCTCGACAAGCAATGGTCAGAACGCCTTCCTGGACAATGGCGATTTCAGGGAATGGGGCGTATCGGGCGGCGGCGGCATCGAGCACAAGATTTCGTCGAGCGTCTCGGTCGGCGTGGAATATCTCTACACGCGCTACAACGACGACAATTATCGCGTGCGCGCCACCCGCGGCGCGGCAAACGCGATCAACCCGTTCATCCTGTTCGGCGCGCCTGGGACCGAGTTTCGTCGAAGCGACGATCGCTTCGACTTTCATGCGGTCCGCGGCACGTTATCGTTTCGATTCTGAACGGCAGATGAGGTGAGGACGCCGAGAAGCGGCATGCCCTGAGCAGCCCCCCAAATGCACGCAACATGCACGCCGAATACATTTGTGCCTATTGGCGTTGGCTAGAGAATGCATCCGCGCGCATCTGGACATATCCATTCGTAGATCGTATAGTGCGGACGTCGGCAAAGATGACTGAAGGCTGATTGAGGGGTAACCGAAACAAGTAATCACTATGATCTGTAGGTGTATTTGTGGGTATAAAATCGAAATCAATTTTAGTTGGGAAATGTTCTCAAATTGATGTCGATATTTATTAGGTTCTCTTCTGACCTACACCGTCGGCGGCAGCGGCCTGTACGGCAGCGACACGCTACACGGCAAGTGCGGTGCTACGCGATGCGGTCGCCGAGCAATGGCGCCCAGTCCGGACTGCGCTTAAAGCCCTCCGCGGGGCGGGTCCGCAGCCGATATTCACCATGGCTCCGATCTGCTTCAGCCAAGTAGGCTGCGAAGTCGTTCGATAGCAAAATACGAGTTCTTTCGGGAGCGGCAAGGAACCGCCTTTGGTGCAGGCTTGCCGCACCCTGCTGCCGCGCGTCTCAGCGTCGCTCGAACGCGCGCATCCCCGTCAGGCGGTTGTTGCTCAGCTCGATCGTCGAGCCGCTGAGGTCGGCGACGAAGGCCGGGTTGGGCGGCGCGCCGGGGGCCATGCTGGCGGTGTTGTCCTCGATGCGCAGGCCGCTCGAGGGATAGGTCCGCCCCTCCGCTGCCACCACGATCAGGCCCGAATGGTTGTCCTTGCTCTTGCCCTGGACGAAGGTGTTGCGCGCGATCAGCCCGGTGCCGCCTTCGGACAGGTCGATCATGTAGTTGGTCTTCTTGCCGGCGCTGTCGTCGAAGCTCGAATCGGTGATGTTCACCCGGCGTGCGCGCAGCTTGACGTAATGCCCGCCGGTGCCGCGCTCGAAGCGCGAGCGGGTGACCGAGACTTCGCCGTCGACCGCGAGATAGATCGCATGGCTGCAATTCTCGGTCTCGCATTGGCCGAGCCCGGAAAAGGTCGAGCGGTCGATGCTGATGCGGCGCACGGTCTCGTGGCCGCCGCCGAGGATGCCTTCCTGGCTGTCGAGGAACATCGAATTGGTGATCGTCAGGTCGCCCATCTCGTGGCGGATGCCGGCGCCGTTGCCGTCGGAGACGGCGTAACCGCGAAAGACGATGCCATCGATCGTCGAGCCGCGGCCGCGCAGCACGAAGCCGGCCTTTTCCTCGCAAACTTCCTTCTCGAAGACCACCGTGCCGGGCTGGCGCGCCTTGAAGGTGATCTTGCCGCCGGTCTGGACGGTGCATTGGCGATAGGTGCCCGGCGCGATCAGGATCGTGGCGTCGTCGTCGCGGATCGCAGTGACGGCGTCGTCGATCGAGCGATAGCCTTGACCCGTTTCGGCGACGACGAAAGGGGCTTCCTGCGCGGGAGCAGGGGCGGCGAGGGCGAGGAGGAGGAGAGCGCGCATGGTGCCGCCATACGCGCTCAGGTGGAAAGTTCGGGTTAATCGCGGAAGGAGCGGCTCCTCCTCCGCTCAGAAGCGGATGCCGACGCCGGCGCCGAGCAGCACGCCGTCGAGATCCTCCTTGGCGCTGGTGGTGACGCCCGCCACGGTCTGGTCCTCGCGCAGCTGGAGGTTGGCGTATCCCACCTTGCCGTAGAGCAACGCGTTAGGCGTGATCGGGGTGCCGATCCGGCCGGCCAGCGTCCATTCGCGGCGTTTCCGCAGCTCGCTGCCGTCGGTGGCGTTGCCGGTGGCGAAGCGTATGTCGGAGAGGTTCACGCCGCCTTCGATACCGGCGATCAGGCGGGAGTGAGCGCGGCGTCGTAGCCGATCGCGATGCCGTAGCCGAGGTCCGACTGCTTTGCCTTGCCGTCGCTGCCCAGCGTAGCGAGGTCGAAGCGGAGCTGGTCGAGGCCGATGCTGGCTTCGGCGCGCGGGCCGGCGAATTCGGTGGCGTCCTGCGCGAGTGCGGGCGTGCCTGCGAACATCGCCGCGGTCAGGACGATGAGGTGAAACCGGGTCATGGATACTCCTGTACTGGCGCGCCCTGGGGGTGCGGGCGCTGGAGCCAGTTGCGGAGCGGCAGTCTCGGCGGGATTTCGTTTCGTTGCGGGATGTGGGGCATTGTTGCGAGGCGATCACGCCAATGAGCTCCCCTCCCTGAAAGGGAGGGGAGTTTTGTTTATCCCCGCAGCATCTTGATGATCCCCGAGAAATCGAGCGTCGCGCCGTCGCCATTGGCGAAATTCTCGTAGAGTTCCTCGGCGCGCGCGGCCATCGGGGTTTCGGCATCGACGCTGGCCGCCGCTTCGAGCGCGAGCTTGAGGTCCTTGAGCATCAGCGCGGCGGCAAACCCGCCTTGATAGTCGCGGTCAGCCGGGGTTTCGGGGCCGACGCCGGGGACGGGGCAATAGCTCGTGATCGACCAGCTCTGGCCCGAGCTGACCGAGGCGATGTCGTAGAGCTTCTGCAAGTCGAGCCCGAGCTTCTCGGCCAGCGCGAAGCTCTCGCAGGTGGCGATCATCGTCGCGCCGAGCATCATGTTGTTGCAGATCTTCGCGCCCTGGCCCGCGCCGCTGGTCCCCGCGTGGATCACGGCCTTGCCCATGTCCGACAGGAAGGGCTCGGCGCGGCTGAACGCGGCCTCGCTGCCGCCGACCATGAAGGTGAGCGACCCCGCATTGGCCGCGGCGATCCCCCCCGAGACCGGCGCGTCGACCGCGGCAAGGCCGTTCGCGGCGGCGGCCTCGGCGACGCGGCGCGCGGTGGCGACGTCGATCGTCGAGCAGTCGATCAGGATCGCGCCGGCATCGGCGTGGGGGAGGATGTTGTCGGTATAGACCGCTTCGACATGTCGGCCGGCGGGGAGCATGGTGATGACCGCCTCGGCGCCTTCGATCGCGGCATTGGCGTCCTGGGCAGGGAGGCAGCCGGCCTTCTTCGCCTTGTCGAGGGCCTCTGCAGATAGGTCGAAGGCGCGGACATCATGGCCCGCCTTGGCGAGGTTGGCAGCCATGCCGCCGCCCATATTGCCCAGCCCGATGAATGCGATGCGTGCCATGTTGTCCTCTCTTTTATCGTCATCCCGGCGAAAGCCGGGATCTCGTGCCGCGCGCGTGCGCTAACCTCATGAGACCCCGGCTTTCGCCGGGGTGACGGTTATTCTACTTCCCCGACCACGCACCCGGGCGCTTTTCGACGAAGGCGGCCATGCCCTCCTTCTGGTCCGCCGTGCCGAACAGCGCGTGGAACAGCCGGCGCTCGAACTGGACGCCCTGCGCCAGATTGGTCTCGAACGCCGCGTTGACCATCTCCTTGCTCGCCAGCACGGCGAGCGGCGCCATGCCGGCGATCGTCGCGGCGGTCTCGACCGCGTCCTCGACCAGTTCGGCGGCGGGGACGATGCGCGCCACCAGCCCGGCCCGCTCTGCCTCGGCGGCGTCGATCATCCGGCCGGTGAGGCACATCTCCATCGCCTTGGCCTTGCCGACCGCGCGGGCGAGGCGCTGCGAGCCGCCCATGCCCGGCGAGACGGCAAGCTTGATCTCGGGCTGGCCGAATTTGGCGCTGTCCGCGGCGAGGATGAAGTCGCACATCATCGCCAGCTCGCAGCCGCCGCCCAGCGCATAGCCGGCGACCGCGGCGATGACCGGCTTCCGCGTGCGGGTGAAGGCGTCCCAGCCGGCAAAGAAGTCGTGGCCGTACATGTCGGCAAAGCCCTGCGCCTGCATCTCCTTGATGTCGGCACCCGCGGCAAAGGCCTTTTCGCTGCCCGTGATCACCGCGCAGCCCTGCGTGGGATCCTTGTCGAACGCGGCCATCGCTTCGAGCAGCTCGGAGAGGACCTGGCTGTTGAGTGCGTTCAATGCCTGGGGGCGGTTGAGCGTGACGAGCGTGACGGCGCCGCGCTGCTCGACGAGGATGGTCTGGTAGCTCATTGGAAATCCTTCATGCGGGCGCCCATTCCTGGTCGGCGGGAAGGGGCGCGAAGATCTGGTCGATGACGTGATCGGTAACGCCTTCGATCGTGGCGGGCTGCCAGCGCGGGGCGTTGTCCTTGTCGACGATCACCGCGCGGACGCCCTCGGCGAAATCGGGGCGCTGGACGACGCGCGAGGCGACGGCGAATTCCTGGCGCATCTCGTCCTCGAAGCTCGGCATGTGGCGGCCCTGGCGGACGAGGTGGAGCGAGACCTTCATCGCCTGGGGCGACTTGGTAGCGAGGATCGCGAGCTGTTCGCGCGCCCATAGCCCGCCATCGGCAGCGAGCGCGGCGACGATCTCCTCGAGCGTATCGGCGGCGAACAGGCGGTCGATATCGGCGCGCTGGTCGAGGATCGCGGCTTGGCCGGGGTCTTCGGAGAGGGCGTCGAGCGTGGCGGCGATCGCCTGGGGATTGGCGGCGATCTCGGCCTTGGCCTGGTCGAGCTTCTCGGCTGCGAGATAATGGGTGGCGAGGCCGAGCGCGCGGCAATCGGCGCCGTTCAGCCGCGCGCCGGTGAGCGCGATATATTCGCCCAGATGACCCGGCAGGCGCGAGAGATACCAGCCGCCGCCGACATCGGGGAACAGGCCGATCCCGGTCTCGGGCATCGCGAAGCGGGTATTCTCGGTCGCTACGCGGAACTTGGCGGGCTGCGAGATGCCGACGCCGCCGCCCATCGTGATCCCGTCCATGAACGCGACGATCGGCTTGGCATAGGTGAACAGCGCGTGGTTGAGCTGGTATTCGAGCCTGAAGAAGGCGCGCGCGGCTTCGCCGTCGCCGGCGCCACTCAGCGCGATCATGCGGATGTCGCCGCCGGCACAGAAGCCGCGGCCTTCGGCATGGTCGATCAGCACGGCCTCGATCGCGGGGTCCGCACGCCAGGCGGCGAGGGCTTCGAGCATCGCGGCGCACATCTGCGTGTTGAGCGCGTGGATCGCCTTGGGGCGGTTGAGCCGGATCCGGCCGGTGCGGGCTTCGGTGAAGGAGAGAATGTCTTCGGTCACTGTCGCGTCAACTCCCGGCCGATGATCATGCGCATCACCTGGTTGGTCCCTTCGAGGATCGAGTGGACGCGCAGGTCGCGCCAGAAGCGTTCGATCGGATAGTCCTGGAGATAGCCATACCCCCCGTGAAGCTGGAGCGCGCGATCGACCACCGAGCTGCCGGTATCGGTGGCGAGGCGCTTCGCCATTGCCGCAAACCGCGTCTTGTCGGGCGCGCCGGCGGTGACCTTGGCGGCGGCGAGGTAGAGCAGCGCGCGGGCGGCCTCGAGCTCGGTCGCCATGTCGGCCAGCACGAACTGGGTGTTCTGGAAGTCCGCGATCGGCTTGCCGAATTGCTGACGATCCTTGGTATAGGCGATCGCCTCGTCGAGGCAGCGTTGCGCGCCGCCCAGCGAGCAGGCGCCGATGTTCAAGCGGCCGCCGTCCAATCCCATCATCGCGAAGCGGAAGCCGTCGCCTTCGCCGCCGACACGGTTCTCGACCGGAACGCGGACGTCCTCGAAGGTCACCTGCCGCGTCGGCTGCGAATGCCAGCCGAGTTTCCGCTCGTTGGCGCCGAAGCTCACGCCAGGCATGTCCTTCTCGATCACCAGGCAGGAGATGCCCTTGGGGCCCTCCTCGCCGGTGCGGACCATCGTGACGTAGACCTCGTTCTCGCCCGCGCCCGAGATGAACTGCTTCGATCCATTGACGACATAATGATCGCCGTCGCGCACCGCCTTGGTCTTGAGCGCGGCGGCATCGGAGCCCGACGACGGTTCGGTGAGACAATAGCTGGCGAGGCGCTCCATCGTGATCAGGCTGGGGAGGTACTTGGCCTTGAGGTCGGCGCTGCCGAAGGTATCGATCATCCAGCTCGCCATGTTGTGGATAGAGATGAAGGCGCTGGTCGACGGGCAGCCATAGGCCATCGCCTCCATGATCAGCGCCGCCTCGAGCCGGCCGAGGCCGATCCCGCCGCTCTCCTCCGAGACGTAGATCGAGGCGAAGCCGAGCTCGGCCGCGGCCTTGATCGTCTCGCGCGGGAAGATGTGCTTTTCGTCCCACTCCGCGGCATGCGGGGTGATCGCGTCCGCGGTGAATTGCTGCGCCATCTCCTGGATCTGGCGCTGCTCGTCGGTGAGGTCGAATTGGGTCATTTGTCGATGGTTTCCGAGATGAGGTCCCACCCGTACCGGTAGGAATGATTGCAGGAACCCGGTTCCGGCTCGGCCACATGGATACGGTGTATCAGGGAGGCGCGCTCGGTCGCATCCTTCGCGCGCAATCCGATCAGGATGAGCGTCAGCCGGTCTTCGTCCGGAGAATAGTTGGTCCGACCGTGGAACAGGTGCCTGGTGCGCCGTCCACCGGCGCTGCGGAACACGCGGGTCTGGCCATCCTCGGTGACCGCCATGCTGGTGTAGGACTCGCCGCCGATGATCTCGCTTTCGATCAACTGCAATTTGTCATGCGGGGTGCGCAGCGTGAAGCGCGCGGATTCAGTGCCCGCACTTTCGACCTTGAGGGTCTCGCCCTCGGCCAGATCGACATAGCTATGCATCAGGCACGCGCGGCCCGGCCCCTTAAATGCTCCGGTTTCCGGCGCAGCGCCAAGGCCCGGCGACAGCGCGAGGAGGGCGAGGATCATTCTGCGGAGGCTTCATGCAGCACGCGCTCGGCGAAGAGGCGGTTGGCGAGCTTGATGTCGTTGCGGGCGTACCAGCGTGGGGCGGGCAGGCCCTTTTCCCAGGCGAGCAGCTCGGTGAGCGTGCCGTTGGCGCTGGGGACGTCGGGGGCGGCGGTGTTGAGCGGGTCGGCATAGGCGACATCCGCAGTGACGATTTCCCAGCCTTTGGCGCGCAGGCCCGCGACGAGGTCGCCGATGTAGAGCGCGGCGATGTCGGTCTCGTGGAGGAGCATGACATGGACCGGCGAGCGGCTGATCGTCTTGACCATCAGGCCGTCGGCGAACTCGGCGGCCTCGACATGCGTCTCGACATAGAGGTCGCGCAGCGCAGCCATGTCGATCGTCTTGCCGGCCTTCTTCGCCTCGACCGTCAGCGTTTCGATATTCCAGTCCGAGCCCTCGGCGGTGACATAGCCGTTGGTGAGGCCGCGCGCAGCCAGGCCCGCGCGGACGGCGTCGCGCTTGGCCTTGTCCTTCCCGCCTTCGTCGAGAAACGGATAGCGGAACCAGGGGCGGTGGCCGGGGCGCGGGGCGAGCCACGCCTCGGCTTTATCTATATCGGCGAGATAGGCGTCGGCGGTCAGCTGGTTGAGGTGCGGGTGGCTGAAGCTGTGGTTGGCGATGACGTGGCCGGCGCGGACATAGTTCGCAACCAGCGCTTCGTCGGCGGGGCTCTGCACCTTGCCCGGATTGACGAAGAACGCGGCCTGCTCGACCTGGGCTTTCTTGAGGCTGGCGATCAGGCGTTTGGCGCGTTCCTGCGGCGTGAAGAACGCGCCGGCGGCGCGGGGCGTGTCGTCGAAAGTCAGCGCGATGCGCTTCTGCGCGACTGCAGTCGGTGCGAGCACGAGCAGGAACAGCGCGGCAAAGGCGGAGACGAGGCTTCGGATCATGCGCACCTGCGATAGCGCAGCGCGCCGGGCATTGCATCGGCGCCCTGTTCGCGGCGAACCAGCGTCTTGCCGCCATCCTGGCCGTCGAGCACCACGCGGCGCTTCCAGGTCGTGCCTTCGCCTTCGAAGATGAAATCGCCGACGATGCGGCTGTCGTCCTTCTCGACGACCGTGCCGAGCGTGCCGACCGATTCGTAGAAGCGCAGCGTCTCGCCCGAGACGACGAGCGATCCTTGATGCTCGCCGGGGACCGACTTGCAGTCGGCGGCTACGAGGCCCCATCGGCCGCGCAGCGTGCGGGGAATGCGCGCCTCGATCGGGCCGGCGTCTTCGGTCGCGCTGGGCGAAGGCGTAGGGGAGGCGACGGCCGCGGGAGATGCTGCCGGTGCCGGCTGCACGGGCCGGGCGGGGGTGGTCACCGTCTCGTTGCGCGGGATCGCGATCGTGTCGTTGCCCGGTGCCGGCTCGCGGTCGCCGCCGCAGCCGGCGAGCGTCAATGCGGCGACGATCATCACGGTGTTGCGCATGCTCTTCCCTCGTTTCGATCGCGAGTCCAACGCAGGCCGGCGCCGGGTCGATCCTCAGCCCATCGTCGGGATGACGAAGGCGTCCTGGATGCGCGACGGGCCGCCATCCTCGCTGCCGCGCGGGAGATCGGCCGAGCCGTCGGGCCAGCGCTGCGTGACGGTCTTGGTCTTGGTCCAGAAGCGGACGCCCTCCATCCCGTGCTGGTTGATGTCGCCGAATGCGCTGCGCTTCCACCCGCCGAAGCTGTGATAGGCGACCGGCACCGGGATCGGCACGTTGATCCCGACCATGCCGACATTGACGCGCGATGCGAACTCGCGCGCGGCATGGCCGTTGCGGGTGAAGATCGCGACGCCGTTGCCGTACTGGTGCTCGCTCGGCAGGCGCAGTGCGGTCTCGAAATCGGGGGCGCGGACGATCTGGAGGACTGGCCCGAAGATCTCCTCCTTGTACGCCTGCATGTCGGGCGTGACGCGGTCGAACAGCGACGGGCCGATGAAGAAGCCTTCTTCATGCCCCTGCAGCTGGAAGCCGCGGCCGTCGACGACGAGCTCGGCGCCTTCGTCGACCCCGGTCTTGATCCAGTTCTCGACGCGTTGCTTGTGCGCGGCGTTCACGACGGGGCCGTAATGCGCGTCATTGTCGGTCGAGACGCCGACGCGGAGCGCTTCGATTGCGGGGATCAGCTTGGCGCGCAGCGCGTCGGCGGTCTTGTCGCCGACGGGGACCACCACCGGCAGCGCCATGCAGCGCTCGCCCGCCGAGCCGAACGCTGCGCCCGACAGATCCGCGACGACCTGGTCGAGATCGGCATCGGGCATGACGATGCCGTGGTTCTTGGCGCCGCCCATCGCCTGAACGCGCTTTCCGGCCTCGACACCGCGGCGATAGACATAATGTGCGATGTCCGACGAGCCGACGAACGACACGGCGCTGATCGCGGGATGGTCGAGGATCGCGTCGACCATTTCCTTGTCGCCCTGGACGACCTGGAGCACGCCCTCGGGCAGCCCAGCCTCGAGCATCAGCTCGGCGAGGCGGACGGGGACCGACGGGTCGCGCTCGGAGGGCTTGAGCAGGAAGGCGTTGCCGGTGGCGATGGCGATGCCCGACATCCAGAGCGGAATCATCGCCGGGAAGTTGAACGGCGTGATGCCCGCGCCGATCCCGAGCGGCTGGCGCATCGAATAGACGTCGATGCCGGGGCCGGCGCCCTGGGTATATTCGCCCTTGAGGACGTGCGGGATGCCGCAGGCGAATTCGATGACTTCGAGCCCGCGCTGGATGTCGCCCTTGGCGTCGGCGATGACCTTGCCGTGCTCGGAGGAAAGCAGGTGGGCGAGGGCGTCCATGTTCGCCTCGACCAGTTCCTTGAACTTGAACATCACGCGGGCGCGGCGCTGCGGGTTGGTCGCGGCCCAGCCGGGCTGGGCGGTCTGCGCGGCGGCGATGGCGCGGTCGAGGTCGGCCTGGGTGCCGAGCGACACGCGCGCCTGGACCTGGCCGGTATTGGGATCAAAAACGTCGGCGGTGCGCGATGCTCCGCCGCCCGAATGGCCTGCGATGAGGTGATCGATCGTGCGCATAAACTCTCCTGCGGCGGGCACGATGGCCCGACTCGTCGTGTAATTTTATTGCGCAATGACACAGTGACCGCGGCTACTCAATCCTCCGGAACCGCGTCCATCCGCGCCGCGCTCCGGCCTGCCGCAGGCGCAAATAAATTCGCGATTGTCACGGAGGTGTAACCAGCGGTGAAGCTCGCCTTTACCAACCAGCCCTAGGCGGGGTGCATGACGGTCGCACCCGCATCCCCTCCGCCAGCACCGAATTCGGGCTGGCTTTCCGACGCCGAAGCCGATCCGCCCTGGGCGACGCTCGACGATTCGCTGTTCAAGGCAGTCGATCTGTTCAACTCGGATACCGACCTGCGGCTGATGCCGGTGGTCGATACCGCGCATCGCCCGATCGGCGCGATCTTCGAAAAGGACGTGCGGCGGCTGCTGCTCAATCCGTTTGGGCACGCGCTGCTGCGAAACCCGTATTTCGGGCATGGCGTGGTGCGCCACGTCCGCGCCTGCCCGGTCGCCGAGATCGACACCGGCATCGGCGCGCTGATCCACGCCTATCGGCGTGCCGGGGGCAGCGAAGGCATGATCCTGACCCGCAACGGCCGGCTGGCGGGGGTGATCGGCAATCGCCGGCTGCTGCTGCTTGCCGCCGAATATGAGCGGACCAGCGCCGCGGGCCGCGTAGCGCGTGCCGAGCGGATCGAGCGCGCCAGCGAACGGTTCGAAGGCGAAGTCGCGTCGCTGGCGCAGGCGCTCGGCGACCTTTCGGCGATGCTCCAGCACAGCGCCGCCGAAACCGGCCACCGCGCGACCGAAGTCGGCGAGCGGGCAGTGGCCGTCGCCTCGGCCGCGTCGCAGACCAGCGACAATATGCGCGAGATCGCTGCGCGCGGGCGCGACCTTGCCGCGTCGCTCGAACAGGTCGAGGGCAATACCCAGGCGGCCGAGGCGGCAGCGGGCAAGGTCTCGGCGCTGGTCCGTGCCGGCAGCGCACGCACCCGCGAACTGCATCGCGCGGCGCAGACGGTCGATTCGGTGATCGCGCTGATCAGCGACATTGCCGGGCAGGTGAATCTGCTCGCGCTCAACGCGACGATCGAGGCGGCGCGCGCGGGCGAAGCGGGGCGGGGCTTCACCGTCGTCGCCAACGAAGTGAAGCAGCTCTCCAACCAGACCGGCGTGGCGGCGGGGCGGATCACTGCGCACGTCGCCGAGATCCGCCGCGGTATCGACGACGTCGCGCTCGGGCATATGCAGGTCGAAGAGGCGATCGCGTCGATGGTCGATCTCGCCGCGGGGGTGCAGGGCGCGATCGCGGCGCAGCAGGCCGCGACGCACCTGATCGCGCGCAATGTCGAGGAGGCGGTCGGCGCGAGCAATGCGATTCGTCACGATGTCGAGGCGATCGGCGGCACCTCGCGCACTGCGTCGAGCAGCGCGGGCGACATGCACGCGCTGGCCGCGCGGCTTCAGCGCGATGCCGGCACGCTGTCGGTCGAGCTGGGCGCCTTCCTGGCGGAGCTGCGCAGCGCCTGATCCGGCTATCCTATTGAGAAAGCGGAACGAGTGCGAAGGGGCGGCGTTGGGGCAGCGCAGGAGGATGCCATCATGAAGAAGCTACATCTGGTTCTGGGATTCACGTCGGCGCTCGCGCTTTCCGCGTGCGGTGGCAGCGAGACCACCACCACGACGACCAACACGGTTGTCACCGATAATTACACCGGCATGGACGCACCCACCGACGCCAACATGGCCGACAACGCGCTGATGACCGATGCAGCCGCGACGCCGGGCCAGACCTTCGCCAACGAAGTCGGCGCGAGCAATCACTATGAGGTCGAGGCGGGCAAGCTCGCGCAGGAAAAGGCGCAGGAGCAGAAGTTCAAGGACTTCGGCAAGATGATGGTCGAGCAGCACAATGCCTCGACCGAGAAGCTCAAGGCCGCGGCGGCCAAGGCGAGCCCGGCGATCGCGCCCAACCCGGCGCTGACTGCCGAGCAGGAGACCAACCTCGCGGCGCTGCGCAGTGCCGAGGGCGCGGCGTTCGACGCGCTCTACAAGACCCAGCAGGTCGCGGCGCACGAGAAGGCGCTGACGACGGTCAAGGCCTATGCCGCGAGCGGCGAGGTGGCCGAGCTCAAAACCTTTGCGGGCGACGCCGTGAAGGTAGTCGAGGCGCATCTGGCGAAGATCAAGGGGCTCTAAGGGCTCCGACAAGGTTTGGAGAGTCGCCTTCGGCAAGGGGGCGCCTCTTCTATATTCCCCTCCCTGAAAGGGAGGGGAGTTTTAGGTTCTACGCCGCCTGTTCCCGCCCTGCATCGGGCACCGCGCGGGGGCCGGTCGCCGCGGTTTCGGTACCCACGCGCTTGAGGCGGCCGTCGACTTGCCCCCCATTCTCGATCGTGATGTCCTCATATTCGATATCGCCGGCGATCCGGGCCGAGCGCTCGACCGTTAGATGCTTCACCCGGACGCTGCCTTCGATCGTGCCGGCGACCCGCGCGGTCTCGGCGGTGATGCCCCCGACGATGCGGCTGTCGGCGCCCTGGACGAGGCTGGCGCAGGCGACGTCGCCTTCGATGCTGCCGTCGATATGAAGGTCGGCGGTGGCGCGGACGTCGCCGGTAACCGCCATGTCGGGGCCGATCACCGAGAACATGCCGCGGCCTTTGGCATTGGCCTGGCCCGATCCCGAACTGCGCGCACCCTTGCTGCTGAACATCGGCTCACTCCCCCAATCCGGGACTCGAAGTCCGTTCGCGCTGCCTAGCATAGCGTACTTCCTCAGGCAGACTCCACAAGGCAGGTGGCGCGTCATCGTTGGCTGCGCAGCGGGCAGCGCGGCGAATCGCCAGCGCCGCGGCGGCGAGCATGGTCAGCGCGCCGAACGTGCCGAGCAGCGGGCTGCCCAGCCAAGCGGCGGCGACGCCGGTCGCGGTACCAACGAGCGCGGGCAGGTCGGTCGCGCGGGGGCGGCGGATCCGTGGCGCCACGAGAAGCAGCGGCACCAGCAGCGCCGCCGATCCCGGGCCGGGCAGCGCCGCGGCGATCAGCGCAGCGGGGAGCGCGGTGTCGGCGGCGGGGCGGGCAGGGGGTGCGCTGGTTTGCGCGAGATGGCAGGCAAGCAGCCCGGCAGCACCGGCGAAGAGCAGTCCGGTCAGCGGCGCGAGCCCGAGCGAGTCGAGGAGCTGCCACGCGCCCGGCTGCGGCGTGCCGATCGCACCAAGCAGCAGCGTAACCGCCGCGGCGAGGAGCGGGGGTGCGAGCCGGGAGAGAATCGGCCGCGAGAGCGCGATGGGGGAGGGGGCGTGCTGCATGCGGGGCGACTCTAGCGCGCGATGCGTTTATGGGCGGTTATCCTCGGGAGGCGAGCCAAGGGCGCCCCATTGACCGGTCTTGCCCGCACGGCTATAGGCGCCCCCGTTCCGCGAGGGCCCATTGGGCCGCAAGACTCGGGGAACAAAGAGCTGAACGTTGCTGGAGACGCAATGGCCCGGGGGGTCGCAGACACCCGGGGCCTTTTCGTATTCGTTAGAGTCTGGGCTCCAGCAAAGTAACCGCCGGGATATCCCGGTAACGCAAAGGTGAAGGGCTTCATGCCAACGATCAACCAGCTGGTCCGCAAGGGCCGCGAACTGCAGAAGACCAAGTCGAAGGTCCCTGCGATGGAGCAGAACCCGCAAAAGCGCGGCGTCTGCACCCGTGTCTATACCACGACCCCGAAGAAGCCGAACTCGGCGCTGCGCAAGGTTGCGAAGGTCCGCCTGACCAACCAGCGCGAAGTCATTTCGTACATTCCGGGCGAGGGCCACAATCTTCAGGAGCACTCGGTGGTCCTGATCCGCGGCGGCCGCGTGCGCGACCTTCCCGGCGTTCGCTACCACGTCCTTCGCGGCGTGCTCGATACGCAGGGTGTGAAGGATCGCCGCCAGTCGCGTTCCAAGTACGGCGCGAAGCGTCCGAAGTAAGCCGGTCGAGCATTCGACCATTTACGGCTGAAGTTTAGAAGGAAGATATCAGATGGCTCGTCGTCGTCGTCCCGAAAAGCGGGAAATCCTGCCTGATCCCGTGTACGGGGATGAGGTTCTTTCGAAGTTCATGAACTCGGTGATGCTCGACGGCAAGAAGTCCGTCGCCGAGAACATCGTCTATTCGGCGCTCGAAACCGTCGAGCAGCGCGCCAAGCGCGAACCGATCGGCGTGTTCCATGACGCGCTCAACAACATCAAGCCGGGCATCGAGGTCCGTTCGCGCCGCGTCGGCGGTGCGACCTACCAGGTTCCCGTGGAAGTGCGCCCCGAGCGCGCCCAGGCGCTTGCGATCCGCTGGCTCATCGCCTCGGCCCGCAATCGCAGCGAGCACACCATGTCGGCTCGTCTTTCGGGCGAGTTGCTAGACGCTTCGAACAACCGCGGCAATGCGGTCAAGAAGCGCGAAGATACCCACCGTATGGCCGAAGCGAACCGCGCCTTCAGCCACTACCGCTGGTAAAAAACGTGACTATATGGGTGGCGAGCGCTCCGGCGCTTTCCACCCATCACCGTTTGCCCTGAGCTTGTCGAAGGGCTGTACTTCTTCCCCGGAAGAAAGTGCGACAGGGCTTCGACAAGCTCAGCCCGAACGGGTTGGGATGTAGCCCAATCTTAGGTTTCAGCCCGCCATCCGGCGGCATTGGAGAAGACACATGGCCCGCAGCCATCCGCTCGAGCGTTATCGCAATATCGGCATCATGGCGCACATCGACGCCGGCAAGACGACGACGACCGAGCGCATCCTCTATTACACCGGCAAGTCCTACAAGATCGGCGAAGTGCACGAAGGCACCGCGACGATGGACTGGATGGAGCAGGAGCAGGAGCGCGGGATCACGATCACGTCCGCCGCTACGACGTGCAAGTGGCGCGCCGAAGAGGGCAAGGGCGAAGAGCACCTGATCAACATCATCGACACTCCGGGTCACGTCGACTTCACGATCGAAGTCGAGCGTTCGCTGCGCGTGCTCGACGGTGCCGTGGCATGCTTCGACGGCGTTGCCGGCGTCGAGCCGCAGTCGGAGACCGTGTGGCGCCAGGCCGACAAGTACGGCGTGCCGCGCATGTGCTTCGTCAACAAGCTCGACCGCACCGGCGCGGACTTCTATTTCTGCGTCAACTCGATCATCGAGCGCCTCGGCGCGCGCCCGGCCGTGCTGTATCTTCCGATCGGCATTGAGGGCGGCTTCAAGGGCCTGGTCGATCTGGTCGAGAACCGCGCGATCATCTGGCTCGAAGAGTCGCTCGGCGCGAAGTTCGAATATCAGGACATCCCCGATGACCTGAAGGAAAAGGCCGCCAAGTATCGCAGCGACCTGATCGAGATGGCCGTCGAGCAGGACGACGACCTGATGGAAGCGTATCTCGAGGGCAACGAGCCGTCGACGGCCGACCTCAAGAAGCTGATCCGCAAGGGCACGCTCAGCATGGCGTTCGTTCCGGTGGTGTGCGGCTCGGCGTTCAAGAACAAGGGCGTCCAGCCCCTGCTCGACGCCGTGGTCGACTATCTGCCTTCGCCGCTCGACGTTCCCGCGATCAAGGGCGTCAAGCTCGACGGCGAGACCCCGGACGAGCGTCCGTCGTCGGATACCGAGCCCTTCTCGGCGCTCGCGTTCAAGATCATGAACGATCCGTTCGTCGGCACGCTGACCTTCGCGCGCATCTATTCGGGCAAGCTCGAGGCCGCTTCGACCGTCACCAACTCGGTGAAGGACAAGAAGGAGAAGGTCGGTCGCATGCTGCTGATGCATGCGAACAGCCGTGAGGACATCCAGGAAGCGTTCGCGGGCGACATCGTCGCACTCGCGGGCCTCAAGGACACCACGACCGGTGACACGCTCTGCGCGCAGAACGCCCCGATCATCCTCGAGCGGATGGAATTCCCCGAGCCGGTGATCGAGCTGTCGGTGGAGCCGAAGACCAAGGCCGACCAGGAGAAGATGGGCGTCGCGCTCAATCGCCTCGCCCGCGAGGATCCGTCGTTCCGCGTCACCTCCGATTCGGAGAGCGGCCAGACCATCATCAAGGGGATGGGCGAGCTCCACCTTGAGATCCTGGTCGATCGCATGAAGCGCGAGTTCAAGGTCGAGGCCAATGTCGGCGCGCCGCAGGTGGCGTATCGCGAGTATCTCGCGAAGCCTGTCGATATCGACTACACGCACAAGAAGCAGTCGGGTGGCACCGGGCAGTTCGGTCGCGTCAAGGTCAAGCTGACTCCGGGCGAGCGCGGTTCGGGCATCGTCTTCAAGGACGAGATCAAGGGCGGCAACATTCCGAAGGAATATCTGCCGGCGATCGAAAAGGGCTTCCGCGAGACGGCTGCCACCGGTTCGCTGGTCGGCTTCCCGATCATCGACTTCGAGATCGTGCTGTATGACGGCGCGTACCACGACGTCGACTCGTCGGCGCTGGCGTTCGAAATCACCGCACGCGGCGCGATGCGCGAAGCGGCCCAGAAGGCCGGCATCAAGCTGCTCGAGCCGATCATGAAGGTCGAAGTCGTCACCCCGGAGGATTATCTGGGCGACGTCATCGGCGACATGAACAGCCGTCGTGGCCAGATCCAGGGCACCGATACGCGCGGCAACGCGCAGACGGTGGACGCGATGGTCCCGTTGGCGAACATGTTCGGCTATGTGAACGCGCTCCGCTCGTTCACTCAGGGCCGCGCGCAGTACAGCATGCAGTTCTCGCATTACGACGAAGTGCCCGCAAATGTGGCCGACGAAGTGAAGGCGAAGCTGGCGTAACCCCAAATGAGTCGCTAAGGGGCCGCGTTCGCGTGGCGCCCTGAAGGCCGCGAATCAGAATCCAGAAGGTAGGAATCCAATGGCGAAGGCAAAGTTTGAGCGGAACAAGCCGCACCTCAACATCGGCACCATCGGTCACGTCGATCACGGCAAGACCTCGCTGACTGCGGCGATCACCAAGATCCTGGCAGAGAACGTCGCCGGCAACGCCGCTGTCGATTTTGCCAACATCGACAAGGCTCCCGAGGAGCGCGAGCGCGGCATCACGATCTCGACCGCGCACGTCGAGTACGAGACCGACGCACGCCACTACGCGCACGTCGATTGCCCGGGCCACGCCGACTATGTGAAGAACATGATCACGGGCGCCGCGCAGATGGACGGCGCGATCCTCGTCGTTGCCGCCACCGACGGCCCGATGCCGCAGACCAAGGAGCACATCCTGCTCGCGCGTCAGGTCGGCGTGCCGACGATGGTCGTCTTCCTCAACAAGGTCGACCTGGTCGACGACGAGGAAATCCTCGAGCTCGTCGAGATGGAAATCCGCGAAGAGCTGTCGCGTCGCGAGTTCGACGGTGACAACATTCCGATCATCCGTGGTTCGGCTACCGCCGCGCTTTCGGGTTCGGACGACAAGCTCGGCAAGGACGCCATCCTGGCGCTCATGAAGGCAGTCGACGAGTCGATCCCGCAGCCGGAGCGTCCGGTTGACCAGCCCTTCATGATGCCGATCGAGGACGTGTTCTCGATCTCGGGCCGCGGCACGGTCGTTACCGGCCGCGTCGAGACCGGCATCGTCAAGGTTGGCGAGGAAGTCGAGATCGTCGGCATCCAGGAAGCCGTCCGCAAGACCACCGTCACCGGCGTGGAAATGTTCCGCAAGCTGCTCGACGAAGGCCGTGCAGGCGACAACATCGGCGCGCTGATCCGCGGCGTGGGTCGTGAGGAAGTCGAGCGTGGCCAGGTTCTGGCCAAGCCGGGTTCGATCAAGCCGCACACCGACTTCAAGTCGGAAGTGTACGTGCTGTCGAAGGACGAGGGTGGCCGTCACACGCCGTTCTTCGCCAACTATCGCCCGCAGTTCTACTTCCGCACCACCGACGTCACCGGCACGATCGAGCTGCCCGAGGGCACCGAGATGGTGATGCCGGGCGACAACGTCGCACTGGGCATCAAGCTCATCGCGCCGATCGCGATGGACGTCGGCCAGCGCTTCACGATCCGCGAAGGCGGCCGCACCGTGGGTGCAGGCGTCGTTGCCGAGATCCAGAAGTAAGAGACTTTGCCCGCAAGGGTTAGGTTCGAACAGCCCGGCTTCCCATCAGGGAGGCCGGGCTTTTTCGTAGCTGCGGTCGTGACGATGCTTGCGCTCACCGGCTGCGACGACATCGGGCCGCCGCCGCCCGAACTGATGTACGAAGGGCTTCCCGTCCAGGGCGATTGGCAGACGGCACAGCGCGCGGGCTTTACGAAGTGTATCGAATATGGCCGCGGGCTGCGCTGCCGTGCCAAGGCGGTCATGCTGAAGGGGCGGGGCCCCTTCCAGGCTGCGGTCGACCTGCTCGGCAAGGATGCGCGTGGCGGCTTTCGCGAACTCACGTTATGGCACGATAGCGATCATCGGGCGGCCCTCAGCGTGGGTGACCTGCTTGAGACGCAGGGCTGGAAGCTCTGCCGCACCGGCCAGGAAGATCGCGGCGACCAGGAGATCTACACCAAGGCGGGATCGCCGGTTCGAATCTCGATCGACATCAGCTATTTCGGCAAGCGCCGCCTTCGCGTGCTGCCCGAGAGGAGCCAGGCGACAGGGCGCTGCTGGTAGACCAGCGTAGGCGGTGGCGCTGGCTCGGGTCGTCGCATCCTGCATCCGCGCAGTGTGCAAAAGCAGTGTGTCGGGGCTTGATCCTCCCGGTGCTCCTGTGTATGGGCCCGCCTTCGGTTTTCGTATTCACAGCAAGAGCCTCGGCAACGAGGCCCGCTCTTTCGCATCGGTAGGGAACATGGACAGCAATATCCGCATTCGCCTGAAGGCGTTCGACCATCGCGTGCTCGATCAGGCGACCGGCGACATCGCCGACACTGCACGCCGCACCGGCGCGCTCATCCGTGGCCCCATCCCGCTTCCGACCAAGATCGAGAAGTTCACGGTCAACCGTGGTCCCCACATCGACAAGAAGTCGCGCGAGCAGTTCGAGGTTCGCACCTACAAGCGCATGCTCGACATCGTGCAGCCGACCCCGCAGACGGTCGATGCGCTGATGAAGCTCGACCTCGCGGCCGGCGTTGACGTGGAGATCAAGCTGGCGTAATGCGCCGCCTCCACACGAGATTCGCGAGTCTTCCTTAGGGAGATTCGCTGGTTCCTCGACCGGATCGATCCCGATCCAACGCAAGGAACACGAGAGCGCGAAGGCGCACTCAACTACGAGATGGGATACCGCCGGGCTTGCCCGGGCCTGCGTCCCCCGTCGTTTCCGCTTCCGGGCGGAAATTCAGCCCAGACGGGGGGCTCGCATCTAAATTTTGGGCTGAGGCACGCACCCGGGGGAATGGTCCGTCGGGTGCCTATGCATAGGAGCATAAGATCATGCGCACTGGCGTGATCGCGAAGAAGTTGGGGATGACCCGCCTGTTCCAGGACGACGGCCGCCACGTGCCGGTCACCGTTCTGGCGCTCGAAGGCGTTCAGGTCGTCTCGGTTCGCGAACAAGATCGTGACGGCTATACCGCCGTCCAGCTCGGCGCCGGTTCGGCGAAGAGCAAGAATGTCGCCAAGCCGCAGCGCGGCCACTTCGGCAAGGCCGAAGTCGAGCCCAAGGCGGTTGTCCATGAATTCCGCGTCGACGCGGACGGCCTGCTCGAAGTGGGCGCCGAGATCTCGGCCGACCATTATGTCGCCGGCCAGTTCGTCGACATCCAGGGTCGCACCCAGGGTAAGGGTTTCGCCGGCGGCATGAAGCGTTGGGGCTTCGGCGGTCTGCGCGCTACCCACGGCGTCTCGGTCTCGCACCGCTCGCTCGGTTCGACCGGTCAGCGCCAGGATCCGGGCAAGGTCTTCAAGAACAAGAAGATGGCCGGTCACATGGGCGACAAGTATCGCACCCAGCAGAACCTCGAGATCGTCGGCACCGACGTCGAGCGCGGCCTGATCTTCGTCAAGGGCTCGGTCCCTGGTTCGAAGGGCGGCTGGCTGTTCGTCAAGGACTCGGTGAAGGTCGACCGCCATGCGGACGCGCCGTTCCCCGCCGGCCTCAAGCAGGTCGCCAACAACAACGACACCGCTCCCGCGGAAACCCCGGCCGACACGGTCGAGGCTCCCGAAGCGACCGACGGCCAGGAGGGCTGAACGTGAAGGTCAAGGTTCAATCCTTCGACGCCAAGGCGAAGGCCGCGGACATCGAGCTCAACGACGAGGTCTTCGGCCTCGATCCGCGCGCCGACATCCTGCATCGCGTCGTCACCTGGCAGCTCGAGAAGCGTCGCGAGACGGCCCGTGGCACGCGCGAGCGCGCCGACGTTGCCCGCACCGGCAAGAAGTTCGGTCGCCAGAAGGGTGGCGGCACCGCCCGTCACGGCGATCGCCGCGCTCCGGTGTTCATCGGCGGTGGTAAGGCGCACGGCGCCCGCGTCCGCGACTTCAATCCGTCGCTGAACAAGAAGATCCGCGCACTCGGCCTCAAGATGGCGCTCAGCAGCCATGCCAAGGCCGGCTCGCTGATCGTCATGGACAGCCTGGCGGTTGCCGACAGCAAGACCAAGACGCTGCTCGGCAGCCTGGAGACGCTGAACTTCGGCAAGAAGACGCTGGTGATCGATGGCGACGCCGTCGAGAACAGCTTCGCGCTGGCCGCCGGCAACCTGCACACGGTCAACGTGCTGCCGGCCCAGGGCGCCAACGTGTACGACATCCTGAAGAGCGACACGCTGGTCCTGACCCGCGCTGCCGTCGAGAAGCTGGAGGCGCGCTTCAATGGCTAAGCAGAAGGAAGCGATCGACAACCGTCACTATGACGTGATTGTCGCGCCGCACATCACCGAAAAGTCGACGCTCGTCTCCGAGCACAACGCCGTTGTGTTCAAGGTCGCCGGCGACGCCACCAAGCCCGAGATCAAGGCCGCCGTCGAGGCGCTCTGGAACGTCAAGGTGACCGGCGTCAACACGATCGTCCAGAAGGGCAAGACCAAGCGCTGGAAGGGTGCTCCCTACAAGCGCTCCGACATCAAGAAGGCAATCGTGACGCTCGCCGACGGTGAGCAGATCGACGTGACCTCGGGGGTCAACTCGTAATGGCACTCAAGAATTACAACCCGACGTCGCCTGGCGTTCGTGGCCTCATCCTCATCGACCGTTCGGGCCTCTACAAGGGCCGCCCGGTCAAGTCGCTGACCGAAGGCAAGAACAAGACCGGCGGTCGCAACAACAAGGGTCACGTGACCTCGCGCGGCATCGCCGGCGGCCACAAGCAGCGCTATCGCATCGTCGATTTCAAGCGCCGCCTGTGGGATGTCGAGGGCGCCGTCGAGCGGATCGAGTATGACCCGAACCGCACCGCGTTCATCGCGCTGGTCAATTACGGCAAGGACGAAGCGGGCAAGGACCGCGTCGCCTACATCATCGCCCCGCAGCGCCTCGCTGTCGGCGACAAGGTGATCGCCGGCAAGAAGACCGACGTGAAGCCGGGCAACGCCATGGAACTCGCGTCGATGCCGGTCGGCACCATCGTCCACAACGTGGAGATGAAGCCGGGCAAGGGCGGCCAGATCGCCCGTTCGGCCGGCACCTATGTGCAGGTCGTCGGCCGCGACCGCGGCATGGTGATCGTTCGCCTCAACTCGGGCGAGCAGCGCTACATCCACGGCAATTGCATGGCGACGGTCGGTGCGGTGTCCAACCCGGACAACCAGAACACCAACCTCGGCAAGGCCGGCCGCAACCGCTGGAAGGGCATCCGCCCGCTGACCCGCGGCGTCGCGAAGAACCCGGTCGACCACCCGCACGGCGGTGGTGAAGGCCGGACCTCGGGCGGCCGTCATCCGGTCACCCCGTGGGGCAAGCCGACCAAGGGTGCGCGCACCCGCCACAACAAGGCGACGGACAAGATGATCATCCGTTCGCGTCACGCCAAGAAGAAGGGCTAACCGCTCATGGCTCGTTCCGTCTGGAAGGGTCCGTTCGTGGACCTCCACCTCCTGAAGAAGGCGCAGACCGCGCAGGAGACCAACGCGCGTGCGCCGATCAAGACCTGGTCGCGCCGCTCGACGATCCTGCCCGACTTCGTCGGCCTGACCTTCAGCGTCTACAACGGCCGCAAGTTCGTGCCGGTGTCGGTCAACGAAGACATGGTCGGCATGAAGCTCGGCGAGTTCGCGCCGACCCGCTTCTTCCCCGGCCACGCCGCCGACAAGAAGGGTAAGCGCTAATGTCCAAGCCTCAGGCACCCCGCAAGGTCGGCGACAAGGAAGCGCTGGCGGTTGCAACCCAGATCCGCGGTTCGGCCCAGAAGCTGAACCTCGTCGCGGGCCTCATCCGCGGCCGCAAGGCCGGTGACGCGCTGAACATCCTTCAGTTCTCCACCAAGGCGATGGCGGTCGATGCGCGCAAGGTTCTCGCTTCGGCGATCGCCAATGCGGAAAACAACCATAACCTCGACGTCGACGCGCTCGTCGTCGCCGAGGCGTCGGTCGGCAAGTCGATCACGATGAAGCGCTTCGCGACCCGCGGCCGTGGCAAGTCCACCCGCATCCTGAAGCCGTTCAGCCGTCTTCGCATCGTCGTCCGCGAGCAGGAAGAAGCATAATGGGTCACAAGAGCAACCCGATCGGCCTGCGTCTGCAGATCAACCGTACCTGGGACAGCCGCTGGTTCGCGGAAGGCGCCGATTACGGCCGCCTGCTCCTCGAGGATCTCAAGATCCGCCAGTACATCGTCAAGACGCTGCCCCAGGCCGCGATCTCGAAGGTGGTGATCGAGCGTCCGGCCAAGCTGTGCCGTATCTCGATCTATGCCGCACGCCCCGGCGTGATCATCGGCAAGAAGGGCACCGACATCGAGAAGCTGCGCAAGACGCTCGGCGCGATGACCAGCTCGGACGTGTCGCTGAACATCGTCGAGATCCGCAAGCCTGAAGTCGACGCCAAGCTCGTCGCGCAGGGCATCGCCGATCAGCTCGAGCGCCGTATCGCGTTCCGCCGCGCCATGAAGCGCGCCGTCCAGTCGGCGATGCGCCTGGGTGCCGACGGCATCCGCGTTGCCTGCGGCGGCCGTCTCGGCGGCGCCGAGATCGCGCGTGCCGAGGGCTATCGCGAGGGCCGCGTTCCGCTGCACACGCTGCGCGCCAACCTCGACTACGCCACCGCCGAAGCCCACACCGCCTATGGCGTGTGCGGCGTCAAGGTCTGGATCTTCAAGGGCGAGATTCTCGGCCACGATCCGATGGCGCAGGACCGGCTCAACATGGAAGCCCAGACGACCGGCGTGCGCCCCGCGCGCGACGATCGCCGCTAAGGACCCAAGAACATGCTGCAACCAAAGCGCACCAAGTTCCGCAAGGCCTTCAAGGGCCGCATCCATGGCGACGCCAAGGGTGGCACCAGCCTGAACTTCGGGTCGTACGGCCTGAAGGCGATGGAGCCCGAGCGGATCACCGCCCGCCAGATCGAAGCGGCTCGCCGCGCGATCACGCGTCACATCAAGCGCCAGGGCCGTCTCTGGATCCGCGTGTTTCCGGACGTTCCGGTGTCGAGCAAGCCTGCCGAAGTCCGCATGGGCTCGGGCAAGGGCTCGCCGGAATATTGGGCAGCCCGCGTCAAGCCCGGCCGCATCCTGTTCGAGCTGGACGGCGTTCCCGGCCCGCTCGCAGCGGAGGCGTTCAGCCGCGCGGCGATGAAGCTGCCGATCAAGGTCAAGGTCGTGGCGCGCCTCGGCGACACCTCGCACCTGGAGGGTTGATAGAATGACCAAGGCTACCGATCTTCGTGCGAAGACCGACGACCAGCTCGGCGAAGAGCTGGGCAACCTCAAGCGCGAGGCGTTCAACCTCCGCTTCCAGGCCGCGACCAGCCAGCTCGAGAAGTCGAGCCGGGTCAAGGAAGTCCGTCGCGACATCGCCCGCATCAAGACGCTGCAGTCCGAGCGTACCCGCTCGGCTGCGAAGTAAGGAAACGAGACCATGCCGAAGCGCGTGCTGACCGGGAACATTGTCTCGGACAAGGGCGACAAGACGGTCGTCGTGCTCGTGGAGCGTAAGGTCAAGCACCCGCTCTACGGCAAGATCATCCGTCGTTCGAAGAAGTACCACGCCCATGACGAGGGCAACGAATATCACGCGGGTGAGACCGTGCGCATCGAAGAGACCGCGCCGATCTCGAAGCTGAAGACCTGGAAGGTGATCGAGCGGGTCAACACCCACGCGACCCCCGCCAAGGCCGACGCCGCTTAAGGCCTTCGGGCTCGATTTTAACTGGAACCACCGGGCCAAGGATTAGCTGGGTCCCGGCAGGCCAAACGAGAAGGAACCGGATCGATGATCCAGATGCAGTCCAATCTCGACGTCGCTGACAACAGCGGCGCGAAGCGGGTGCAGTGCATCAAGGTGCTGGGCGGGTCGAAGCGTCGCTTCGCCGGCGTGGGCGACGTCATCGTCGTCAGCATCAAGGAAGCTGCGCCTCGCGGCAAGGTGAAGAAGGGTGACGTGCATCGCGCGGTCATCGTTCGCACCGCAAAGGATGTCCGTCGTGCCGACGGCTCGGTGATCCGCTTCGACGGCAATGCCGCGGTGCTGGTCAACAAGAACGAGGAGCCGATCGGCACTCGTATCTTCGGGCCGGTGGTCCGCGAGCTGCGCTCGAAGGGCTTCATGAAGATCATTTCGCTCGCGCCCGAGGTGCTGTGATGGCTGCTGCCAAGATCAAGAAGGGCGACCAGGTCATCGTCCTGTCCGGCAAGGACAAGGGACGGACCGGCGAAGTCGTCAAGTCGCTGCCCAAGGACGGCAAGGTCGTCGTCTCGGGCATCAATGTCGCCGTGCGCCACGTCAAGCCGAGCCAGGGCGATCCCCAGGGCGGCCTGAAGCGTTCGGAAGCACCGCTCGCCATCTCGAAGGTCGCGCACGTGACCGCCGACGGCAAGCCGACCCGCGTCCGCTTCGAGGACCGCGACGGCAAGAAGGTGCGTGTCGCCGTCAAGACCGGGGAGGTCATCAATGGCTGATTCCTACACGCCGCGGATGCGGAAGCTGTACGACGAGACCATCGCCAAGGCGATGACCGAGAAGTTCGGCTACAAGAACGTCATGGAAGTTCCGCGGATCGAGAAGATCGTGCTGAACATGGGCGTCGGCGAAGCCACCCAGGACAAGAAGAAGGTCGAGCAGGCTGCTTCGGAGATGGAGCTCATCGCCGGCCAGAAGCCCGTCATCGCCAAGGCGAAGAAGTCGATCGCACAGTTCAAGCTGCGCGAAGGCATGCCGATCGGCTGCAAGGTTACCTTGCGCCGCGAGCGGATGTACGAGTTCCTCGACCGCTTCATCACGATCGCGCTGCCGCGCGTTCGCGACTTCCGTGGCCTCAACCCGAAGTCGTTCGACGGCCGTGGCAACTATGCCTGCGGCCTCAAGGAGCAGCTGATCTTCCCGGAGATCAGCTATGACAAGGTCGACAAGATCCGCGGCATGGACGTGATCGTCACCACCACCGCCAAGACCGACGACGAGGCTCGCGAGCTTCTTCGTCTCTTCGGCTTCCCGTTCCCGCAGGAAACTGCGGACGGCGAAGCGAAGCAGGCAGCGTAAGGGAAAGAGAACTTAAGTCATGGCGAAACTGAGTTCCATCAACAAGAACGAGCGTCGCAAGCAGCTGGTGAAGAAGTACGCCGGCAAGTATGCGAAGCTCAAGGCGACGGCGAACGACGAGAGCTTGGACGATACCGAGCGCCTCATCGCGCGGCTGAAGATGGCCGAGATTCCCCGCAACGGGAATCCGACCCGCATCCGCAATCGGTGCGAGCTGACCGGCCGCCCGCGCGCCTATTACCGCAAGTTCCGTCTCGCACGCGTCATGCTGCGCGATCTGGCCAACAAGGGCCTGATCCCCGGCCTCACGAAGTCGAGCTGGTAAGGACTACGAGATGGCTTTGACCGATCCCCTGGGTGATATGCTCACCCGCATCCGCAACGGCCAGCGCGCGCGCAAGGACTCCGTCCTTACGCCTGCGTCGAAGCTGCGGGCACGCGTTCTCGATGTTCTCCAGCGCGAAGGCTACATCCGTGGCTATAGCGAGGAGCAGATGGGCCCTGCCGCCGGCATCCGCATCGAGCTGAAATATTTCGAGGGCCAGCCGGCGATCAAGCACGTCGCGCGCGTCTCGAAGCCCGGCCGCCGCGTCTATTCGGGTTCGCAGGAACTGCCCCGGATCCGCAACGGCCTGGGCATCACGATCGTCTCGACGCCTCGCGGCGTTCTCTCGGACGCCGAAGCGCGCGAGCAGAATGTCGGCGGCGAAGTGCTCGCGGAGGTCTTCTGATATGAGCCGCATCGGCAAGAAGCCGGTCACCGTACCGGCAGGCGTCACTGCCTCGATCGACGATCGCGTGCTGAACGTGAAGGGCCCGAAGGGCACCCTGTCGCTCAACCTGCGCGACGAGATCAGCTACACGCTCGAGGACGGCGGCATTTCGGTGCAGCCGGCCAACGAGACCAAGGCGGCGCGTGCCTTCTGGGGCATGCAGCGCACGCTCGTGCAGAACCTGATCACCGGCGTGACCGAGGGCTTCACCAAGAAGCTGCTCATCACCGGCGTCGGCTATCGCGCTGCATCGCAGGGCAAGGTGCTCAAGCTCCAGCTCGGCTATTCGCATGACGTGAACATCGACGTGCCGGAAGGCATCGAGATCAAGACCCCCGATCAGACCACGGTCGAGATCTCGGGGATCGACAAGCAGAAGGTCGGCCAGATCGCGGCCGAGATTCGCCGCTGGCGTAAGCCTGAGCCTTACAAGGGCAAGGGCATCAAGTACGACGGCGAGTTCATCTTCCGTAAGGAAGGGAAGAAGAAGTAATGACCAAGGGTCTCTCGCTCTTCGCGAAGCGGCGTCGCCGCAATCGCACCGCCCTCAAGGCGCGTGGCGCTGGCCGTCCGCGGCTCTCGATCCATCGCTCGGGCAAGCACATCTATGCCCAGGTGATCGACGATACCCAGGGCAAGACCGTCGCTTCAGCTTCGACGCTCGAGAAGGACGTGCGCGGCACGACCGGCGCGACCGTCGCGGCAGCGCAGGAAGTCGGCAAGCGCGTCGCCGAGGCAGCCAAGGCTGCCGGCGTGACGCAGGTCGTCTTCGATCGCGGCGGCTTCCTCTATCATGGCCGCGTCAAGGCGCTGGCGGATGCCGCTCGTGAGAGCGGACTGGAGTTCTAAACATGGCTGACGAGAACAACACGCCGGAAACCGGCGCTCCCGTCGAGGCCGGCGCTCCCGCGCAGGAGAGCACGGGCTATCAGGGCGGTGGCGGCGGTGGTCGCGGTCGCGGTGGTCCCGGCGGCGGCGGTGGCCGTGGTCGTGGCGGCCCGGGTGGCGGCGGCGGTGGTCGTGGCGGTCGTGACGGTGGTCGCGGCGGTCGTGACAATCGCGGCGGTCCGCGCGGCGCGCAGGACGATGGCGGCGAAGAGCTGATCGAGAAGCTGGTTCACATCAACCGCGTCTCGAAGACGGTGAAGGGCGGCAAGCGCTTCGGCTTCGCGGCACTCGTCGTCGTCGGCGACGGCAAGGGCCGGGTCGGCTTCGGTCATGGCAAGGCACGCGAAGTGCCGGAAGCCATCTCGAAGGCGACGGCAGCCGCCAAGAAGACGATGGTCCGCATTCCGCTCAAGGAAGGCCGCACGCTCCATCACGACGGCAACGGCCACTTCGGTGCCGGTCGCGTGACGGTCCGCACGGCGCCTGCCGGTACCGGCATCATCGCGGGTGGCCCGATGCGCGCCATCTTCGAGTCGCTGGGCGTTGCCGATGTGGTGACCAAGTCGGTCGGCACCTCGAACCCCTACAACATGATCCGCGCCACCTTCGAGGCGCTGAACGAGCAGACTTCGCCGAAGTCGGTCGCTCAGCGGCGCGGCAAGAAGATCGCCGACCTGCTCGGCCGCGGTGGTTCGCAGACCGCCGAGGCAGACGCAGCAGCGATCGCGGAGTAAACGATCATGGCGAAGATCAAGATCAAGCAGATCGGTTCGCCGATCCGCCGCACCAAGGATCAGCGCGCGACGCTGATCGGGCTCGGCCTCAACAAGATGCACAAGGTCTCGGAGCTGGAAGACAGCCCCGAGGTCCGCGGCATGATCCGCAAGCTGCCGCACATGGTGGAAGTGATCGAGGGCTAAGCCTTCGCATCGCGCGAAATAGGGAAGGGGCGGTAGGCGACTACCGCCCCTTTTCGTGTGCGTGCGTCATCGGCGTTTCACGGGCGTGCCGCGCGTCTGACGCATAACCCTGCCATCGGGACCGGACACGCAACGACCCGAGGCGCGCGCGATGATCCGCAAGACCCTGCGATCGAGTTTGACCGGGTTCGTCCTGATGATGTCGAGCCTGCTGGTCGCCGCCGCCCCGGACCGATTGGACCGTCCGATCGAGCACGCGCAACTCCTGGGCGCGCTCGATCTCGAAGGCGAGCTGTATCACGTCCAGGGGCTCGAGCTCGATCGCCGGCGGATCTGGGTCACTTCGGTCGATCACGGCAGTCGCAAGGCCTATATCCACGAGTTCGATCGGGGCACCGGCAAGCTTCTCCGGCGACGCGAGCTCACCGACGGGGCACGCTATCATCCTGGTGGCATATCAATTTCCGACGGTTCGATCTGGGTTCCGGTCGCCGAGATGAAGCCAAACAGCTCGGCAGTGCTGGTCGAGATCGACGCCGACAGCCTCGCGGTGCGCCGGAAGATTCACGTGCCGGATCATCTGGGCTGCGTGGCGGCGTCGGGTAGCACGCTCGTCGCGGGCAATTGGGACAGCAAGCTGCTCTACATCTTCGACCTGAACGACGCTGCGCGAGCGCGGACGGTGCCGAACCCCTCCGCGACACAATATCAGGACATCAAGTTCGTTGGCGACGAACTCGTTGCTGGTGGAACGCGGACGCCGTGGAGCGGCACCGTCGACTGGATCGACTGGCCATCGATGAAGGTCGTACGAACCCTGCAGGCCGGCGCGATCGGCCCGATCCGGCCTTTGGGCCGCGGCGGCCCCTATACCGGTGAAGGCATGGCGATCGAGGGCCGCGACCTCTACGTCGTCCCGGAGGACGGGCCCAGCCGCGTGTTCCACTTCCGGCTAGACGAACCCGCGAACGGCTGACCGAAAGGCGAGGGGAGCAAGGGGCACATTGGGGCGATCGGCCGAGGCCGGCAGACGCCCGCGCTTGCAATGTAGGATTTGCTTTGCTTGGCTCGGATGGCTCTTTGAACCGTCGATACAGCACAGCATCTGCTTGAACGCGTGCGGCGGGTTGTTGCGACGTCGCCTTCGCCTGTGTGGCGGGTATGCGCCGCATCTGTGCCGTGGCCAGTTACTGCCGTGAAGGTGCCGCGTCGCGGGCGGTTTCGCGGAAACCCGCGATATGAGTCAACTTCGTCAACTTCCCGAGTCAACCGCGCCAACATAACGAGTCGACAAAACCCCATCCCGCCGCTATGCGCGCCGCTTCCTTTCCATCAGCGCGACAAAAGCGAAAGCGAGTGCACGACATGAAACTGAACGATCTCCGCGACAACGCAGGTGCCCGTCCCTCCAAGATCCGCGTCGGACGCGGCATCGGTTCGGGCAAGGGCAAGACCGCCGGCCGCGGCCAGAAGGGCCAGAAGAGCCGCGAAGGCGTCTCGATCAACGGCTTCGAGGGCGGCCAGATGCCGCTCCACATGCGGATCCCGAAGCGCGGCTTCAACAACATCTTCGCCAAGGACTATGCCGAGGTGAACCTGGGCGCGATCCAGAAGGCAGTCGATTCGGGCAAGCTGACCGCGACCGACGTCGACCAGGCAGCCCTCGACGCCGCCGGCCTGACCCGCGGCGGCAAGGACGGCGTCCGCCTCCTCGCCAAGGGCGAGCTGACCGCCAAGCTCAACTTCACCGTTGCCGGTGCGTCGAAGAGCGCGAAGGAAGCCGTCGAGAAGGCCGGTGGCTCGGTGACGATCCCCGAGATCGTTCCTGCTGCCGACAAGCACAAGGCCAAGCACCGCTCGGTGCAGAAGGTCATTGCCGCCAAGAAGGCCGGCAAGCAGGGCTGAACGTCTCGGGAGGGTGGGGTCCCAGGATCCTGCCCTCCGTTCGTGCTGAGCTTGTCGAAGCACCGTCTTTTCTTCGGTAGAAAGAACGGCCCTTCGACAAGCTCAGGGCGAACGGGTTTGGGGGCATGCGCCGCATTGCCCTCGGGACCGGAGGACTTATATGAGCGGCGGGGGCGGTCGAACGCTTTCCCGCCGCTTTGGTTTCCAGGATAATCGTGCACATGGCATCCGCAGCCGATCAACTCGCTTCCAGCATCAATCTGTCGAAGTTCAGCAAGGCGACCGAACTCAAGAAGCGCCTGTGGTTCACGCTCGGTGCGCTGATCGTGTTCCGGCTGCTCAGCTATGTGCCGCTGCCTGGCGTCGATCCGACCCAGCTCAACCTGCTCGCGCAGCAGACCACCGGCGGCGTGCTCGATTTCTTCAACAGCTTCACCGGCGGCGCACTGCACCGCATGAGTGTCGTCGCATTGGGCGTGATGCCCTACATCACGGCGTCGATCGTCGTGCAGCTCGCCACCTCGCTGTCGCCGCAGCTCGCCGCGATCAAGAAGGAAGGCGAGAGCGGCCGCAAGCGCCTCAACCAGTATACGCGCTATGGAACCGTCGGCCTGACGGCGGTGCAGGGCTGGTTCATCGCCACCGGGCTCGAAAGCTTCGGCGCGAGCCAGGGCCTCGCGGCCGTGATCGAGCCGGGCCTGCTGTTCCGCGTCGGTGCGGTGATCTCGCTGATCGGCGGCACGCTGTTCCTGATGTGGCTGGGTGAGCAGATCACCAGCCGCGGCGTCGGCAACGGCATCTCGCTGATCATCATGGCGGGCATCGTCGCCGGGCTTCCCGGCACGCTCGTCCAGCTGTTCGAATCGGGCCGCACCGGCTCGATCGATCCGCTGCGCCTGGTACTGATCCTCGCCGCGGTGGCCGGGCTCGTCCTGTTGATCTGCTTCATGGAGCGCGCCCAGCGCCGCATCCTGATCCAGTATCCCAAGCGCCAGACGGCGCGCGGCGTCCAGGCCGAGCGCAGCCACTTGCCGCTCAAGCTCAACACCGCCGGCGTGATCCCGCCGATCTTCGCCTCGTCCCTGCTGCTGCTGCCGCTGACGATCACGCAGTTCGCGGGCACCGCGACCGCGGGCGAGAGCGCGTGGGGCGATTTCGTCATCAACCTCAACACCTGGCTGCGCCACGGCTCGCCGCTGTACATGGCGCTCTATGGGGCCGGCATCATCTTCTTCTCGTTCTTCTACACCGCCGTGGTGTTCAATCCCGAGGAGACGGCCGACAATCTCAAGCGCTATGGCGGGTTCATCCCCGGCATCCGCCCGGGCAAGAACACCGAAGCCTATTTCGATTATGTGCTGACGCGCATCACCGTCATCGGCGCAGCGTATCTGACTTTCATCTGCCTCGTGCCCGAATTCGCGATGACCGCGCTCGGCGCGACGTTCCTGATGGGCGGCACTAGCCTTCTGATCGTGGTCAACGTAACGATGGACACGGTTACGCAGATCCAGTCGCACTTGCTGGCGCACCAGTATGGCGATTTGATCAAGAAGGCGAAGCTGAAGGGCCGCATGCGCTGAACGCGCAGCTTGGGACGGGGATAACCGAGTGAACATCATCCTGTTGGGCCCTCCGGGTGCGGGCAAGGGCACCCAGGCGAGCCGCCTCGAGGCGGAGCGCGGCATGGTCCAGCTCTCCACGGGCGACATGCTCCGCGCCGCGGTCAAGGCCGGCACCCCCACCGGGGTCAAGGCCAAGGCCGTGATGGATTCGGGGCAGCTTGTCTCGGACGAGATCGTCTCCGGGATCATCGGCGAGCGGCTGGACATGGCCGATACCGAGGTGGGCGCGATCTTCGACGGCTATCCGCGCACCGCTGCGCAAGCCGAGTCGCTCGACACGCTGCTCTCGGATCGCGGCCGGAAGCTCGATTACGTCATCGAGATCCAGGTCGACGAGGAGGCGCTGGTCGAGCGGATCACCGGGCGTTTCACCTGTGCCAATTGCGGCGCGGGCTATCACGACAGCTTCAAGCAGCCCAAGGTCGCTGATACCTGTGACGTCTGCGGCCATCACGAGTTCAAGCGCCGTCCCGACGACAATGCCGAGACGGTGCGCACCCGCATGGCCGAGTATCGCGCCAAGACCGCGCCGATCCTGCCCTTCTACGAAGCGCGTGGATTGGTCCGCCGCGTGGACGGAATGGCGGACATGGCCGAGGTCGGGGCCCAGATCGCCGCGATCCTCGACGACAAGGCCTGAGCGCACTAGCCTCCCGGCAGACGGGAGGCCGCAATCGCCCGTCTCCGCGCGTGCCGGCGCTGCTGCTGGCGTTCACCGGCCGTGGCGCGGAAGGCTCGCGAACGATGAGGTACGCATGACCGGCAACAAGCTCGTCCCCAAGGAGCCTTCGGTGCCCTCCGCGCTGTCGCGGCCTCAGCGCGCCGCGGCACGTATCCAGTTCGGCGAGCGCTTCTCGGCGGTCAGCGAAGCCGAGGTGACCCCGGCGGGCTTGCTCGCGGTCGGCGGGATGGTCGGCATGATCCTCCTCGGCAGCGCCGCGGTCGTACTCGCCGCGGGGCGGAGATCCCGGCGCGGATGACAAAATCTTCATGCCCGCGTCACCGCGGCGTGAATCCACTCCGGTTAGGAAGAGGGCAGGGCCGGCAGCACGCCGGTTCCTTCTGCACCGGAGGATTTCGATGAAACTTTCCCGCACCCTGCTTCCCCTCGCCGCAGCCGCGATGGTGGTTGCCCCGACGATCGCAAGCGCCGCTCCCTTCTCGTTCGGCAAGCATCACAAGGCGGCGAAGGCCGACAAGCCCGTAAAGGCCACCAAGACCGTGAAGACCGTCAAGAAGACCAAGTAACTCCGGCCAGGTCCGGTGCTGTGCCCTGCGCCGGCGTGGCGGCCGGCGGAAAGACCCCCTCTTTCCGCCGGCCGATCCACCTTCTAGACCGTGAGGGCAGCCCATGACTCGCAAGATCCTCCTCGTCGAAGACGATGCCGCCGCGGCGGGCTATGTGGCCAAGGGGCTGCAGGAGGCCGGATTCGCCGTCGAGACATGCTGCGATGGCCGCGATGGCCTGTTCCTCGCCTCCGAAGGCATCTTCGATCTGGTGATCGTCGATCGCATGCTGCCCGGTCTCGACGGGCTGTCGATGCTGGGAGCGCTGCGCGCCGCCAAAATCCGCACCCCCGTCCTGGTCCTCTCCGCGCTCGGCACCGTCGACGACCGCGTGAAGGGCCTCCAAGCAGGCGCCGACGATTATCTAACCAAGCCGTTTTCGTTTGCCGAATTGCTCGCCCGCGTGGAGGCGCTGCTCCGCCGCGGAGATGGATCGGGCGCCGAGCCGCAGGTCACGCGGCTTACGGTCGGCGATCTCGAAATCGACTTGCTCGCCCGCAGCGTCGCCCGGCAGGGGCGCGCGCTCTCGATCGGCGGGCGCGAATTCAACCTGCTCGAATTTCTTGCACGCCACGCCGGGCAGGTCGTCACCCGCACGATGATGCTGGAGAAGATCTGGAACTATCATTTCGATCCGGGCTCGAACGTCGTCGACGTCCATATCGGCCGTCTCCGCCGCAAGCTTGAGGACGGGTTCGACGCGCCGATCCTGCATACGGTCCGCGGCGCGGGCTATCGCCTGTCGCTCGACACTTGATGCGGATATCGATCACCGCCCGGCTGACGCTGCTCGCGGTACTGCTGTCGCTGGTGACGAGCCTCGCGCTCGCTGGCCTGATCTGGCAGCAGACACATGACGACGCGATCGAGGCGCTGCGCCGCGACACTGCGCAGCAGACCGATGCCTTCGCCGCGGTGTACCGCTCGGGCGGCGTAGCCGCGCTGGAACAAGCTATTGCCGACGCGCAGGCCGACGATGACGCGCTCGTCGCGGTCCTGGTCGATCGCAACGGCGGCCGCCGGCTCGGCGTGGGCCCCGATCGCCTCGCCTTCGTACCGGCAGCGGAGGCGTTTCGGATCGAGAGGCTCGGCAGGGCGGGCGAATGGGCAGGGCAGGAAGCGGGGATCGCGATCCGCCGGCTCGGGCGCGACTGGCTCGTCAGTGGCCGGCTGCTCGACGATTGGGAGCGCGCCCAGCGCACGATCGAGCGCGCCTTGCTGCTGGCGGTACTGCTTTCGCTGGTGCTCGGGGTCGGCGCTGGCCTGGTCCTCACGCGCTACGTCACTCGTCGGTTGAACCGCATTGCCGGCGCGGTCGATGCCGTGGCGGCCGGCGACCTCACGCGCCGGATCGGGACGGAAGGTGGCGGCGGTGACGCATTCGACCGATTGTCCCGTCGCATCGACGGCATGCTCGATCAGATCGACCGATTGATGGCCGAGCTACGGCTGGTGACCGATTCGATCGCGCATGATTTACGCTCGCCGCTCGCGCGGCTGCGGTCTCGCGCCGAGGTCGCAGCCACCGCCAGCCAGCCCCAGCAGCGTGAAGCCGCGCTTGCAGGATTGTTGGCCGAAACCGATCTGGTGATGCGCATGCTCGCCGTGCTGCTCGAGATCAGCCGGTCCGAGGCCGTCCCTCGTGACACCTTGGTGCCGCTCGATCCCGGCGCGCTGATCGAGGAAGTCGCCGATCTCTATGCGCCGGTCGTCGAGGAGGCGGGGCTCCGCTTCGTGGTGGCGGTGCCTCCGGTGCCCGTGCCGCAAGTCAAATTGCATCGCGAACTGCTGTCGCAGGCGCTGGCCAATCTGATCGAAAATGCCCTCCGCCACGCCGCTGCGGGGGGCGAGATAACCTTCGCGCTCGCGCTCGAACGGGCGGAAATCCGTTTCTCGGTAGCCGATCGGGGGCCCGGCATTCCTGCCGCGGATCGCGCGCAGGCGCTGCGCCGTTTCGGCCGGCTCGATAGCGCGCGTAGCTTGCCCGGTGCCGGACTGGGGCTTGCGCTGGCCGAGTCGGTCGCGCGGCTGCACGGCGGCCGGCTCGATCTGCTGGACAATGCTCCGGGATTGGACGCGACGATCATCATCCCTGCTTAGGCTCGCCGCTTGGCGCCCGCGCAACGTTCGTGTATGCATCCGGTTCCGGCGAAACCAGCCCGCAGCGCTTGACAGCGCCTATGCGGCTGCATATGTCGCCCATCTTCCGAAACACCGGTTGCACGGCTGCGCTCCTTTGCGCACGCTGCGCCACTGCATTTTCGGATCAACGCGACGAGATGGGGTGCAGGCTGCCATGCGGCACTCCGTGGAGCTGGGAGAATAAATCCATGGCACGTATTGCGGGTGTGAATATCCCGACCAACAAGCGCGTCGTTATCGCGCTGCAGTATATCCACGGCATCGGCCAGGCCAAGGCCAAGGAGCTCACCGCGCAGCTCGGCATCGCGCCCGAGCGCCGCGTGCAGGACCTCTCCGACCAGGAAGTGCTGCAGATCCGCGAGGCGATCGACGCCGGCTACACCGTGGAAGGCGACCTTCGCCGCCAAACCGCGATGAACATCAAGCGCCTGATGGACCTGGCCTGCTATCGCGGCCTGCGCCATCGCAAGGGCCTCCCGGTCCGTGGCCAGCGCACGCACACCAATGCGCGCACCCGCAAGGGCAAGGCCAAGCCGATCGCCGGCAAGAAGAAGTAAGGGAGCGCTGACCAATGGCACGTGAACCGCAGCGCATTCGCCGTCGCGAGCGCAAGAACATCACCTCGGGCGTCGCGCATGTGAACGCCAGCTTCAACAACACCATGATCACGATCACCGATGCCCAGGGCAACGCGATCTCGTGGTCGTCGGCCGGCATGATGGGCTTCAAGGGCTCGCGCAAGTCGACGCCGTACGCGGCCCAGGTCGCCGCCGAGGATGCCGGCCGCAAGGCCGCCGAGCACGGCGTGCGCACCCTCGAGGTCGAGGTCAAGGGCCCCGGCTCGGGCCGCGAGAGCGCCCTGCGCGCCCTCCAGGCAGTCGGCTTCCAGATCACGTCGATCCGCGACGTGACCTCGATCCCGCACAACGGCGTCCGCCCGTCCAAGCGCCGCCGCGTCTGATTTGCACTTCCTGTCCGGTTTACGGGCCCCGAGGGCGGGGTCCGGACCGGGCAGCAGATACCCGGCAGGATGGCCCCGTCCTGCCCAACATGAGGAAAGCCCGTGTCGGTGAACCCTAAGAACTGGCAGGAACTCAAGAAGCCCAACGGCCTGGAAAAGAAGGCCGGTGGCGATTCCAAGCGCAAGTCGACCTTCGTCGCCGAGCCGCTCGAGCGGGGCTTCGGCCTGACGCTCGGCAACGCGCTGCGCCGCGTGCTGCTCTCGTCGCTCCAGGGCGCCGCGGTCACCTCGATCAAGATCGAGAACGTCCTCCACGAATTCAGCTCGCTTGCCGGCGTGCGCGAGGACGTGACCGACATCGTGCTCAACGTGAAGCAGATCGCGATCCGCATGCAGGGCGAAGGCCCCAAGCGGCTCCAGCTCAGCGCGACGGGCCCGGCGGAAGTCAAGGCCGGCGACATCGCCGTCTCGGGCGACATCGAAGTGATGAACCCCGAGCTGGTGATCTGCCACCTCGACGACGGCGCGACGCTCAACATGGAGCTGACCGCCGACACGGGTAAGGGCTATGTCCCCGCCCAGTCGAACCGCCCGGCCGACGCGCCGATCGGGCTGATCCCGGTCGATGCGCTGTACTCGCCGGTGCGCCAGGTGAGCTACAAGGTCGAGAACACCCGCGTCGGCCAGGAGCTCGACTACGACAAGCTTACCTTGACCGTCGAGACCGACGGCACGATCACCCCGGAAGACGGCCTCGCTTACGCGGCGCGCATCCTCCAGGACCAGCTCGCGCTGTTCGTCCACTTCGACGATTCGGCGGTCACCCGCTCGGCGCCGATCGGCATGGCGGCTCCGGCCGCTGCCGAGGGTGGCGTCGCCTCGGGCGATACCGCGCAGATCAACCGTTACCTGCTCAAGAAGGTCGACGAGCTCGAACTGTCGGTCCGCTCGGCCAACTGCCTCAAGAACGACAACATCATCTATATCGGCGACCTGGTCCAGAAGACCGAAGCCGAGATGCTGCGCACGCCGAATTTCGGCCGCAAGTCGTTGAACGAGATCAAGGAAGTGCTGTCGTCGATGGGGCTGCGGCTGGGGATGGAAATCCCGGGCTGGCCGCCGGAGAACATCGAAGAGATGGCCAAGAAGCTCGAGCAGGAGATCATGGGCTGAGCTGCACCGGGTTAGCCCCGCTAACCCGGAGACAGCGAAGCCCGGCCGGCGGGCCGCAGGCCCGACCGACGACGCGGCTTTGCCGCGGCGGACTCCGGAAGAAACAAGGGCCGTCCCGCGAGGGGCGGCCCTTTTCTTTTCAGAACGCTGGCATGTGGCGACGGGGTTTGGCAGGAGGGCGACCGGAGGGGCAATGCCGACACTGCACTGGCTGACACGCGACGACGACATCAAGGCCGCGAACCGCGTGCCCTATCGGCTGCTGGAAGCCGACCCGACGCTTTCCGCCGGCGATCCGGCGAGCGGCAACATGCTGATCCACGGCGACAATCTGGAAGCGCTCAAAAGCCTGCTGCCCTACTATGCCGGGCAGGTGAAGTGCATCTATATCGATCCGCCGTACAATACGCGCAGCGCGTTCGAACATTATGACGACAATCTGGAGCACAGCCAGTGGCTGGCGATGATCTGGCCGCGACTGGAGCTGCTGCGCGAATTGCTGGCCGAGGATGGCAGCATCTGGATCTCGATCGACGATAATGAGGGACATTACCTCAAAATTATTATGGACGAGGTGTTCGGACGGCGGAATTTTGTGACAACGGTAATTTGGCACAAGATGTTCTCTGTGAAGAACTCAGCTCAACATTTTTCCGAGGATCACGACTACGTCTCTGTCTACGCGCGCAACAAGGAAATATGGCGGCCACGCGAGCTTCCACGCTCGGAGAAGCAGGACTCGATGTACAAGAATCCTGACAACGATCCGAGGGGGCCTTGGACCTCAGGCGATTTCTCGGCGCGGAACTACTATGGCGCCGGCACCTATCCCATTACAAATCCGAGTGGTCGCGTAATTCCGGGGCCACCGCCAGGAATGTATTGGCGATTCTCAAAGGAGAAGCTCGCTGATCTTGATGAGGATAATCGAATTTGGTGGGGGAAAGACGGCAATGGCGTTCCGCGCCTAAAGCGTTTTCTTTCGGAGGTTAAGGGCGGACGCGTCCCGCAAACGATTTGGCAACACGCTGATGTAGGGCACACTCAAGAAGCGAAGAAGGAAGTTGTCGCATTGAATGCCGACGATGTCTTTACGACGCCCAAACCCGAACGCCTTATCCAGCGCATTCTCCACATCGCCACCAACCCCGGCGACCTCGTCCTCGACTCCTTCCTCGGCTCTGGCACGACAGCAGCCGTCGCGCACAAGATGGGTCGCCGCTATATCGGGATCGAGATGGGCGACCATGCCGTCACCCACTGCGCGCCGCGGCTGAGCAAGGTGATCGTAGGCGAGCAGGGCGGTATTTCGCAGGCGGTCGGCTGGCAGGGCGGGGGCGGGTTCAGCTTCTATCGGCTAGGCGAGGCGGTGTTCGACGAGGACGGCCGCATCCGCGCCGGGATCGGCTTTGCCAGCCTAGCCGCGCATGTGTGGTTTTCGGAGACGGGGACTCCCCTGATCCTCCTCGGCACGGGGAGGGGGACCGCCGAAGGCGGTGGTGGAGGGGGGGCGCCGCGAGGGAAATCCTCCGAGGAGAGCCCCCTCCACCAGCCTGCGGCTGGTCCCCCTCCCCGTGCCGGGGAGGATCTGAAGAGTCCGTTTCTCGGCGTGCACGATGGGCGCGGCTATGCGCTGCTCTATAACGGCGTGCTCGGCGACAAGCGGCCGCAGGGGGGCAATGTGCTGACCAGCGCGACGCTGGCGCTGATCCGGGAGAGCGGCGGGGGCTTTGGCGGGCCGATCACCGTCTATGGCGAGGCAAGCCGGCTGAGCGAGGCGCGGCTGCGCGCCGAGGGCGTGACGTTCAAGCAGACGCCCTATGACGTGAGGGCGCGCTGATGGAACTCAAGGACTATCAGCTGCGCGCGCTCGACCAGCTGCGTTTCTTCCTCGACAAGTGCCGCAGCAGCGACTTCGCGGCGGCGTATCGCGCGACGCTGGCGCGGACCGAGGCGGGGCAGCGCGCCGAAGGCGATAAGGCGGCGGACTATGCACGCGGCGGCTATACGCCGGTGGAGGGGCTGGAGGCCGAAACGCCCTATTGCTGCATCCGCCTGCCCACCGGCGGCGGCAAGACGCTGCTCGCCGCGCATGCGGTGAAGGTCGCGGCAACCGAATGGATGGACCGGGCGCGGGTGCCGGTGCTGTGGCTGGTGCCTTCGGGGGCGATCCTCAACCAGACGGTGGATGCGCTCAAGCAGCCGCGGCATCCGTATCGCCGCGCGCTGGAAGACGCGTTCGGCGCGGTGGCGGTGTTCGATGTGGACGAGCGGCGCCAGATCCGGCCGCGCGACCTGATCGACAAGACGGTGGTGATCGTCGCGACGATGCAGACGTTCCGCGTGCAGAATACCGGCGACCGCAACGTCTATCGTACCGACGAGAATCTGGAGGACCATTTCCGCGAGGCCAGCCCGGCCGAGGGGCTGGAAGTGGAGGAGGAAGGCCCGCGCCGCGGGCAGATCAAGCTGAGCTTCGCCAACCTGCTGTATCGCCAGCGCCCGCTGGTGATCCTGGACGAGGCGCACAACTTCATGACCGGGCTTGCCGGCGCGGTGAAGCAGCGGCTGCGGCCTTCGGCGATCATCGAGCTCACCGCGACGCCGGCGAACCGATCCAACGTCATTTCGGCAGCGACTGCCGCCGAGCTGAAGGCGGCCGAGATGATCAAGATGCCGATCCATCTGAGCCAGCATGGCAGCTGGCAGCAGGCCGTGAACGCCGCGGTGATGAATCGCGCGTGGCTGGAGGAGATCGGCGCGCGCGATCCCGGGCGCATCCGCCCGATCGCGCTGTATCAGGCGCAAGCGGCGACTGAAGGCGCCGAGGCGACGGTCGACAAGCTCAAGCAGCATCTAATCGACGTGGAGCGCGTGCCCGAAACGGCGATCGCGGTGGCGACGGGCGACCAGCGCGAGCTGGACGGGGTGAACCTGTTCGATCCCGATTGCGCCATCGAGCATGTCATCACGGTGCAGGCGCTGAAGGAGGGCTGGGACTGTTCGTTCGCCTATGTTTTCTGCTCGGTGGCGGGGATGCGATCGGCCGGGGCAGTGGAGCAGTTGCTGGGGCGGGTGCTCCGCATGCCGTTCGCCAAGCGGCGGGCCTCGGAAGAGCTGAACCGGGCCTATGCGCATGTTTCCGAGAAGAGCTTCAACGACGCCGCGAACGGGCTGACCGATACGCTGACGCATATGGGATTCGACGAGAGCGAGGCGCGAAAGGCGATCATCCAGACGCAGCAGGACGAACTGGCGCTGGAAGGCGGCGATGCGGGGCCGCTATATGCCCTGCCGCCACAGGCGCCGGTGATGCGACTGAACGAGCGGCCGAGCATCGGCGACTGGTCGCTGGAAGCGCAGGGTGCGGTGCGGATGGCCGAGGACGGCGCTGGCGGGGTGGTGCTGACCGTGAAGGCCGATGCACCCGAAGCGGTGCAGCGCGAAGTGGCGGCGGCGATCGAGCCGATCTCGCCGGGTGCGGTGGAGGCCGTCGAGCGTTTCATCTTGCAAGCGCAGGCAGCGAGATCGCCCGCCGAGCGCGGGGTGCGCTTCGAGGTGCCGCGGCTGCACCTGATGATCCAGGGCGAGCTCGACCTGGCCGAGCCCGAGAGCTTCATCGAGCTGGCGGGCTGGGATCCGAACGACGATCCGGCCAAGGCCGAGCTGCCGGCCTTTACGTTCGAGGAAGTGGCCGAGGGCTATGCTTTCGACATCGATGGGGACCGGATCGTCTATCGCCAGCTGGTCGGGGCGATCGAGCTGGCGCTCGACGAGGATACGCATTGGGACGCGGCGGCGCTGGCGCGCTTCCTCGACCAGACGACGCGCAAGGCGCATACCGCGCAGCCGGTGCATGCCGAATATTGCCGGCGGGTGGTCGATCGGCTGATCGACGGGCGGGGCATGGCGCTCGCGGCGCTGGTGCGCGGCAAATATGCACTGCGGCGCGCGGTGATCGCGCGGGTGCAGCAATTGCGCGATCAGGCGGCGGCGCAAGGCGTGCAGCTGTTCTTGAACGGGTTGGGCGAGCCGCAGGCGCCCGATCTGCATGCGTTTCGCTTCCAGCCCTATCGGTATAGCCCGGACGGACGATATGAAGGGCGGTTCCGGCCGGCGAAGCATTTCTATGCCGCGATGGGGAAGCTCAACGGCTTCGAGGAGGAATGCGCGCGGGCGATCGATGCGCTGGACGCAGTCGAGACCTGGGTGCGCAACGGCGTGACCGCGCCGGATAATTATTCGATCCCCGTGGGCGGCGGGAATTTCTTCCCGGACATGGTCGCCAAGCTGCGGGACGGGCGGCTGCTCGTGCTCGAGCCCAAAGGCCGTGTCGACGAAGGCGATCTCGAGAAGGAGCGGGTGGGGCGCCGGTTCGCCGAGGCGAGCGGGGGGCGGCTATTGTTCGCGATGATCCGGCAGAATGATTCGCAAGGGCGCGATGCCGCGGCACAGATTCGGGCGGCGCTGTCGTAAGCGCGCCTTGCCGTGGCACTCGGCTGCGGTGCTGACGCGTCGCGCAGCGGGTGCGTCGCGAGGTTAACGTCGGAGCCTGTCTCTTCGGCGTGGTGACCCGCTTTTCTGCGCGACGCCGCCCAGCGAAGGCTGCCGTGAAGTTGATGCGAACGTCACATCCCTGCGGCCCGGCCCTAATAGTTCCCGAGAAAGGCAACGCAGTAGGTTGCGGCTAGCAGAATCGTCAGGCGCCTGAGCATACTTGCCTAAGGCGAAGCGATGCGGGGTCAAAAATCCATTGCTTTCCGGCAGATATCGCGGGTTTATGCAAAATCGCGGAGCGATCTTGATCCATTCAAGTGTAGTCCCTGCTTTCGCCTAAGAATATTTGGGCGTACTACTGGTAAATGGAACGCCTCGAGCAACTGGAGTCGGCGGATCTGCAGACCCGTAGAGTTCTTCTGCGAAGGATTTGCATTTTCGCGGCTGCGGCATCGAGTTTGATTTCCACTGCGATATTTTGCGGGTGGCTCAGCTTTTCGATGCCGCTGGCGCGCGCGGTGCCTTTGGCGTTTGAAATGCGGCCCAACGCGGCGTTGGGCTTCGCGGCGTTGGGCCTGGCGCTGCTCGCATTGCAACGCGATCGGATGCGTCTTGGGTTCGCCTGCGCCTTGTTCGCCACGTTCGTTGGCGGCGCGACGATCCTCGAATATTTCGGGGCGCCGTTCTCGATCGACTCGCTTGCCGTCCGCGACTGGTCTGGAACCCACAGCCCCTATCCCGGCCGTGTCGCACCCAACACTGCGACGGTACTGACCCTGCTGGGCGTCGCCCTGGCTATTCTGACGCGTTCGAAGGACCGCCATACACACGTTCTCGTCGCCCAGTTCGTGCCCCTGGCGGCGCTCGCGCTGGTGTTCGAAGCGGTGGCCGGCCACCTCGGCCAATCGTCCTTCGCTGCCAGCTGGTGGGCGCCGCAGGCGATGTCGTTCCCGTCGATCGTGTGCGCGCTCTGCGTCGGCACCGGACTCATCGCCTATAGCTGGCAGTTCGAGACGGCCAAGATATCCCGCGTGCCGCTCTGGGTGCCTCCGATCTATTGCTTCCTCGTCGCATTGGTGGACGTGTACACGCCCCTGGAGGTCAATGCGGGCATCCTGTATATCCCGCTGGTGCTGTTTGCGTGGTGGTTCGAGCGCGCGCAGACGGCGATCCTGCTTGCGGGTTTTGCGAGCATCCTGATTTTGCTGGGGCTCTTCTCGTCGCCCCGCGGGCACATTCCGCTGGAGATCGTCCTGGTCAATCGAGGATTGGCGATAGGCAGCGTCTGGGTCGTCGCCGCGCTGGTCTACGCGCAGCATCGCGTCCGCAAGCGCCTGCGGCAGAGCGAGCATCATTTCGCGGTGGCACAGCAGATCGCGGACGTCGGCAGCTTCGAGCTGCATTTCGCGGACAGAAGGTTGCGAACCAGCGATGCATTCGCTGCGATGCATGGGCTCGCGCCGCAAACGCCCGCCAACTGGGACGATTTTCTCCGTACTGCAGTGCCCCCCGATGAGCGTCCCGCGATCGAGGAGATGCTTGCAACTGCGCAGCAAGGGACGCGGTCGCGCGACCTGGACTATAGCTTCGTGCGGCCCGACGGCACCGTCAGGAACGCATTGATGCATTGCGACCTGCTATATGATGCAGCCGGGCAGCCGGCGGGCATCATCGGCGTGGTGCACGATGTGACGGAGGTCAAAAGGGCGCGCGTTCGCGCCGCCGACCTGGAGGGGCAGCTGCGTCACGCCCAGAAGCTCGAGGCCCTGGGCACGCTGGCCGGCAGCATCGCGCACGATATGAACAACACGCTGGTCCCAATCACTACCCTTGCACCCTTGCTGATGGAGACTGCCGAGCCCTCCGACCGGCATGTGCTGGAGATCATGCTGAAGGCAGCACGGCGCGCGAAGGAGCTCGTGCGCGAGATGCTCGTGTTCAGCCGCAAGGACGAGAGCGAGCCGGAGCGCTTTTGCCTCGATCAACTGGTCGCGGAGGCACTGGTCATCCTTCGCGCGGGCGTGCCGACGAACATCGCGATCGTGGAAGATATGGTTCCGGTTCCGGAGATCCTGGGCAGGAAAGGGCAAATCTACCAGGCGATCCTCAACCTGGTGACCAACGCGGCGCAGGCGATTGGGGACCGTGTGGGCACCATCACCATCGGTGTCGCTGCCGAATTCACGGCTGGTGCCCATCCGAGCGAGGTCCGGCTGTTTGTGGCGGACGATGGACCGGGCATGCCGCCGGAGGTGTCGCAGCGTATTTTCGAGCCCTATTTCAGTACCAAGACGGCCTCCACCGGCACCGGCTTGGGCCTGGCGATCGTCAATGGGATCGTGACTGGTCACGAGGGCGAGATCCTCGTTCGAAGCGTGGTCGGCGAAGGTACCCGGTTCGACCTACTATTCCCGCCACACATACCAGCTGCTGCGTCCCAAGGAGATTGAGCGTGTCCCTGCGCATCCTGGTTATCGACGACGACGAGGCAATCCGGCTGTCCGTTGAAGTTCTGCTGCGAGCAAAGGGGTATGAGGTATTTCTCGGGGCGGACGGGGCGGACGGGTTTGCCAAGTTCGTCGAGAGCCAGCCGCATGTGGTGATCAGCGACATGATCATGCCTGGGCATGCGAGCATCGAGACGATCGGCAAGATTCGCGCGATGAAACCGGACGTCGCGATCATAGCAATGTCCGGGAGCATCAAGGGTGGCCCCGACAGCTATCTCGAGCGCGCGATCGCTGCTGGCGCCGATCACTATCTCGACAAGCCTTTCGAGGCTGCGCAGCTCATGTCGCTGCTGCACGACATCGAAAAAAGCGGCCGGGGCCCATAGAGAAGCAGGCGGGTTTCCGCTGGCGTGGGCGTGAATCCCGCGAAGTCGAAGCTCGGCTGGCGCCGAGCTCGGCCAGCCCGGTGCGTCTATCGCCCAACGCTGCCAACCAAATGCGCACTGAAGGCTTGACATCGTCACGCTGATCTGGTACAAAACAGGAACAATGCCGTCCTGCGCTTCCATTGCGCCGGGCGGTTTTTTCGTTCTCGGGCAGCGGGAGTGGTGGGCGATGGCGAGGAAGGCGAAGCAGGCAGGTGGGGCGGGCGGCACGGCGGCGGCGGGCGAGGGGCGCGCGGTACGCTGGGCGAAGAACCGCAACACCAAGATCATCCGGACGAGCGACGCGCGCTGGTCGGTTAAGGCGGAGGGGGTGTTTCTCGACGAGCTGGCGGCGACCGCCAATGTCAGCGCGGCGGCGGCCGCGGCGGGGTTCTCGACGACCGCCATCTACCGGCGGCGCAAGATGTGGCCCGAATTCGCCGAGAAGTGGCAGGCGTGCCTCGACCAGGGCTATGCGCGGATCGAGACGGCGCTGGTCGAGCTGGCCAGCGACAGTTTGCTCGGAGCCCAGGTGGCGGATGCTGGCGAGGGCGGGGCCGGCGGCGAGGGCGGTGCGGCGGATGCGCCAGCGGCCGGCGCGTCGATCGCGCGGCGGGCGATGACTATTGCCGAGGCGATGAACCTGCTGCGGCTCCACCGCGCCTCGGTCAAGGGCGGTGCGCCGCAGCACTATGATGCGCGCGCCAAGCCGCCCGACATCGAGGCGGTGCGCGCGAGCATTTTGCGGAAAATCGAGGCGATCGAGCGGGGGCGGGCGCAGCGGGCGTTTCGGGAGGCGGCGGAGTAGGGCTTTTCCTGCGCGCGAGCGGGTCGGGTGAACCGAGATTCGCACGGGGCGAGTCCTTTCTCCTCCCGTTGCTGGGGGAGAGGCTTGGCGCTTCCGCGCCTGGCGTAGCTTGGGGGGATAGAGCGGCGCTTTGCGCCGCGCGGCTGCTGCGCAGAGTGAACAGGTAGCGGCTGCTCCGCAGCCGCTAGATCATGCCGGGGGCATGATCGACCTGTCCACTCCCCTCACCCAGCTCCGACCAAGGCTCTTCGAGCCTAAGTCTGCGCAACCCTCTCCCCCTGCGGGGCGAGGGAAGATGAAGCTGAGTGTCGATAGGGCCAAGCCCCTCCCTTGCAGGGAGGAGGGATGGGAGAGCGGGCATGGGCATCGTGTTGCCGCGGCTGGGCGGGCTGGACGGGGCGGAGCGGGCGACGCTGCTGGCGGCGCTGAGCGCAGAGGAGTTGGGGGCGCTCGAGGGCGACTGGGGTGAATGGGCACATGACGGGCAGCGCGCGCCCGACGGGGACTGGCGGACCTGGGTGCTGATGGCCGGGCGCGGCTTCGGCAAGACGCGGGCGGGGTCGCAATGGGTGGACGCTTTGGTGCGCGCGCACGGGGCGGTGCGCGTGGCGCTGGTCGCCGCGACGATCGACGAGGCGCGGCGGGTGATGGTCGAAGGGCCCTCGGGGCTGCTCGCCGTGGCGGCGCACCCGAGCGAGCGGCCGGTGTTCGAGCCGAGCCGGCACCGGCTGGTCTATCCGAACGGGGCCGAGGCAGTGCTGTTCTCGGGCGCCAACCCCGATGCGCTGCGCGGGCCCGAGCATCATTATGCCTGGTGCGACGAACTCGCCAAGTGGCGGCATCCCCAGGAGAGCTGGGACATGCTCCAGCTCGGGCTGCGCGCGGGGACGGCGCCGCGCCTGCTGGTGACGACGACGCCGCGCGGCGGGCTCGCGGCGCTGGCTGCGATCGTGGGCGCCGCGGATACGGTGGTGACCGGCGGTGCTTCGGGGGCGAACCCGCACCTGTCGGCGGCGTGGCTCGACGCGATGGTGGCCGCGTATGGCGGCACGCGGCGTGGGCGCGAGGAGATCGAGGGCGTGCTCGAGGCCGATGCCGAGGGCGCGCTGTGGCCGGGGGCGCTGATCGAGGCGTGCCGCGGGGCGCCGCCGGCGCGCGCGGCGCTGGTGCGCGTGGTAGTCGGCGTCGATCCGCCGGCGAGCGTGAGCGGCACATGCGGGATCGTCGTGTGCGGCGTGGACGATGCGGGCATGGGGTATGTGCTGGCCGACTGGTCGCAAGGCGGGCTGTCGCCCGAGGGCTGGGCGCGGCGGGTGGCGGCGGCGGCCGAGGCGCATGATGCGGACCGAGTGGTGGTCGAGACCAACCAGGGCGGCGAGATGGTGCGCACCGTGCTGCGCGGGGCGAGCGTGGCGCTGCCGCTGCGCACGGTGACGGCGACGCGGGGCAAGGCGGCGCGCGCCGAGCCGGTGGCGGCGCTGTTCGAGAGCGGACGGGTGCGGCTCGCGGGGCGGTTCGACGCGCTCGAGGCGGAATTGCGCGGGCTGTGCGTGGCGGGGGGCTATCAGGGGCCGGGACGCTCGCCCGACCGCGCCGACGCGATGGTGTGGGCGCTGTGGGCGCTGATGCTGCCCCGCCAGGCCGAGCCGCGGGTGTGGGCGACTTGACTTTATGGGCAGAATCGGGTTTGGGGCCGCCTTCGCGCGGAACTGCGCGGGGTTTGGGCAGCGCCCTTTGGCTGCCTGGTCTGGGGTTCCTGATACGGCCCCTTAACGAACGAAGGAATGACCCATGCGCCATCGCGTAGGCGGCCGTAAGCTGCAGCGGACCTCGGCCCACCGCATCGCCCTGTTCCGCAACATGAGCGCCGCGCTGATCAAGCACGAGCAGATCACCACGACGCTCGCCAAGGCGAAGGAGCTTCGCCCGTACATCGAGAAGCTGATCACGCTCGCCAAGAAGGGCGGTCTTTCGAACCGCCGCCTGGCGCATGCGCGCCTTCTCGACGACGCGCAGCTGGTCAAGCTGTTCGACGTGCTCGCGGCGCGCTATGCCGACCGCAACGGGGGCTATACCCGCGTGATCAAGGCCGGCATCCGCGCCTCGGACGCGTCGCCGATGGCGATCATCGAGTTCGTCGATCGCGACGTTTCGGCCAAGGGCCAGGATTCGGGCCCGGTCTATAGCGACGAGGACTTCGAAGACGCCGCCTGATCGGCAGCGACATTCGACGCTTGAGAACGAGGCCGGCCCTTTCTAGGGTCCGGCCTCTTTTCGTTTCGGAGCCCTTGATGCGCCGCGCACTCCTTGTCCTGCCGCTTCTCTTCGCCAGCCCCGCTCTCGCCCAGACCCGTTCGGAGACCCCTGTGACCAAGCCCGCTTATCCCGAGACCCGCCGCGTCGATGTCGTCGAGGAGCAGTTCGGCGTGAAGGTGGCGGATCCGTATCGCTGGCTCGAGAACGACGTCCGCAACGACAAGGAAGTCGCGGGCTGGGTCGCCGCGCAGAACCAGGTGACCGACGCCTATCTGGCGACGCTGCCCGGCCGTGCCTTGTTCGCCGAGCGGATCAAGGCGCTGTTCAACTACGAGCGCTTCGGCGCGCCGCAGAAGAAGGGCGGGCGCTATTTCTACGCGCATAACGAAGGGCTGCAGAACCAGGCGGTGCTGTGGGTGCGCGATACGCTCGAGGGCAAGGGCCGCGTGCTGATCGATCCCAATGGCTGGTCGAAGGACGGCGCGACCGCGCTGGCCGAATGGCTGCCCTCGGAGGACGGCACCAAGCTGGCGTATTCGATCCAGGACGGCGGGACCGACTGGCGGACGATCAAGGTGATCGACACCGCGACCGGCAAGGAGACCGGCGACGAAGTCAGCTGGGCCAAGTACACGATGGGGCTGAGCTGGGCCAAGGACGGCAGCGGTTTCTTCTATTCGCGCTATCCCGAGCCGCCCGCCGAGTCCAAGTTCCAGGCGCTGAGCGACAATCACAAGGTGTTCTTCCACAAGCTCGGCACCCCGCAGACCCAGGACCGCCTGGTCTATGCGACGCCCGACAACCCCAAGCTCAGCCATTATGCCGGGATCACCGACGACGGCCGCTATCTCGTCATCGGCACCAGCGAGGGGACCGACAACAAGAACCTCGTCCACATCGTCGACCTGACCGACCCCAAATGGGAGTCGAAGACGATCATCGGCAAGCTCGAGAACGACTGGTCGGCGATCGGCAACAAGGGCAGCGTGTTCTACTTCTCGACCAATGCCGGCGCGCCGCGCGACCGGATCGTCTCGATCGATATCGCCGACCCCAGGCTGACGCCGAAGGAGATCGTCGGCGAGCAGCAGGAGACGCTGGCGGGCGCCTCGATCGTCGGCGAGCGGCTGATCCTCAACTATATGGTCGACGCCAAGACCGAGGTGCGCCGCTACACGCTGGACGGCAAGGCCGACGGCAAGGTGGCGCTGCCCGGGATCGGCACCGCGAGCGGCTTCGGCGGCGAGATCGACGATCCCGAGACCTTCTTCGCCTTCACCAGCTTCAACTATCCGACGACGATCTTCCGATATGACGTGGCGACCGGCAAGGCGACGCCCTGGGCGCAGCCCAAGGTCGCCTTCGATCCCAGCCAGTACAAGGTCGAGCAGCGCTTCTACGCCTCTAAGGACGGTACCAAGGTGCCGATGTTCGTGGTGCGCAAGGCGACCACCACTGGCCCGGCGCCGACCCTGCTGTGGGGCTATGGCGGGTTCAACGTGCCCTATACGCCGGCCTTCTCGGCGGCGCGGGTGGCGTGGATGGAGCAGGGCGGGGTGTTCGTCCTCGCCAACATCCGCGGCGGCGGCGAATATGGCAAGGCGTGGCACGATGGCGGGCGGCTGGCGAACAAGCAGAACGTGTTCGACGACTTCATCGGCGCGGGCGAGTATCTGATCAGGGAAGGCATCACCGGCAAGGACCAGCTCGCGATCCAGGGCGGATCGAATGGCGGGCTGCTGGTCGGCGCGGTGGTCAACCAGCGTCCCGACCTGTTCGCCGCGGCGCTGCCCGCGGTGGGCGTGATGGACATGCTGCGCTTCGACCGCTGGACCGCGGGGCGCTATTGGGTCGACGATTACGGCTATCCCTCGAAGGAAGCCGACTTCAAGCGGCTCTACGCCTATTCGCCGTATCACAATGTGAAGGGCGGCAAGCCGTATCCGGCGATCCTAGTGACTACCGCCGACACCGACGACCGCGTCGTGCCCGGTCACAGCTTCAAATATACCGCGGCGCTTCAGGCGGCCGACATCGGCGACAAGCCGCACCTCGCCCGGATCGAGACGCGCGCCGGGCACGGATCGGGCAAGCCGACCGACAAGATCATCGAGGAAGCCGCGGACCTCTATGCGTTCGCGGCGAAGTGGACCGGGCTGGAAGTGAAGGCGCGGTAAGACCGGACACGCCGCGGCGATTATCTTGGCGTCGGAAGCGCAGGTCGAATCCGAGCCGGACGCTGGGCGGCCGTAGCAGGGGGGGTCTGGTCGCGGATCAGGAACGGTGGGATCGTCAACTTCCGATTCTTGCCGCCGGCGACCTTCCAAGGTGGCGGTTTATCTTCGCACCCGGCGTGCCGTTTCCTCCAAAATGGAACATTTTCTTCACGATACTGCCAGAACCATGTTGCGATCGTTGTTCGCCGCTAGCTAGTCTTGCGCCATCGGAGCCGCGGGGGCGTCTCCGGAATGGGGGTATTTGGGATGGGGATTGTCCGAAGGACCGCCTTGGCGGTCGGCGTCGTGCTGTTCGCCGCGGCGCCGGCGGCGGCGCAGGAGCGCTCCGCGACTCGCAGCGGGTTCGAGCTGCCGGCCCATAGCGGCAAGCGCATTCTCGTGTTCCGGCCCTCGGTCAGCGTGGGCGCGCAATCGACCGGGGGGATGTTCGAGCCCAATGGCGACTGGACCGAGAAGGCGAAGCGCAACATCCAGCTCTCGCTCGAGCGGTTGCAGGGGCGGCTGGGCAACAGCGTAGTCGTCGCGCCCGAGGCCTATGGCGAGGATGCGCAGCGCGTGCAGGAGCATATGGCGCTGTTCGCCGCGGTCTCGCAGGCGGTGATCGAATACCAGTTCTTCAAGGGCAACCGGCTGCCCACCAAGAAGCGTGACAACAAGAACCAGGTGTTCGACTGGTCGCTCGGCGCGGGGGTGGCGACGCTGCCGGGCGCGCAGGACGCCGATTACGGGCTCTTCGTCTACAATCGCGATGCCTATGGCTCGACCGGGCGGAAGATCCTCCAGGTGCTTGCGCTGCTGGGGCCGGGGATCGCGGTCAAGTCGGGCGAGCATGCGGGCTATGCCGGGCTGGTAGACCTGCGGACCGGCGACCTGCTGTGGCTCAACGCCGACGGGGCGATGGGCGGTGACGTGCGCGACGAGGAGGGCTCCGAAAAGCGCGTCCGCCAGCTCCTCGAGGATTTCCCCGGCGGCGACATCAAGCAGGACTCCTGACCGTGCGGCAGGCCGCGAGGCTGCTCGCGGGGGCGCTGCTGGCGCCGAGCGCGGCGCTGGCGGCTGCGCAGAAGGCCGCCGTGCCGCCGCCTTATGCCGGAGTCTATCAGCCGCAGGGCGTCGACGAGATCGGGTGGTGGCGCGAGGACGACGAAAGCGAGCGGGTGCTCGCCGCGTCGTCGCTGGTGATCCGCGACGAGGCGCTGACGGGCTATATCCGCGGGGTGCTGTGCGCGACCGTGGGAGCCGATCGTTGCCACTCGGTCCGCGTCTATGTGCTGCGCGAGCCGACCTTCAACGCCACCATGTCGCCCAACGGGACGATGCGGGTGTTCAGCGGGCTGCTGCTGCGCGTGCGCAACGAGGCCGAACTGGGCGCGGTGCTGGGGCACGAGTTCGGGCATTTCGAGCGGCGGCACTCGCTCAACCTGTTCCGGACCCGCCGCACCGGCACCGACGTGCTCGCCTGGACCGGGCTGCTCGTCAGCATGGCGCCGAGCTATCGCGCGGCGCGGGCGTATCGCGATCTGCAATGGTCGATCTATGGGCACCTGTTCCGCTATGGGCGCGACCAGGAGCGCGAGGCGGATTCGCTGGGGGTCGGCTATCTCAACCAGAGCAGCCTGCCGCCCCAGGCGGCCGCGGCGATGTGGCAGAACCTGATGGACGAGGCCGCGGCGTCGGCAAGGGCGCGGGGGCTCCGGAAACCCAATTTCAAGGCGATCGCGTTCACGGCATCCCATCCGCCGCTCGCCGAGCGGGCGGACACGCTGGCGGGGCTGGCGCGGATCGATGGGGAAGGGCGCGACAACGGCTCGGCGCGGTACCACGCGGCGCTGGCGCCGTGGCTGCCGCTGCTGCTCGACGACCAGATCAAGCTCAACGATTTCGGGGCGAGCGACTATCTGATCCAGAACCTGGCGCGCGACGGGTGGAGCGCGGACCTGTGGCTGGCGCGGGGCGAACTGTATCGCGCGCGGGGCAATCCGCGCGACGTCGAACATGCCGCGGCCTTCTACGCCAATGCGATCGCGCTGAACGACGCGCTCGCGCCCGCGCATCGCGGGCTGGGACTGGCGCTGCTCAAGAGCGGCAAGCCCGGCGACGGGCACGCCGCGCTGCGACGCTATCTGCAACTGAGTCCCGATGCGCCGGACGCGAAATTGATCGGGATGCTGGTTCCTGGGGGGAATGCACCATGACGAGGATTTGGGCGGCGCTGCTGGCGCTGGTGGCGATGCTGGCGCTCCCGGTGGCGCCGGCGAGCGGGCACAAGCTGCGCGCGAAGGGCGAGGCGGTGACGGTGGCCGATTCGGGGCTCACCGTGACGCCGGGGCGCGACTGGAACCGGGTGAGCGGCAAGCCCGGCAAGAATGCCGAGACCTGGACGCTCGACGGCGGGCAATTGAACGACCTGACCTTCTTCGGCGGGATCGAACCGGGCAAGCCGCTGGTCAAGGAGCGGCACAAGAAGAAGGACCCGCTGCCCAAGTTCGGCAAGGCGACGTTGCTGGTCGAGCTGCCCGAGCTGCTGGAGGGCACCTATCGCGCGTACAAGAAGATCGGCGCGTTCCAGACGCTGTCGACCGCGCCTACCAAGTTCCTCGGCCAGGACGGCGTGGCCTTCACCTATGAATATACCGACGAGGACCAGATCACCCGGAAGGGCGAGGCCGTGGCGGCGATCGTCGGCGGCAAGCTCTACATGGTCAGCTTCGATGCGCCGCGGCTGCACTATTTCGACCGGGCGATCGGCGACGTCCGCGCGCTGGTGGCGACGGCGCGGCTGTAGGCGCCGCGCGCGCAATAACCGCCGCCACGCCCTTCCCATGCCGGCCGCATCTGCTATGCGCGCTGGGCATGGAACATCATGCCGATTCAATCCTGATCGTCGATTTCGGGAGCCAGGTGACCCAGCTGATTGCGCGCCGCGTGCGCGAGGCCGGGGTCTATAGCGAGATCGCCCCCTTCAACGCCGCCGCCGAGGCGTTCGCGCGGATGCAGCCCAAGGGGATCATCCTCTCCGGCTCGCCTGCATCGGTGCTCGACGAAGGCGCGCCGCAGGTGCCGCAGGTGATCTGGGATTCGGGCCTGCCGGTGATGGGCATCTGCTATGGCCAGCAGACGATGATGCAGCAGCTCGGCGGCAATGTCGCATTGGGCGACAGCGGCGAGTTCGGGCTGGCGTTCATCGACATCGCCGAGGAATGCGAGCTGTTCGACGGGCTGTGGAAGCCCGGCGAGAAGCACCAGGTGTGGATGAGCCACGGCGACAAGGTCACCGACCTGGCCGACGGCTTCCGCGTAGTGGCGTCGAGCCCCGGCGCGCCGTTCGCGGTGATCGCCAACGATGCGAAGCGCTATTACGCGATGCAGTTCCACCCCGAAGTGGTCCACACACCCGACGGCGCGCGGCTGCTTGCCAATTTCGTCCGCCACGTCTGCGGGTTGCAGGGCGACTGGACGATGGCCGAGTTCCGCGCGACCAAGATCGCGGAGATCCGCAAGCAGGTTGGCGACGGCCGCGTGATCTGCGGACTTTCGGGTGGAGTCGACAGCGCCGTGGCGGCGGTGCTGATCCACGAGGCGATCGGCAGCCAGCTGACCTGCGTGTTCGTCGATCACGGGCTGATGCGCAGCGGCGAGGCCGACCAGGTCGTGTCGCTGTTCCGCGGGCATTATAACATCCCGCTCGTCCATGTGAACGCCGAGACGCTGTTCATGAGCGGCCTGGCCGGCGTCACCGACCCCGAGGCCAAGCGGAAGTTCATCGGCAAGACCTTCATCGAAGTGTTCGAGGAAGAGGCGAAGAAGATCGGCGGGGCCGATTTCCTGGCGCAGGGCACGCTCTACCCGGACGTGATCGAGAGCGTCAGCTTCACCGGCGGCCCGAGCGTTACGATCAAGAGCCACCACAATGTCGGCGGGCTTCCCGAGCGGATGAACATGAAGCTCGTCGAGCCGCTGCGCGAGCTGTTCAAGGACGAGGTCCGCGCGCTCGGCCGCGAGCTCGGGCTGCCCGACATCTTCGTCGGCCGCCACCCGTTCCCCGGGCCTGGCCTGGCGATCCGCATCCCGGGAGAAGTGACCAAGGAGCGGTGCGACATCCTGCGGAAAGCCGATGCGATCTATCTCGAGGAGATCCGCAACGCCGGGCTCTACGACGCGATCTGGCAGGCGTTCGCCGTGCTGCTGCCGGTGCGCACCGTCGGGGTGATGGGCGATCATCGGACCTACGATTCGGTGCTGGCGCTGCGTGCGGTCACCTCGACCGACGGGATGACCGCAGTGGCGTTCCAGTTCCCCGGCGACTTCCTGCCGCGGGTGGCGACGCGGATCGTCAACGAAGTCCGCGGGATCAACCGGGTGACCTACGACTATACGTCGAAGCCGCCGGGGACGATCGAATGGGAATGATGCGGAAGCAGCGAGGCTGCGGGGCAGCCTCGCCCGCATCGTTCGGCGGCGCGAGGCGTCGCGGCGCGCGTGCCCTGCTTGCCGGCGCAGTCGCGTTGCTTGCCGGCTGCGGCGATTCGGGGGGCGAGCCCGATGCGGCGCCGTCGGTGGTGATGCTGGGCAACGAGAACGAGCTGATCGTTCCGAGGCCCGCGGTCGCGAACGTCGCCGAAGTGGCGGTGTCGGCGCTCAACTTGGCGCCCGACGGGCTGGCGCTGCGGGAGGACGTTGCCACCCGCCCGCTGCGCTTCGGCATGGCGCGCGATGCGGTGACCCAGGCGGTGGCCGGGGCGATCGGCGCTCCGATCGAGCAGGGCGACAGCCAGGAATGCGGCGCGGGTCCGCTCGCCTTTGCGAGCTTCCGCGACGGGCTCGGCCTCTATTTCCAGGACGGCAAGTTCGCGGGCTGGGACCTGGACGGACGCGACGGGGGCGGCCTGGTCACTGCCGAGGGGATCGGCATCGGATCGACGCGCAAACAGCTCGAGGCCGCGCGGAAGGCGACCGTCGAGGATTCGACTTTGGGGATCGAGTTCGCGGCGGGCGGCATCTCCGGGCTGCTCAGCATGCGCGATCCTTCGGGCGAGATCACCAATCTCTGGGCCGGGGCGACGTGCATCGCGCGCTGATCGAGCCGGCGGACGCCGGCGATGCGGCGGCAGTGGTGGCGCTGTGGCGCGCGTGCGGGCTGACGCGGCCGTGGAACGATCCCGAGGCGGATTTCGCGCTGGCGGTGGCGGGCCCGGCCTCGGTCGTGCTGGTGGCGCGCGGGGAGGGGATTTCCGGCAGCGTGATGGTCGGCTTCGATGGGCATCGCGGCTGGGTCTATTATCTCGCGGTCGCCCCCGAGCGCCGCGGCGCGGGGCTTGGGCGGGCGCTGATGGCGGCGGCGGAAGCGTGGCTCCTTGGGAAAGGGGCGCCCAAGCTCCAGCTTATGGTGCGCGACGACAATGAAGCCGCGCTAGGGTTTTACGAGGCGCTGGGGCTGGAGCGGCAGAAAGTCGTGGTTCTGGGGCGGTTTCTGGGGGAGGGTGAGGCCTCTCCCCTTTAGGAATATCGGGTCGGGGGTGGGGCCTGTCCTCGGGCGCTGGGCTCGTGAGACCGACACGCCCCACCCCAACCCCTCCCCTGAAGGGGAGGGGCTTTTTGCGGGAACTCGGTGGAGACCGGCCGGTTGGTTGCGCATGCTTCACCATGTCTCGCTCGGCACTGCGGATCTGGATCGAGCGCGTGCCTTTTATGATCCGGTGATGCGCGAGCTCGGGCTGCGCCGCACGCTCGATGTGGACGAGGCAGTGGGGTACGGCGCGGGGATCACGGTTTTCAGCCTCAACCTGCCGGCGGACGGCGCGCCTGCTTCGCCGGGAAACGGCGTGCACGTGGCGTTCGAAGTCGAGAAGCGCGCGGCGGTCGATGCGTTCTTCCGTGCGGCGCTCGCCAATGGCGGGACCAGCGATGGCGCGCCGGGGCTGCGGCCCGAATATGACGCGAACTATTATGCGGCGTTCGTGCGCGATCCCGACGGCAACAAGATCGAGGCGCTGACCTTCGTCGCGGTGTGATCGGCAAGCGGGTGCGGACGGCCGGTGGTGGTCTGCGGGCGGGCAGGCTATGGTCGGTGCACCTCGTGGGAACCCGCTATGTCGCGCGCGCAGCGCCTCCTCGATCTGATCCAGGTTCTCCGCCGACATCGACGGGCGGTTGCGGGTGCCGTTCTTGCCGAGGAACTCGGCGTGTCGCTGCGCACGCTGTATCGCGATATCGAGACCCTCAAGGCGCAGGGCGCGCACATCGAGGGCGAGGCGGGAGTCGGCTATGTGCTGCGGCCTGGCTTCATGCTGCCGCCGCTGATGTTTTCCGAGGAGGAGATCGAGGCGCTGGTGCTCGGATCGCGATGGGTTTCCGAGCGTGCCGACGGGGCATTGGGCAAGGCCGCGCGCAACGTGCTGGCGAAAATCGGCGCAGTGCTTCCCGACGACCTCAAGCGGGATATCGACACCTCGGGCTTGCTGATCGGTCCCGGCGAGCCGATCGCGGCAGGCGATGCGGAAATCGCTGCGATCCGCCAGGCGATCCGATCCGAGCGCAAGATCCGGATCGACTATGCGGACGGGCAGGGGAGTGTGAGCGCGCGCGTCGTCTGGCCGATCGCGATGGCATTTTACGATCGCGTGCGCGTGATCGTCGCCTGGTGCGAGTTGCGCGGCGACTATCGCCATTTCCGGATCGACCGGATCGCCGCGCTCGACGCGTCCGAAGAACGGTATCCCCGCCGTCGCGCCGTGATGCTCAAGCAATGGCACGCGATCCGCGGCGTCCCCGAGCAGTGACTACTGCCATAAACTGACAGTAGGGCGGCGTATCGCGCTCCTTGCCGGCACGCGATCCTGCGTGCGGCGCCCGAGGAGACTTCCATGCCCGACTTCACCTATCTGCTGCTGCACGTTGCGGACCATGCCGCCAGCGCCGCCTTGTACCACGAGCTTCTCGGCATCCCTATCGTGGCGCAGAAACCCGACATCGCCATCCTGCCGCTGCGCGACGGCGTCATGCTGGGGCTGTGGAAAAGCGACATGGCCGAGCCGCAGGGCACCGGGCAGTCGGGCGCGAGCGAAGTCGCGTTCGCGGTTGCCGATGCAGCAGCGGTCGAGGCGGCGCATCTTGCCTGGCAGCAGCGCGGCCTGCCGATCCTCCAGGCGCCCACCCAGATGAGCTTCGGCACCACCTTCCTCGCGGTGGATCCCGATGGCCACCGTCTGCGCGTGTTCGCGCCGATGCCGGCTTGAACCGCGCGTCCGGGGTGGCCTTGGTGTCGGGCCACCCCGATCGCGACGGCGACCGGCTGCTTTTCGCGTGCGGGATGGCTAAAGCGGGGCGCAACCAACATTGGGGATTCGCATGACCGTCACGATGTACGGCATCAAGAATTGCGACACGATCAAGAAGGCGCGGAGCTGGCTCGACGAGCACGGCATCGCGTATGATTTCCACGACTACAAGGCGGTGGGGATCGACGCCGCGCGGCTGGCGCGGTGGATCGCGGCGGAGGGGTGGGAGACCGTCCTCAACCGCGCCGGGACCACGTTCCGGAAGCTTCCCGATGCCGACAAGGCCGGGCTCGACGCCGACAAGGCGGCCGCGCTGATGCTGGCGCAACCCTCGATGATCAAGCGCCCGGTGCTCGACCATCCCGGCGGGATCCTGATCGGGTTCAAGCCCGATCTCTACGCCCGCGCCTTGCTCTGAAGGCCATAGCCGGGTCGTTCGATTTGCGGTACGTTCCTTCCAACCAATGCAGGCATGGGAGGGATGCGTGGCAACCTATCTTCGGCAGCGGCCGCCGGGCTGGTTCATCGCAGTCGCGGTCGTGCTGGTGCTGTGGGGGTTGCTGGGGTGCGCCGCCTTCTACATGCACGTGACGCTGGGGGCAGCGATGGACCCCGCGGCGACCGACTGGGACCGCGCCTATTACGCCGCGCTGCCGGGCTGGTTCGATCCGGTCTATGCCGCGGCGGTGGGCGGCGGGCTGCTCGGGTCGATCGCTTTGCTGCTCCGCTCGAAATTCGCCTCGCTGCTCTACATCGTCTCGCTCGTCGCGGTGATCGTCCAGTTCGGCTATGTCTTCCTCGGCACCGACATGATCGCGCACAAGGGGGCGGCGATCACGCTGCCGTTCCCGCTGTTCATCGCCGCAGTGGCAGTGTTCCAGCTCTGGCTGACCCAGTTCGCCGGGCGGCGCGGCTGGATCCACTGAGCGCGGCGTCGCTGGCGTAGCGCTTCGCGAGCGACTAGAGACGCGCAATGTCCACCTACACGCTCGACACCGGCACCAGCCGGGCCAATCCCACGCCCGCGCCGATGAAGCGGCTGACCGTCCCCGCGATCCGCAACCGCAAGGGCAAGGATCCGGTGGTGATGCTCACCGCCTACACCACGCGGATGGCGCAGCTGCTCGATCCGCATTGCGACGTGCTGCTGGTCGGCGACAGCCTGGGCCAGGTGATCTACGGGCTGCCCTCGACGCTGCCGGTGACACTCGACATGATGATCGCGCACGGGGCGGCAGTGGTGCGCGGGAGCTGGCATTCGGTGGTGATCGTCGACCTGCCGTTCGGCAGCTATGAGGCGAGCCCCGAGCGCGCGTTCGAATCGGCGGCGCGGGTGATGGCCGAAACCGGCGCGGCGGGGGTGAAGCTCGAGGGCGGCACCGCGATGGCGCCGGTGGTCGAGTTCCTCACCCGGCGCGGCATCCCGGTGATGGGGCATATCGGGCTGACCCCACAGGCAGTGAACGCGCTCGGCGGCTATGGCGCGCGCGGGCGCAGCAATGCCGAACATGCCAGCATCCTCGACGATGCGCGCGCGATCGCCGATGCCGGGGCGTTCGGGATCGTCGCCGAGGGCGTGGTCGAGCAGCTCGCCAACGAAATCACCGCGGCGGTGAGCGTGCCGGTGATCGGCATCGGTGCGTCGGCGCAGTGCGACGGGCAAGTGCTGGTGACCGAGGACATGCTCGGGCTGTTCGAGCGCACCCCGCGCTTCGTCAAGCGCTACGACGATCTGGCTGGCCGCATTTCCGCCGCGGTTGAGACCTATGCCGCGCAAGTCCGGTCGCGGGACTTTCCCAGCGCCGATCAGGTCTATCCCGCGCGCGACTGAGGCAGTAGCAGCAATCTTTCCTTAAGCAGGGCGCGCGGCTAAGGTCCGGCGCCCGCACCCATCCCACGGAGTCACCCTTGGCGCTTCCTCCCGGTACTACTGACGAAGCCTTTCTGCGCGAAGTCGATGAGGAATATCGCCGCGAGCAGGCGACGCAGATCTTCCGCCGCTATGGCCGGTGGATCATCGGCGCGGTCGTCCTCGGCCTCGCCGCGCTCGGCGGCTGGCTCTATTGGCAGCATCACCAGGCGAGCAAGGCCGGCGCGCAGGGTGAGACCTATGACGCCGCGATGCGCGCCGCCGAGCAGGGCCAGGCCGACAAGGCGATCCCCGAGCTCGACAAGGTCGCCAAGGACGGCGGCGAGGGCTATGCCGCGATGGCGCGGATCGCGCAGGGCAATCTGCTGCTCCAGAAGAACGATGCCAAGGGCGCCGCGGCCAAGTTCGCCGAAGTCGCGAACAACGCCAGGTTCGAGCAGCCCTATCGCGACCTCGCGCTCGTCCGCCAGACGGTCGCCGAATATGACGGCCTCAAGCCCCAGGTCGTGATCGATCGGCTGAAGGGCCTGACCAATCCCAATTCGCCCTGGCTGGGCACCGCCGGCGAGCTCGTCGCCGCGGCGTATCTCAAGGCCGGCAACCGCGCCGAGGCCGGAAGGCTCTATGGGCAGATCGCACAGGGTGGCGAGAAGGTGCCCGAATCGATCCGTCAACGCGCGGTTCAGCTGGCGGGCGTACTCGGTGTCGACGCCATCGATCAGTCGAAGGATATCAAGGCCCAATGAACAACAAGCTGAGGGTGACTGCCGCTCTCGCGGCGCTCGCGATGGTGAGCGGCTGCGGAGTCTTCAAAGGCGGCGGCAAGAAGACCCCCGTGCTCGGCGAGCGCGTGCCGATCCTGGTCTCGGAAAGCGACGTCACGGCGGACAAGTCGCTCGCGGCGGTCGACGTGCTGCTGCCCGAGGCGGCGGCGAACGACGGCTGGCGCCAGCCCGGCGGCAACGCGGCCAAGTCGATGGGGCATCTCGCCTTGGGCGCGAGCCTGTCGCGCGCCTGGACCAAGGACATCGCCAAGCCTTCGAAGAAGGAGCGGCTGGCCGCTTCGCCGGTGGTCTCGGAGAACAAGCTGTTCGTGATCGACACCGGCGGCGTGGTCCATGCGCTCTCCGCCGATACCGGCGCCGAGCTGTGGCGTGCCAGCACCGCCGAGGGGACCGACAATAAGGGCGTGCGCTTCGGCGGCGGCGTCAGCGTCGAGGGCGAGCGCGCCTTCGCGACCAATGGCCTGGGCGACGTCGTCGCGCTCAACGTCGCCGACGGCAGCGTGGTGTGGCGCAAGCGTCCCGGCGGGCCGCTGCGCGGTTCGCCGAGCCTTGCCAACGGCAATGTCTATGTCGTGACGCAGGACAACCAGCTCTTCGCGCTCACCCAGGAGACCGGCGAGATCGGCTGGACCGTCTCGGCGAGCCTCGAGACGCAGGGCGTGTTCGGCGTCGCGGCGCCGGCCTCGGCGCAGGGCACCGTGGTCGCGGGCTTCTCGTCGGGCGAGCTCAACGCCTATCGCTACGAGAACGGCCGCTCGCTGTGGGACGTGGTGCTTTCGCGCACGTCGATGTCGACCTCGGTGTCGTCGCTGTCGGACATCGATGCCGAGCCGGTGATCGACCAGGGCCGCGTCTATGCGATCGGGCAGGGCGGCCGGATGGTCGCGATGGACATCGCCAGCGGCAATCCGCTGTGGGAGCAGACCATCGCCGGCATCTCGACGCCGTGGGCGGCGGGCGAGTGGCTGTTCGTCGTCACCGACGATGCGCGCCTGCTCGCGATCGCGCGCGGCACCGGCAAGATCCGCTGGATGTCGCAGCTGCGCCGATTCAAGAACGAGAAGAAGTCTAAGGGCCCGATCGCCTGGGTCGGCCCGGTGCTGGCCGGCGGCAAGCTGGTGCTCGGCAACAGCGAGGGCGAGATCGTCTTCGCCTCGCCGACCGACGGCAGCGTGACTTCGACGATGGACGTCAAGGAGCCGATCACGCTCCCGCTGACGGTGGCCAACAACACGCTCTACGTGCTCGACGACAAGGGCAAGCTGAGCGCGTATCGCTGAGCCGTCATCCCGGCGAACGCCGGGATCTCAGGCGAAGGCGCGATACGGCAGGAGATCCCGGTGTTCGCCGGGATGACGGATACGATCGAAGCGGGCGGGGCTCGATGCCCCGTCCGCTACTTTGTTTCCGGCCGCCATTGAGTCTATGAGGCGCGCAGACGCGCGCACCCACCCCCAGCCCCTCCCTTTCAGGGAGGGGAGTGAGTTTTCCTTATGCCTCTTCCCACCGTCGCGATCATCGGACGTCCGAATGTCGGCAAGTCGACGCTGTTCAACCGGCTGGTGGGCAAGCGGCTCGCGCTGGTCGACGACCAGCCCGGCGTGACGCGCGACCGCCGCGAGGGCGAGGCGAACCTGCTCGGGCTCGAATTCCGGGTGATGGATACCGCCGGATATGAGGACGAGGACGCCGCGACGCTCCCCGGCCGGATGCGCGCGCAGACCGAGGCCGCGGTGCGCGAGGCCGACGTCTCGCTGTTCCTGATCGATTCGCGCGCCGGCGTCACGCCGCTCGACGAGGAGATCGCCCGCTGGCTGCGCAGCACCAACCGCCCGGTGGTGCTGATGGCGAACAAGGCCGAGGGCAAGGCCGGCGAGGCGGGCATCCTCGAGGCGATGGCATTGGGGCTGGGCGATCCGATCCCCTTCTCGGCCGAGCATGGCGAAGGCGTGGTCGATTTGTTCGAGGCGCTGCTCCCGCATGTCGAGCGCGACGAGGAGGACGAAGCCGAGGATGAGGACGAGGACGCGCCCGATGCGCCGCTCAAGCTGGCGATCGTCGGGCGTCCGAACGCAGGCAAGTCCACCCTGGTCAACCGGCTGCTCGGCGAAGACCGGATGATCACCGGCCCCGAGGCCGGTATCACGCGCGATTCGATCTCGGTCGATTGGGAGTGGGAGGATTTCGAGGGCGTGAGCCGGAAAGTCCGGCTGATCGACACCGCTGGGCTGCGGAAGAAGGCGCGCGTCGAGGAGAAGCTCGAAAAGCTCTCGGTGATGGACACGCTGCGCGCGATCGACTTCGCCGAAGTCGTGGTGCTGCTGCTCGATGCGACGCGCGGGCTGGAGGTTCAGGACCTCAAGATCGCCGATCGCTCGCTTCAGGAAGGCCGCGCGCTGATCATCGTGATGAACAAGTGGGACGTCGCCGAAGACGCCTCCAGCCTGTTCAACGGGGTCAAGAAGGCGCTCGACGAGGGGCTCGCGCAGGTCAAGGGCGTGCCGCTGCTCACCGTCTCGGCGGTGACCGGCAAGGGGCTCGACACGATGATGAAGGTCGCGTTCGAGACGCGCGAGGCGTGGTCGCGCCGCGTCTCGACCGGGCAGCTTAACCGCTGGTTCGAGCGTGCGATCGAGGCGAACCCGCCGCCTGCGCCCGGCGGCAAGCGGATCAAGCCGCGCTACATCACCCAGAACAAGTCGCGTCCGCCCAGCTTCGTGCTGTTCGGCACGCGCGTCGACCTGCTGCCGATGAGCTACCAGCGCTATCTGATCAACGGGCTTCGGAAGGAGTTCGATTTCGGCGCGGTACCGGTGCGGTTGAGCCTGCGCGCGCCCAAGAACCCGTTCGACCGCGACAAGAACGGATAGTCGCTACGGCCCTATTCGACTTGCTTGCGTCTAGAATTGCTTCCGGAAACGCCACAGACGCATCTATCAACGCCCTGTTTACGTTCGACGCCTATCATCGCCGGAGTACCTGTGGGGGGTACTTAGTGGGGTGTGCACGTGACGATTGCCAATGATCCGCTGGTCAACTGGGACAGCTTCCAGCAGGCGCGCTCGGAGCTGGGTGCCAATTTCGTCCGCATTCTGGGCTATTTCCGCGAGGACGGGATCAAGTCGGTCGATCGCATTGAGGATGCGATGCGCAGCCAGAATGCGACCGCGATGGTGATCCCCGCACACACGCTCAAGGGCGAGGCGCGCCAGTTCGGCGCCGATCCGCTGTCCGACGTGGCCGAGACGATCGAGATGATCGCGCGCGGCTGCATCGAGCGCCGCGAGACGCCGACCGAGGCGCTCGAGCATGTCGTAAAGCTGCGCCCGCTGTTCGAGACCACGCTCGACATGCTGGAGCGCGAAGCCAACCCGCTGGTGGCGCGCAAGCCCGTCGCTGCGTTCGGGCGGCGGCCGGTCCTTTAAGCGTCATCCGGCGAAAGCCGGAGGGGCTGCACCTCAACCCATTCGTTTCGAGCGAAGTCGAGAAACAGCCGCGAGCGTTGGGCAGCGTTTCTCGACTTCGCTCGAAACGAACGGGGTTTGGTAGCCCCCGTCCTTGCCGTCAGCTCGCTTCTTCGGCCTTGCTGTTGAGCTGGATGTAATTCTCGAGCCCCATCCGCGCGATCATGTCGAACTGGCGCTCGAGCGTGTCGATATGCTCTTCCTCGCTTTCGAGGATCCAGCGGAACAGGTCGCGGCTGACATAGTCGCGCACGGTCTCGCAATGCGCGATCGCGTCGCGCAGCACGGCGACTGCCTCGACTTCGACCGCGAGGTCGGCGCGCAGGATCTCTTCGACGGTCTCGCCGATGCGCAGCCGTCCGAGCAGCTGGAAGTTGGGCAGGCCTTCGAGGAACAGGATGCGCTCCGCCACCTTGTCGGCGTGCTTCATCTCGTCGATCGATTCGTGGCGCTCGTGTTCGGCGAGCTTCTTGACGCCCCAATTGTCGAGCAGGCGATAGTGCAACCAATATTGGTTGATCGCCGTGAGCTCGTTCTTGAGCACCTCGTTCAGATATTCGAGGACTTTTGCGTCGCCCTTCATGACCGTCATTCCCTAATCATTGTCAGGGAGGCCCATAGCGCACAAAACAAGCGCGGAAAACCGCAGAAATCCGCGGTTTTTCAGTTGATAACGTTACGCAGCCGCACGTTCGTTATTGATAATCTCACGCGCGAACGGAACGCACTGGCCGCACTTCGGGCTGCGGCCGAGCGCGCGATAGGCCTGGCAGGCGCTGGTGGCGCCGTCGCGCGCCGCGGCGCGGACATCCTGTTCCCGGATAGCATTGCAAACGCAGACGACCATCGCACCCTCTCGCTTCCAGAGGAGACTTACGGATACTGCGAGCGATTCGCAAGGGTATTGCGAGGCATTCGCACTTATACGGAGGCGGGGCCGCGCAGTGGCTGGAGCCGTCCGCGCGCCAGGCTGCGCCAGAGCCATTCGAACGGGCCGAATCGGAAGCGCGCGAGCCACGGCTTCGACCAGAGCAGCATCGCTGTCCAGAGCGCGGCGACGACGAGGTAGAGCTGCCAGCGGGAAAGGTGCCCGTACCAGCCCAGGCCATAGCCGTAGAATAGCGTCGTACAGACCAGGCTGGTCAGCAGATAGTTGGTGAACGCCATCCGTCCCGCCGCGGAGAGCCGATCGGTCAGCGCGCCGCCGGGCCGGGCGAGCAGCAGGATCACGCAGATCCATCCGGCGATCATCAGCGGACGGACGGGCACCGTGAGCGTCCAGGCGCCCAGCGCGACCGGGAACAGCTCGAACCGGGTGAATATGAGCCACATCGCGATCGCGGCCTCTACGGGCAGCGCGATACCCCAACAGGCGCGGAGCCAGCGGCGGTAGCGCTCGCGCGGCCATTCGCCCCGCAGCATGCCGCTGCGCAGCGCCGCCATGCCGAACAGCATGTAGGCGAGCGTCTCGGGGCCGTAGAGCCACAGCATGGTCAGCGGCATGGTGGCATATTCGGCGAAGCGGGCGCGGAACAGCGCGGCATAGCCGCCGCGATGGAGTGCCAGTTCGCGCGCGATCTCCGCGGCGGAGGGCACGCCGAAGGTTCGGTTGAGTGCCTCGATCGCCTGTCCGTGGAAGACGGCGGCAGGAATCGTGGCCGACAGCACCGTTGTCGCGGCGATCAGCAACCCGCCTAGCACCAGCATTCGCCCGACCGGCAAATCGCGCAGGCCGAATGCCAGCATCCCCACCAGCGCATAATGCGCGAGGATGTCGCCCTTCCATATCAGCCAGAGGTGCGCGAGCCCGAACGCCAGCAGCCATCCCATCCGGCGATAATGGATCGAGGCGGCGTCCTCGCCTTTCGCCTCGGCGCGGTCGATCACCAGCAGCATCGACGCGCCGAACAGGAACGAGAACAGCCCGCGCATCTTGCCGTCGAACAGCACGAAATTGACTGCCCACACCGCAAGATCGGCGCCGCGCCAGCCGCCATAGGCGCGCGGATTGACATAGGCCGCCTCGGGCATGGCGAAGCTGACGATGTTGAGCAGCAGGATGCCGAGCACCGCGACGCCGCGCACCACGTCGAGCGCGGCAAGGCGGGCGTGCGGGGGCGGGGCGGTGTCCATGCGGCTGGCTACAGCCAGCTAGCGGTCTGCTCCAGCGTCTTCTTGTCGAGCGCAGTGGCCGGGATCGTTGCATCGGCGCTCGGATGCCCGGCGACGATCACCATCAGCGGCTTCTCATGCTCGGGGCGACGGCACACCCGGTTGAGGAAACGCATCGGACTGGGGGTGTGGACCAGAGTCGCGACGCCCGCCTGGTGCAGCGTCGCGAGCAGCAGTCCGCAGGCGATGCCGACGCTCTCGGTGACGTAATAATTCTGCTTGAGGTTATCAGGGTCGGGACCGCCGCGGCGCTGGGCGAATACCACGATCAGCCAGGGCGCGACCTCGAGATAGGGCTTGTCGGCGCCGGTGCCGAGCGGCCAGAGCGCGTCGAGCCATTCGCTCCCGGCGCGACCGTTGTAGAAAGCGCGCTCCTCTTCCTCGGCGGCGACGCGGATCGCGCACTTGGCTTCGTCCGACGAAACCACCGCGAAGTGCCACGGCTGGCGATTGGCGCCGCTGGGGGCCGATCCGGCCGCGGCGAGCGCCGCCTCGATCACGTCTCGCGGCACCCGGGCCTCGCTGAACATTCGGCAGCTGCGACGCGAGGACATGGCATCGCTGAACGCGCGCGCGCGCACGACGCGCTCGCCATCGGTCAGGGGCGGATAGGGCCGCCAGGGAAGCGCATCGCGATGCGGCATATTCGATACTATGCACACATCCTGATTAAGGAACAGTCAACTATTTTGCGGAACTGTCCGATTTTCCTTTCGGATCATCAGCTTGAGCGCGGACCATGTCATATCGACCGCGCAAACTTTAATATCGACCAGCCCGCGCGGCAGCGCGACCTCGCGGATGACGTCCTCGGTGATGTCGGTATCGAGCTTGGCCGCCTTTTTGGGCCAGGACACCCAGAGAAAGCCGTTGGGCGCCATCAGCGGCTGCAGTGCGGCGAGCTCGCGCTTGAGCCGGGCACGCTCGGTGACGAAGAGGTGGACGCATTGCAGCCCGTCCGACGCGGTCGGCTGCTCCTCGATCCCCGCGCCCTCGGGATCGATCTGCGCGCGCACGCTCTCGGGCATGTTGTGGAACCAGCAGCGCATGCCGCGCTTGAGCCCCAGCTTGGCGGCGAGCGGCGTGTCGGAATAGCCTGCGGTCATCGAGCACCTCCGGCCGGGCAGCTTAGCTGCTATTGGCGGAGGGGGAAGGGGTTTGCGAAGCGCGGGCTCCCTCCCCCCTTTGGGGAGAGGGCCGGGGAGAGGGGCGGTGTGTCCTGATTCGGAAGCAGAGCGCCGTGACGCTGGCGTCCTGCCCCTCTCCCAACCCTCTCCCCAAGGGGGAGAGGGCTTTTATCTGGCTACGCCAGCGCGGCGTCCGCGCCCATCAGCGTGGGGAAGAAGCCTTCGTGCGCGGTGCGCAGGTCGGCGAGCGACACCGTCCAGTCGCCTTCGTCGAGCTCGAAGATGATGCGGTCCTTGATCGTGCGGCCGAGCGGGTCGGCGGGGACGTCGGCCTTGTGCGCGGCGACCATGAAGTCGGCGAGGCACGAATCGCAGACGGTGACGAGGTAGAGCCCCTGGTCCTCGCCGAACAGCGAGCCGGCGATGCCGAAGGGCTGGGGCTCGTTGACCAGCACGCCGATGTCCGACGCCAACGCCATCTCGGCGAGCGCCACTGCCATGCCGCCGTCGGAGACATCGTGGCATGCGGTGATCGCGCCCGCGGCGATCTGGGCGCGGATGAAGTCGCCGGTGCGGCGCTCGGCGGCGAGGTCGACGGGCGGGGGCGGGCCGTCCTCGCGGCCGTGGAGCTCGCGCAGCCAGATCGACTGGCCGAGATCGCCGCCGCGCTCGCCGATCGCGAGCACGGTGTCGCCGACGCCCTTGAACGCGATCGTGCAACTCTTCGACCAGTCGGCGAGCAGGCCGAGCCCGCCGATCGCGGGGGTGGGAAGGATCGCCGAGCCGCCGCCGGTCGCCTTGGACTCGTTGTAGAGCGAGACGTTGCCCGAGACGATCGGGAAGTCGAGCGCGACGCACGCTTCCGACATGCCTTCGAGGCAGCCGACGATCTGGCCCATGATCTCCGGGCGCTGCGGGTTCGCGAAGTTGAGGCAGTTGGTCACTGCGAGCGGATTGGCGCCGACCGCGGTGAGGTTGCGCCATGCCTCAGCGACGGCCTGGCGGCCGCCTTCGACCGGATCGGCGAAGCAATAGCGCGGGGTGCAATCGGTGGTGATCGCGAGGCCCTTGGCGGTGCCGTGGACGCGGACCACCGCGGCGTCGCCGCCCGGTCGCTGGACGGTGTCGGCGCCGACTTGGGTGTCGTATTGCTCCCAGATCCAGCGGCGGCTGGCGATGTCGGGCGAGCCCATCAGCTTGACGAGGTCGGCGGCGGGATCCTGGCTCTCGGGCACGTCGGTGAGCGGCGCGCGCTTGGGCGTCGGCACATGCGGACGATCGTAGAGCGGCGCTTCGTCGGCGAGCGGGGCGAGCGGAATGTCGGCGACGGTTTCGCCCTTCCACTTGAGCACCATTCGGCCGGTATCGGTGACATGGCCGATCACGGCGAAATCGAGTTCCCACTTCTGGAAGATCGCCTTGGCGAAATCCTCGCGGCCGGGCTTCAAGACCATGAGCATGCGCTCCTGGCTCTCGCTCAGCATCATCTCGTACGGCGTCATCCCGGCTTCGCGCTGGGGGACATCGTCCATGACCAGCTCGATGCCGACGCCGCCCTTCGACGCCATCTCGACCGAGGAGGAAGTGAGGCCCGCGGCGCCCATGTCCTGGATCGCGACGATCGCGTCGCTGGCCATCAGTTCGAGGCACGCTTCGATCAGCAGCTTCTCGGTGAAGGGGTCGCCTACCTGGACGGTAGGGCGCTTCTCTTCCGAATCCTCGCCGAAATCGGCCGAGGCCATCGTCGCACCGTGGATGCCGTCACGGCCGGTCTTCGAGCCGACATAGACGATCGGATTGCCGACGCCCGACGCGGCCGAATAGAAGATCTTGTCGGTCTGCGCGACGCCGACGGTCATCGCGTTGACGAGGATGTTGCCGTCATAGGCCGGGTGGAAATTGACTTCGCCGCCGACCGTGGGGACGCCGACGCAATTGCCGTAGCCGCCGATGCCGTGGACCACGCCGGCGATGAGGTGGCGCATCTTGGGATGGTCGGGGCGGCCGAAGCGCAGCGCGTTGAGGTTGGCGACCGGGCGCGCGCCCATCGTGAACACGTCGCGCAGGATCCCGCCGACGCCGGTCGCGGCACCCTGATACGGCTCGATGTACGACGGATGGTTATGGCTCTCCATCTTGAAGATAGCCGCCTGGCCGTCGCCGATATCGACGACCCCGGCGTTCTCGCCCGGACCGCAGATCACCTGGGGGCCGGTGGTGGGGAGCTTCTTCAAATGGACGCGGCTGGATTTGTAGCTGCAATGCTCGGACCACATCACCGAAAAGATCCCAAGCTCGGTGAGGTTGGGCTCGCGCCCCATCGCGTGGAGGACGCGCTCATATTCCTCGGGGGACAGGCCGTGCTCGGCGACGATCTCGGGCGTGATCTGAGTCATGGGCGCAGCCCTTAGCGGGGGCGCATCGGTTCGTCACCCCGGTGCGTCAGCCCAAATTGCCCCATCAATAACCCGCACCCCTGAAGGAGAGGAGCTTAGAAGGGCTTGCGGATCTTCCTGAACAGCCCGCCGCCGGCCATCGGCTCGAACAGGTCCTCCGGATTTTCGGGATCGAGCACTTCGTTATCGGCGAGCCATTTGGTGACGTCGCCGAGATCGGGAGTCTCGTAGGGGCGTAGCGTGCGGCCCTGGCGGTGGCGGAGCAGCTCGATCGCGGCGATCAGCGAGCCCTTGTCGGCGATCGTCCGGGCGATCTCCTCGGCGTCGCAGCCGAGATGCTCGGCGAGCAGATCGTCGCGGATCGCGGCGATCTGGGTGCACAGTGCGTCGCCGGGCTCGGCGCATTCGATCGTCACGTCGCATTCGGTGTCGAGGCGGAGCGAGCGATTGTTGAAGTTCGACGAGCCGACGCGCAGCACGGTGTCGTCGACCACGAACACCTTGGCGTGGACGTAGATGGCCGCGCCGCCGGCGGTGAATGGGTGGTAGATGCGCAGCCGGCCGTGCGTGTCGCGCTTGCGCAGCGCCTCGACCAGGCGGGCGCGGGCGGTATCCATCGCGACCTGCTCGAGCCAGCCATCGGCCTCTTGCGGATTGACGATGACGATCTCGGGGCCGTCGGGCTCGTCGAGCCGGCGCGCGATCGCCTCGGCGATACGGCGCGAGGCGAAATACTGGCTCTCGGCGTAGATCGTCCGCTTCGCGCGCGCGATCAGATCGAGATAGAGCTGCTCGATCTCGTGGATCGCCGCTTCGCCCTGCATCTCGGGCTGGGTGCGCGAGATTGCGGCGGGGACGTCGGTGAAATGGGGCGTGAGGCAATCCGGCCAGCATGCCTCGACATGGGGCGGCGGTGCGATCGGCTTGCCGCCTGCCAGTGCCCAGCGCTCGCGGCAGAGTTCGCCGAGCGCGCGGGCGATCGGTCCCTGGAGCGCAGTGGTGGCGTCGTGCCACGGCATGTAGCGCGACCCGTCGGGATCGACGCGGCGCGGCTCATCGTCGTGGTGGGCGCGGGTGTCCCAACGGCCGCGGGTCATGTCGATGCCGCCGCAAAAGGCCAGGCAATCGTCGATCACCACGATCTTCTGGTGATGCGACGCGCCGTGGGGGTGATGGCTGTCGAGCTTGGGATGGATGCGCGGGTGGAGCGTCCAGCGCGCGATCGTCGCCAGGGTGCGCGCGTGGAGGATCGACTTGAGCCCGCCAATGTCCCAGCGCAGCAGATGCACGTTGAGCGCCGGATTGCGCCGTGCAAGCCAGGTGATGAATTCGCCGACCTCCTCGGGCGCGTCGGGCGCTTGCTCGGGCGGATCGGCGAGGCGGATGCGCGCATCGAAATCCCAGCCGATCAAAAGGATCTGGTGCTTCGCGGTGAGCATCGCATCACGCGCCGCGCGGAAATAATCTTCCGCATCGACGATGACCGACATGCGTACGGCTTGCTCGACACGCCAGGCGTTGGTGCCCGGCCGGATCAGCCTAGTCACAAGATCTCGCGGACCTTTTCGGGCGGGCGGCCGAGGCGGACGCCCTTTTCGGTCTCGACCAGCGGGCGCTCGATCAGCAGCGGATCGGCGACCATCGCGTCGAGGATCGTATCGTCGTCGGCGGACTTGAGCGGCTTGGCGGCGGCTTCGGCCATCCGGAGCCCCTGGCGGGGCGCCATGCCGGCGCGCGCGTAGAGCTCGGCGAGCTTCGCGCGCGAGGGCGGGGTCTTGAGATATTCGACGATCTCGACCTCGGCGCCGGCATCCTGGAGGATCGCGAGCGCCTCGCGCGACTTCGAGCAGCGGGGATTGTGGTAGATGACGGCCTTCACGCTGTACGCTCCGATCACTTCAAATATTTGTCGAACCACGCCACCGTCCGGGTGAGCGAATCGAGCTGGTTCTCGCGCTTCTGGAAGCCGTGGCCCTCGGCGGGGTAATAGATCGTCTCGACGATATTGCCCTTGGCCTTGAGGATGTCGTGGACTTCCTGCGCCTGGCCCTTGGGGACGCGGATGTCGTTCTCACCCTGGATCGTCAGCAGCGGCGCCTTGGCGTTGCGGATATAGGTGAGCGGCGAGGCGGCGTCATAGACCTTGGGATCGCTCTCGGGCGTGCCGAGCAGCCCGCGCTGATAGGCCTTCAGCAGTTCGTCCTGGTCGCGGTACATCGTCCGCCAATTGATGATGCCATACCATTGCACCGCCGCGGCGAACTCGTCGGGCGCGCGGCCGATCGCCATCAAGGTCATGAACCCGCCATAGCTGCCGCCGAAGATCCCGACGCGCTTGGCATCGACATAGCCGGTGTCGACGAGGAACTTCTTGGCGGCGATCGTGTCCTTGAGGTCGCCGCCGCCCAGATCCTTGAAGTTCGCCTCCTGGAACGCCTTGCCGTAGCCGGTCGAGCCGCGGAAATTGGGCTGGATCACTACGTAGCCGCGGCTGGCGAAGGCCGTGGCGTAGCGGCTGTAGCCGTCCTGGGTCTGGCCGGTGGGGCCGCCGTGCGGGAGGACGATCGCCGGGCTGCTAGCGTCGCGCTTGCGGTTGGCGGGCATCGTGACGACCGCGCTGACCAGCGTGCCGTCGAAGCTCTTGTAGGTGACGACCTGCGACTTGGGCAGTGCCTCGGGCAGCAGGCTGGCGATCGCGAGCTGGGTGGCCGCGCGCGACGTGCCGCTCGTCAGATCGTAGAGGTAGAGGTTGGTCGGCGAGTCGGCGCCCGAATGGCTGACCAGCAGCGTGCGGCCGTCGGGCGAGCGGGGATCGTTGCCGGCGAGGTAGTTGAGCCCGGCGGGGATGGTCAGCGCCGTCTCGGCGCCGCTCGCCAGATCGTAGCGATAAAGCGTGGTGCGCGCGTCGGCGTTGATCGCGAAGATCAGCGCCTTGCCATCGCGGGTGAACGCGCTGACGGTCTGCTCCCAGGGCGTCGGCTTGAGCCATTTCCACGCGTTGCTCGCAGTGTCGTAGAGGCCGGCATGATATTGCCCGGTGCCCTCGTTGGTGCTGACCGCGAGCCATTTGCCGTCCGGGCTGGCGTCGGCCGCGCCATAGACGGTGTCCGCCTTGCCGATCAGCTTGGTCGCGGCACCGGTGGCGACATCGACGCGCCAGACTTCGCCGACCTTCGAATCGATCCGGTCGCGATTGGCGATAAGTGCCTTGCCGCCGTCGATCCAGGCGACCGGGGACCAGCCATATTGGGGGTCGGCTTCCTTGGTGAGCGCGCGCACCTTGCCCGTGGCGTCCATCACCGCGAGGTTGGTCTGGCCCTCGGCGCGCGCCTTGGTCGCCAGCGCTACCAGCCCGCCGCTCGGGCCGACGAGGAGCGATTGCTCGCGCACGTCAGGCGAGTTGGTGAGGTTCTCGACCGCGCCGCCGTTCACCGGCACGCGATAGACGTCATGATACTCGTTGCCGCCGACATCCTGGCGGAAATAGAGATACTTGCCGTCGGCGGAGGGCGCGAGGCCGGTCTGGCTGTCGTCGGACTGAGTGAGCTGGACCGGCCAGCTGCCTGCGGCATCGGTGCGCCAGATGTTGGTGCGGCCAGAGAGGTTGGTCGCGACGAAGATGTGCTTGCCGTCGGTGCTCCAGGCAGTGCTGCCGAGGCTGCGCGACGCGCCGATATCGGTGAGCGGGACGCTGCGCGCCTGTGGGTTGGCGGGAGATTCGACGGTCTTGGGGTCGGTGACCGGGCGGTCGGGGGTCTTGACCTGAGCCGCTGCAGGCAGGGCGAAGACGAGTGCGGTGGTGGCGAGCAGGCGCTTCATGGTGATTCCCCCGGTTGTGGCGCGATCCTGCCAGAGTGGTGGAGGAGGGGGAAGGGCGAGCATAAGCCCCTCCCCTTCAGGGGAGGGGTTGGGGGTGGGGCGTGTAAGTCTCACCGAGTCCGGCGCTTGCGGACAGGCCCCACCCCAACCCCTCCTCTGAAGGGGAGGGGCTAAGAGAGGTCACCCCTCTTGCTTGGCCAGCCACTCCTCGAGCCACTTGATCGTGTAGCTGCCGGCCTGGAATTCGGGATCGTCGAGCAGCGCCTGGTGGAGCGGGATCGTCGTCTTGACACCTTCGACCACGAACTCCTCGAGCGCGCGGCGCAGGCGGCGGATGCAGCCCTCGCGGGTGCGGCCATAGACGATCAGCTTGGCGATCATCGAATCATAATAAGGCGGGATGCGATAGCCGGCGTAGATGCCGCTATCGACGCGGACGTGCATGCCGCCGGGGGCATGGAAGTAGCTGACCGTGCCCGGCGAGGGAGCGAAGGTCTTGGGATCCTCCGCGTTGATCCGGCATTCGATCGCATGGCCCCGGAATTCGATCTCGTCCTGGCGGACCGAGAGCGGATGTCCCTCCGCGACGCGGATCTGCTCGCGGACGAGGTCGAGCCCGGTGATCATCTCGGTCACCGGATGCTCGACCTGGAGCCGGGTGTTCATCTCGATGAAGTAGAACTCGCCGTCTTCCCACAGAAACTCGATCGTCCCCGCGCCGCGATAGCCCATATCGGCCATCGCCTTGGCGACGATGCCGCCCATGCGCGCGCGTTCCTCGGGCGTGATCACGGGCGACAGCGCTTCCTCGAGCACCTTCTGGTGGCGGCGCTGGAGCGAGCAGTCGCGCTCGCCCAGGTGGATCGCATTGCCCTCGCCGTCGCCGAACACCTGGAATTCGATGTGGCGCGGATTGCCGAGATACTTTTCGAGATAGACGGTGGCGTCGCCGAACGCGGCCTTGGCCTCGCTGCCGGCCTGGAGCATCTGCGCTTCGAGCTCGGAAGCGGAGTGGACGACCTTCATGCCGCGCCCGCCGCCGCCCGACGCGGCCTTGATGATCACCGGATAGCCGGCCTTCTCGGCGATGGCCTTTGCCTCGGCGACGTCGCTGATCGCCCCGTCCGAGCCAGGGACGAGCGGCAGCCCCAGCGCGCCCGCGGTGCGCTTGGCCTCGATCTTGTCGCCCATCGTGCGGATGTGCTCGGGCTTGGGCCCGACGAAGAGCAGCCCGTGCGCCTCGACGATCTCGGCGAACTGGGCGTTCTCCGAGAGGAAGCCATAGCCCGGATGGATCGCATCGGCGCCCGATATCTCGGCAGCGGCGATGATGTTGGGGATGTTGAGATAGCTCTCGGCCGCGGCGGGCGGCCCGATGCAGATCGCCTCGTCCGCCAGGCGGACGTGCATTGCGTCGGCGTCGGCGGTCGAATGCACCGCGACGGTCTTGATCCCCATCTCGTGGCAGGCACGATGGATGCGGAGCGCGATCTCGCCGCGATTGGCGATCAGGAGCTTCTTGATCTCGGCCAAGGCGATTTACTCGACGACGACGAGCGGCTGATCGAACTCGACCGGCTGGCCGTTCTCGACGAGGATGGCTTTGACCGTACCGGCGGCGGGTGCCTGGATCGGGTTCATTACCTTCATCGCCTCGATGATCAGCAGCGTGTCGCCCGCGGCGACCTTGTCGCCCACGCCGACGAAGCTTTTCGCCTCGGGATTGGGCTTGAGATATGCGGTGCCGACCATCGGCGACTTGACTGCGTTCGCCGCGGGGGCGGGCGCGGGTGCGCCGACTTCGGCGGGCGCGGCGGCGGCGATCGGTGCCGCTGCGGCCGGGGCGGGAGCATAGTGCACTGCCGGGGCGGCGGTCACGGTGCGCGCGACGCGCACGCGGCGTTCGCCGTCCTCGACTTCGATTTCGGTAAGCTGCGTCTCGTCGAGCACGGCGGCGAGCTGGCGGACCAGCTGAATATCGACGTGCATCGCACCCTGTCTGTTGTCTTCGGTCACAAGCGACCCTTCATTCGATGAAAGCGCGCGCTCATGTCAGAGACGCGCCGCGGCTTCAAGCGCAAGCGTATAGGACAGCGCACCGAAACCGGCGATGGTTCCCTTCGCCGCCATGCCGACATAGCTGTGGTGACGATATTCCTCGCGCGCATGCGGGTTGGAGAGATGGACTTCGATCACCGGCGTCTTGATCGCGCGGATCGCGTCGTAGAGCGCCAGGCTGGTGTGGGTGAACGCACCGGCATTGAGCAGCACCGCCTTGGCGCCGCGGGCCTGCGCCTCGTGCAGCCAGTCGATGAGGTGGCCTTCGTGGTTCGACTGGCGCAGGTCGATCTCGAGGTCGAGGTCGCGCGCACGGTCTTCCAGGTCGCCGGCAATGTCGTCGAGCGTCGCCGAGCCGTAGATCTCCGGCTCGCGCAGCCCCAGCAGATTGAGGTTGGGGCCGTTGAGGACGTAGATCGTATCGGCCAAGCCGGTGCCTTTCGGTTGCGGGTCCGTGCATCGCCTCTATATGAGCCAGCGTCAGCGATCAAATCGGGCCGCTGGCCCTTTCCCGTTCGCCCTGAGCTTGTCGAAGGGCGGCTCAGCCCGAACGGAGGTTACAGCGCGTGCACACCGACGGTACCGTCAGCATTGTCGTCAACGGCGAGCACAAGCGCGTCTCCGCGGGCCTCACCCTCCTGCAACTTGCCGAGCAGCTCGGCATGGTGCCCGAGAAGATCGCGGTCGAGCGCAACCTCGAAGTGGTGCCGCGCTCGACGCTGGGCGAGGTGATCGTCGGCGACGGCGACGAGCTCGAGATCGTTCATTTCGTTGGGGGGGGCGACCATGCCCGGCCGATCGACGAAGACACGTGGAGCGTCGCGGGCAAGACCTTCCGCTCGCGACTGATCGTCGGCACCGGCAAGTACAAGGATTTCGAGCAGAACGCCGCGGCGGTGGCGGCGAGCGGGGCGGAGATCGTCACCGTCGCGGTGCGCCGGGTCAACGTCAGCGACCCCAACGCGCCGATGCTCACCGATTATATCGATCCCAAGAAGATCACCTACCTGCCCAACACCGCGGGCTGCTTCGATGCCGAGAGCGCGATCCGCACGCTGCGGCTGGCGCGCGAGGCGGGGGGCTGGGAGCTGGTCAAGCTCGAAGTGCTCGGCGAGGCGCGGACGCTCTATCCCGACATGGTCGAGACGCTGCGCGCGACCGAGATCCTGGCCAAGGAAGGCTTCAAGCCGATGGTCTATTGCGTAGACGATCCGATCGCGGCGAAGCGGCTCGAGGATGTCGGCGCCGTGGCGATCATGCCGCTCGGCGCGCCGATCGGATCAGGGCTCGGTGTCCAGAACCAGGTGACGATCCGGCTGATCGTCGAGGGCGCCAAGGTGCCGGTGCTGGTCGATGCCGGCGTCGGCGCGGCGAGCGACGCGGCGGTGGCGATGGAACTGGGCTGCGACGGCGTGCTGATGAACACCGCGATCGCCGAGGCCAAGGACCCGGTGCTGATGGCGGCGGCGATGAAGGCGGCGGTGGAGGCGGGAAGGCTGTCGTACCGCGCGGGCCGCATGCCCAAGCGGCGCTATGCCGATCCGAGCAGCCCGCTGGCGGGGCTGATCTAGAACTGCGGCGTCCAGCCGATCGCGCGCCACAACGGATTGGCAGGGTCGGAGAGCAGTTTGATCGTCAACGCGAACGACATTACCACCAGCAGCGGGCGAACGCCCTTGCCGCCAAATCGGATCGCTAGGCGCGCGCCGAGCTGATTGCCCGCCACGTTTGCCCCGGCCATGCCCAGTCCGAGCAGCCACAGCACCTTGCCGCCCGCGACCATCGCGAGCAGTCCCGCAAAGTTGGTGGCGAGATTGAGGAACTTGGTATTCGCGATCGCGCGTACAAGCCCAAGCCCGGCCAGCGCGACCAGCGCAGTCGTAAGGAACGAGCCGGTGCCAGGGCCGAAAAAGCCGTCATAGAAACCGATTGCCGTGACGATCAGCGTCAGCGCCCCGCGGCCGATCCGCGCGTGACGCTCGACATCGCTCATCGGCGGCGCGAGCAGGAAGTACATCCCCATCGCGACCAGCAGGATCGGCACGAACGCCGCCAGGAAGGCGGGATCGATGAACTGGACTGCCGTGGCGCCCGCGATCGAACCCGCGAACGCACCGATTGCGGGCAGGGCGAATTGCCGCAGGTCGACGTGACCGGCGCGCAGGAAGGTCAAGAACGCCGAGGAGGTCCCGATCGTACTCTGCAGCTTGTTGGTGGCGATCGCGGACACGGGCGGGATGCCGGCCGCCATCAGCGCGGGAATCGTCAGTAGGCCGCCGCCGCCGGCAAGCGCGTCCACGGCGCCCGCCAGGAACGCGATGGCAAGCAAGAATGTCAGGACTTCGAAGGACAGCTGCATGCCGCCCGCTAGCCGCGATCTCCCGTCGGCACAAAGGATTCACTGCTGCCTGCGCACCAGCCAGATCGTTCTGCCGCCGGTGGCGTGATCGTCGGGAGCGAAGGCGACTTCGATCATCCCATGCTCGGCGAACAATGCGCGATACTCGGCGGGCGCCAGGCTGGCATGGTAGAGTTCGTCGCCGAACTGGCAGCCGATCGTCACGTCCCGCGCCGAGCCGGTGTTGAACAGCAGGGCGCCGCCGGGCTCCAGCCATTCCGCCGCTTTTGCGATCATTTCCGCCTGCTCCTCCGGGCGGAGATGGAAGAGGCTGTCCCAGGCGATTACGCCGTGGAACGGCCCTTCGACTTCGACCGCGCGTATGTCGCCGCAGATCCAGCGGTGCCGACCGAACCGGGTGCGGGCGAGGGTGATCATCCGCTCGGAGACGTCGACGCCGGTGAGGTGGCGGTCGCGATCGATCAGGTAACGGGCGATCGGTTCGCCGGCGCCGCAGCCAAGATCGAGGATATGTCCGCTTTTGGGTACGGCGAGCAGAAAGCGGTCGAGCCAGGCTTGTTCGACGAGGTCCCTGCTGCGGGCTGCGTCGAACGCGTGGGCGTGGCGCTCATAATGTTCGGCAATCCGATCGGGCATCGCAGGAACCCCGCAGGCCGTGAACCGTTGTTGAGGAGCACGCACATACTGGGCGCAGTCACGCGCCGATTCTGGCTAGGAGTTTGAAATCATGGGCGAACTCGTCGACAAGATCAAGGGCAACGTCAATGAGGCGATTGGCAAGGTCAAGCAGGAGAGCAACAATCCCGAGACCCGCGACGAAGGCGCCGCGCAGGAGCTGAAGGGCAAGGGCCAGCAGTTCGCCGGCAAGGTCAAGGGTGCGCTCGGCGACGACATCTGACGCTGGACGTCTCGCAGGAAGGGGCGGCTCCGCAAGGGGCCGCCCTTTTCGCGTCAGTCGGGGACGTAGAACGACCAGAGCCCGCTCGCCAGCTTGCTCGCGGCGAAGCGGACCGGGCGGCGCACGTTGCCGATCTCGCAGACCATGTACGACTGGGTCTGGCCGGGCTCGAGCGGATTGGGCAGCATCACGGTCTTGCTGCCGAGCCAGCGCCATTGCTCGTGCCATACCTTGACGCCCGAAAGCGCGAACGGGTCGCCTTCCTTGCCGATATGCGCGCTCTTCCAACCCATGCCGATCTCCCTCGCCTCCATTATAGAGGCCGCGTGCCGCTCAGCTCCCGCGAATCGCGCTGATCGTGGTGGCCGGGCTGATGAATTCGACGTCGGTCTTGAGGTGTAGCAGCCGAACCCCGGTCTCGGCCAGCGCGCGGGCGAGCGCGGGGGCGAAATCCTCGGTCCGCTCGACCGTTTCGGACCAGGCGCCATAGGCGCGGCCGAGCGCGGTGAAATCGGGATTGTGCAGCTTGGTCCCCGAGAGGCGCGACGGATATTCACGCTCCTGGTGCATGCGGATCGTGCCGTAGGCGCCGTTGTCGATGACGAGGACGAGGATGTCGGCATGGTGCTGGACCGCAGTGGCGAGCTCCTGGCCGTTCATCAGGAAGTCGCCGTCGCCGGCCAGCGCGACCACGTGTCGTTCGGGCGCGCGCAGCTTGCCGGCGACCGCTGCAGGGACGCCATAGCCCATCGCGCCGGCAGTGGGAGCGAGCTGCGAGGGCTGGGGGCCGTAGCGCCAGTACCGATGCCACCACGCCGAGAAATTGCCCGCGCCATTGCAGATGATGGTGTCGGCCGGCATCGCCTCGCGCATCGCCAGCACGCACTGGCCAAGATCGAGCGTCACGCCTTCGCGCGGGCGGGGCGTCGACCAGTCGAGCCATTCGGCATGCGCCTCGCGCGCCGCGCCGCCGCGCACCGCGCCGATATTCTCGTGGCTCGCCGCTGCCGTGAAGCTCGCCATGTCGGCGCAGATCGCGACATCGGCGCGATAGACGCGGCCGATCTCGTTGGGGTCGGGGTGGACGTGGATCAGCGTCTGTCCCGGATGATCGGGGGTGATCAGCGCATAGCCGTCGGTCGTCGCCTCGCCCAGCCGCGTGCCGACCGCCAGGATCAGGTCGGCACCCCGGATCCGCGAGACGAGCTTGGGATTGGGACCATAGCCGAGATTGCCGGCATAGGCGGTCGACCCCGCAGGGAGCGCGTCCTGGCGGCGGAAGGCGCTGGCGACGGGCAGGCCGATCCGCTCGGCAAAGGTGGCGAAGGCGGCGCCCGCGGCGGGGGTCCAGCCCGCGCCGCCGACGATCGCGATCGGGCGCTCGGCCTGCTGCATCAGCCCCGCCATCGCCTGCATCGCGTGCCGGTCCGGCGCCTGGTTGACTCGCGGCAGCGGCGGACGGTCGAGCGCCTCGACTTCGTCCCGCAGCATGTCCTCGGGGAGTGCGATCACCACCGGGCCGGGGCGTCCTGCCTGGGCGACCTGCCATGCGCGCGCGATATATTCGGGGATCCGCGCGGCGTCCTCGATTCGGGTCGCCCATTTGGCGAGCGGCGCAAACATCGCGGGAAAATCGACTTCCTGGAAACCTTCGCGGTCGCGCATCCCGCGGTCGACGTCGCCGATGAACAGGATCATCGGCTGCGAATCCTGCATCGCGACATGCACGCCGATCGAGGCGTTGGTCGCGCCCGGTCCGCGCGTGACGAAGGCGACCCCCGGGCGTCCGGTCATCGCCCCGTCGGCGCAGGCCATGAAGCCCACCCCGCCCTCCTGCCGGCATGTCACCACGTCGATCTCGGGCGTGTCGTGGAGCGCGTCGAGCACCGCGAGGAAGCTCTCGCCGGGCACATGGAAGATTCGATCGCAGCCTTGTGCGAGCAGGTTGTCGACAAGGATGCGGCCGCCGGTGCGAAGCTTGGTCATGCGCCCTTCCTAACCGGGCGCGCGCCGAACGCAAAAGGGCCGCGCAGGCAATGCCCGCGCGGCCCTTTCCTCAAGGCGTTCGCTTAGAAGCGGATGCCGATGCCGGCGAGCACCTGGTCGCGGTTGAGGTCGAGTTCCTCGTAGCGCGAGTAGCGATACTCGACCTTGCCGTAGAAGCCGCCGAAATCATGCTCGACGCCGCCGCCGAAGCGATAGCCGTCGGTATTGACCCCGCCGAACGTGTCGATGTTGACGCGCGCGTTGGTCAGGCCACCCTTGGCGTAGACCAGGGTGTTCGGCATGGCGACGAAGCCGATGCGGCCGCCGACATAGAGGTCGCGGCCGGCGCTGACGCCGTCACGGTCGGTAGTTGCGCCGGTGACTTCGACTTCGGCGCCGAGCACCGCGCTGCCGAGCTGCGCATCATAGCCGAGCGCGCCACCATAGGTGAAGCCCGAGGCGCCTTCGCCATTGCCGCCGACATGATCCCAGCCGGCGACGACTTCCGCGCGCGGGCCAGTGAAGGTCGATGCTTCCTGAGCGAAAGCGGGGGTGGCAAGAGTCGCGAGGGCGAGCGCCGACACTGCGAACAAACGCATTTTTTATTCCTTCGTATTGGTCTTCGCCGGTCCCAGAACAGGGCCGGGGCGCGCTAGGTAGGGTTTGCTTCCAAGGGGTCAATCACGGCGATGCTGCGTTGCGGCAAACCGTCACAATTATGCAACATTTGCATTTTCCTGAAGGATTCGGGGCTTGTAACCTGCCGCTTCGATCCTATCCCCCAACCGCGAGTTGAGCGTAAGTTCAGGTTCGCTTGACCCGCCGGCAACGCGCGGATTATCGCCCGCGCAAGCCAGGAGAGAATCGTCCATGAAGAAGCTCTACCCCAACGCCGAAGCAGCGCTGGAAGGGCTGCTGTTCGACGGCATGACGCTGTGTGCCGGCGGGTTCGGCCTATGCGGCATCCCGGAGCGGCTGATCGACGCGATCCAGGCTGCAGGGGTCAAGGACCTCACCATCGCCTCGAACAATGCCGGGATCGACAATGAGGGGCTCGGCAAGCTGCTGCGCAGCCGCCAGGTCCGGAAGATGATTTCTTCCTATGTCGGCGAGAACAAGGAGTTCGAGCGGCAATATCTGAGCGGCGAGCTCGAGGTCGAGTTCTGCCCGCAGGGAACGCTCGCCGAGCGCTGCCGGGCGGGCGGGGCGGGCATCCCCGGCTTCTACACCAAGACCGGCGTCGGCACCCAGGTGGCCGAGGGCAAGGAAGTGAAGGTTTTCGACGGCGAGGAATATGTGCTCGAGCGCGGCATCCGCGCCGACCTTTCGATCATCAAGGGCTGGAAGGCCGACGAGGCGGGGAACCTGATCTTTCGGAAGACCGCGCGCAACTTCAACCAGCCGATGGCCACCGCGGGCAAGATCTGCGTCGCCGAGGTCGAGGAAGTCGTGCCCGTCGGCAGCCTCGATCCCGATGCGATCCACTTGCCCGGCATCTATGTGAAGCGGCTGATCGTCGGCGCGCCGTACGACAAGAAGATCGAATTCCGCACCGTGCGCCCGCGCGAGGCGGCGTGATCCCGGCGCGGCTCCCGGCCGGGCTCGCGATCGCGGCCATCGTGGCGACGTCGCTTTCGGGCTGCGCCGCCGCGGTGATCGCGGCGCCGCTCGCTGCGGGAGCCGGTGTCTATAAATCCGCGCAGGACCGCCCGTCGAAGCGCGAGCGCAAGCGCGCGCAACAGGCGGCGCCCAAGCCGGGCCAGGTCTACACGGCGCCCGACGGCAGCAAGGTCCAGGTCACCACGCTGACCACGCTCCCCCCACCCAGCGGCGTATCCGGCGCTCCGGCGGCGCGCGGCAGCACCGCGCCAGCGGGGATCCAGTACCTCTACGGCTCGGGCGAGGCGGCGGCGCTGAGCATCCAGGCCTATCAGGCGCTGTGGAACTACCTCAAGGTCGAGATCGGCTATCGCCGCGACAAGGGCCAGGTCCGCTCGGTCGTCCTCGCGCCCGGCTCGACGCTCGACAATCCGCGGTTCGAGCCCTGCGGCAAGCGCCCGATGGCGGTGGTGCTTGACGTCGACGAGACCGCGTTGCTCAACCTGGGCTATGAGTATGACGAGGCGGTTCGCGGAAGGGCCTATGACCCGGCGCGCTGGGCACGCTGGGAGCAGACTGGCGCCGACAAGATCGCCGCGGTCCCCGGCGCGGCCGAGGCGCTGGCCGCGGCACGGCGCGAAGGCTTCACCATCATCTTCAATTCGAACCGGTCGGTCGCCAGCGCCGCGCAGACCGCCGCCGCGCTCGAGCAGGCCGGTCTCGGGCCGGCGGACCTGTTCGACACGCTCTGGCTGCGCGGCGAAGGCGAGCCGAGCGGCAAGGATGCCCGCCGCGCGAAGATCGCCCAGCGCTACTGCATCGTCGCGATGGCCGGCGACCAGCTCGGCGACTTCAGCGACTTGTTCAACGCCCCCGACGCCCCGGTGCTCGCGCGCCGTAACAGCGTCGAAGGCACGTTGCTCGCGCCGCTTTGGGGCGCGGGCTGGTTCATGCTGCCCAACCCGGTCTACGGCACCGGATTGAAGGGCGGCGTTGACGACATCTTTCCGCCGGACGCGCGCTGGACGGACCCCGAGGAGAAGAAATAATGCCCTGGACCCGTGACGAAATGGCCGCGCGCGCCGCCAAGGAATTGAAGGACGGATTCTACGTCAACCTCGGCATCGGCATCCCGACGCTGGTCGCCAACCATATCCCCGAAGGCGTCGAAGTCACGCTCCAGTCCGAGAACGGCATGCTCGGCATCGGGCCGTTCCCCTATGAGGGCGAGGAGGATCCCGACCTGATCAACGCGGGCAAGCAGACGATCAGCGAGCTCCCCAGCTCGGTCTATTTCTCGTCGTCGGACAGCTTCGCGATGATCCGCGGCGGCCATATCGACCTGACCGTGCTCGGCGCGATGGAAGTCAGCGAAGGCGGCGACATCGCCAACTGGATGATCCCGGGCAAGATGATCAAGGGCATGGGCGGCGCGATGGACCTCGTCGCGGGGGTCAAGAAGATCATCGTGGTGATGGAGCACAACTCCAAAGCCGGCGACCCGAAGTTCATCCCGAGCTGCACGTTGCCGCTCACTGGCAAGAACGTGGTCGATATGGTCATCACCGATCTGGCGGTGTTCGCGCGGCCGGATCACGACAGCCCGTTCGAGCTGATCGAGCTGGCGCCGGAGGTGACTGCCGAGGAAGTGGCGGAGAAGACTACCGCGAACTACCAGGCCTGATGCGGCGCAAGGCCGGGCTGGCGGCGCTGGCATTGGTGGCCGGGCTCGGCATCGCCGCGGCCTTCACGTCGCCCCCGGCGCTGCTTTCGCTGGCCGATGGCGCGCTGGGCGGCGGCAGCGGCGCGAGCCGGCCAGGCAGCGCGATCCCGTTCGGCAATCAGGGCCAGACGCTCGACGTCTGGCGTCCCGCCGGGGATTCCGCGGCGAAGCGGCCGGTGCTGATCTTCTGGTATGGCGGCGGCTGGGTGAAGGGCGATCGCCGCGCTTATGCCTTTGCCGCACGCGCCTTCGCAAAGGCCGGCTTCGTCGTGGTCGTGCCGGATTACCGAAAGGTGCCGGATGTCCGCTTCCCAGCCTTTCTCCAGGATGGCGCGCAGGCGGTCAAATGGACCCGCGACCATGTCGCGGAATTCGGCGGCGACCCCGGGCGGATCGCGCTCGCGGGGCATTCGGCGGGCGCCTATACCGTCGCGATGCTAGCGCTCGACCGGCGCTGGCTCGAGGCCGAGGGTGTCGATCCGGGCATCGTCCGGGCAGGAGTAGGGCTTTCCGGCCCGTACGACTTCTATCCCTTCACGGCGAAGCGGGCGATCGATGCGATGCGCGGCGTCGCCGATCCGGCGATGACCCAGCCGCTCCATTTCGCCCGCGCCGATGCGCCGCCGCTGCTGCTGGTGACCTCGGGTGGCGATACCGTCGTGCGCCCGCACAACGCGATCAATCTCGCCACGCGGCTGCGGGCGCTCGGCGCGCCGGTGACGCTGCGCAATTATCCCGAGCGCACGCACGAGGAAGTGGTGATGGCGTTGTCAGTGCCATTCCGCGGCAAGGCGCCGACGCTCGCCGACAGCATCGCCTTTCTGAACACCGCGCTGGCGCCGCGTTGACGCTATGGCGGGCGAGGCGTAGCCTCGGCGCATGGGCTGGTTCCGCCGCCGCTATCTCGACCTGCTGGGCTCGATCTACATCTATAACGAGCATCGCGGGTACACGAGCATCGATCGGGTATTGGAGGCGGTGCGCGCGCGCGCGCCGGACGATGCCGCGCTGATCGCCGCGATCGAGAAGCACCGCGCCGACGAGCGCAAGCACTATCTCATGTTCAAGCGCTGGTTCGAGCTGCAGGGCAGGATGCCGCTCCGGGTCGGGCGGACCTGCGGGCATATCGATCGCTTCGTCGAGATCGTCTTCCGCCGCACGATCGAGGATCTCGACACGCAGGCGATCATCGCCAGCGACGACGAATTCGAAAAGCTGTGCCGCGTGATATCGCTGACCGAGCAGCGCGGCCATCGCCAGGTCGAGATCCTGCTGCGCCACCCGCTGGTCACGGACGACAAGGTGCTGATGAAGATCTTCCGCATCATCGAGAAGGACGAGCCGAGCCATTGGGCGCCGTATGACGGCTGGCTCAAGGCGAACGGTAAGCGGGATCCGAAATGGTGGGAGCGCGGCATCGACAGCTTCATCCATTCGGAGCTGTTGTTCGTGAAGCTGCCGGTATTGTTCCTCAATCCGTGGCTGGGCCGCCGCACCGACTGGGCCGATGCGCATGATCCAGCTGAGGTGAAGGCGTCGGCGGTGCCGGCGTTGGGCTGACTTCGGTCCTTTCCCTGAATGGGAGGGGCTTTAGCGTTGCCTGCGGCTCGGCTATCCACTGCGCATGCGTATCCTGCTGACAGGCTCGTCCGGCTGGCTCGGCCGCTTCCTCGCGCCGATGCTGCGCGCCCGCGGGGACGAAGTGGTCGGGCTCGACGTCGCGCCCGGCGGGGACACGCAATTGATTGGCAGCGTCGCCGATCGCGTGCTGGTCGATCGCGTGTTTGCCGAGCACGGGATCGAGGCGGTGATCCATGCCGGCGCGCTGCACAAGCCGGACATCGTGCGGTATCCGGCGCAGGCGTTCGTCGACGTCAACGTCACCGGCACGCTCAACCTGCTCGAAGCGGCGACGCAGGCGGGCCACGACCGCTTCGTGTTCACCTCGACCACCTCGCTGATGATCAGCCAGGCGATCCGCAACGAACTTGCAGACCACGCCGTCTGGCTCGACGAGAGGAGCGGCCCGCTCGAGCCGCGCAACATCTACGGCGTCACCAAGCTCGCCGCCGAGCAGCTCTGCCGGCTCGCGCATCTCGAGAACGGCCTCAATTGCGTCGTGCTGCGCACCAGCCGCTTCTTCCCCGAGGACGACGATACGCATCGCGCGCTTTCGGGCGAGAACATGAAGGCGAACGAACTGCTCCACCGTCGGCTGACCGTCGAGGATGCCGCCCGTGCGCACATCGCCGCGCTGGATCGCGCGCCGGCCATCGGCTTCGGTAGCTTCATCGTCTCGGCGCCGACGCCGTTCGCGCGCGATGAATGCGAGCGGCTCAAACACGACGCCGCGGCGACCATCGCGCATCGTTACCCCGACGCGCCGGCGCTGTACGCCGCGAGAGGCTGGGAACTGCCTCGCTCGATCGGCCGCGTCTACGATGCCGCCCTGGCCGAGCGCGTCCTCGGCTTTCGCTGCGAGACCGATTTCCAGGCGGTGCTCGATGCGCTCAAGGGCGGCCGCGCGCTGCCGTTCGTGCACGATTCCGACTATGTTTCGCCCAAGGAAGCCGTTGTCCGATAGCCCAGCTTGCCGACGCAAAATTGCGTAACGGCTTGCTCTCGCGCAAGATTGGCCTAGATCGCCCGCATGGCCAGTCAACCGCGCACGCTGTACGAGAAGATCTGGGCGGACCATGTCGTCGAGCGCCGCGACGACGGGACGTACCTGATCTATATCGATCGGCACCTCGTCCACGAAGTCACCAGCCCCCAGGCATTTGCCGGGCTCCGCGCCGCCGGGCGCCCGGTGCGCCGGCCCGACCTTACCCTCGCGGTGCCTGACCATAATTTGCCGACCACCGCGCGCGTCGATGCCGCGGGCCATGCCCTGCCGATCGCGGACCCCGCGAGCGCGGGCCAGCTCGCCGCGCTGCGCGCCAATGTCGCAGAATTCGGCGTGCCCTATATCGACGCGCTCGATGCGCGGCAGGGGATCGTCCACGTCGTCGGCCCCGAGCAGGGGTTCACGCTGCCCGGCACCACCCTAGTGTGCGGCGACAGCCATACCTCGGCGCATGGGGCGTTGGGCGCATTGGCGTTCGGCATCGGCACCTCCGAGGTCGAGCATGTCCTCGCGACGCAGACGCTGCTGCTCCAGCAGGCCAAGACGCTCGAGATCCGCGTCGACGGATCGCTCGGGTTCGGGGTCAGCCCCAAGGACGTCGTCCTCGCGATCATCGGCAAGATCGGTGCCGCGGGGGGCACGGGCTATGTCATTGAATTCACCGGCGAGGTGATCCGGGCGATGTCGGTCGAGGGACGGCTGACCGTTTCGAACATGTCGATCGAGGGCGGCGCGCGCTCGGGGCTGATCGCCCCCGACGAGACGACGTTCGACTATATCAAGGGCCGCCCGCTCGCGCCGAAGGACGAAGATTGGGACAAGGCAGTCGCATACTGGCGCGCGCTGCCCAGCGATCCCGGCGCGGTCTACGACAAGACCGTCGTGCTCCACGCGACCGATATCGCGCCGTCGCTGACCTGGGGCACCAGCCCCGAGGACGTCGTCCAGATCACCGGCGCGATCCCCGATCCCGAGAGCTTCGCCGATCCGTCGAAGCGCGTCGCCGCGCAGAAGTCGCTCGACTATATGGGCCTCGCCGCGGGCACCGCGATGCAGGACATCGGCATCGAGCATGTCTTCATTGGATCGTGCACCAACAGCCGGATCGAGGATCTCCGCGCCGCCGCCGCGGTGGTGAAGGGCCGCCACGTCGCCGACCGCATCCGCCAGGCGCTGATCGTGCCGGGCTCGGGGCTGGTCAAGCTGCAGGCCGAGAAGGAGGGCCTCGACCGCATCTTCACCGAGGCGGGCTTCGAATGGCGCGAGCCCGGCTGCTCGATGTGCCTCGCGATGAATCCGGACAAGGTTCCCCCCGGCGAACGTTGTGCTTCCACCTCGAATCGAAATTTCGTAGGCAGGCAGGGTCCGGGCGCGCGAACCCATCTGCTTTCCCCCGCAATGGCTGCGGCGGCGGCAGTCACGGGGCGCCTCACCGATGTCAGGGAGCTGATGTCGGCGGATGCGTGAGGGGAGTGAGTATGAAGCGGGCCCTGGTCCTTCTGGTGGTTGGAACCGTGCTGAGCGGCGTGGCGGCAGCCTATGCCTCGGCCTACAGCAAGCCTTCGCCGACGGTGTTGCCGCCCGATCCAAGCTGATTCGTTTCCCCTCCCTGAAAGGGAGGGGATCAAGGGGTGGGTTCAGCGCAGTGCAGGGCTCGATGCCCTGCTCGGCGCTTCGATGCTCGGCGATAGAGTCTTTTGGGCGCGCAGACGCGCGCGCCCACCCCCAGCCCCTCCCTTTCAGGGAGGGGAGTTCTATCTCAGGAGCCCGCTGATGGAACCCGTTCGTCAGGTCGAGGGGCGCGCCTATCCATGGGGCGCCAAGAATATCGACACCGACATCATCATCCCTGCGCACTGGCTCAAGACCACGACGCGCGAGGGCCTCGGCAAGGGCGCGTTCGAAACGGTGCGCGCGCAGCCGGGCAATATCTTCGATGACCCGCGCTATGCAGGGAGCCCGGTGCTGATCGCAGGCGACAATTTCGGCTGCGGATCGAGCCGCGAGCACGCCGCCTGGGCGCTTGCCGACATGGGCATCAAGGCCGTGATCGCGCCGAGCTTCTCGGACATCTTCTCGGGCAACGCATTCAAGAACGGCATCGTCGCGGTGGTGTTGCCGCAGGAGGCGATCGACCGGCTGGTCGAAGTCGCCAAGGACGGCGACGTCACCGTCGACCTCGAGACGATGACCGTCACCACGCGCTATCAGGATCGCTTCCCCTTCGAGCTCGACGCCTTCCGCCGCGAATGCCTGATGCAGGGGCTGGACGAGATCGGCCTGACCCTGTCAAAAGATACCGAGATTTCGAATTACGAATCCGGTGTCGCGACCGCGCGCCCCTGGATCGCAGCGGGAGCGGGCAATGAAAGCACTTTTGTCGCAGGCGCCGGGCGGACCTGAAACTCTAAGCATCGCCGAGCTGCCCGATCCCGTGGCGGGCAAGGGTCAGGTGGTCGTCGCGGTCAAGGCGTGCGCGATCAATTATCCCGACGTGCTGATCATCGAGGACCGATACCAGTTCAAGCCGCCGCGTCCGTTCGCGCCTGGCGGCGAGATCGCCGGGGTGATCGAGGAAGTGGGCGAGGGCGTTTCCGGCTGGGCGGTCGGCGACCGCGTGGTTGCGGTCCCCGGGCATGGCGGGCTGGTCGAGAAGCTGGCGATCGATGCCGCGCGGCTGTTCCGCCTGCCCGAAGGCCGCAGCTTCGAGGAAGGCGCGGCGCTGCTGCTCACCTATGCCACCACGATCCACGCCCTGCTGGACCGCGGGCATCTGAAGGCCGGGCAGACCTTGCTGATCCTCGGCGCCGCGGGCGGCGTCGGCCTCGCCGCGATCGAGCTCGGCAAGGCGTTCGGCGCACGTGTGGTCGCCGCAGTATCGTCGGCGGAGAAGGCGGAGGCGGCCACGGCCGCGGGTGCCGACGAAACCCTCGTCTATCCGCGTGCGCCGTTCGACAAGGAGCAGTCCAAGGCGCTGAGCGAGGCGTTCAAGGCGGCGGTCGGCCCAAAGGGCGCCGATGTGATCTACGATCCCGTAGGCGGCGACTATGCCGAGCCCGCGCTGCGCGCGATCGGCTGGGAAGGACGCTATCTGGTGGTCGGCTTCCCGGCGGGCATTCCGAAGCTGCCGCTCAACCTGACGCTGCTCAAGAGCTGCGACGTCTGCGGCGTCTTCTGGGGCGCCTTCGCTGCGCGCGACCCGCAAGCGAACCAGGCGCATGTCGAGCAGCTGTTCAAGCTGTGGGAAGAGGGGAAGATTTCGCCGCGCGTTACGGAGACCTTTGCGCTGGCGGACGGCGGCCGGGCCATTGCCAAGATGGCGGCGCGGCAAGCGATCGGCAAATTGGTGGTGACCATCTAAATCCTCCCCCGGAGGGGGGGGACCGCGAAGCGGTGGAGGGGTAGTCTCCGCGGGCGATATCGCTTGTGGAGACTACCCCTCCGTCAGCCTTCGGCTGCCACCTCCCCCTCCGGGGGGAGGATCTTGCAGAAGAGTTGCCAGCGCTGCGCTCCCCTCCTATCTCGGCGCAAACGGACACCAGAGGGCAGCAGCACCATGACCACTTTCGACGATCGCGAGCGCGCATTCGAGGCGAAGTACGCCCGCGACGAGGACATGGCGTTCCGCGTCACCGCGCGGCGCAACCGGCTGGTCGGCCAGTGGGCGGCGGCCAAGATGAACCTAACCCCCGAAGAGACCGACGCCTATGCCAAGGCGGTCGTCCAGGCCGATTTCGAGGAAGCCGGCGACGAGGATGTCATCCGCAAGCTGCTCGGCGACCTGCTCGCCGCGGGCGTCGAGGTCGATGACGCGACCGTGCGCCGCGCGCTCCAGGAGCAGAGCGCCGAGGCGCGCCGCCAGCTGATGGAATCCGAGTAACATGGCGATGGCCGCCTCCGAGATCGAGGATCTGATCCGCGCGGGCATCCCCGATGCGCGCGTCGAGATCACCGACCTTGCCGGCGACGGCGACCACTATGCAGCGCGCGTCGTCGCCCCCATGTTCAAGGGGATGCCGCGCGTGCGCCAGCACCAGGCGGTTTATGCAGCGCTCGGCGGGCGCATGGGCGGCGTGCTTCACGCGCTCCAGCTGACCACCGAAGCGCCAGCCGAGGAGTAGAGAAGTGACCGACGATGTGCAGAACCGAATCCAGGGCCTGGTGGATGCCAACCCCGTGCTCCTCTTCATGAAGGGGAGCCCGCTCTTTCCGCAATGCGGCTTTTCCAGCCGCGCGATCGCGATCCTCAACCATCTCGGCGTCGAGTTCGAGAGCGTCGACGTGCTCCAGGACCAGGGCGTCCGCCAGGGCATCAAGGCGTTCTCGGACTGGCCGACGATCCCCCAGCTTTATGTGAAGGGCGAATTCGTCGGCGGATCGGACATCATGATGGAGATGTACGAGAGCGGCGAGCTGGCGCAGCTGCTCGCCGACAAGGGCGTCGCCGCGCAGGGCTGAACGCTTCTTCCCCTTCCTGAAAGGGAGGGGTTTAGGGGTGGGTGTAGGAAAGGTCGGGCTCGATCCCCGGCCTTTTCTTTTTTTACCCACGCATCTCGTTGGGCTCGCTTCGCTCGCACCCACCCCCAGCCCCTTCCTTGCAGGGAGGGGAGTCCAAGCGGATCGCTCCGAGACGCGCATCGATAGGGGGAGCCCGGGTCGGGTGGGTCGACGCGAGACCGGTAAGTTAAGCGGTCGACCCACCCTGGAATGAAGCGTTCAAACGCTCGGGTGCCTGATACTCTGCATCCCGCGTGCCAATTCGTGCCAGTCGCGGTTTTCCGTGCTTTCGATGGTTAACGCGATTGGCGGCCGCCTCTCGCCTGTAAGCGAATCCGACACCTGTGCAGCGCGAGGAACTCTACTCGGAAAGTGGCAACAGGATCAGGGTGATCCGATCATGGCCGACCGCGATGTCGAGCGTTTCACCCGCCGCCACGTCGATCGGCTCGGGAAAGCTGTGCAACACCTGGAGCCAGCCGCCGTCGGTGTAGCGATCGGGATGATTGTCGAACGACACGTCTTGCCACAGATCGATGTGCATCCACTGCACGATGCCGATGGCGCGCCCGTCGGCGGTGACCGGGATGCGCAGCCGTGCGAGCACGGCGTCGTGCTTCTTCTGCGTGAGGTCGAGGCGGACCAGCTCGAGATCGTCCGACAAACGCTCCCACGCGGTCATCGTGCCGTGGATCGGCAGGCGTTGCGGGGCGAAAGCCGTGAAGGCCGAAAGATCGAACCCCGAAACCTCGCCGACAAAGGAATAGTCGGCGAGGTTCTTGCTCGCGACAAGGCACCCCATCGCGCTCGCAGCGCGCGGGATCACGATCGCGTCGGGGGCGAGCAGGCGGCGATGTGCGTCCTCGAACGTGTCGAGCACTTTCTCGGTCAGCAGGTCGCTCGAGAGGATTTCCGAGACCAGGATATCGGCCGGCGCGTCGAGTTCGGTGCCGATGGCGAGTTCGGTCGAAGGCTTGGCGTGGACCGTGATTCGATCGGCATAGCCGTTCTGGGCGACGATCTGCTGGGCCATCTCGGCGATCATCGGCTCCATCTCGCACGCAACCACCTTTTGCGCCCCCGCACGCGCGGCCATCAACGACAACAGGCCGCTGCCCGCGCCGATGTCGAGCACCCTCGCTTGCGCGCCGGCGGTGCTGATCGCGGCCTTGATGGCGGCCTCGAATGCGTCGTTGCGCGGCGCGTCGTTCATCATCGGGATGTGCCAGAAGGGCACCGATCCCGAGCCGTGCCGGCGTACTTGATGGCGCAGGTGCAGATTGTCCGGCTGCAGCGCGAGCGCACGGCGGAAATGCTGGAGCGCTTCGAGATTTCGCCCGGTATCGGCCAGGACGACCGCCAGGTTGCCGATCGCGGTCGGATTGTCGGGATCGAGCATGCAGGCGCGCTCGATCGCCGCGATCGCCTCCGCGGTGCGACCGAGCCAATGCAGCGTCAGTCCCTTTTCGTGCAGCGCCACGGCATGATCGGGCTCGATCGCGAGAAGCTGGTCCCAGGCGGCGAGGGCATCTTCTGCACGCGTGAGGCGCCCGAGCAGACCTGCAAGCAACGGCAGCACCTCGGTAGCGCGATACCCCTGCGCCAGCACGCTACGATAGCCCGTCTCGGCGCCTTCCAGATCGCCTTGTTCGTGCAGCGCCATCGCGTCGGCCAGCGCCGCGCGCGCTTCGCTCAGGCGGTCCGGGGAACCCAGGTCGGTCACGTGATTGTCCTTTAGCGGTGTCGAGGCGCGTCCTGCCGATAGGCCAATCGTCGCCGCAAGGGATAGCCTCCGTTTGAACCTGCCCGCCGACCCGCCGTTCAATATCCGTCGGAATCCATTCATCTGGCATTCAGTCCCTTGACTACAGACGTAATCGCGACGATTACACAAGTAGTCGAAAGAGGGACTCATGACCGAACGGATCAGCGACGCAGAACATGCCGTGATGGAGGTGCTGTGGGAGGAATCGCCGCTCACCGCGCAGGAAGTCGCCGAGCGCGTTCCCGCCGAGCGCGACTGGAGCGCCAACACCGTAAAGACGCTGCTTGGTCGGCTGCTCGCCAAGAGCGTCATCGCGCATGAGGAAGACGGGCGGCGCTATCGCTATCGCCCGCTGGTCGATCGCGCGGACTATGTCGGCGGCGAATCTCGCCGCTTCATGGACCGGCTGTTCGGCGGCAAGCTGACGCCGCTGGTCGCGCACCTTGCCGAGCGCGACGCGATCACGGACCAGGACATCGCCGAGATCGAGGCGCTCTTGAAGGAGCTCAAGTCATGATCGCCCCTGCTTTCATCGGCTTCGCGCTCGAAACCTTCATCGCCACCACGCTGCTGATGCTGCTCGTGCTGGTTGCCCGCGGACCGGTGCGGCAGAGCTTCGGGCCGACCATGGCCTATGCACTGTGGCTGCTGCCCGTCGCGCGGCTGTTGCTGCCGCCGCTGCCCGGCGACTGGCAGCTCAGCCGGCTCTTCGCGCCCGTGACTCGCCAGGTGGCCGAGGCGCCTGGAATGATCGTCGGGCTGATGCCGCCCGCCAGCCTGCCGCCCGAAGCCGCCCAGACCGCGATCGATGCCAGCTTCGACATCGGCAGCCACCATACCAGCCTGGCACTGGTGCCGCCGACCAGCGCGGCGGGGGCGCCAAGCCTGATCGCGCTGCTTGCCGGCCTCTGGCTGATCGGCGCGCTGCTGTTCCTTGGCTATCACCTGATCGCGCACCGCCGCTACACCGCGAACCTGCTGCGCCGCGCGCGCATCGACCGCACGGTCGCGCAGGGCAAGGTGCGCGTGATCGAGACCGACGCCGCGCACGGCCCCTTGGCCTTCGGCGTGTTCCGCAAATATGTCGCGTTCCCGCGCGACTTCTCGGAGCGATACGACGAGCAGGAGCGCGACCTCGCGCTCGCCCACGAGCTCGGCCACCATGTTCGCGGCGACTTGATCGCGAACTGGGTCGCGCTGATCGTCCTCGCGCTCCACTGGTTCAATCCGATCGCGTGGCGGGCCTTCCGTGCCTTCCGCGCCGATCAGGAAATGGCTTGCGACGCCCTCGTGCTCGCCGGCCGCGCCCAGGCACTGCGCCATGCTTATGGCCGTGCGATCGTCAAGTCCGCGCATGGGGGTGCGGTCTCGGCGGCCTGTCACTTGCACACGATCAACGAAGTCAAAGGGAGGTTACGCATGCTTTCGAAGACCCGCCCATTTTCCCCCACCCGCGTCGCCACGGGACTGGTCGGGATCGGCGCCCTTTCGGTTGCCGCGCTCGGGCTCACTGCCTCGGGCACGTCCGCCGCGGAGACCATCAAGAACAAGGTCGAGACCGTCACCGGCGTGACGCTGCGCCAGGAAGTGCCGGCTCCGCCAGCGCCGGCGGAGGCGCCCGAGGCAGCCGAAGCGCCCGAGGCTCCGGAAGCGCCCTCGGCAAACGGCCCGCAGCGCGTTCGGAGCCAGGTCTATCGCTTCTCGAGCGACGACAAGCATGACGGCAAGCGCGTCAAGGAGATGGTCCTCGTCCGCGCCGACGGCAGCAGGGATACGGTGGCAATGCCCGATATGGAGGCGATCCGCCTGTCGATCCCCGAGGTCCGCGAGGGCAAATGCGGCAAGGGGGACGATGCCGCGGTCGAGCATCGCGGGGATGGCGGTCGCAAGATCATGATCATCTGCGCCGATCGCATCGCGGCGATCAGCGAGAACGCCACCCGCATTGCAGTCACCAGCAAGGCCCAGGGGCTGAGCACTGCCCGGATGGGCCTGCGCATGGCACGCCGCTCGGTCGAGAACGAGCCCAATATCAGCGCCGAGGAGCGCGCCAAGGCGCTCAAGGGCATCGACGAGGCCATGGCCGAAGTCGAGAAGGAGTTCCGCGACAACGATTGACGAGAGGGGAGGGGCGTCCGCAATGTCCCGCGGACACCCTTCACGAACGGGGCTGGCTGAACTCCTTCGCAGCCAGCCCCGTTTTTGCTGTGCATCCGTTCGTTTCGAGCGAAGTCGAGAAACGTGATCCGGTCGCTCGCGGCAGTTTCTCGGCTTCGCTCGAAACGAACGGGTTAGTAAGCGCACCATGAGGGGCTGCTTGGCCGTATGAGGAAGCCGGCCTTGTTTAAGTCCGCCCCAACTGCCACATCGCCTGCATGATCGAGGCTCCCACTGGCGTCGCGCTCGCGGTCGATCCGCTGGTCACGCGCGTCCTCGCACCCAATCCGTCGCCCTTCACTTATACCGGCACGCAATCCTATCTCGTCGGCACGAGCGATCTCGCGGTGATCGATCCCGGTCCCGACGATCCTGCACATCTCCAGGCCTTGCTGGACGCGATCGCCGGCCGCCCGGTGACCGCGATCCTCTGCACCCACACCCATCGCGACCACAGCCCCGCCGCCGCGCCGCTCAAGGCGGCGACGGGCGCGCCGGTCATCGGTTGCGCGCCGCTCACCCTAAACGATGCCGGCCTCCGCGCCGATGCCGCGTTCGACACTGCCTATGCGCCCGACCGCGTCCTCGCCGATGGCGAGAGCATCGCCGGCACCGGCTGGACGCTCACTGCGCTCGCCACCCCCGGCCACACTTCGAACCATCTCGCCTTCGCGCTGACCGAGGCGAGAGCCCTGTTCACCGGCGACCATGTCATGGGCTGGTCGACCACCGTGGTCGCACCGCCCGACGGCGACATGGCCGCATACATGGCCAGCCTCGACAAGCTGATGGCGCGCGACGACCGCATCTATTACCCCGCCCATGGCGATCCGATCGAGAACCCGCGCCGCTTCGCCCGCGGGCTGCTCGGGCACCGCAAGCAGCGCGAGGGCCAGATCCTCCGCCTGCTCCGCGAGGAGATCGGCGCAATCCCCGCGATGGTCGCGCGCATGTATGTCGGGCTCGATCCGCGGCTCACCGGCGCTGCCGGCCGCTCGGTGCTCGCGCATTTGCTCGACCTGCGCGCGCGTGGCCTCGTCCAGGCCGAGGGCGACGCATGGAAGCTCGCGGCATGAGGCGCTGGGGCATGCTCCGCTTCGCCACGCTGGTCGCCGCGCTGGTCCTCGCGATCGGCGCGGGCTTCTGGTTCCTCGGCAATGCGGTCAAGAGCGAGTTCCGCGGTCCCGATCCGGTCACCGTCGCCCAGGCGAGCCTCCAGGGGCTGCGCGAGCAGAACCGCCTGTCGACCTTCGCGGCGCGCTATGTCGCGGTGGTCACCTCGAAGCAGAACCGCCTTGGCATGACCGCCGAGAAGACGCTGATCATGCCGGGCATGGTGCGGTATGAAGTCGACCTCGCCAAGCTCCAGCAGAAGAGTTTGTCGTGGGACGCGGCCAACAAGCGCCTCACGATCGTGCTGCCGCCGCTCGAAGTGGTCGGCCCGGACGTCGATCTCGACGGCATCCGCGAATTCAACCCGGGCGGGCTGCTGATGCGTTTCACCGATGTCGAGAAGCAACTCGACGCCGCCAATCGCAAGTCCGGCCAGCAGGAGCTGATCCGCCAGGCGCGCGCGCCGATGCCGGTCAAGCTCGCCAAGGATGCCACCCGCCGCGCGATCGAGCGCAGCTTCGCGATGCCGCTCAAGGCCGCCGGGCTCGACGCCAAGGTCGCGGTATTCTTTCCCGACGAACAGCCGACCGAGGACTGGGACCGCACGCGGGCGCCCGAGGACGTTCTCGCCAACAAATGGTAGCCCGGCGCGCCGAGCTGGGTTAGCTTCCTCCTTCGTGAATGTGAAGGGGATGGCACATGGCGACACTGGCGGGACCGCGCCCGGGATATGGCCGCGACGATCGTTTCTTTCTAACGATGGCGATCGCGATGGCGCTGACCATCGTCGCCGGTTTCTCGGTCCAGCTGGCGATGGGGCGGTCAAGTTTCGCTTCGCCGCCGCGCGTCCATCTCCATGCACTCGTATTCTTCGGCTGGGTGACGCTCTACGTCGTCCAGAATGTGCTGGTCACCCGCGGCTCGATCGCACTCCATCGCCGCCTCGGCTGGATCGGCGCAGGCTGGGCAAGCGCGATGATCGTCATCGGCATCTACACCACGGTGACGATGGTCCAGAACGGCGCCACGCCCTTCTTCTTCCTGCCCGCCTATTTCCTCGTAATGAATTCGCTCAGCATCCTCTGCTTCGGCGGGCTGGTCGCCGCAGCGATCCTCCAGCGCAAGCGCACCGAATGGCATCGCCGGCTGCTGTTTTGCGCGATGGCGGTGCTCACCGGGCCGGCATTCGGGCGGCTACTGCCGATGCCGCTGATGATTCCCTGGGCCGAATGGGGTGTGTTCGCCGCAGTGATGATCTGGCCGACGATCGCGATCCTCGCCGACCGCCGCCGCCGCCGCGGCCATGTCCACCCGGCGCTGTGGTACGGTGCCGCGACGATCGTTGCGGTCCAGGCAGCGATGACGCTGGTCGCGCACAGCGCGCTCGGCCTCGCGCTCTATGCCGGGGTGACCGCGGGCCATCCCGGCGCCGACATCCCGCCGCTCGACTTTCCCCCGCCGCCCGCTGCTCCCTTGATCACGGGGCGTTAGCCCGCCATTTGGGGCCCGTATCGCTTACGAGAAGGCCCAGACACAGATGGACGCACGCAACGGCATCGGCGGAAGCCTGACGGGCCTCGACCTTCGTGCCGAGATCGATCGGCTCCGGAAAGAGCGCAACGCCGTCATCCTCGCGCATTATTATCAGAAGCCCGAGCTTCAGGACCTCGCCGATTTCGTCGGTGACAGCCTCGATCTCAGCAGAAAGGCCGCCGAGACCGATGCCGACGTCATCGCCTTCTGCGGCGTCCGCTTCATGGCCGAGACCGCCAAGATCCTGTCGCCCGACAAGATCGTCGTCCTCCCTGACATGAATGCCGGGTGCAGCCTCGAAGATAGCTGCCCACCCGATCAGTTCGCCGCGTTCCGCGCGCAGCACCCCGATCACATTGCGCTGACGTACATCAACTGCTCGGTCGAAGTGAAAGCGCTGAGCGACATCATCGTCACCAGCTCGAGCGCCGAGAAGATCCTCAGCCAGATCCCGCCCGAGCAGAAGATCATCTTCGGTCCCGACCGCAATCTCGGCGGCTACCTGACGCGCACGTTGGGGCGCGAGATGCTGCTGTGGCCGGGCGTGTGCATCGTCCACGAGGCGTTTTCGGAAACCGAGCTGCTCAAGCTCAAGGCGCAGCACCCCGGCGCGCCGATTGCCGCGCATCCCGAATGCCCGCCGCACATCCTCGATCACGCCGACTATGTAGGCTCGACTCGCGGCATCCTCGATTTCGCCAAGAGCTTCCCCGGCGACACGCTGATCGTCGCCACCGAGCCGCACATCATCCACCAGATGGAAAAGGCGCTTCCGAGCAAGAATTTCATCGGCGCGCCGGGTGCGGACGGCAACTGCAACTGCAACATCTGCCCGTACATGGCGCTGAACAATCTGGAGAAGCTCTACCTCGCGCTGCGCGACCTCAACCCACGCATCGAGATCGAGGAAGGCATGCGATTGAAGGCCAAGCTGAGCCTCGACCGCATGCTCGAAATGGCGAGCGCCAGCGTAGGGCAGGGCGATCTCGGCCCGGTGCCGGCGATTGGCGGGGATCCCAGGAAGGGCGACTGACGATCGCCTGACGCTATTTGCACTTGCCTTGCGCGATCAGCCGGGCGCGATATTCCCGCCCGCGTTGCGCGCGCCAGGCATCGGCGCTCGCCTTGCCCGCGGTTCGCGACCGCCGGGCATATTCGGCTTCCATTGCGCGCCGCTCGGGGCCGGGTCCCGAATCGGCGAGGCAACGGCTCGAAACCGATCGCGATCGCGTCCGCCGATTGGCGATGTCGCCGGATAGCTTGTTTCCCATTACGCTGGTGGCGGTATGGCCGAGCGGGATGGGATCCACGGGTGCATATTGCGCCAGCGCCGGCTCGCTCCATAGCAGAAAGGCAGTGGCGGCAGCGCCCATGGCAATCAGCTGCTTCATATCGGACCCTCTCTTGGTGGGTACGGCATCGCGCGTGTTCCCATCATCCGATGAGATTAACCGCTTGGGACCCGGACCTATCCGGAAATAGCACCCACGGCGCTCCGTTAGCCGCGCAGCCGACCCGGCTGGACGCATGGGGTTCCAGATCCGCCCCAATGTCTCCCGGACAGGCAGCTACCGACCCGCGCGCTCGAAGAGCAGCAACGTCACCCCTTGGCGCGGCACGACCACGTCGAGGCTTGCCCGACCGGACCGAACGGCAAGATCGCGGGCCGGCTCGGGCAGAAGCTGCGACGCCTTTTCGAGCTGCCGGTATTGCTTTTCGTCAGGGGATTGCGGCGAGCCCATCGCCTGCCAGGCCGCATAGGCATTGGCGTGAGTGCGATCGACGCGCCACTCGACGACCTTGCGCCCGCCGCCCCGGCCCAGCCCGGACAAGTTCAGCTTGATCGCCGCGTCGGGTCCGGCGACGTCGTCGTCGTGGTAGTTCCACACCAGCACCGCGACCTTGCCGTCGCGCGTCGTGGTGGCGATCGTGCCCACGTCGGGTGTCCCGCGGACGCCCTCGGCGATGATCGCTTCCAGCGGCAATTGCGCGCTGCTGGTCGCGGCGATGCGAGTCTCGCCCAGCTTGGCGAACATCCGGAAGACGTTGAGTACCGGCAAGTCGAGGCCATTGCTGGCAAGCTGGCGATAGCCCGCGAAATAGGGCTGGTCCTCGAAGGTGAACGCCCAGGTCAGCACGCCTTCCAGATTGACCTTGTGCTTGTCGGCCAGCGCCCAGATCCGCGCGAAGCTCGCCGCGGTGTAGCTCGAATACATCGTGCCGTTGCGATAGCCGTTCGCCGGTCCGGGGCAGGCGGCGCAGCCTTCCGGATCGCTCTCGCCGATCACGATCGGCTTGGTCGCGAGCTCGGGTACCGCGGCGATCTTGCCGAAGGCGGTGTCGACGCGCTTGATATGCGTCGCAATGCCCATCCGGACATGGCCATCGACGAAGCTCGGCTGGCCCTTGGCGTGGAAGGCGAGGAAGTCGGTTGGCGTGCCCTTCTGTCCCGTGACATGGTTGGTGCCGCGCGCGACATGGGCGACGAACTGGTCCATGAACTTGCCGCCGCCGCTTGCCGCGTCGGGCCCGCCGACCCGCGCCGTCGGCAATGCGCGGCGCACCGCGTCGATCGCATAGTCGTGGAGCTTGTTGAATTCCTCCGGCGTGCCCTTCCAATACGAAGGCCCGTCGGGCTCGTTCCACACTTCGAAATACCAGCTCTCGACTTCGGCCTTGCCATATTTCTCGACGTTATGCCGGGTCCATTGATAGATCAGCTCGGCCCATTTCCTGTAGTCCTTGGGCGGATAGTTCCACGCCCCCTCGATCAGGTTGTACGCGAAGCCTGGGCGCCAGCTGTGCTGATAGGGCGTGCCCGCTGGCGCCGAAGACAAGGCCTCGGGCATGAAGCCGAGCTGGAGATACGGCCGCACGCCACGCGCCAGATAGGTGTCGATCATGTGATCGACGATCGTCCAGTCATAGACCGGGTTGCCGTCCTTGTCCTCGGTGTAGAGGTTGGTGCTGCCCCATTTGAACGCCGGCGTGCCGTCGCCGGTGTTCATCAGCTGGTGGGCGCGGAAATAGACCGCCTTGGGCTTGAGCTCCCCCAGATGCGCCAGAAGTTCGCGACCGTCCTTCATCGTCGCGTAATTCGGCTCGTCGGTGCCGAAGAAGCGCCACACCGGCTTGAGCTCGCCCTGCGGCCTGGATGCATCCACGTCGATCGTGACGGCGACGCTCGGCTCGGCGGGTTGCGCGCCGGCGGGCTGGGCAAGCGACAGGAGCGCGCAACAGGTGGAGACCGCCGCCCACCGCGACGCACCGGAAAAACTTCTGCGCATTGGCCTGTATCCCCTTCGAATCCACTGCGATGCGACGATCGTGGCATGCTTGAGCGGCGCGCGATAGGCGGCTGTGCGTCACGCGGCCTCGCCGGGGCCGAACAGCGGCAGCGCCTCGCCATGCTCGGTCCCTGGCTCGAAGTTCGAAACCGTGACGCCCACCAGGCGGATACCCTTTTCGGGGGGCAGCACCAGCGCGATCAGTTCGCGGCTCGCCGCGCGTAGGGCCTCCTGCGTGCGCACCGCGCTCGGAAAACTCTTGCTGCGGGTGATCTGCTTGAAGTCGGCGAACTTGACCTTCACCGTCACCGTCCGGCCGAACGCCTGCGCCTTGTCGCACCAGCTCCAGACGTCGTCGGCCATGCGCAGCACGCCCGCCTCGATTTCGGCGGGTTCGGTCAGGTCGCGGTCGAACGTGGTTTCCGATCCGGAAGACTTGCGTTCGCGCGACGGATTGACCGGGCGGTCGTCCTCGCCGCGCGCGATCGCGTGATACCATTCCGCCGAACTGCCGAAATGCTGGCGCAGGAAGTCGAGCGGCTTGGCGCGCAGGTCGGCGCCGGTCTCGATCCCGAGCCGCGCCATCTTGGCTGCGGTCACCGGCCCCACCCCGTGGAAGCGCTTGACCGGCAGCGTCTCGACCCAGGCCGCGCCCATTTCGGGCGTCACGGCGAACTGGCCGTTGGGCTTGCGATGGTCCGAGGCGAGCTTGGCGAGGAACTTGTTGTACGAAATGCCCGCCGACGCGGTCAGCCCGGTCTCCTCCAGGATGCGCGCACGGATCGCCTTGGCGGTCGCCCAGGCCGTGCCGAGTCCCTGGCGATCGGCGGTGACGTCGAGATAGGCCTCGTCGAGCGACAGCGGCTGGATCAGCTCGGTATAGTCGGCGAAGATCGCGTGGATCTGCCTCGACACCGCCTTGTAGACCTCGAAGCGCGGCGGCACGAAGACGAGCTCGGGGCAGCGCCGCAACGCGGTCACCGAGGGCAGCGCCGATCGCACGCCGAAGGTCCGCGCCTCGTAGCTTGCCGCGGCGACCACGCCGCGCGCCGCGCCATGACCCACCGCGACGGGCCTGCCGCGCAGCTCGGGCGCGTCGCGCTGCTCGACCGACGCATAGAAGGCGTCCATGTCGATATGGATGATCTTGCGGACCGAGGGCACCTGGGCGGTTTAGCGTCGTTCGAACAATAGGGGAACAGCCTATCCCCGTCCAGCACGAAGGGGGTGGGGCGGCTTCCGTCCCGCCTCTGTCGGCTGTAGAGCCACCCCATGCCCTTCACCCTCGACCGCTTCGACCTCGCCGCCTTCGTCCGCGCCACGCTCGCCGAGGATCTCGGCGATGCCGGCGACATCACCTCCGCCGCGGTGATCCCCGCCGACGCGATTTTCGAAGGCGTGATGGACAGCCGCGACGCGATCACCGTTGCCGGGCTGCCGATCGCCGAAGCGTTCTTCCGCGCGCTCGATCCCGACGTGGCAATCGAGCGGCTGGTCGAGGATGGCGACGCGGTTGCGCCAGACACCGACCTGCTCCGCCTGCGCGGCAAGGCGCGCGCGATGCTCACTGCCGAGCGTTCGGCGCTCAACACCGTCCAGCACCTCTCAGGGATCGCGACGCTGACGCGGTCCTATGTCGATGCGATCGCCGGCACCGGCGCCACTTTGCTCGACACGCGGAAAACCATCCCCGGCCTGCGCGTGCTTGAGAAATACGCCACGCGCATGGGCGGCGCGCGGAACCATCGCATGGGGCTGTGGGACGCGGCGATGATCAAGGACAATCATGTCGGTGTCGCCGGCTCGATCGGCGAGGCGGTGCGCCGCGCCGTCGCCGCAGGGATCGCCAGCATCATCGTCGAGGTCGACCGGATCGACCAGATCGCCCCCGCGCTCGACGCCGGCGCGACCCACCTGCTGCTCGACAATATGGCCCCGGAGACGCTGCGCGAGGCCGTCGCGCTGGTCGCGGGCAGGGTGCCGACCGAGGCCTCGGGCGGCGTTCGCCTCGACACGATCGGCGCGATTGCCGCTACTGGCGTGACCTATGTGAGCGTCGGACGACTCACCCAATCGGCACCGGCGGCCGATATCGGGCTTGATTTCACTGCCGCCTGAGCCGCGGCGTATTGGATCCGGCGGGCTTAACTTCGCACTTTGCGCATTTATTCATTCCAGAAGTTGCGCGAAGCCGTACTATAATTGCGCTGTTGGAGGGGGCAGGTTCACGCGTTCAAAGAGCCGGGGACGGGCGCGGCGAGCACCGCCTGCGGGCAGCACATCAGACGAAATCCTACATTGCAAGCTTACGGTAAGGGCTCATATTTCTTCGTCCCCCCGGCCTTGCGCCGAGGGCCCGCTGCCTTGCTCCACAGAAGAAGCGGGATCCCGGCTCGAGGCCGGGATGACGTACTTTGTCAGTCGCTTGCTGGAGTCCTCAACCTAGGGGTGCTCGACCGTCACGCTTGCCGGATGATGCTTGTCGAGGTGCTTCCGGATGATGCGCAGGTTCCGCGTGTTCGATCGGAAGAACAGGTCCGGGATCGCGCCGACCCAGGGGATCATCCCCAGCATCCAGTCGAACCCGATATTGCCCGCCATCCGCGCCACCTGGGTCTTGGACATGCCGAGGTTGCGCGCTTCCCACGCCATATAGGCGCCCATCGCCGCGGCGATGGTGGTGCCGATCCCGGGCACGAGGTCGAGCACGACGTCGAGCCCCACGGGAAAGCGCGTGCCGGGAATCGTGAAGCTGCGCTCGAGCAGCTTCTCCATCGCCTCGATCCGACGGCGGATATGTGCGGGATCCTTGCTCAGCGGCAAGTCCTTCGCCGCCGCGCTCCAGCCCGTAGCCATGCGTTCCGGCCTCGCCACCTTCATCACTCCTTCGCGTCGCGCAGATGGTTCAACGGGTGCCAGCCGCGCGCGTTCCCCTGCCACGCCCCCAGCCGTAACGCGACCAGCGACCAGCGCAGCGGCTGGGCAAGCGGGATATAGGCGGCGTCCGCGGTCAGCACCGCATCGGCCTCGGCGATCCGCTGCGCGCGCGAGGGCAGATCGACGGCTTCGCGGCCCGCGAGGACCAGCGCCTTTGCATCGTCCGAGCAGACCACGCACGCGGTCTGCACGAACCAGCGCCCGCTGTCATAGGGCGCGATCGCGTCGATCAGGCGCAGCTCGGCGGGATCGTCCGGGCCGACGCGCTCGGGCGCCGCGCCGATCCGGAGCATCGCCTCGGCAAGGTGTCCCCAGACCAGGGTCGCGCCGGGGCCGGCGGGAAGTGCGATCCGCAGCCGCAGCGGCTCGGGATGGTCGCGGCGCCACGCCTGGACGCGTTCGCGGGCCGATTGCCGCCGCGCGTCAAGCGCCAGCGTCGCCCAGCCCGGCCGGGCGGGAGGCATCGCCGAATCGAGCTGGCCGGGCAGCAGCGTCTCGATCGGCGCCCATTCGGGGCGGACTGCCTGGACCAGCGCAATGCGGTCGATCGCCATTGCGATCGCGCCGCGGTTGGCGGGATCGGCGAGGAAGCCTTCGCGATTGGCGACTACGAGGCCGAACAGCCCGAGCGGCTGCTCGACGCGGATATTGGCCGGCGCCAGTTCGGCAGGCGCGAGCAGCGGCCAGTCGACGAAGCTCCCGCCGAGCACCAGGTCGGATTTCCGGGCCTTGAAGCGCGCCACCGCCACTGCGGCGCGCTCGGCGAGCAGCTGGACCATTTCCTCGGGCTCGGGTTCGCCCGGGTCGCTCCCGCGCGCCGGGTCGCGCGCGGGGCGCAGCAGCACGCCGCGCGCCAAAGGGCGGGCGAGGAACGGCCCGCTGCCGTCTAGGCTGCCGGTGCGGAACACCGCGAGCTCAGGCTGGGCGAACAGCTTGAGCAGGTCGGGTCGCGGGCGCTTGAGCCGGACCTCGATCACCGTCGGGGTCATCTCGACGATCTCGTCGATGACCGCGAGGAAGGGGGCTAGCGCGTTGCGGCTGCCCGGCGCGGCGGCGCGGCGCAGCACGCGGACGACCTGCGCCGCGGACACCGGCTCGCCATCGGGCCAATAGGCCTCGCGCAGGCGGAAAATGTAGCTGCGGCCGTCGTCGATGACGATCCAGCGCTCGGCCAGCGCCGGCTCGATCTGGCCGGCGGCATCGAAGCGGACAAGGCCCTGCGCGGTCGCGCCCATCAGCACGCGCTCGCCGGCGCCGAGCGGCGCGGTGCTGGGATCGGCCGGCTTGGCCTCGCCGCCGACCGCGCTGACCACCACCGGCGTGTTGTCCTTGCGCTGCCCGCCGCTGCCGCATCCTCCCGTCGCCAGCGCCAGGCCGAGCAGCAGGGGAAGGGAGATACGCAGCATCAGGGCTTCCGTTGGTGGGTGATGGGGCGGGTGTATGGCCCGCATCGCGCGCTGCCAACCCCCGTAGCGCGCGCAACCGTCGATCTGCCGCACCGCACAAGGCTTTGGGGAACCTGCTCGACTGCGAAGGGTTCGAACCATGAATGATGGCGAGGAGTAATGGTATGAAGCGTATCTTGGGAACAGGCGCGGCGGCGCTGGCCGCCTTGTCGCTGGTGGCGACGCCGGCAATCGCCGCGCAGGGTTCGGCGTCGAAGTTGTCGCTCCGCGGTTCGACGACGGCTGAAAAGGAATCGGACATTGCAGGTGCGCCGATCATCGCGATCATCGGCGTGGCTGCGATCATCGCCGGCGGCGTGATCATCGCCACCGACGACGACGATCCCGACAGCAACTAAGGATTGGTGCGGACGGCGGGACTCGAACCCGCACGCCCCGAGGGGCAGAAGATTTTAAGTCTCCGGCGTCTACCGGTTCCGCCACGTCCGCATGAATACCGCCAAACGCGAAGAGGCCGGAACCGTCAAGCGGTTCCGGCCTCTTCCACGTTCGCAAGCGGCAGCGGATCAGACGTTCAGGCGAACGCGCATTTCCTTGCCGGGCTTGAAATAGGGGACGCGCTTGGCGGCGACGTCGACGGTCTCGCCGGTGCGCGGGTTGCGGCCGGTGCGGCCGTCGCGGGCCCGGGTCGAGAAGGCGCCGAAGCCGCGCAGCTCGACACGGCCATCCTCGGTCAGGCGGCCGACGATCTCGTCGAAGAAGACCGAGACGATCTTTTCCACCTCGCGTGCCGACAGACCGGGATTGTCATCCACCAGCAGTTGCACGAGCTCAGAACGGATCATCCGCACCCTCCCTTGGCAGGCGCGGACTGCGGTGTGTCCGGCGCTGCATAATCCCCAACGGCGTTTGCTCTAGCGCCCTTATGCAACCTGCATCAAGGCGAAGATGAACAGTTTGCGGGATTAATTTACGTCAAGGAAGGGGGAGGCGGCCGAAACCGCCCCCCCGAACCTCATCAGTTCTTCTCGTTGCGGGCCTTGAGGGCTTCGCCGAGGATGTCGCCCAGCGACGCGCCCGAATCGGACGAGCCGTACTGCTGAACCGCCTGCTTCTCTTCGGCGATCTGCATCGCCTTGACCGAGAAGGTCGGCTTCTTCGAACGATCGAAGCCGGTGACCATCGCATCGAACTTCTGGCCGACCTGGAAACGCTCCGGACGCTGCTCGTCGCGGTCGCGGCCGAGATCGGTGCGCTTGATGAAGCCGGTCGCGCCGTCTTCGCCGACCTGGACTTCGAGGCCCGCGTCGCGGACTTCGAGCACCGAGACGGTGACGATGGCGTTCTTGTTGAGCTTGTCGCCGCCGCCTGCAGCAACCGCTGCCGACGGGCCGCCGCGCTCGAGCTGCTTCATGCCGAGGCTGATGCGCTCCTTGTCGGGCTCGATCGCGAGCACGATCGCCTTAACGGTCTCGCCCTTGCGATGCAGGTTGAGCGCGTCCTCGCCCGAGATGCCCCAGGCGATGTCCGACATGTGGACCATGCCGTCGACGTCGTTGTCGAGGCCGATGAACAGGCCGAACTCGGTGGCGTTCTTGACTTCGCCTTCGACTTCGGTGCCGACCGGATGGGCAGCCGCGAAGGCCTCCCACGGGTTGTTCTGCGCCTGCTTGAGGCCCAGCGAGATGCGACGCTTCTCGGCATCGACCTCAAGCACCACGACTTCGACTTCCTGCGAGGTCGAGACGATCTTGCCCGGATGGACGTTCTTCTTGGTCCAGCTCATCTCCGAGACGTGGACCAGGCCTTCGATGCCGGCCTCGAGCTCGACGAACGCACCATATTCGGTGATGTTCGTGACGCGGCCCGAAAGCTTCGCGCCGACCGGATACTTGGCCGCGGCGCCATCCCACGGATCGCTCTCGAGCTGCTTCATGCCGAGGCTGATGCGCTGGGTGTCGCGGTTGATGCGGATGATCTGCACCTTCACCGTGTCACCGATGTTGAGCACTTCGCTCGGATGGTTGACGCGCTTGTAGCTGAGGTCGGTGACGTGGAGCAGGCCGTCGATGCCGCCGAGATCCACGAACGCACCGTAATCGGTGATGTTCTTGACGACGCCGTCGATCACCTGGCCCTCGGCCAGCGACTGGATCAGGCCCGAGCGCTGCTCGGCGCGGGTTTCCTCGAGCACCGCGCGACGCGACACCACGATGTTGCCGCGCTTGCGGTCCATCTTGAGGATCTGGAACGGCTGGGGGATGTCCATCAGCGGGGTGACATCGCGCACCGGGCGGATGTCGACCTGCGAGCCGGGGAGGAAGGCCACTGCGCCCGAAAGGTCGACAGTGAAGCCGCCCTTGACGCGGCCGAAGATGACGCCCTCGACGCGCGCGGTCTTGGCGAATTCGGTTTCGAGATTGTCCCAGGCGGCTTCGCGGCGGGCGCGGTCGCGGCTGAGCATCGCTTCGCCGTTGGCGTTCTCGACGCGGTCGACATAGACCTGCACTTCGTCGCCGACCTTGAGCTCGGCCTTCTGGCCCGGCGCTGCGAATTCGCGCAGCGGCACGCGGCCTTCGGACTTGAGGCCCACGTCGATCACGGCGAGATCGTTCTCGATGCCGGTGACGGTGCCGATGACGACGCGGCCTTCAAAGCTTTCTGCGCCGCCGAGAGTCTGCTCGAGGAGCGCCGCGAAATCGTCGCGGCTGGGGTTTGCCGTAGTGGCCATAGAGGTTCAGTTCCTAGTTCACGTTTTTTCCGGCCGGCTGGTTGAATCCAGCGGTCTTGGAGGCCGAAATTGCCGCGGCAGCCGAATGCCGGTCGCGGCATCCAGCGGGCAGGAACAAGCGGAGGACCAGACGCCATTGCGTGTGAAAACGGCGCGCGGGACTCGTCTCGATGCGCCATACCTCCGCGAGCATCGCTCGCAGGACGCGCGGCCCTTACCCGAACCGCGGCCTGGAGGCAAGGTGGGGCGCCGCGCCATTGCGGAGCAACGGCGTGGCGTGCAAGGGCAGCTGCCAGGCAAAGCGGAAAGACCCATGCACCACGAGAATCACGTTTTCGAAGCCGGTACGCTCGCGCTGGACGGCGACAGCTTCACCAACTGCACCTTCCAGGACATCGTCCTCCAATATTCGGGCGGGCCCGTGACGATGGTGAACTGCAACTTCAATCGCTTTTCGTTCCAGTTCGGCGGCGACCTCGCGCAGGGGCTGCATATCCTCCATCAGCTCTTTGGCACCGAAGGCATGTTCACGATCCTGCGCGGCCATATCGAGCCGGGTATCGGCGGCGAAGTACCGCTTCCACCGAAGAACTAGGCGCCGGCCTGCCATTGCGCGGGTGAAGAGGCGCTAGCCGTCGTGGCTGCGTTCCTCGACCAGCGCGACCGCGCGCTGGATCGCGGCGTCGATCGACAGGAAGCTGGTGTCGAGCACTGCGGCATCCTCGGCCTGGCGCATCGGCGCGGTGCTGCGCTGCGAATCGCGCTCGTCGCGGGCGCGGATGTCGGCGAGCACCTTGTCGAGGCTGACATTGGCGCCCTGTTTGCGCAGCTCGAGATGGCGGCGCTGCGCGCGGATCGTCGGCGTTGCCTTGACGAACAGCTTCACCTGCGCGTCGGGCGCGATCACCGTGCCGATGTCGCGGCCATCGAGCACCGCGCCGCCGGGCTGCTGCGCGAACCTGCGCTGGCGCTGGAGCAGCGCGGCGCGGACCAGCGGGTGCGCCGAGACCACCGAGGCGGCCTTGCCGACCTCGTCGGTGCGCAACGAGGGGTCGTCGAGCAGCGCGTCGGGGAAGCCGCAGGCAGCGACTGCGTCGGCCTCGACCGCCGGGTCGAGCCCTTCGCGCAGCACCGTTGCGGCGACGGCGCGGTAGAGCAGCCCGGTGTCGAGGTGCGGCAGCCCGTAATGCCGCGCGAGCGCGCGGGCGATCGTGCCCTTGCCCGAGGCCGCAGGTCCATCGACGGCGATAATCATGTCAGTCACTTACTGTCCAAGCGCCTCAAGGGTCTGGAAGAAATCGGGATAGCTGGTCGCGACCGGGGCGACGTCGTCGATCGTGATCGGCCCCTGCGCGCCGAGCGCTGCGATCGCCATGCTCATCGCGATGCGGTGGTCGAGCCTGGAGGCGACCTGCGCGTTGCCGGGAAGCAAGGCGCCGCCCGAGCCCTGGATCGCGAGGCCGTCCTCATATTCCTCGGTTGCCACGCCCGCGGCCTCGAGCGCGGTGCGCATCGTCGCGATGCGGTCCGATTCCTTGACGCGCAGCTCGTGCGCGCCGCGCGCGACGGTGCGGCCCTGTGCGAATGCCGCGGCGACGAACAGGATCGGATATTCGTCGATCATGCTAGGCGCGAGGTCGGGTGGGACTTCGATCGCCCTGAGCGGGGCATGACGCACGCGCAGGTCGGCGACATCCTCGCCGCCAACCTCGCGTGCGCCTTCTTTGGTGATGTCGGCTCCCATCAGCTTGAGCGCGGCGATCAGCCCGGTGCGCGTCGGGTTCATGCAGACGTTGCGGATCACGATCTCGGAACCCGGGACGATCGACGCGGCGACCATCCAGAACCCGGCCGAGGAGGGGTCGCCGGGGACGATCAGATGCTGCGGCTTGAGCTCGGCCTCGCCAGTGATCGAGATGATCTTGCCACTCGGCCCCTCCTCGACGGTCAGTTCGGCGCCGAAGCCGCGCAGCATCCGCTCGCTATGATCGCGGGTCGGCACCGGCTCGATCACCCGGGTGATCCCCGGCGTGTTGAGCCCGGCAAGCAGCACCGCCGATTTGACCTGCGCCGAGGCGACCGGAAGCGTGTATTCGATCGGCACCGCGGGATTGATCCCGCGCACCATCAAGGGGAGCCGGCCGCCGGGGCTGGCAGTGATCTCGGCGCCCATCTTCGACAGCGGCTCGATCACCCGGCCCATCGGCCGGCTGGATAGCGATGCGTCGCCGGTGAACGTCGCAGTGATCGGATGGCTCGCGACCAGCCCCATCAGCAGCCGGGTCGAAGTGCCCGAATTGCCCATGTCGAGCGCCGCTTCGGGTTGAAGCAGCCCGCCCACCCCGACGCCGTGTACGCGCCACACGCCGTCATCGCCGCGCTCGATCGTCGCGCCCATCGCGCGCATCGCGGCGGCGGTGGCGAGCACATCCTCTCCTTCGAGCAGCCCCTCGATCCGGCTTTCGCCCACCGCCAGGGCCGAGAACATCAGCGAACGATGGCTGATCGATTTGTCCCCCGGAACGGTGAGCGTGCCGCGCAAGGGACCGCGGGCGGAGAGGGTGAGGGGGCGGGGCTTTGGGTGCGACATCGCGCGCGGCTTTGACAGCCGCCTTGCGTCATGGCAAGGCGCCCACCACTTTCCGGGTCACACCCGAAATCACGATATCTTTGAAAGGCAAGAGGCAACACATGGTGAAGCCGGAATGGGGCACCAAGCGCGCGTGCCCGAAGTGCGGGACCCGCTTTTACGATCTGACCAAGGACGAGCCGGTCACCTGCATCAGCTGCGCCTTCTCCTGGGATCCGGAGCCGATCCTCAAGTCGAAGCAGCCGCTGCCGTTCGAGGCAGTCAAGGCCAATGCCGACAAGCCGGAGGCGGCCGATTCCGATCTCGGTGACGAAGATCTGGACATCGCCGAGGACGAAGAGCCGTCGCCCGACGACGACGTCGATCTCGGCGGCGACGACGATCTCGGGGTCGAGACGGCGAGCGACGAGGACGAGCAGTAAGAAAAATCGGCGGGCAGGGGCGCTATGTGAAAAAGCGTCCTTGCCAAGCCCGCGGAGCCCTTCTAAAGGGCCCGTCTTCCCGGGGTTTGGGGCCGTAGCTCAGCTGGGAGAGCGCTGCAATGGCATTGCAGAGGTCAGGGGTTCGATCCCCCTCGGCTCCACCATTCCCCCCGCGTTAGCGTAGTACGCAACGTGATCGTCCACCCCGGCGGGCGGGCCAGATTCCAGACGGATCAGTATCCTTAACCAGGGTGGTGCGGCATTGGGCATGGCCGACGGCGGCGCACTCGGATAGGCCCGCGCGATGAATCCCGCAGAACTCTATGGCCGTCTCATCCTATGGATCGGCGACGGAACCGGCGCGCCCGACACCGTCCTTCACATCCATGCCGGGATGGCGGTGCTGCTGTTGGCACGTGTGGTGAGTGGACGGTCGCTGGCGACGCCGTGGCCGCTACTCGCGGTCTATCTCGCCGAACTGGCCAATGAGGTGATGGACTATTTCGTCCATGGCAGCGTGATGCCCGATACGCTGAGCGACGTGCTCAATACGGTGTTCTGGCCGACCGTGCTGTTCATCGGACTGCGGATCCGGCGCGCGCGCCAGGATCGCCCGCCCTACGCATGACAATCAGGGCCGCGCAGCCTCGCCGCGCGGCCCCCTATACCCTCAGGCGGACTTGCCGCGGCCCCGCGCTGCCGGTGCGGCGGCAGGCGCGGTCTGCGAACGCGCGGCGCGGCCCTTGGCGCCGAGGCCGATCTTCTTGGCCATCGCGCGGCGCTGCTCCGAATAGCTCTCGGCGACCATCGGATAATCGGCCTTGAGGTTGTAGCGGCGGCGATAATCCTCGGGCGTCAGGCCGTGCGTCGAGAGATGGCGGCGCAGCGTGCGATACGGCTTGCCGTCGATCATCGAAAGGATGTGATCCTTCGAAGCCAGCGACTTGCGGACCGAAACCGCGGGCGCAAATTCCTGCGCCGGCGCAGCGTCATCGCCTTCGCTGTTGACCGTGCTGCCAGTGCCCAGCTCAGTTACGGTGGTGTGCATGGTGCGCAGGAATGCCGGTACATCCTCGGCGGCGACGCGGTTGTTCTGATTGCTGAGCCAAGCAATCGTCAGCTCGGTGGCAAGCTCGACTGCATTGAGGCTGTCTTGATCGGCCATGGCGACTCCTTTTCCTTTTGGGACGGCATTCTTTGGTGCCGAATGCTTCCCATAGGCGATGTTGCGAAGTTGTCGAGAAGCAAGTTGGCGTTCTTCACGAATTAAACATCCCGAGATGGTCGGAAGTATTTGCATTGGATTAGAGATGACTGAACCAATGCGATATCGGGCGGGAAGGATCGGTGCACCGCCGGCAACAGGCCGGGTATGTGATCGTGCTGATCTGACAGCGGCTTGGTCGGCACTCATGCGCATATAAATCCAACATATGTTTGTTTAATTATGCTAATGCAATTGACTAGCAATAAGCGCCCACTTATTGCCGCGGCGATCCGTGGGGGAGCAATGACGACAATGCCGGTTCCGCGCGCGGCGAGCGATTCGAAGTCGCAACGCCAGGGCTGGCGCTATCGCGCGAACATCGCGATACGCGCGGTGACGGCGTGCCTTGGCACCTATGCGGTCGCTGCGCTGCTCGCGGCGGCATTGGCGCGGACGCTGCCGATGCCGCGCGTCGAGGCGGTGTCGCTATCGACCCTGCTCGCCTTTCTCCTCGCGCCCGTGGTGCCGATCTGGGCCTTCCTGGCCGCTGGGCCGTGGCGGGCGTTGGCGGGCGTCGTCGCGCTGTCGCTGCTGCTCTATGGCGTGTTCTGGGTGGCGGGGCCGCCGGCATGAGCGCGGTTCGCGACGGCGTGCGGCAGGTCATGGCGTGGCTGCACGGCTGGACGGGGCTGCTGCTCGGCTGGGTGTTGTTCGTGATGTGCCTCGCCGGCACGCTCAGTGTGTTCAAGCCCGAGATCGGCCAGTGGATGCGTCCCGAAGCGACCGCCAAGGCCGATCCCGTCGAGGCGCTCGCCACCGCGGGCCGTTGGCTGGCCGCCAATACCAAGGACACCACCGGCTGGTATCTGACCGCGCCCGACGACCGGACCAATACGATCGAGGCGGCGTACGACAGCGGCGGCACGTTCCTGTACCGTGCGCTCGATCCGGTCAGCGGTGCATCGGTCGCGCGCGAGACGATGGGCGGCGAATTCTTCTACCGCCTCCATTTCGAGCTCGAGCTTCCCTATCCCTGGGGGCGGATGCTCGCTTCGCTCGCCGCCGCGGTGATGCTGACTGCGCTGATCACCGGGATCATCGCGCACCGGCGGATCTTCAGGGATTACTTCACCTTCCGCACCGGCAAGGGCCAGCGCTCGTGGCTAGACGGACACAATGCGCTCGGCGTGCTGGCGCTGCCCTTCCACCTGATGATCACCTTTACCGGGCTGATCACGCTTGCCTCGGTCAGCCTGCCCTGGGGTGTCGACGCGGCCTATGGCGAGAATGTCGCGGCGATGTATGCCGAGATTGCCCCGGGCGTGGCGCAGCGCGCCCCCACCGGCACCAAGGCACCGCTCGCCCCGCTGGCGCCGATGCTGCACGAGGCGCAGCGGCGCTTCGGCGGCGCGCCGATCGGGCGGGTCTATGTGCTCAATCCCGGCGATTCGGGCGCGGTGGTGAGCGTGTTCCGCGCCGATGCGAGCGTGGTCGGCTATATGCCTGCCGAAGTGAGCTTCGACGGCGCGACCGGGCGGATGCTCGCCGAATGGACCGAGAACCGGCCGGCGATCCAGACCTACAACACTGTCTACGGCCTCCATATGGGCCGGTTCGCACCGGCGCTGACGCGCTGGCTCTATTTCCTGGGCGGCGCGATGCTGACGCTGACGATCGCCTCGGGGCTGGTGCTGTGGATCGTCAAGCGCCGCGAGCGCGCGCCGCTGTCCCTCGCCAACCGTATTCTCGAGCGGCTGAACGTCGGCGTGATCGCTGGGGTCCCGCTCGGCTGCGTGGCCTTCCTGCTGGCCAATCGCGTGCTGCCGCTCGGCATTGCCGGCCGCGCCGAGGCCGAAGTCTCGATCGCCTTGTGGACCGCGGCGGCGGCGCTGGTCGCCGGTGCGGTGCTGCCGCCCCGGCTGGCCTGGCCGTTGCTGTTCGGACTGACGGGCGCGGGCTGCCTGGTAGCGGCGCTGTCCGTGCCGCTGGGCGGCACCGTCCTCATCCTGGGCAACCTGATGCTGCTCGTCACCGCGGCCGCGTTCGCCGCGCTGGTCGGGCGGCAGTTGCTCCCGCGACGCGCGACGCCGGTGCGCCGAGCGAGGGCGGCGGCATGATCGCGGCGGGGCTCCTTTATCTCGGACTGTTCGCGATCGCCGCGAGCATGTCGCGGCACGCGGCGGCTTTGCTCGGCGGGTGGAGCAAGCACGCGCTTGCCCCGCGCCTGCCGGCCGTCGGCTGGACGATGGTCGCGCTGTCGCTCGTCGCCTCGCTGCTGACCCCGGATTGGCCGCGCGCGCTGGTCGCCTGGTTCGGATTGGCGCCGCTCACCGGCGGGGTCGTGCTGCTCGGGCTCACCTTCGCCCCGCAGGCGGCGCGGGCAAGCGTGGTACTCGCGCTCGGCCTGGTGGTGGTGGGGCTGGCGGGACTCGGCGTCTCCGCCTGACGGCTGTCGCATATAGTTTGACTTGCGCGGTGGCAGCGCTGTCAAATATGCCCTTCCCGAGGGCCGCCGCATTCGCGGGACGGCCTTGGGGGTTCCACGATGTCCAGCCGTCCGACGATCAAGGAAGTCTCGAAGATTGCGGGCGTGTCGTTCAAGACCGTCAGCCGCGTGCTCAACAACGAGAAGCATGTCAGCGAAGAGACGCGCCGCCGCGTCGAGGAAGTCGTCGCGCGGCTGAACTTCCGTCCCAGCCATGCCGCGCGCACGCTCGCCGGGCGGCGCTCGTTCCAGGTCGCGCTGCTCTACGACAATCCCAGTCCCTATTATGTCTATCACGTCCAATTGGGCGCGCAGCAGCGCTGCACCGAACTCGGCTATCGGCTGCTGCTCCAGCCGGTCGACAGCCAGGCGCCCGACCTCGTGTCGAACGTGATGGCGCTGATCGACGAGGCGCATCTCGACGGGGTGATCCTGTCGCCGCCGGTGACCGAGATGCCGGCCTTGCTCGACGAGCTCGACCGGCGCGGGCTCCCGTATGTCCGGATCGCGCCGGGCGCGCGCAAGGCTAGCGGCATGGCCGCGGCGATCGACGACGTGGCAGCCGCACGCGAAGTCACCGAGCATCTGATCGGGCTGGGTCACCGCGAGATCGGCTTCATCCGCGGGCTTGAGAGCCACGTTTCCACGTGGGAGCGGCTACAGGGCTATCGCGAGGCGCTGGAGGCGCATGGCATCGCTTTCGACGAGGGGCTCGTGGCAGCCGGCGAGAACAGCTTCGCCTCGGGCAGCGAGGCGGCGCGCAAGCTGCTGGACCGCAATCCACGCCCCACTGCGATCTTCGCCGGCAATGACGACATGGCCGCGGGCGTGATCGCGGCGGCGCACGAGGCGGAAATCGACATCCCGGGGGAACTCTCGATCGCGGGTTTCGACGATTCGGACCTGGCGCGAGCCGTGTGGCCGCCGCTCACGACGATGCGCCAGCCGGTGCGCGAGCTCGCTTATGCCGCGGCCGACCTCATGCTATCGCCCGAGGCCGAGCCGCGGGTGACGCTCGAGCACAAGCTGATGGTGCGATCGACCACCGGCCCGGCGCCGCGTTAACCAGCGCGTACGGTTCGGTTCCACGCGAAATCTGTCCCGCACGGAGACGTGCGTTAACCCTCTTCTTCGCTGGCGCAAAAAGTAAACAAGTCGTTAACTTCGGCGCATGCAGACTCGTCTCGTCGCCGAGGGCCATGCCCGCCGCCATCCGTTCCGGTCGCAGATGCGCCGCGTCGTGGCGATCGAGCGCAAGGCGGCCGACGACAGCGACTGGAAGCTCCTCGTGATGAGCTTCAGCGCGTTCTTCGTCTGCTTCTATACCTTCATCGTGTGAGCGACGCGCGTTAGGGGATCGGATCGATCCCGTGGGGCACGTCCTCGGCCTTGTAGAGCCGCCATGCGCAATAGGCCGAGGCGAGGCACAGCAGGAAGACGATCCAGATCGCGTGGACCACTTCCACGCCCGGGATGTGGGTAAAGCCGAGGATGCCCACCGATCCGGCGACCATTGCGCCCGAATTGACGATGTTGTTCGCCGCCACCGTGCGCGACGTCTGCGACTTGTCCACCGTCGTGGTCAGGAACGCATAGAGCGGCACGACGAACATCCCGCCGGTGATCGCGATCATCCCCAGATCGACCAGCACGCGCCATGCCTGGGGCAGCGCGAGGAAGTCGGCGGTCTTGAGAAGCGCACCGTCGCCCGCCGGGAAGAAGGTCGCAGCGAAGAAGAAATCGACCACGAACACCGACATCGCCAGCACCGAGGCAGGGGCGTATTTGGCCGAGACGTGGCCCTTGAGCATCCGGTTGATGATCACCGATCCGATCGCGATGCCCACCGAGAAGATCGCCAGGAACACGCTCGCCACGTCCTTCTGGGCATGGAACACGTTCTTGACCAGCGGCGGGAACAGCACGCCCAGGATCGCCGCGATCGTCCAGAACACGCTGATCGACACGATCGCGAGATAGAGCCGCGGGATGTGCATCGTCGCGCCGATCAGCCGGGCGGAGGCGCGGAAGATGTTGTAGTCGAGCTTGAGCTTCACCAGCGGCGGCGCCGGGGGAATTCGCAGCGACGCGAACCAGCCGGTCAGCGCGACTCCGACTACCGCGAATGCCGCGACGGTGGGGCTGATCAGCCCGCCCGCGATCGTGCCGCAGAGGATCGCGATATAGGTGCCCGCCTCGACCATGCCGGTGCCGCCGAGCACTTCGTCCTCGTCGAGGTGCTGCGGCAGCACGGCATATTTGATCGGGCCGAAGAAGGTCGAGTGAATGCCCATCCCGACCAGGGCGACCAGCATCAGCGGCAGGCTCTTCACGAAGATGCCCAGTGCGCCGACCAGCATGATCAGCACCTCGGCTGCCTTGATGATCCGCATGATCTTCGCCTTGTCGTAGCTGTCGGCGATCTGGCCGGCGAGCGCGGAGAACAGGAAGAAGGGAAGGATGAACAGCCCGGTGGCGACGGCGCTGAACTGCGTCTCCGCCTCGACCGAATTGTAGATCTGGTAGGTCGCGAAGAAGATCATCGCGTTCTTGAAGAGGTTGTCGTTGAACGCGCCGAGAAACTGCGTGACGAACAATGGCAGGAAGCGGCGCTCCTTCATCAACCCGAGCGCACCGATCATATCGTACCATGTCCTTGAAGCGCGGAGGCAATCCTCCGCCAAACGACGGGCCCGCATAGCCGAGGGGCACGGAACGTATCAACCGCCATGTGCGTCCCACCTGCATGACGAAGATGGTTTCGGTCTCCGCACGAGCGGTGCTAGGGGAGCGGCGATGCTGACGTTGCCCAACATCCTGACACTGTCGCGGATCGTCACGGTGCCGCTGCTCGCGGCGTTCCTGTGGTGGCCCGAATGGCGCACCGGATACGCCATCGCCTTCGCGATCTACTGTCTGATGGGCATTACCGATTATTTCGACGGCTATCTGGCGCGCGCGCAGGGCACCGTCTCGAAGCTCGGCGTGTTCCTCGATCCGATCGCCGACAAGATCATGATCGCTGCGGTGATCCTGATGCTGGTCGGCAAGGGGGTGGTCGCGGACTATCACCTGATCGCGGCGCTGATCATCCTGCTCCGCGAGATCACCGTCTCGGGCCTGCGCGAGTTTCTGGCGCAGCTCCAGGTCTCGGTACCCGTGTCGCAACTCGCCAAGTGGAAGACGACGCTCCAGCTCGTCGCCTTCGGCGCGCTGATCCTGGGGCAGGCGGTGCCGCAATATCCCTGGGTCGCGCTGGTCGGGCTGGCGACCTTGTGGGGCGCGGCGGTGCTGACTGCGATCACCGGCTGGGATTATCTCCGCGTCGGCCTCAAGCACATGGACACCTGATGGACCTGCTCTACTTCGCCTGGGTGCGCGAACGCATCGGGACAGGCCAGGAGCAGCGCGACCCGCCCGAGGCGGTGGTCAATGTCGCCGATCTCATCGACTGGCTGGCGACGCTCAGCCCCGGCCATGCCGAGGCGATGGCCGAGCCGGCGCGGCTGCGCGCGGCGATCGACCAGAAGTTCGTCGCGCTCGATGCGCCGCTTGGGTCCGCGCGCGAAGTGGCGATCTTCCCCCCGGTGACCGGCGGATGATCCGCGTCTCGGTCGATCCCGCGCCGATCGAGCTGGCGGTCGAAGTCGCCGCGCTCGAGGAGCGCGGCGCGGGCGGGATCGCCACCTTCACCGGGGTGGTGCGCGGCGACGATGGCGTGACGGCGCTCGAACTCGAACATTATCCCGGCATGACCGAGCAGGCGCTGATCGCGATCGCCGAGGCGGCGACCGAGCGCTGGTCGCTGCTCGGCGTGACGATGGTCCACCGCGTCGGGGTGATGCTCCCCGGCGAGCGCATCGTCTTCATCGGCACCGCCGCGCACCACCGCCGCGAGGCGCTCGACGCCTGCGCCTATCTGATCGACCGGCTCAAGACCGATGCGCCGTTCTGGAAGCGCGAGCAGACCGGAGAGGATGCACGCTGGGTGGAGGCGCGCGCGGGAGACGTAGAGGCTTCGGGGCGGTGGAACGAGGCAGAAAACCAGCCTTTCTCAGACTGACCCAACGCCGTTCACCCTGAGCTTGTCGAAGGGCCGTTCTTTCGGTGCTGGGAGAAAGAAGGACGGTGCTTCGACAAGCCCAGCACGAACGGGGAGGGCTGGTCCTGCTATCCCTTTGCCATCAACACCTTGCCAAGCTGCGCCGCCATCCGCCGCGCCTGGGCGGGCGTCACGCCGCCGAGCACCCCGCGGCTTGCCACGGGCAGGTGCGCCACCGGATCGCCGTTCGCCTGAAACACGAAATGCTCGAACATCGCCCGCCACGCCGCGCGCTGCTCCTCAGGCAGGTCGCGCAGCGCGAGCAGGCCGTGGATGAAGGCGTCGAGCGGCGCTAGCGCCGCATCGGCCGCGTCGTTCCACCAGTAATTGACCAGCAGATTGACCGCATCGAGCGCGCGGACATGGTGCCACCACATATAGGGAATGTAGAGCGCATCGCCCGGCGCCATCTCGGCGACCTGCGCCGCGGCCATCGCATGGGGGAAATCGGGAAAGCGATCGAGGTCGGGCGCGTCGAAATCGACCAGGCTGATCGGCGTTCCCGCGGGCGTCGATTCGAACGGCCCGACATAAAGGTTGCGCACCTGGTCGGGCGGGAACAGCGTGAAAATCCTTCGCCCGGCCACCAGGCAGGCGAGGTTGCGCATCGTATCGTAATGGCAGGCGACGATCGCGCGGTTGCCGATCCACATCCGCGGCGGCACGGCGCTATCGACCAGCGCCAGCCGGTTCTCCGCCGCGAAGCCGGGCAATATCTGCGGCACGGCCAGCGCCTGTGCCGCCAGCGTCGGCGGTTGTGCCTCGCCCGCCGCCGCTTCGAGCCGGTCGAGCAGCGCCGCGAGCGTCGCGCCGCGCTGCTGGAAGTTCATCGCCCCGAAATCGTCGCCATAGAAGAAGCGCCCGCCGCTCGCCGGCGAACCGACCAGCACGTCGCACTCGCGGTTCAGGTCGAACCCGCGCAGATAGCCCGCGATCGACTGCGCCTGCACCGCCGGCCAGCCGACGACGAGGCCGCGCAGCAGCGCCGGCTGGCCGAGCGGCACGATCTCCGCCTCGAACCGCGTCCGGTCGACATCGTGCCATTCGCGGACGGGTCGCGGCGTGGGGAGCGTCATGCCGCGACAATAGGGACGCTCAGGCGGCGTCGGCCAGCACTTTCGCGAGCAGCCGGAAGTCGCGTTCGCGTGGGGATGCCTTGCGCCAGACCAGCGCGATGTGCCGTGACGCATTCTCGGCATCGAGCGGGCGCGCGGTCACGCGGGTATGATCGAGGATGCCGGCATCGACCGCCATCTGCGGCAGCATAGTCACGCCCAGGCCGTTATCGACCATCTGGACCATCGTATGCAGCGACGTGCCGAGCATCGTCGCCTCGGCGCGCAGCTCGGGCCGGTTGCACGCGGCGAGGGCGTGGTCCTTCAGGCAGTGGCCGTCCTCAAGCATCAGCAGCCGGTTGGCATCGATATCGGCAGGGCGGATCGTCGGGGTTGGGTCCATCTCGCCCTCGGGAAAAGCGACGAACAGCCGGTCCTCGAACAGCGGCGCCGCCTCGACCTCGCCGCACGCGAAGGGGAGGGCGAGCAGCACGCAATCGGTGCGGCCATGGTTGAGCTGCTCGCAGGCCTGGCCGCTGGTCTCCTCGCGCAGGAACAGCTTCAACTCGGGATATTCACGCCGCAGCCGCGGCAGGATGCGCGGCAGCAGGAACGGGGCGATCGTCGGGATCACGCTCATCCGCATCTCGCCCGACAGCGGCCGTCCGGCGGCACGCGCGAGATCGCCCAGCTCATCGGCCTCGCGCAGCACGCGCCGCGCCTTGTCGACGATCCGCTCGCCCAACGGCGTGAAGCGGACGACGCGGCGGGTGCGCTCGACCAGCACCACCCCGATCAGCGTCTCGAGTTCGCGGATGCCCGCGGACAGCGTCGACTGGGTGACGAAGCACGCCTCCGCCGCTCGCCCGAAATGGCCTGCATCGTTGAGCGCGACGAGGTATTGGAGCTGCTTGAGCGTTGGGAGGTAGGTTGCGGCCACTGATCGCCTCTGTCGATTGATTTTCCGATATGGAGTGGCAGAAGCGATCAGGCAATTCCTCCCCCAGCTTGCTGGGGGAGGGGGACCAGCGAAGCTGGTGGAAGGGTCGCGCCGAAGGCGCGGTCTCCGTGTGCCGACAGTGCCACCGCCGTCTTCGCGGCGGCCCCTCCACCATGCTGCGCATGGTCCTCCTCCCCGAGCGAAGCTCGGGGAGGAATTGGGGTTACGCCGCCGCTTCGACCAATTCCTCGGCCGGCAGCCGGATCAGGTAATCGAACGCCGACAGCGCCGCGGTCGAGCCTGCGCCCATTGCGATGACGATCTGCTTGTACGGCACCGTCGTCGCGTCGCCCGCGGCGAAGATGCCGCGCTGCGAGGTCTCGCCGCGCGCGTCGATCTCGATCTCGCCGCGCGGGCTGAGCGCGACCGAATCCTTGAGCCACTCGGTGTTCGGCACCAGACCGATCTGGACGAAGATGCCTTCGAGCGCGATCTCATGCGCGGTGCCGTGGTTGCGGTCCTTGTAGACGAGGCCCGACACCTTCTCGCCGTCGCCCTGCACTTCGGTGGTCAGCGCCGACGTGATGACCTGGACGTTGGGCAGCGTCGCCAGCTTGCGCTGGAGCACCGCGTCGGCGCGCAGGTCGCTGTCATATTCGATCAGCGTGACGTGCGCGACGATCCCGGCGAGGTCGATTGCCGCCTCGACCCCTGAATTGCCGCCGCCGATCACCGCGACGCGCTTGCCCTTGAACAGCGGACCGTCGCAATGCGGGCAGTACGCCACGCCCTTGTTGCGATACTGGTCCTCGCCCGGCACGCCCATCTGCCGCCAGCGTGCGCCGGTCGACAGGATCACCGTCCGCGCCCTGAGCGACGCCCCGTTCGCCAGCCGCACTTCGTGCAGCCCGCCCTGGGTCGGCGCCGGGATCAGCTTCTCGGCGCGCTGGAGGTTCATCACGTCGACGTCATAGTCCTTGACGTGCTGCTCCAGATGCGCGGCGAGCTTGGGCCCCTCGGTGTGCGGCACCGAGATGAAATTCTCGATCGCCATCGTATCGAGCACCTGCCCGCCGAAGCGCTCGGCCGCGATGCCGGTGCGGATGCCCTTGCGGGCGGCGTAGATCGCCGCCGCGGCGCCCGCGGGGCCGCCGCCGACCACCAGCACGTCGAACGCGTCCTTGGTCTTGATCTTCTCGGCCGCGCGCGCCTCGGCGCCGCTGTCGATCCTGGCGACGATCTGCTCGAGCTCCATCCGGCCCTGGCCGAACGGTTCGCCGTTGAGGAACACCGTCGGCACCGCCATCACTTTCCGGGAGTCGACTTCGTCCTTGAACAGCGCGCCGTCGATCGCGACGTGCTTGATGCGCGGGTTGAGCACCGCCATCAGATTGAGCGCCTGGACCACATCGGGGCAATTCTGGCAGCTCAGCGAGAAATAGGTCTCGAATTCGTAGTTGCCGTCGAGGTCCTTGACCTGGTCGATCAGCTCCTGCGCCGCGCGCGACGGATGCCCGCCGACCTGGAGCAAGGCGAGCACCAGCGAGGTGAATTCGTGGCCCATCGGCAGCCCGGCGAAGCGCACCCCGATATCGGTGCCCGCGCGGCGGATCATGAAGCTGGGCTTCCGCGCATCGTCCTTGCGGACGACGGTGATGTCGTCGGAGAGCGCGGCAATGTCGTTCAGCAGCCGCTCGAGCTCGCCCGACTTGGCATCTTCGCCCAGGCTGGCGACCAGCTCGATCGGCTGCTTGATGTTGACCAGATAGGTCTTGAGCTGCTGCGTCAGGTTGGCGTCGAGCATGGCGAAACTCCGATAGGCTTACATGAAAACGGCCCGGGATGACTGGTCACCCCGGGCCGAATCGGCGCCTCCCACAGGGGGAGGGGAGGAGGCGCCTTAGAGGTTAGATCTTGCCGACGAGGTCGAGCGACGGGGCCAGGGTCTCTTCGCCCTCTTCCCACTTCGCGGGGCAGACTTCGCCCGGATGCGCGGCGACATACTGCGCTGCCTTGATTTTCCGGAGCAGCTCCTGCGCGTTGCGGCCGACGCCCTCGCTGGTGATCTCGACCAGCTGGATCACGCCCTCGGGATCGACGACGAAGGTGCCGCGGTCCGCCAGGCCCTGACCCTCACGCAGCACGTCGAAATTGGTGCTGAGGACATGGTTCTGGTCGCCGAGCATATAGTAGCTGATCTTGCCGATCGCCGGCGAGGTGTCGTGCCATGCCTTGTGGCTGAAATGCGTGTCGGTCGACACCGAATAGACCTCGACGCCCATCTTCTGGAGCGTGGGGTAGATGTCGGCCAGGTCCTCGAGCTCGGTCGGGCACACGAAGGTGAAGTCGGCCGGATAGAAGAAGAACACCGCCCACTTGCCGCGGGTGTCGGCATCGGTGACCTGCACGAACTTGCCTTCCTTGAAAGCCTGTGCGGTGAACGGCTTGATCGTGCTTCCGATGAGCGCCATGCGAAAATTTCCTCCAAAGGCGTTGTGTTGCAATGCGGGATATAGGGGCGTTGCGGCGCAATGCTAATGGGAAGGCTCACTCGCTTTGATCGAGTGAGGCGATCAATCGCGGCGAATTGATCGAGCGCGTATCGCAGCGGGTTAGTCCGCGAACCTCACAGAAACGACAATGGCCCCGAACGCCTTGCTAAGCGCCCGGGGCCATTCTGCGTCGCAGTGTGAAAATCTATCGCAGCGCGATGTAGAGTCCGTAGACGCTGGTGAGCGTCAGCACGACGCCGACGAACAGCATCAGCGTCTTGGCCTCGATCCGCTTGGCGAGCAGCGCGCCCAGCGGCGCCGCCAGCACGCCGCCGATCAGCAGCCCGATCGTCGCGACGGTGAACGCTTCCCAGCCGAGATGCGCGATGAACGTCGCCGAGATCGTCGTGGTGACGAAAAACTCCGCGGTGTTGACCGTGCCGATCGTGGTGCGCGGGCTCGATCCCTGGACGAGCAGGTTGCTCGTCACCACCGGTCCCCAGCCGCCGCCGCCGGCCGCGTCCAGGAAGCCGCCGACCAGGCCGAGCGGCTCGACCACCTTGGGCGATTTCTCGACCGGCGGGTAATGCCGGCTGCGCCACAGCAGATACAGGCCGATCGCAGCCAGATAGGCGAGGATGAACGGCTTTGCGATCGCCGCGTCGATGTTCGAGAGCACATAAGCGCCCAGCGCACCGCCGATCATCCCGGGCACGGCGATACGCAGGAACAGCTTCCAGTTGACGTTCTTGTGGATCGTGTGGCTGATCCCCGAGACCGCGGTGGTGAAGGTCTCCACGGTGTGCACGCCCGCCGATGCCATTGCCGGCGGCACGCCCAGGCTGAGCAGCAGCGTGTTCGAGATCACCCCGAACGCCATGCCCAGCGCGCCATCGACCATCTGCGCGGCGAAGCCCACGGCGATGAAGGGAAGCAGCGCCGTGAGGTCAATTCCAAAAATCATCCGCGCCCTTGCTCAAGCTGTTGGACAGGCAGGATGCCGTGCCCGCCGAATTCCCACAAGATACATCGTGTTTAGACCGGACAAGCCGGAAGGGGGCCCGTTCTGGAAATCGGGGCCCGCTTGCATTAAATGAAGGGCACAAAGGGAAGACCGGCCATGTTCCTTCGATTGAAGGCCTATCTCGATTCGATCCGCGCGCGCGATCCCGCGCCGCGCAGCCGTGCGGAAATCCTGCTCTATCCGGGCGTGTGGGCGGTCTTCTATCACCGTATCGCGCACCGGCTGTTCAAGGGCCGCTGGTTCTTCCTCGCCCGCGCGGTCAATCACTGGTCGCGCTGGATGACGGCGATCGACATCCATCCCGGCGCGACGATCGGCCGCAATTTCTTCATCGACCACGGCTTCGTCGTGATCGGCGAGACTGCGCAGATCGGCGACGACGTCACGATCTACCAGTGCGTCACGCTGGGCGGCACTGCGCCCGACAACGGCGTCGCGGGCAAGCGCCACCCGACGATCCTGAGCGGCGTGATCATCGGATCGGGCGCGCAGGTGCTCGGGCCGATCACGGTGGGCGAGCGCGCACGGATCGGCGCCAATGCCGTGGTCACCAAGGACGTGCCCGAGGGCGCGGTGATGGTCGGCATCCCCGCCAAGCCGACCCTGGTCGAGGCGAAGACCTGGCAGAAGGACTTCGTCCCCTATGGCACGCCGTGCAGCGAAGTGTTTGATCCGGCGACCCAGAAGCTCGAAAGCATGCGCTGCGAGCTCGAGACGCTGCGCAAGCGCCTCGACGCGATGATCGAGGCCGGCGAAGCCGCCGAAGCCGGGCGCCGCGACCGTGCGTAGTTTTCGGGCCTGATGGGAACGGTAACCCCGCTGCCGGTCGGCCGCGCGTCGCAGGTCGGCTTCGAGCGCCTCGAGCTGACGCGGATCCTCGATCTCTACGGCCGGATGGTCGCGGCGGGGCATTGGAAGGACTATGCGATCCAGTTCGACGGCGACGCCGCAATCTTCGCCGCGTTCCGCCGCGCCGCCGAGCGCCCCGAATATCGGATCGAGAAGCGCCCCAGCCTGCGCAACCGCCAGGGCATGTGGGCGCTGGTCGGCGAGGCCGGCATGATCCTCAAGCGCGGACACGAGCTGGGCCCGGTGCTGGCCCCGGTCGAACGCCGGCTGATGAAGCTGGTGGGGGAGTAACTTCCCAAAAAGCCCCTCCCCTTTAGGGGAGGGGTTGGGGTGGGGCAGTGCCCCAAGCGCAGGCTCGGTGAGACGGACAGGCCCCACCCCCCAACCCCTCCCCTGAAGGGGGGCTTCGTGTTACTTCGCCGCCACTTTCGGCCGCTCGGGCGTGTACTGCGCCGAGGCGAGCTTCCATGTCCCGCCCACCTTCACCGCCAGGAACCCCGCCCGGATCGACACGGTCCGCGGCTGTCCGTCCGGCCCCGGCCGCGCGAACGACAGGCTGGTGAGGATCGACGCCGCGTCGCCATAGCGGCGGACCAGCGTCTCGCCGATGGTCATCGCCGGTGCGGGCTGCTTCTTGTCGGCGGCGTAGAAGCCCAGGAACGCATCATGCAGGTCGAGTTCGCCCAGCGGCGACACCTCGGCATAATCGTCGGTGATCAGCGCGGCGAGGCGCTTCTGGTCGAAATCATGCTCGGCCGCGGCGAAATCCTGGACCAGATTCGTAAGCTGCGCGTCGGCGCGGTCCTGCGCGCGGGCCGGCGCCGCCGCGAGCGCAAGCGGAATGGCGAAGGTGATTGCAGTACGCAGCATGGATCGTTTCCTTGGGTCAAGGCGAAGGCCCGGGAGTCGCCTCCCGGGCCTCGCGCAGCTTAGCCGAGTTTCAGGCGATCGCCAGTTGCTGGGTCGGCGGCAGCCGGCCCCCAATCCCGCTACCGAGCAGCCCCACCACCTGGCGCCGCATCGGTTGCCAGAAGGCGGAGAGGGTGAGCAGCGCCGATCCGATCACCAAAGCGGTCAGCGCCGCCGCGAGCTCCACTGCGCCGCTCTGCTCGAACAGCGCGTACATCGCCCACAGCACATAGACGAGGCTGGAGACGAGCAGCGCGCGGCGGTCCACCGCCAGCGCCACCCCGGCGAAGAACACATAGAGCGCGATCACCACCCCGGCGACGGGGCCGCTGACCGGTCCTTCGAACACGCCGAGCATGTGGAACACCGGATGCGCGATCAGCGGCGCCGCGGCGAGGTGGAGCCAGAAGGCGACGTCCGAGCGGCGCGTCCGGCGCTCGCGGTCCGACATGTCCCAGCGCATCGCGAACACGAAGACGAGCGCGCCGGCGATCAGCAGCATCGGATTGAGCGCCTCCTGCGAGGCGGGAACGAACGCGGTGACCGCGCCGACCGCGACGGCGACCAGCGCGAGCGCGCCCACCGCGACGGTGATCGGCACCATGAAGCGCCGCCAATGGAGCCAGGTCACCCCGGCCGTCACGATGCCGGTCACCACGCCGATCCCGCCGGCGAGCTGGCGGTGCTGCAGTTCGTTGGTGAGGCCCAGCTGTTCGGAGATCCACGGCGCATTGGCGCCCCAGATCGCGCCGAAGCCGACGAAGAACCCCCCGGCAAAGCCGAGCAGCAGCAGGATGCTCGGCAGCGCCATCCGGCGCTGGCGTGTGAAATATTCGGCGAGCAGCCAGCTCGTGATCGACACCCCGAACCCGCCGAACGCAACGGCGACGCCGACCTGACGCGGCCCTTCACTGGCATCGAGGCCGATGATCTTGCCGCCGATATAGAAGCCGATCCAGCCGACCGCGACGAGGATCAGGATCGATGCGATCCCGACGAAGATGTCATTGAAGCCGCTGAGCAGCCGGAAGCTCTCTTCGTCGACGGTGGGCGTCGATCGGCTCGCGGCAACATGGTTTCGCAGGGCCGCTGCGGCGTCGGGGGAGATCGCTCCCGCTTCCACTGCGCCTGCCAGGTCGCTTTCGCTGTACATGGGCTATCCTCCTGTTGTGAAGAAGGGTCTACCACATGTGTATTAGTGCATCAATACAGTGTGGCGGTGGCGGTACTATTGCAGCCGCGCCATGATCGACATGGTCTGCTCGGCGCCCGAATTGGGAACGATCTCGCCTTTGCGGTCGACGATCTCGGCCCATTGCGCGGCGACCGCCTCGGGGGTCGGCTCGGTCAGCCGCGCGCCGGGCGTGAGCGTGACATAGGCGGCCTGGACCACGCCCGCGCCCGCGCCGATGATCATGTTGGTCGGTGCGTCTTCGGAGACGAGGAACAGCGCGGCCGGGGCGACATTCTCGGGGGCGAACGCCTGGAACGCGGCTTCGGGGAAGATGTCCTCGGTCATCCGGGTTCCCGCGACCGGGGCGATCGTGTTGACCTTGATCCCGTATTTGGCGCCTTCGAGATGCAGCGTCTTGGCGAGCCCCGCGAGCCCCAGCTTGGCCGCGCCGTAATTCGCCTGGCCGAAATTCCCGAACAGCCCGGTCGACGAGGCGGTCATCAGGATGCGACCGTAATTCTGCTCGCGCATGATGTCCCACACCGCGCGCGTCGCATTGGCAGATCCGTTGAGATGGACGTCGACGACGAAGGCGAAATCCTCGGGCGTCATCTTGGCGAAGCTCTTGTCGCGCAGCACCCCGGCATTGTTGATCAGGATGTCGATCCGGCCCCAGCGTGTCTTCGCCGCCTCGACCATCGCGACCATCTGGCCATAGTCGGTGACGCTGCCGCCATTGGAGAAAGCCTCGCCGCCTGCCGCCTCGATCTCGGCGACCACCTGGAGCGCCGCATCCGAATGCCCAGTGCCGTCGCGCGCGGCGCCCAGATCGTTGACCACCACCTTTGCCCCGCGCTTCGCCAGCTCGAGTGCATAGGCGCGGCCGATACCGCCGCCCGCACCGGTGACGATGGCGACGCGATTGTCGAAACGGACGGTCATTAAGGCGCTCCTGCGATCAGTACGCTTTCCTAGACCTCGAAGCGCGGTGTGTCAGCGGTGTCTCCAAAAACGAAGGCAGCGCCCCATCCCGAAGAATGGAGCGCTGCATCGCCGCTGTCGTCAGCAGGTAGGTCTTAACGACCGCCGCGCTGACGGCACTGATCGGTAACCGTCTTCGAACAGAGCGGATATTCGGCTGCCGGCGCAGGGGCGGGCGCTGCAGTCATCGGCGCGGGCGCCGCTGCAGCAGGCGCCGGCGTAGCCATCGGTGCCGCGGGCGGCGTGGCGGGCATCGCCGAATCCGCTGCGGGCGGTGCCGGCGGCGCGGGCGGGGTCATCGACGCATCGGGCGCAGGCGGGGTTGCGGGCGGCGGCATGGTCGTGGTGCCAGCGCCCGTGGTGCCCGCGTTCGGATCGGCCGGCGGCGTGTTGGCGTCGGGCGTGGTGGTCGTGGGCGACTGCTCGCTGGTGGCGGGCGGAGTCTGCGGGGTGTCCTGAGCGACGGCGGTGCCGCCGATTGCGGCAAGCGCGGCCGCTAATGCGATAAGCTTCATCGAGCTTCTCCTGAATGCTTCAAGGGCGCAATCTGCGCTCTCGTGCAGTCAAACTCGGCTTCGCGCGAAAAGCTCCCTCGGACCCTTCAGTTCCCCGCATCGAGCGCATAGCCCGCCGAGCGGACCGTGCGGATGATGTCCGGACGGTCGCCATGGTTGATCGCCTTCCGGAGTCGCCGGATGTGCACGTCGACGGTGCGGCTCTCGATATCGCTGTCATGCCCCCAAACCGCGTCGAGCAGCCGCTCGCGCGAGAACACCCAGCCGGGATGCTCGAGGAAATGCTTGAGCAGCCGGAACTCGGTGGGCCCCAGCGAGACGACTTGGCCGCCGCGGCGCACCTTGTGCCCCACGGTGTCCATCTCGATGTCCGAATAGTTGAGCGCCTCGCCCGCCAGCGCCGGGCGCACGCGGCGCAGCACCGCGCCGACGCGGGCGACGAGCTCGCGCGGGGAAAACGGCTTGGTGACGTAATCGTCGGCACCGGTCTCGAGCCCGCGGACGCGATCCTCTTCCTCGCCGCGGGCCGTCAGCATGATGATCGGGATGTTCGCGGTCTCGGGCATGCGGCGCAGGCGACGGCACACTTCGATGCCGCTCAGCCCCTCGACCATCCAGTCGAGCAGAACGATGTCGGGGGTCGCTTCCTTGGCGAGCAGCAGCGCTTCCTCGCCGTCGGGGGTGTGCTTGACCTCGTAGTCCTCGCGCTTGAAGTGCCACGTCACCAGCTCGGCGATCGCGGCGTCGTCCTCGACGAGAAGCATCTTTACCCGGGCCATATACGCGTCCTCAAGCCGTTGCCGCTTCGTCCGCAAGATAGCGGCCGGTAGCAGCGAAATACACCATCTCGGCGACGTTAGTGGCGTGATCGCCGATCCGCTCGATATTCTTGGCGACGAACAGCAGGTGCGCGACCTGGCTCACCGTCCGCGGATTCTCGACCATGAAGGTCACCAGCGTGCGGAAGATCGAATCGTAGAAATCGTCGAGCGCGCTGTCGCGTTCGACGACCTGCGCCGCCGCCGCTGCGTCGCGCGAGGCGAAGGCGTCGAGCACGTCATGCACCATGTCGCTCGCCATCCGCGCCATTGCCGGGAGCAGCGACAGCGCCTCGATGCGCTCCTCGCCCGCAGCGTGGATCATGGGCACGCGCTTGGCGACGTTCTTGGCATAGTCGCCGATCCGCTCGACCACCGCGGCGATCTTCAATGCCGCGATGACTTCGCGCAGGTCGTCGGCCATCGGCGCGCGCAGGGCGATCACCCGGACGACGAGCTTCTCGACCTCGCTCTCGATCGCGTCGATCGCCTTGTCCTTCTTGCGGACCTCGTCGGCGAGCGCGGTGTCGCCGCGCTGGAGCGCCTTCATCGCATCGTGGATCGCCTGCTCGGCCAATCCGCCCATCTGGCTGATCAGCGCGCGGAGCTGCTTGATGTCCTGGTCGAACGCCTTGACCGTATGTTCCTGACCGGTCCCCATTAGCCGTACCTTCCGGTGATATAGTCCTTGGTCCGCTCCTCATGGGGCGTCGTGAAGATCTGGTCGGTATCGCCATATTCCACCAGCGTGCCGAGGTGGAAAAACGCCGTGCGCTGGCTGACCCGCGCGGCCTGCTGCATGTTGTGCGTGACGATCGCGATGGCGTAGCGCCCGCGCAGCTCGTGGATCAGCTCCTCGATCTTGGCGGTCGCGATCGGATCGAGCGCCGAGGCGGGCTCGTCCATCAGGATGACCTCGGGGTCGACTGCGATCGCGCGTGCGATGCACAGCCGCTGCTGCTGGCCGCCCGACAGCGCCGTGCCGCTGTCCTGCAGGCGGTCCCGGACTTCTTCCCACAGCCCGGCGCGCTTGAGCGAGCGCTCGACGATGCCGTCGAGATCGGTCTTGCTCGGCGCCAGCCCGTGGATGCGCGGGCCGTAGGCGACATTCTCGTAGATCGACTTGGGGAAGGGATTGGGTTTCTGGAACACCATGCCCACCCGCGCGCGGAGCTGCACCACATCCATCGCCGACGAATAGATGTTCTCGCCGTCGAGCATGATCTCGCCGGTGACGCGCGCCGAGGCGATCGTGTCGTTCATCCGGTTGAGCGTGCGCAGGAAGGTCGACTTGCCGCAGCCCGACGGGCCGATGAACGCCGTCACCTTGTCCATGTCGATGTCGATCGACACGTCCTTCACGGCCTGTTTGTCGCCGTAGAAGACGCTCACGCCGCGGGCGGACATTTTATGCGGAACGTCGGTCATCACCAGCGGGTCTCGAATTTGTTGCGAAGATAGATGGCCAAGCCGTTCATGGCGAGCAGGAACACCAGCAGCACGATGATCGCGGCGCTGGTCTTCTCGACGAAGCCGCGGCTGACTTCGTCGGACCACAGGAAGATCTGCACCGGCAGTACCGTCGCGGGATCGGTGAACCCGCCGGGCGGAGTCACGATGAACGCGCGCATCCCGATCAGCAGCAGCGGCGCGGTCTCGCCCAGCGCGCGCGCCATGCCGATGATCGTGCCGGTAAGGATGCCGGGCATCGCCAGGGGCAGGACGTGGTGGAACACCACCTGGATCGGGCTCGCGCCGATGCCGAGCGCGGCGTCGCGGATCGACGGCGGCACTGCCTTGATCGCGTTGCGGCTGGCGATCACGATCACCGGCATGATCATCAGCGCGAGCGTAAGCCCGCCGACCAAAGCCGCCGAGCGCGGCAGCAGCGGGCCGAACTGATAGCCGAACAAACTCCAACTGCCGAGGAACACCGCAAGCCCGAGCAGGCCGAAGATGATCGAGGGAACGGCAGCGAGGTTGTTGATCGAGACTTCGATCAGGTCGGTCCAGCGGTTCCGCGGGGCATATTCCTCGAGATAGATTGCCGAGAGCACGCCCACCGGGAAGGCGATCAGGAAGGTGATCGCCATCGTGAGCAGCGAGCCTTTGAGCGCCCCCCAGATGCCGACCGCGACCGGATCGGTCGAATCGGACTTGTGCAGGAAATCCGCGTTGAAGTGCCGCGACAGCACCCCGGCCTGCTCGAGCTTGGCGGCAGCCGCCTTGGCTTCGGCGTTGCCGTCGCCCTGCACCGCCTGGTCGATCGCCGTCGAGGCGGGCAGGTCGATCGTCAGCTTGCGGTCGAGGATCGTCGGATCGGCCTTGATCGCCTCGCGCACGCGCAGCCAGCCGCTGTCCGAGATTACGCTTTCGTCGCCGAACGCAGTCGCCGCGGCGCCCTTGACCAAATTTTCCAGCCCCGCACCCGCCAGCGCAAGATCGGCAGCCGGCGTCTTGAGCTGCGCACGCTCGACTTCGATCCCGGTGGCCGGGAAGTCGATCACTAGCGCCACGTCGGTGCGGGTGAATCCGCGCCAGCCATTGGCGACCATCGTGACGAGCAGGAAGGCGAGGAACGCCGCCGACAGCGTCACCGCCGCCAGCCCGAAGAAGCGGAAGCGCCGCTCGCGGGCATAGCGGCGGCGGATGCGCTTCTGCATCGCCGGGGCGTTCCAGTCGGTGGGTGCGCGCTCGTTACTCATACGCTTCCCGGTATTTCTTCACCACGCGCAGCGCGACGATGTTGAGCAGCAGCGTGATCACGAACAGCGTGAGGCCGAGCGCGAACGCCGCGAGCGTCTTGGGGCTGTCGAACTCGCTCTCGCCGGTGAGCAGGTCGACGATCTGCTTGGTGACCGTCGTTGCGCTCTCGAACGGGTTGAGGGTGATGTTGGCCGCGCCGCTGGCGGCCATCACGACGATCATCGTCTCGCCGATCGCGCGGCTCACCGCGAGCAGCACGCCTGCGACCACGCCGGGCAGCGCCGCGGGGATCAGCACCTTCGAGATCGTCTCGCTGGTCGTCGCGCCCATTGCCAGGCTGCCGTCGCGCATCGCGGTGGGCACCGCGGCGATCGAATCGTCGGCCATCGACGACACGAACGGGATGATCATCACCCCCATCACCAGGCCCGCGGCGAGGGCGCTCTCCGACGAGGCATAGGTGTAGCCGAACGACACGGCGAGGTCGCGCACCGCCGGCGCGACGGTCAAAGCGGCGAAATAGCCATAGACCACCGTCGGCACGCCTGCGAGCATCTCGAGCGTCGGCTTCATCCACCGGCGTACGCGCGGCGCGGCATATTGCGTGAGGTAGATCGCGCTCATCAGCCCGAACGGGATCGCGACGATCATCGCGATCACTGCGCCGATGAAGAAGGTGCCCCAGAAGAGCGGGACCGCGCCCAGCGACTTGCCCGGATCGGCGGCGTCGATCACCTGCGGGCTCCAATGCGTGCCGAACAGGAAATCGGTGATCGGCACCTGCTGGAAGAAGCGCAGCGATTCCCACAGCAGCGACAGGAAGATGCCCAGCGTGGTCAGGATCGCGATCAGCGAGGCGATCAGCAGCAGCACCATCACCCCGCGCTCGGCCTGGGTACGCGCCTGGAAGCTCGGGCGCACGCGCGTGAAGGCGAACGCCGCACCGGCAAAGGCGAGCAGGATCGCCACGCCCGCGCCCATCCAGCCATAGCGCGACTGCGCCGCGCGGGTAGGGGCGACGAGTTGCTCGGCGACCGGGTCGAACGCGGTGGCGCCTTCCTCGTGCGCGACGCGCTTGGCTTCGGCGAGCAGCGCGTTGCGTTCGAAGGCGAAGGTCGGAAGCTGCGCCGCGGCGGGGTGCTCGAGCACGGCCTCCTTGACCAGTCCCGGGCTTATCGCATTCCACCCCGCGACGAACAGCAAGGCCGGCAGCACCGTCCACATCGCGACGTACATGCCGTGCTGACCGGGGAGCGAATGGAGCCGCTTGGCGCCACCGCGGTCGAACCGGTTGGCGCGGGCACGCGCGGTCAGCCAGCCGATCAGCCCCAGGCCGGCGATCAGGAAGACGAGGGCGAAGCCGTTCATCAGTGCAGCCCCGCCGGATCGAGCGCGATGCGCTGCGCCACCACCTGCGCCGAATGCGCACGCAGCGCGTCGGGGGCGGCGATCAGCCCGCGCTGGGTGAGCTTGCCCTTGGGCGCCCACATCGATGCGTAGAGCGCGAGGAAGTCGCTGAGCCCAGGCACCGCGCGCAGGTGGCGCTTCTTGACGTAGAGGAACAGCGGCCGCGCGCCGGGATACGAGCCGTCGGCAATGCTGGCATAGCTCGGCGCGATGCCGTCGATCGGCACGCCGTGGAGCCGGTCGATATTCTCCTCGAGATACGAATAGCCGAACACGCCGAGCGCATTGGGGTTCGCGGCCAGGCCCTGGACGATCAGATTGTCGTTCTCGCCCTTGTCGATATAGGGTCCGTCGTCGCGGATGCGCTTGCAGCGGCTGTCATAGGGCGCGGTGTCCTTCGACGCCTTCAATGCCTTGGCCTGCGGGTCGGCGGCGGCACAGCCGGGCTCCATCACCAGCTCGACCAGCGCGTCGCGCGTGCCGCTGGTCGCGGGCGGGCCCATCACTTGGATCGGCAGCGCAGGAAGCGCCGGGTTGACGTCGCGCCACGTCCGCGCCGTGTTGGGCTTGCCGTTCGGGCTGGCGGCGAGCGCCAGATAGACGTCCTTCTTGGTCAGCGTCAGCTTCGGGCCGTTGTTCGCCTCGGCCAGCGCGACGCCGTCGACGCCGATCTGAACTTCCATGATCTCGCCGACGCCGTTCTTCTGGCACAGCGCATATTCGGATTTCTTGATCCGGCGGCTGGCATTGGCGATGTCGGGATATTCCCAGCCCACGCCGTCGCAGAACCGCTTCAGTCCCGCGCCGCTGCCGATCGATTCGACCACCGGTGCCTTGCGGCCGCCACCCTGGTTGACGAAGGTCTCGGCGACTGCAGTGGTGAACGGATACACCGTCGACGAGCCCACGACGCGGATCTCGCGCGCCGTGTTGCTGTCGCAGCCGGCGAGCGTGAGCGCCGCCGCTGCAATCAGGGCCAACCTGCCGAAAATGTCGCGAACTCCCGCTGAACCCCGAGTCGTGCGCTGGGGCACGTCCATTCGCCTGTCTTTCAGCTCGGTTACGTCTTTATGACAATCGGCGGACCGGGAGCAGCATCGTCACGGTCGTTCCCTTGCCGACGGTGCTGGCGATATCGAGCCGGCCGCGGTGCCGCTCGACGATATGCTTGACGATCGCGAGCCCCAGCCCGGTGCCGCCAAGCGAACGGCTGCGTCCTGAATCGACGCGATAGAAACGCTCGGTCAGCCGCGGCAGGTGCTGCGCCGGGATGCCCTCGCCTTCGTCGGACACGGTAAGGCGCACCATCGCCTCGCCTTCGGGCTGGAGCGAGACCGTGACCGGCGTGCCTTCGCGGCCATATTTCATCGCATTGCCGATGACGTTGTGGAGGATCTGGCTGAGCTGGGTCGGATCGCCCGCCACTGGCGGCACGTCGGCGATCTGGGTGACCAGGTCGGCAGCGCGCGGGCTACCCGACAGCTCGACCGTGACCTGCTGGGTCAGTTCGGCGAGATCGACATCCTTGTCGGGGACGCGATATTTCTCGGCCTCGATCCGGCTCAGCGAGATCAGGTCCTCGATCAGCCGCTGCATCCGCTGCGCCTCGCCGAAAACGATCTTGAGGAAGCGGCTGCGCGTCTCGGGGTCGTCCCCGGCATCTTCCCGGAGAGTCTCGACATAGCCGAGCATCGAGGCGAGCGGGGTGCGCAGCTCGTGGCTGGCGTTCGCGACGAAATCGACGCGCATCCGCTCGGCCGCATAGCTGCCCGTCCGGTCGACCAGATGCACCACCCGCCGGCCGTCGCCGAGCGTGCGCACGCGCATTTCCCAGCGCTGGTCGCGCGTCCCCAGTCCGACAAGGTGGATCGGCGCGCCGGGAGCACCATTGTCGGCGCGCATCAGCCGCTCGGCTGCGGCGGGGTGGCGGATCGCGACGCGGACGTCCTCGCCCAGCACATGCTCGCCGAGCAATTCGCGCGCGCCCTGATTGGCGGCTTCCACCCGATTGTCGGCGATCACCAGCACCGGCTCGGCGATTGCCTCGACCACGTCGGCGATAGCGGGTTCGCGAGTCGCTTCGCTCCAGCGCGGTGGCGGGGCCGGGGCGGGATCGCCGCCGCCCGCCGCGATCAGCACCGCCGCGGCGGCGCAGACGAGCACGATCAGGCTTGCCTGCGCGTCGCCGTTGAGCACCAGGCTGGCCGCCGCGGCGATCACCGCGACGACGAGTGCCAATGCTGTCCGGACCCCGAGATAAGAATGCATATGTCCCGTTCTAGGCACGGATTTACGATTGCGAAAGCGGCGCGGGCGCATGACAAGGCATCATGGCCGATCAACCCACCGGACCCGTTGCTTCACGCCGTCGTGCATTGATGCTCGGCGCGGCGGGCGCGTCGGCGATCGTCTCGATCCGCCCGGCGCTGGCGCAGACCAGCGCGTCGGTGATCAATTGCGAGATCCAGGTGCCCGATCCGGCCCGCGCGGGCAATTATGTCGCGGCCGACGGCACGCTGGTTCCCGCCGGCACGCCCGGCGCCTATCCGCCTGCCGGCACCGCGTTCAAGGCGGAGGACGTCAAGCGTGCGCTTTCGGGCGGCACGCTGCCCGGCACCGATGCCGAGCGCAGCCGCGCCTACACCAATTACATCCGCCGCCTGCAATCGGGCACCAGCGGCTTCACCTGCTTCGCCTCGCTGCAGATGCCGCGCGGCTGAACGCTGGCGTAGACACCCGTTCGCCCTGCGCTTGTCGAAGGGCCGTTCTTTCTTCAAACCGCATGTTGAACAAGCGCAGCACGAACGGGGGGCGGGCGTGACATTTTACCGCGCGTCCGTTTCAGAAGTCGCGAAGATGTTTTCCGCGCAACGACGCGACGACGCGACGATCGATCTTCGCCGCGCGAGCGGCCTTCAACAACCCGCAAGTACCGCCCGACGAAGGTATCGGAAGGCGGCGTACGCCCCCCGGCAGCCTGCCCCCGTTGCGTCGTCGCGTCGTTGCGCGAACCACTTTTCTATTCTTCGCGTCTTCGCGTCTTCGCGTGAACCAAATGAAGCCCGGCCCCAATGATGCGCTACCAGGCCGCCCCAAAGGAAACGCTGCGCATCGTACCCCTCGACGCGCTGACGCTGATCTATCATCGTGCCTCGGGCATCACGCACATCGTCGATAGCCCGGTCCCCGAGATTCTCGAAGCGCTTGCCGAGAAGCCGCTGTCGGAGACCGACCTGCTCGCGCGCCTTGCCGAGCGCTTCGACCTTGTCGATGCCGACCCCGCCGCGCTCGCCGCGCGCCTCGGCGAGCTCATCGCAACCGGGCTGGTGGAGCGGCTGTGAGGCACGCCACCGCGCTCCGCATCGGCCCGATCGGGTTCCGCATCGGCAGCGCCTGGCTCGCGCCGATCACAACGCTGAACGACCTCTATCGCGACTATCCCAAGCCCGAAGACGGCATTCCCGATTTCAACGTCCACCTCTTCGCCGCGCGACCGTGGCGCCGCGTGCTGCGCCCCTCGGTGCATATCGGTGGCGACTTCGTCATCCCCGATGCCGCGCCGCTGCCGCTCGCGCAGGGGCTGCTCGCCGCCGAGATGGCGATGAACCTCCAGATGGCGCTCGGCCAGCGCCGCTATCTGCTGCTCCACGCCTCGGCGGTCGCCCGCGACGGGCAGGCGCTGCTGATGACCGGGCTGTCCGGCGCGGGCAAATCGACCCTCGCCGCGCTGCTGATGGCGCGCGGCTGGCGGCTGATGGGCGACGAGTTCGCGCTGCTCGATCCCGTCACCGGGCTGGTCCACGCCTTTCCGCGCCTCATCAGTCTCAAGAACCAGGCGATCGCGGTGATGGAAAGGGCACTGCCCGACGCGCGCTTCGGCCCGCTGCTCCGCGGCACCCCCAAGGGCGATATCCGCCATCTCGTCCCCGATACGCGCGCGATCGCGACGATGGCCGAGCCGGCGGAGCCGCGGCTGATCCTGTTCCCGAGCTATGGCTTCGCCGCCGCCGAGCGCGAAGTGCTGCCGAGCGAGACCTTCGTCCGCCTCACCCAGGCCTCGACCAATTACGTCGCGCTCGCCGAACGCGGGTTCGATGCGCTCACGCGGCTGGTGCGGTCGGTGCCGGCGCGTGCGCTCGACTATCCTGACACCGCGACTGCGCTCGCCCAGGTCGAGCGGCTATGGGACGCGGCATGAACGCGCGCATCCTCGCCGACGCGCTGCGCGATCCAGCCTCCACCGCGACGCTCGACGCCCAGGGCTGGACCGCGCTGTTCGCGATCGCCCGCGCCGAGCAACTGATCGGCACGCTCGCGCACCGGCTCGACGGGTTGCCGATGCCGCGTGCCGCCGCGCGCCTCCTCGAAGACGCCCGCGCCTCGGCGGCACAAGGCAGGGCGGCGGCCTTGTGGGAAGCCGAGATGGCGCGCCGTGCGCTCGGGCCGAGCGGCATGCCGGTAGTGCTGCTCAAGGGCACCGCCTATGTCGCCGCAGGGCTGTCGGCGGGCGCCGGCCGCTCGATCGGCGATCTCGACATCCTCGTGCCACGCGAGCGGATCGAGGAGGCCGAGGCCTTGCTGCTCGCCGCGGGCTGGGAATGGGTCAAGCCCGATCCCTATGACGATCTCTATTATCGCCGCTGGATGCACGAGTTGCCGCCGCTGATCCATCGCGAGCGCGATCGGATGATCGATGTTCACCACACGATCCTGCCGCTGACTGCGCGGATCGCTCCCGATGCCGCCGCGCTGATCGCCGACAGCGAACTGCTTGCCAACGGACTGCGCGTCCTCAATCCCGCCGACCGGATCGTCCACGCCGCCGCGCATTTGTTCGCCGATGGCGACCTTGCGGGCGGGATGCGCAACCTTTGGGACATCCACTGCCTGATCGAAGAGGGCGCCGAGGGGCTTGCCGCGCGCGCCGCGCAGCATGGTCTGACCGCGGCGGTCCGGCGCGCCGCGCGCCAGGTGCGCAGGCTCTACGGCACGACGATCGACGCGGCGTGGCACGGCTGGGACGCCGCCGATCCGCTGTTCCAACGGCGGATGCTCGCACGCGACGGCTGGGGTCGGCCCACCGCCCGGGTTACTCGGCTCGCTTTCTATTTGCGGGGACACGCGATGCGCATGCCCCCGGCGATGCTGGCGCGGCACCTCTGGACCAAATGGCGCAAGGGCGCGCGATCCGCTTAAACATTAATGATTCGATTGGTATGGTCCTGAAATATTTAATTGTTCAAACTTGACTATATTGTATGGATCTATCGAGTGCTTTGAGATTTTAAGTTCCAAGCTGCGCAAGTTGGCCATCATTGGAGGCAGTCTTTCCGATCGTTACTGAAAATCCGAAAAATTAACCGCTCGATCATTGCGCACGAAACGATTCCAATCGACCAGGCGAGGGAAAATTGGGCAGCGCTGGCGGATATTAGGGGTTTGTTAACCTCTCTTAGGTAAAGGTTAATCGTTACCGGCAGGAATAGCAGGGCATCGGCAAAGGGGCGCAACGGCACGTGCAAGCCAGGTCAGCGAGGCAGTTTTGTGAACGACGAATCCGCAGAGGCTTTTGACGATACCGACGCCCGGGCGATCGTCGAGGCACTCTGGTCGAGCTGGCCGATCGTTGCCACGCTGCGTCCGGCCGATGTCGGCATGCACGCCTCCACCGAGCGCCAGGTCGATTTCATCCGCGTCTTCCAGCAGCTCAACGACTCCGGCATGGTATGCTACGAGGCGTTCGTTGTCGGCCCAGGCGGTCCCGAGGCGGTCGACGCCGCGCTGACCGCGCGCGGACGCGCCCGGCTCGCGCGCTTCGTCGAGGCCCCCCAGATGTTGCGTCAGCTGGCCGGCTGAGGCGGCGCCAGCAGGTCCGTCACGATATCGGCGACGGTGCGCAGGATCTTGAGGTCGTGCCCGTCGAAGCTGCGCTGGCCGCGCTGGAGCGCCACGATCCGCCCGAGCAGCGCGCCGTCGGCATCGTGCAGCGGCGCTCCGGCATAAGAAGAAAAGCCGTTCGCCCCGGCCTCAATCGGGTCGGCGAGTTGCCACAACATCGCTTCGGCGAATTCGGTTTTGCCGCCCGGCAACAGGATGCCCGCGGTCTCCAGGCACTCGGCGGCGCCGATCGCGCGCTGGCGCTCGGCATAAGCGCGAAGATCGATGATCGCCGCATCGGCGACCAAGGTGAGTTGGACGAGCTCGGCGAGCCTCGCGACGGCGATCCGGCCGCCGAACCCGAAGGCGCCCACGGGCTTAGGCGTGACGGAAGCGCCCACCTTTATCATCCCCCCAAACCGACCCACGCCACGTTCTCCCTGCTATGCTCTGCGCCCCGTGGGCCAAATGCAAGCGCCGGGTAACTCCGGGAATCTCCCGGTCAGGTAGTGCCCAGCCGGTCGAGCACGGGCAAGAGTTCGTCGAAATGGTCGATCACTGCGTCGGCGCCCAGCGTGCCGACCGGCTGCGACAGGAAGCCGAAGCTGACTGCGATCGAGGGGATGCCGGCGGCGCGTGCCGCCTCGATGTCGAAGATCGAATCGCCGACAAAGGCTGCGCGCGCGCCGCCGCAACGCCGGATCATCTCCTCGATGCCGGCGGGGGAGGGCTTGCGGCCGTCGGGGCCCATCGTGTCGCCGCCGATCACGCAGGCAAAGCGATGGTCTAGCCCGAGCTCGGCGACCAGCTTCACTGCGAGGTTCTCGGCCTTGTTGGTGACGATCGCGGCCTTGGCCCCGCGTGCCTGAAGCGCATCCAGCGCCGCTGTCAGGCCGGGAAAGGCGCAGGTCGCCCGCGCGATGTTGGCGCCATAATAATCGAGCAGCTCCGGATAGAGCCGTTCCAGCACGGCGGGGTCGCACCCGCCCGACGCTTCGAGCCCCTGCTGCAGCATGAATTTCCCCCCGCGCCCGATCATCGGCCGGACCGCATCGACGCCCAGCGCCGGCCGCCCGAGCAGCGCCAGCGCGTGATTGACCGCATCGGCCAGGTCGGCGCTGGTGTCGAACAAGGTTCCGTCGAGATCGAACCCGACAAGGTCGAAGGGAAAGTCGGTCATGGCGGCGGCGCCTGCCAGTATCGCTATGGAATTGGCAAGCGTGTCATGGCAGGGGGCGTTCCCGGAGGGCTTTCAATGACATCGCCAATAGCCGCGATCATCCTTGCCGCGGGCAAGGGCACGCGGATGAAATCCGATACGCACAAGGTGCTCCACCCGCTCGCCGGGCGGCCGATGCTGCTGCACCTGGTCGACAGCGTCGCCGCGCTCGATCCGGCGCGAACGATCGTCGTGGTCGGTGCAGGGCGCGCGCAGGTCGAGGCCGCAGTGCATCCGCTCGGGGTCGAGACCGTCGAGCAGGTCGAGCAACTCGGCACCGCCCATGCCGTGCTCGAAGCGCGATCCGCGCTCGCCGGGTTCGAAGGCGATGTCCTCGTCCTGTTCGGCGACGTTCCAAGGGTCGGCAGCGCGACGCTCGCCCGCATGCTCGAGCGGCTGCACGCCGACGACGAACCCGCGACGGTAGCGCTCGGCTTCCGGCCGGCCGATCCCGCCGCTTATGGCCGGGTTATCGCCGACGCGGACGGGCGCATCGACCGCATCGTCGAGTTCAAGGACGCCTCGCCCGAAGAGCGTGCAGTGACGCTGTGCAATTCGGGGCTGTTCGCGGCGCGCGCGGCGGACCTGTTCGATCTGCTCGCCAAGGTCGGAAACGACAATGCCGCCGGCGAATATTATTTGCCCGACATCGTCAGTGTCGCAGCGTCGGCGGGGCGTCATTCGGCAGTGATCGAAGTCCCCGCCGCCGAAGTCGCCGGGGTCAACAGCCGGGCGGAACTCGCCGCAGTGGAAGCCGAGTGGCAGCAGGCGCGTCGGGCCCAGGCGATGACCGACGGCGCCACGCTGATTGCCCCCAAGACAGTGTGGTTCGCGCACGACACGCGGCTCGGCCGGGACGTGCTGATCGAGCCCAATGTGTTTTTCGGCCCCGGCGTCGAAGTCGCCGACCGTGTCACCATTCACGCCTTCAGCCATATCGAGGGCGCGCAGATCGCTTCCGGCGCGGTGGTCGGCCCCTATGCCCGCCTGCGTCCCGGCACGGTGCTCGGCGAAGATGCCAAGGTCGGCAATTTCGTCGAGACCAAGAAGGCGGTGCTGGGCAAGGGCGCCAAGGCCAACCACCTCACTTATCTCGGCGATGCCGAAGTCGGGGCGGGGGCCAATATCGGCGCCGGCACGATCACCTGCAATTACGACGGCTTCTTCAAATATCGTACGAGCATCGGCGAAGGCGCGTTCATCGGGTCGAACAGCGCGCTGGTCGCGCCCGTGTCGATCGGCAAGGATGCGACCGTCGCCGCCGGATCGGTGGTGACGCAGGATGTAGAGGCCGGCGCGCTGGGCCTCGCCCGCGCACGCCAGGAATCGAAGCCCGGCTGGGGCACGCGCTTCCGCGAAATGATGAAGGCACGCAAGGCGGGAGGTTCGTCGAAATGAAGCAGTTGCTCGGGTTCGCAGCGCTGGCGCTGCTCGTCGCATCGCCGGCCGCGGCGCAGTCCAAACCCGCAATGAACCCGGCCCAGGCGATCGCCGCGGCGGCCTCGGGCGATGTCGAGGGTGTGTTCGAGTTCCAGGTCGGCTCGGTCGGCGAATCGGGCTTCGCCGTCTATCTCAATTCGAGCGCCGACTATCGCGATCCGGCCAACCTCACCGTCGAGCTCAAGCCGGGTGCGATCGCCGAGCTCAAGACGCGGCTGGGTGGTGAGCCGCGCGAGCTTCTCGCCGGCAAGCGCATCCGCGTGACCGGCGTCGCGAAGCGCGTGCCGATCCCGCGGCGCGACGGCACCGTCTATCACCAGACGCGGATCGATGCCGAAACCGCCAGCCAGATCGAAGTCACCGGCTGATGTCCGATCGGTACACCGGCAAGCCGTTCCTCGAATTGCTCGACAGCTATGTGCTCGATGCGATCGGCCATCTCGATCCCGCGCGCGACGCGGCGTTGCGGGCGCGCGAGCCGCAATTCCATGCGATGTTCGGCGAAACCGGCGGCTGGCGCGACATCGTCGTCGCGCGGATGCAGTTCCCGCCCGGCACGCCCGGCGCGCTCGCCGAGGTCTGGCGAGCCGGCCGCGCCAAGTTCGAGCAGGCCAATGGCGGCCAACCCGATCCTGCGGAGTTCGTCCGCATCTTTATCGACACCAAGTTCCCGCACTGACGCGGAAGAGGAAGATCTCGAATGTGTGGAATCGTCGGCATCATCGGAACGCAGGACGTCTCCGAGCGGCTGTTCGAAGGGCTCAAGCGGCTCGAATATCGCGGCTATGATTCGGCGGGCATCGCGACGCTGCACGACGGCGAGATCGACCGCCGTCGCGCCGAGGGCAAGCTGGTCAATCTGGGCGCACGCCTTGCCGAGAGCCCGCTCCCCGGCACGATCGGCATCGCCCACACCCGCTGGGCGACGCACGGCGCGCCGACCGAGGACAATGCCCATCCGCACATCGTCGGCGACGTCTCGATCGTCCACAACGGCATCATCGAGAACTTCAAGCCGCTGCGCGACGCGCTGATCGCCGAGGGCCGCGAGTTCAAGAGCCAGACCGACACCGAAGTCGTCGCGCATCTCGTCAGCCGCGAGCTCGAAGCCGGCAGGAGCCCGCGCGAGGCCGTCGCCGCGGTGCTGCCCCAGCTCCACGGCGCCTTTGCGGTCGCTTTCCTGTTCCGCGGTGAGCCCGACCTGCTGATCTGCGGCCGCCTCGGCGCGCCGCTTACCGTCGGCTATGGCGAAGGCGAGAATTATCTCGGTTCGGACGCGCATGCGCTCGCCGGGCTCACCCAGCGCATCGCCTATCTAGAGGAAGGCGACTGGGCCGTCGTCACGCGCGACACGATCGAGATCTTCGATCGCGACAACAACGCCGTCACCCGTCCGATCGTCGCCTCGGGCGTGTCGCCCGCGCTGATCGACAAGGGCAATCACCGCCACTTCATGCTCAAGGAGATCTACGAGCAGCCGGTCGTCGTCGCGCAGACGCTGGCATCGTACATCCGCCCGGTCGAGCAGAAGGTCGCGCTCCCCGACATGAGTTTTGATCTCAGCAAGATCGAGCGCGTCGCGATCGTCGCCTGCGGCACGGCGTCGTACGTCGGCATGATCGGGAAATACTGGATCGAGCGCTTCGCCCGCCTGCCGGTGGAAGTCGATGTCGCTTCCGAATTCCGCTATCGCGATCCGGTCCTGCTGCCCAACACGCTCGGCGTCGTCGTCAGCCAGTCGGGCGAGACCGCCGACACGCTTGCCGCGCTGCGCCACATGAAGGCCGAAGGCGTCACCACCGCGGGCATCATCAACGTGCCGACCAGCTCGATGGCGCGCGAAGTCGACCTGCTGCTCTCGACGCATGCCGGCCCCGAGATCGGCGTCGCCTCGACCAAGGCATTCACCTGCCAGCTCGCGGTGATGGCCGCGCTCGCGGTCAACCTCGCCCGCGCCAAGGGCAAGCTAGGGGACGAAGAAGAACGCGAAATCGTCCGCCACCTGATCGAGGCGCCTGCCGCGATCAACGCCGCGCTCGCGCACGATGCCGAGATCGAGGGCATGGCGCACACCATCGCCGCGGCGCGCGACGTGCTCTATCTCGGCCGCGGCCCGGATTATCCGCTGGCGCTCGAGGGTGCGCTCAAGCTCAAGGAAATCAGCTACATCCATGCCGAAGGCTATGCCTCGGGCGAGATGAAGCACGGCCCGATCGCGCTGATCGACGAACATGTGCCGCTGATCGTCCTCGCGCCTTCGGGCCCGCTGTTCGACAAGACTGTATCGAACATGCAGGAGGCCAAGGCGCGTGGCGCACGCGTCGTGCTGATATCGGACGCCGAAGGGCTGGCCCAGGCTGGTGACGACGCCGTCGCGACGATCGAGATGCCGAGCGTCCACCCGCTGATCGCGCCTCTGGTCTACGCCGTCCCGGTCCAGCTGCTGGCGTACCACGTCGCCGTGGCCAAGGGCACCGACGTCGATCAGCCGCGCAACCTCGCCAAGTCGGTGACGGTCGAATAGCCCTCAGGCGGCGTGGCGAAGGCGCTGACCGCTGGCTTCGGCATAGTCGGCAATCTGTGCGAGCGTTACTGCGCGCGCGTCGGTGCCATCGCCCACGGCCTTGTGCCAGGCGACGATCCAGTCGAGCGCCTGGTCGAGGCTGAGGGCAGGGCGCCAGCCCAGCGCGGCGCGCGCCTTCGAGCAATCGAGCCGCAGCAGCCCGGCCTCGTGCGGGCGCGGCCCGCTGTCGGCGACCGCCGCCGCGCTGCCGCCGCCCCAGGCGGCGCGCATGCGCTCGACGATCCACCCGACCGGCCGCGCATCCTCGTCCGAAGGCCCGAAATTCCATGCATCGGCAAAGCGCCGTTCGCCGGCCAGCATTCGCTCGGCAATCTGAAGGTAGCCGCCCAGCGCCTCGAGCACATGCTGCCATGGCCGCACCGCGTCGGGCGATCGGATCAGCGGCGCCGCGCCGGCCTCGAACGCGCGGACCAGATCGGGCACCAGCCGGTCCTCGGCCCAGTCGCCTCCACCGATGACGTTGCCCGCGCGCACCGTCGCGAGCGCCGGACCGTCTTCCGCGAAGAACGAGTTGCGCCAGGCTGCGGCGACCAGCTCGGCGCATCCCTTGCTGCTGCTGTATGGGTCGTGCCCACCCATCGGGTCACTCTCGCGATAGGGCCACACCCATTCGCGATTGTCGTAGCACTTGTCGCTGGTGACGCAGACGATCGCGCGCACGTCCGGTGACCGCCGCGCCGCGTCGAGCACATGCACCGTCCCCATCACGTTGGTCGCATAGGTCTCCACTGGCTCGCGATAGGAGAGGCGGACCAGCGGTTGCGCGGCAAGGTGGAAGATCGCCTCGGGCTGCGATGCCTCGATCACGGCGCGCACCGCCGCCAGGTCGCGCACATCGCTTTCGACATGGCGGACTAGCTCGGCGATCCGCGCGGTTTCGAACAGGCTCGGCCGCGAAGGCGGCGGCAGCGCGAAGCCGGTTACCTCGGCACCCAGCGCATGGAGCCACAGGCTCAGCCAGCTCCCCTTGAAGCCGGTATGCCCGGTGACGAGGACGCGGCGACCCGCCCAGCCGCTCACCAGCGCTTCCACGGCGCGTTGCCGCCCTTCCACAGCTCTTCGAGATAGAGCTTGTCGCGCAGCGTATCCATCGGCTGCCAGAAGCCGTCATGGCGATAGCCCATCAGCTCGCCGCTGTGCGCAAGCTGCTCGAGCGGCCCCGATTCCCATATCGTCTCGGGTCCGTCGACCAGATCGAGCACCGAAGGATCGGCGACGAAGAAGCCGCCGTTGATCTGGCCGCCATCGCCCGCGGGCTTCTCCTTGAAGTCGACGACGCGGCCCGCATCGAACTCCAGCGCGCCGAAGCGTCCTGGCGGCGACACCGACGTGATCGTGGCGCGCAGCCCGTGCGATTTGTGGAAGGCGACGAGCTGGCCGACGTCGATGTCGGCGACGCCGTCGCCATACGTGAAGCAGAACGGCTGGGCGGGATCGAGATACGAGCGGATCGCCGCCAGGCGCCCGCCGGTCATCGTCGCCGCGCCGGTCTCGACCAGGGTGATCCGCCACGGCTCGCTGCGGGCGTAATGTACTTCCATGCCGTTGCCGCCGCGCAGATCGATCGTCACGTCGGAGGTGTGAAGGAAGTAGTTGGCGAAGAACTCCTTGATCAGATAGCCCTTGTAGCCGAGGCAGATGACGAAGTCGTTGAGCCCGGCCGCCGAATAGATCTTCATGATGTGCCAGAGGATCGGCATGCCGCCGATCTCGACCATCGGCTTGGGCCGGACCGAGGTCTCTTCGCCGAGCCGGGTGCCGAGGCCTCCGGCCAGGATTACGGTTTGCATCGTCGCTCCATCTCGTGGCGTTTGCGAGGATGACGGAGTCGCGGGGGCCAGCCCGCAATGGGGAATGGTCAGCCCTCAAACTCCCCTCCCTGCTTGCAGGGAGGGGCGGGGGTGGGTGCGCGCGTCTGCGCGCCAAAAGATTCTAGACGTTCCGGCGGAAGGCGCCGGCCGGGGCATCGAGCCCCGCCCGACGCTAACCCACCCATGATCGGGTGAACAGCGCCTCGCGCTGTTCAGGCCATGCCGGGGGCATGGCCGACCCGATCATCCCTCCCTTTCAGGGAGGGGAATTTCGAACGGGCGCTATCCCAATATCGCCCGCAGCGCCGCGTCGATATCCGCTTCGCGATAGGGCTTGGCCACCAGCGGCACCTCCTCGAACCCCTCGGGCACCGCACCATAGCCGCTGGCAAAGACGAACGGGACGCCGCGCGCCCGTAGCGCCTCGGCGATCGGGATGCTGCGTTCGCCGGCCAGGTTGATGTCGAGGATTGCCGCGCCCAACTCCTCGCGCTCGGCGAGTGCCAGTCCCTCGGCGAGCCCTCCGGCAGGACCGACCGTCGCGCAGTCGAGCGCTTCCAATATGTCCTCGAGGCACATCGCCACGACCGGCTCGTCCTCGACGACGAGCACGCGAAGAGCGCCATAGCCGCTCATTCGGCGCCCTCGGGGAGCGGCGCGTCGACCGTGCAGATCAGCCCCGCGCGCCGGAACTCGATCGTCACCTGGCCGCCCAGCTCGGCGGCGAGCCCGCGCTCGATCATCCGCGTGCCGAAGCCGCGCCGCGTCGGCGTCACAACTTCGGGCCCGTCGCGCTCTTCCCAGACCAGCGACAGCCGCGCCCGGCCATCGGCGAGCCCGCGCGCCCAGCGGATCGCCACACGGCCCTCGGGCACCGACAGCGCGCCATGCTTGACCGCATTGGTCGCCAGCTCGTGGATCGCCAGCGCCAGGCTGATCGCGGTCTTTGGCAGGATCGGCAAATCGGGCCCGGCGAGGCTGAAACGGTCCTGCTTGCCGCCATGCGGCGCCACCGCGTCGCCGATGATCTGCGCCATCGACACCGTGCCCCAATGCTCGCGGGTCAGGAGATTGTGCGCCTCCGAAAGCGCCGCCAGCCGCCCTTCGAACGCCGCGCGCGCGATCGCCGGATCGGTGGCGTCCTTGAAGCTCTGCCGCGCGACGCCCTGAACGATCGCCAGCGTGTTCTTCACTCGGTGGTTGAGCTCGTCGACCAGCAGCCGCAGGTGCGTCTCGGCGCGCTTGGCCTCGGTCACGTCGCGGCCGATCGCGTGGAGCGCGATGGGTTTGCCCTCGGCATCGGTGGTGAGCTGCGAGTTGATCTCCCATGTCAGCGGCCGCCCGTCGCGCGCGCGCACCGTCACGGTCAGCCGCGTGCTGCCGCCCTCGCGCACCTTCTGCTCGAACGCTTCCATCGCCAGTGCGAGCTGGTCGGGCGCCATGAAGTCGCCGATGGTCGCGCCGACGATTTCATGTTCAGGATAGCCCAGCGCCGCGGCGACCGCCGGGTTCACCGAAGTGATGACCTGGTCGAGCGTCGTGGTGATCAGGAAGTCGTTGGCCTGTTCGAAGATCGTGCGGAACCGCGTCTCGCTCTCGCGCAGCCGCGCCTCGGCCTCGCGCCGATCGGTGACGTCGATCGTCACTGCCAGCACCCCGAACGGCTCGCCGTCGGGCCGGCGGATCACCGACACCGAATTGTTGACCCAGACGACCCCGCCGTCCTTGCGGATGTAGCGCTTCTCGTGGGTGTAGGGCTCGCCAATCGCCACCGCGCGGTCGAACAGCGGGCGGTTGCGTCCGCGGTCGTCGGGATGAGTGATCTCGAGCATCCGCATCGCCATCAGCTCCTCCCGGCTCCACCCGGCGATCTCGCAGAACCGGTCGTTGACCAGGGTGAAGCGTCCGTCGAGATCGACCTGCGCGAACCCCGCGGTCGATTGCGCGATGAACGCCGAAAGCTGCGCCTCGCTGTCGCGCAGCGCGAGCTCGGCGAGCTTGGCTTCGGTGACGTCGTGCGCGACGCCGATGAAGCCGATATGCCGTCCCTGCGCGTCGCGGCGCGGCGAAGAGGTCGAGTGGAGCCAGCGCCATTCGCCCTTGGCGCTACGGTAGCGGCCTTCGAGCGCGAAGGTCGCCATGCTCGCCTCGCCCGCGATCGATTCCGCGAGCAGCCGCGCGGTGTCCTCGGGGTGGATGATCCGCCGCCAGTCGAAGGCGAGCGCTTCGTCATAGGATACGCCGAGGAACTCGACATAGGCGCGGTTGACGAAACTGCGCGTGCGATCGAGCCGCGTCACCCACACCGCAACCGGTGCGCTGTCCGCGATCATGCGGAACTCGTCCTCGCCCACCGGCAAGGGTTCGTGCCCGACTTCGCTCATCCTGCGGTACGCGCCCCCGACTGCAACGCCTGCAACCCTAGTAGCGGCGGCGGGATAATCAACTGAAACGGCTCAGCTTCTCTGCATCGCCAGCACTGCCTGGGCGCGCTTCAGATGCGGCATGTCGAGCATCGCCCCGTCGAGCCCGATCGTCCCGGCGCCCGGATTGGCGGCAAACGCCGCGACGATCGCCTCGGCGCGCTCGATTTCGGCTGCGGAAGCCGAGAAGGCCCGGTTGATCACCGCCACCTGGTCGGGATGGATCGCCATCATCCCGCGAAACCCCGTGCGGCGCGCCTTGGCGGCGACCTTGGCGAGCCCGTCGAGATCGCGGAAGTCGCCGTGGATCGTCTCGATCGGTGTCACCCCCGCCGCCGCCGCACCGGACAGCGCGAGCGCGCGGAACAGCTGGTAGGGAAAGTCGTACTCGCCGCTTTCGTCGCGATTGTCGGTCGCGCCCAATGCGGTGGCGCTGTCTTCGGCGCCCCAGGTCAGCGCGGCGAGGCGCGGGGTGCCGGCATAGTCGCCCAGGCCGAACAATGCAGGCGCAGTCTCGGTGGCGACGACGATCGTGCGGATGGCGCCGACCGGCAGCCCGGCAGAGGCTTCCAGCGCCGTGAGGTAATGGTGCAGCCGCTCGGCCTCGGCGCGCGTCGCCTTGGGCAGCATGATCCCGTCGGGCTTCGCCGGAACGATCGCGGCAAGGTCGGCAAGCGCATATTCGGTATCGAGCGGGTTGATCCGAACCCATTGCGGCTGGGCGCGTTCGGTGGTGCGCAGATGCTCGGCGACGAGCGCGCGTGCCGCGTCCTTGTTGGCCGCGGCGACCGCGTCCTCGAGATCGCACAGCACCAGGTCGGCGCCGCTCGCACCGGCCTTGGCCAGCTTGCGCGCGGAATCGCCGGGAGCGAACAGCAGCGAGCGGGCGATGAGCGGGTCGGCCATGAATCCTCCAAATCGACATCGGAGGCGTAGTGCGGGGCGGGGGCCAGGTAAACAGGTCAAGCCGGAGCCGCTGGGGAGGATCCTTCAGCGCTCCGGCTTGTTCCCGGGCGATGCCGTGCTCCAGGGGGATGGAGACGCGCACGCGATTACTGGCGGACGACTAGGGAGGTACGACGCCGTCCGCACGCTCTCTCTACGCCGTGGGTGTGCCGCCGTCTCTTCGGGGAAACGCCGCTACGGGTTTGTACCGCACGCTTCGCCGCCCGCGTAACGAGTTTCACACTGCGTTAACCCCATGTATTTACCATGTTCCGATAGATTTCGGGGGATATCGACGTGCGCATTCTGATCGTGGACGACGAGCCGGCGATGCACGATTCCTATCGCCAGTGCTTCGCGCCGCCGCCGGCAGGTGCCGAGGCGCTGGGCGCAATGGCCGCCGAGCTGTTCGGCGATGAGAGCGAACCCGCCGAGCCCGCTCCGGCCTTCGCTTGCGACCACCATATGCAGGGCCTCGACGCCGTCGCCGCGGTCGAGGCATCGCTGCGCAGCGGTGAACGCTATTCGGTCGCCTTCCTCGACGTCCGCATGCCTCCGGGCATCGACGGCAAGGAAACCGCGCGCCGGATCCGTGCGCTCGACCCCGATATCAACCTCGTCATCGTCACCGGCTTCTCGGACCATAGCCCGCTCGACATCAGCCGCGCTGCGGGGCCCGCCGACAAGATCTTCTACATCGCCAAGCCCTTCCAGGCCGAGGAAGTGCTCCAGACCGCCACTGCGCTCGCCCGCCGCTGGACGCTCGACCTCGAGCTCAAGAACGCCATTGCCCTGCTCGAGGAACAAAAGCTCGAACTTGCCGCCAACGAATCGCGCGCGGTCCACGTGGCCAACCACGATTCGCTGACCGACGCTCCCAATCGCCTCGCCTTCCTCCACGCGCTCGGCCAGTCGGTGAAGGGCACGCATTGCTTCGCGATGGCGATGATGGACCTCGACCGCTTCAAGCTGGTCAACGACACGCTTGGCCACCTGGCGGGCGACGAACTGATCCGCATGGTCTGCGAGATCCTCCAGGCCGGTATCCCGGGCGACGGCTTCGTCGCGCGGCTGGGTGGCGACGAATTCGCGCTGCTGATGCCGGTCGAGGGTGAGGACGATGCGGCGATGCAGTGCGAGCGCCTGCTCAAGGCAGTCAGCACCAGCTTCAAGGTGTTCGGCCATTCGGTCCAGGGTGGTGCCTCCCTCGGCTTGATCGTCGTCGAGCCCGGCAGCATCGGCGATCCGATCGACGTGATGCGCCGCGCCGATCTCGCGCTCAACGAAGCCAAGCGCCAGGGCCGCGGCTGCGTGCGCGTGTTCGACGAGAGCATGGACGAATCGATCCGTTTCCGCCGCCAGATCGAAACCGGGCTGTCCGAAGCGATCGCCAAGGGCGAGCTCAAGCTCGTCTTCCAGCCGATCGTCGGCCGCGACCTCGACATCACTGGGTTCGAGGCGCTGATCCGCTGGTGCAGCCCAGAATACGGCATGGTCCCGCCGGCGATGTTCATCCCGATCGCCGAGGAATCGCAGCTGATCCACGAGCTCGGCGACTGGGTGATCGACGAGGCGATCGTCGCCTTGAAGACCTGGCCCGGCCAATACGTCTCGGTCAATTTCAGCCCGCGCCAGTTCCGCCGCCAGAATTTCGTCGCGCATGTCGTCGAGCGCGTGACCAGCGCCGGTGTCGATCCCGGCCGCTTCCAGATCGAGATCACCGAGACCGCGATCTTCGACAATGTCGAGCGCGCCGCCGAGATCCTGTTCAAGCTGCGGCAGATGGGCTTCCGCATCGCGCTCGACGATTTCGGCACCGGCTATTCGTCGCTCTACAATATCCGCCGCTTCGCATTGGATTGCCTCAAGATCGACCGCAGCTTCGTCGACGGCATGGGCCGCGAGCGCGAGAGCGCGGCGATCGTCCATTCGGTGATCCATCTCGGCCGCGCGCTCGGCATGGAAGTCGTCGCCGAAGGCGTCGAGACCGACACCCAGCTCCAGGCGCTCCGCCTCGCCGGGTGCAGCCACATGCAGGGCTATTTCCTGTCCCGCCCGATCGATGCCGAGGATGCGCAGATGCTCGCCGAGCGCGGCACCCTGCTCGGCCGTTCGGAGGCGGAAACGCAGCTCGAGGCCGCGGCCTGCGGCACGCACGGCTGATGCCTCGTCTGGCGCGCCTGCGCCTGCCGCGCTCGCTCGGCGCCAAGCTGGTGCTGATCCTCACCGGCGTCGGTCTGCTCGGCGCCGCGGCGCTGACCCTGCTGCTCGCCACGGTCATCACCCCCAACTTCAATCGGCTCGAACGCGACGCCGTCGCCGCGCATGTCCGCCGCACCCAGGCGGTGGTCGCGGATCTCGCGGCCAAGGTCGAAAGCGCGGTGCGGGACTATGGCGACTGGAATTCGTCCTGGGACTATATGGCCGCGCCGAGCGCCGCGTTCGAGCAGGAGAGTTTCTCGACGCTCGCCATGGTCAATCTCGACGTCAACGGCATGGCCTATGTCCGCCCCGATCGCTTGGTGGTGATCGCGCGCTGGATCGATGTCGCGCGCGAAGCCGATGTTCCCCCGATGCGCGCCGCGCTGGTCGGTGCGATCAGGCGGCTCGATTTCGAGAAGACGCTCCACGGCCGGAGTTCTGCGGGCTTCTATCTTCGCCTCGGTGACAGCCTTGCCGCGGTCGGCATCGCCCGCGTCCGCCGCAGCGACGGCTCCGGCACCCCACGCGGCTATGTTCTCATGGCGCGCACGCTCACCGCGGCGCAGCTCAGCACCTTGCTCCAGCTCCAGGCCAGCCTCGCCGCGCCCGCCGACGATGTCACCGTCACCCCCGCGCCGTCGCGCACGCGCATCGCCGTGCCGATTCCCGGCGCCGACGGCCATGCCGTCGCCAGCGCCGCCTATGCGATCCCGCGCGATCTATCGACGCTTGGCAAGCGCATGCTGGTCCTCGCGGTGCTCGCCTCGTCGCTGCTGCTTGCGGTGGTGCTGCTCGTGCTGCGCCGGATGATCACCCGCACCGTGCTCCGCCCGCTGCACCGCGTCGAACGTCATATGGGGGTGGTGCGCAATTCGGGTGATCTCGGCCTGCTCACCGAAGCCCCGCGCGACGACGAGATCGGCAGCCTCGTCACCAGCTTCAATTCGATGCTCCGCCAGTTGAAGGATCTGCGCGAGCAGCTCGAGGTGCAGAGCTTCACCCTCGGCCGCAGCGAGAGCGCGGTGGCGGTGATGCACAATGTCCGCAACGCACTGAACCCGGTCACCACCGTGCTCAGCCAGGGGATGGATCGCGCCCCGGTCGATCGCGTGACGATCGACCGCGCGCTCGCCGAATTGTCCGATCCCGCGCTGCCGCCCGAACGACGGGCGAAGCTCACGGCCTTCCTCGCCGCCGCGTTCGACGCCATCGAGCGCGAGCGTACTGACCGGAGCGCCCAGCTCGGCATCGGCCGCGAGGCGCTGCGCCACGTCCTCGAGATCATCGGCGAGCAGCAGGAAGCGGCGCACGAGCGCCCGGCGCTTGGCACGTGCGACATCAGCGACATCGTCGCGCAGAACGCCACGATCGCCCGCTATTCGGGCGAGAATTCGATCGCCTTCAGCTTCCCCTCGCGCCCCTGTTGGGTGCGCGCCAACCGGGTGATCCTCAGCCAGGTGATCGGCAACCTCTTCGCCAACGCCGCGGAGGCGATCGCCGCGACGGGCCGGGGCGGGGGCAGCATCGCGGTTTCGGTCCAGCCGAGTGGCGACCAGGTCGAAATCGTCATCCGCGACGACGGCGAAGGCTTCGACGCCGCCGTCGCGCCCACGCTGTTCCAGCGCGGCTTCTCTACCCGCGCGCACAAGTCCGGCGGGCTTGGGCTCCATTGGTGCGCGAATTCGATGCAGGCGATGGAAGGGACGCTGGAACTGAAGAGTAACGGCAAGGGCAGGGGTGCGAGGGCAGTGCTGACGCTGGGCGCGGCTGCGACCGCCTCAGCAGAGAATTTGGCGGCATAAGGTCGAAAACTCCCTTCCCTGAAAGGGAGGGGGTGGGGGTGGGTGCGCGCGTCTGCGCGCTCAAAAGACTCGTCGTCCAGCATCGAAGCGCCGGCCGAGGCATCGAGCCTCGTCCGCCCAAACCTACCCCTAACCCCTCCCTCTCAGGGAGGGGCTTAAATTAGCCCAATTCCCCGTGCTCCGGCGAAGGCCGGAGCGTTAGCCGCACGCGACGGCGCCGCCTCCAGCGCTCCGGCCTTCGCCGGAGCACGATCAACCGGCAATGCGTCGGTCCGCCAAGCCCTCTTGATCCCGCAGATACGGCGCCACCAGGTTCCGCGCCCGGAACCACGCCTGCCGCTCGGCATCCAGGGTCTCGAAATTCCCGATCACCCGCCGGCATCCCGGCGCCTTGCAGTGGCACAGCATCCGCCAGTTCGACGCGCGCAGCGTGGTCGAATAGTCCCAGCAGATCTCCTCGCCCGCCGCGATATCGCGCACCGCGATCAGGAAAACGCCCGTTTCGGCGAAGCGCAGCCCGGCATTGGGCGCGCAGCTATGGTTGACCAGGTCGTCGAGCTGGCCCGAGGGCCCCATATACTGGTCGGGCGTCACCTGGACGAAGCGGTCGCCCGCGCCCTGCATCCGCCGCGGCACCTGATCGGCATGCAGCCGCGCGCCGGTGAATTCGAGCAGCACGTCGCCTTCGGCGAAGCCCGAAGCTGCATACACCGCCTTGCCGAGATGGTTGTCGCCGACCCTGAACAGATTGGCCGAAGGCCGGTAGCGCTCGAACACGCGCAGCCCGCCGCGCCGGAGGCCCAGCGAGCGCAGCGGGTTGATCGTCGCCAGCCCGATCAGGAACCACACGCTGGCATGGCAGAGCAATTCGACCAGGATATAGCCGAGCTCGGCCAGCCCCAGCTCGGGCCCGCGCACCGCGATCAGCAGCGTCGCCAGGTCGCCGAAGGTCCACAGCCCCCAGGCCGGCGAGCGCTCGCGCGAGCGGTCGGCCCAGACGCTCGCCCAGGTCGGCCAGAAGCTCACCGGCACCGCGACCACCACCAGCATGTGCGCCCAGAATGCCTCGCGGAGCACCAGCCACAGTACCAAAGCAGTCAGCGACGCCGCCATGCAGAAGCTCTCGGCAGGCGAGGGCGGCGCCCAGGCCGATCGCCGCCACACCGCGAGCGTCACTGTGATGCACGCGGCGGCCGAGACCATGAAGACCAATGCCTGCGGCGCGCCCGGATTGACGGCACTATAGGTGAGCGCCTCGATCGCGGTCGCCGCCGCCCAGATCAGCCACGACGCGCGATTGGGTTGGACGCTATGGCGCCGCAGTCCGAGCAGGTACACGGCATAGCCGGCAAAGCTCAGCCCGATCGCCAGCAGGAACCAGATGTCGCCCAGAACCGCCCCTCCCCGGGGCGCCGTTTACCATGTCCGTTGACTCTCGTCCACGCGCGACTCGCGGTGAGTCCGCGAGTCGCGGTCAATCACGCCGCACTCCTATCCCGTCACCCCGGCCTTGTGCCGGGATCCACCGCGCGACACGCGAGCCCCTATCGCCTCTAGCTAGTCGATGACGGCTCAGTGGACCCCGGCACAAGGCCGGGGTGACGTATGTGGAAGGGCAATTCTTCCCCGTTCGTTTGGAGCGAAGTCGAGAAACGGGTTCAGGGAATGCGCAAGCGTTTCTCGACTACGCTCGAAACGAACGGAATTGGAGCGCTCTAGCCCCCACACCCCTTGACCGCGTCCAGCACCACCTCTGCCCATTTCTTGCGGCAGATCAGCAGGTCCGGAATGCTCGTCTCGCGTGAATTGTACACGATCGGCGATCCGTCGACGCGCGAGGCGTGCAGTCCGGCCGCCAACGCGACCGCGACCGGCGCGCAATTGTCCCATTGGTGCTGGCCGCCGGTGTGCAGATATATCTCGGCCTCGCCGCGCACCACCGCCATCGCCTTCGCACCCGCCGAGCCCATGCCCACCGGCACCGCGCCGATCCGCGCCGCCACGTCGGTGCAGACGGCGCTCGGTCGCGTCCGGCTCACCAGCATCCGTGGCGGCGTCTGCGGGTCGCGCAACGCGGGCGGCGCGGCGCTCGACAAGGTTAGCCCCAGCCGTGGAAGCGCCACCGCGCCGACTTCCGCACGGCCGTCTACCGCCAGCGCGACATGCACCGCCCAGTCGTCGCGCCGCTCGGCGAATTCGCGCGTGCCGTCGAGCGGATCGACGATCCACACCCGGCTGCGCTCCAGCCGCGCGAGGTCGTCGGCGCTCTCTTCGGAGAGGATCGCGTCGTCGGGCCGCGCGGTTTCGAGCCAGTCGAGGATCAGCGCATTGGCCTCGCGGTCGCCGCGATCGCCGCTGGCGCATTCGTCCTGGATGCGCAGCAGCAGCGCGCCCGCTTGCGTTGCGATATCGCGCGCGAGTTCGGCGTCGGTCAAATCACCGGACTCCACGTTCCCATGATCGTCTCGACGATCCGCTCGGCCGCCTCCTCGGGGGTCTCGCGCGTCGTATCGATGCGGATATCGGGGCGCTCGGGCGCCTCGTACGGGCTCGAGATGCCGGTGAAGTTGGCGATCTCGCCCGCGCGCGCTTTCCGGTACAGCCCCTTGGGGTCGCGCTTCTCGGCCTCGGCGATCGGCGTGTCGATGAAGATCTCGAAGAAATCGCCGTCGGGGAGCATCGCGCGCACCATCTCGCGCTCGGCGCGGAACGGCGAGATGAAGGCCGTCAGCACGATCAGCCCGGCATCGGTCATCAGCCGCGCGACCTCGCCAACGCGGCGGATGTTCTCCACCCGGTCGGCGTCGCTGAACCCCAGGTCGCGGTTGAGCCCGTGGCGGACATTGTCGCCGTCCAGCAGGAAGCTGTGCTTGCCCATCGCGTGCAGCTTCTTCTCGACCAGATTGGCGATCGTCGACTTGCCCGATCCCGACAGCCCGGTGAACCACAACAGCCGCGCCTGCTGGCCCTTCTGCGCGGCATGCGCCTCGCGGGTGATCTCCACCGCCTGCCAATGGACGTTCTGCGCGCGGCGCAGCGCATGGTGGAGCATCCCCGCCGCGACGGTGGCGTTGGTCACCTTGTCGATCAGGATGAACCCGCCGAGATCGTGGCTGTCGGCATAGGGCTCGAACACGATGCCGCGATCGGCGGCGATCTCCGCCACGCCGATATCGTTGAGCTTGAGCGTCCGCGCTGCGGTCTGCGCCAGCGTGTTGACGTCGATCGCATATTCGGGCTCGCGCACGGTGACGCTCACCGTGCGGGTGCCGAGCTTGAGCCAATAGGCGCGACCGGGCAGCAATTCGGCCTGGTCCATCCACACGATCGTCGCCTTGAACTGGTCGGCGACCTGGGGCGGCGCGTCGGCCGCGGCGATCACGTCGCCGCGCGAGCAGTCGACTTCGTCGGCCAGCGTCAGCGTGACGGACTCACCGGCGCCCGCTTGATCTCGGTCGCCGTTCATCGCGACGATCCGCGCCACGGTGGTCGTCCGCCCCGAGGGCAGGATTCGCACTGCGTCTCCGGGCTTGACCGTGCCGCTCGCGACCAGCCCGGCGAACCCGCGAAAGTCGAGGTTCGGCCGGTTGACCCATTGGACGGGAAGCCGGAACGGCTTGGCGCGGTCGGCGTCAACTTCGACGTCAACATGTTCCAGGTGTTCCAGCAGCGCCGGTCCATCGTACCAAGGCGTATTCCCCGACCGCCCGGCGATGTTATCGCCCCTGAATCCCGAGATCGGGATCGGGGTAAACGCTTGAATTCCAATCGATTCGGCGAAGGCGCCATAGTCCGCGACGATCGCGTCGTAGGCCGCCTGGTCGTAGCCGATCAGGTCCATCTTGTTCACCGCCAGCACGACATGCCGAATGCCCAGCAGATGCGCCAGATACGAGTGCCGCCGCGTCTGGGTGAGCACGCCCTTCCGCGCGTCGATCAGGATCACCGCCAAGTCGGCGGTCGATGCACCGGTGACCATGTTGCGCGTGTACTGTTCGTGCCCGGGCGTATCCGCGACGATGAACTTGCGCTTCTCGGTCGCGAAGAAGCGGTAGGCGACGTCGATCGTGATGCCCTGCTCGCGCTCGGCGGCGAGCCCGTCGACCAGCAGCGCGAAGTCGATCTCCTGCCCCTGCGTCCCGACGCGCTTGCTGTCGGATTCGAGCGCGGAAAGCTGGTCCTCGAAGATCTGCTTCGAATCGTAGAGCAGTCGCCCGATCAGCGTCGACTTGCCGTCGTCGACGCTGCCGCAGGTAATGAACCGCAGCAGCGACTTGTTCTGGTGCAGCGTCAGATACGCCGAGATGTCGGACGCGATCAGCGCGTCGGGGCGATAGGAGGTCATCAGAAATAGCCCTCCTGCTTTTTCTTCTCCATGCTCGCCGCCTGGTCGTGGTCGATCGCGCGGCCCTGGCGTTCGGAAGTGGTAGTGAGCAGCATCTCCTGGATCACCGCTTCCAGCGTCGCCGCCTCGCTCTCCACCGCCCCGGTCAGCGGATAGCAACCGAGTGTCCGGAACCGCACCGATCGCTCGACCGGCACTTCGCCGGGCTGCAGTCGGAAGCGGTCGTCATCGACCATCAGCAGCAGCCCGTCGCGCGTCACCGTCGGCCGCGGCGCGGCAAAGTAGAGCGGGACGATCTCGATCCCCTCGGCGCGGATGTATTGCCAGATGTCGAGCTCGGTCCAGTTCGAGATCGGGAACACCCGCATGCTTTCGCCCTTGGCTTTCCGGGCGTTGTAGAGGTGCCACAGTTCGGGCCGCTGGCTCTTGGGGTCCCAGCGATGCGAAGCGGTGCGGAACGAGAAGACGCGCTCCTTCGCCCGGCTCTTTTCCTCGTCGCGCCGCGCCCCGCCGAACGCCGCGTCGAAGCCATAGAGGTCGAGCGCCTGCTTGAGTCCTTCGGTCTTCCAAAGATCGGTGTGCAGACTGCCATGATCGAACGGATTGATCCCCTGTGCCACCGCGTCAGGGTTCTTGTGAACGAGCAGCTCCATCCCCGCCGCCTTGGCCGCCTTGTCGCGCAGCTCGTACATTGCCTGGAACTTCCACGTCGTATCGACATGGAGCAGCGGGAAGGGCGGTGGGGCGGGATAGAAGGCCTTTTTCGCCAGGTGCAGCATCACCGCGCTGTCCTTGCCGATCGAATAGAGCATCACCGGCCGCGCGGCCTCCGCGACGACCTCGCGCAGGATGTGGATGCTCTCGGCTTCGAGGCGCTGGAGATGGGTGAGGGGCGGCGGTGTACCCCCGAACTTGTTCGCTTGCGGAGTGTCGCCAGCCATCGATGGGGGATGCAGCATGGCGGGCGATTTAGGAAGCACCGCCACGCCACGCGATCTAGTTATTGTTTAGCGGCGCATACCGCGCGCGCTTCGCTCAATCGGCGCCGGGCTTGCCCACGCCGACCAGCTTGAGCCCCGCGCGCGCCGCCTCGGCCGGCGGATAGATGTTGCGCAGGTCGACGAGCAGCGGCGTCTTGAGCAGCCCCTTGATCCGCCCCAGGTCGAGCGCGCGGAACGCGTCCCATTCGGTGACGATGACCAGCGCGTCGGCGCCGTCGGCGGCGGCATAGGCGCTTTCGCTGAACACCACGTTGGGCAGCAACGGCCGTGCCTGCTCGAACCCTTCCGGGTCATACGCCTTCACCGTCGCACCGGCATCCTCGAGCGCCGCGACGACCGACAGGCTGGGCGCGTCGCGCATGTCGTCGGTGTTGGGCTTGAAGGTCAGGCCGAGCAGCCCGACGGTCTTGCCGCGCACGTCGCCGCCCATCGCCTTGATGACCTTTCGGCCCATTGCCCGCTTGCGCGCGTCGTTGACCTGCACCGTCGCCTCGACGATCCGCAGCGGCGTCTCGTTGTCGCCCGCGGTCTTGAGCAGCGCCAGCGTGTCCTTGGGGAAGCACGATCCGCCATAGCCGGGCCCCGCATGGAGGAACTTGCCGCCGATGCGGTTGTCCATGCCGATGCCGCGCGCGACTTCCTGCACGTCGGCGCCGACTTCCTCGCACAGGTCGGCGATCTCGTTGATGAAGGTGATCTTGACCGCGAGGAACGCGTTCGCGGCGTATTTGATCAGTTCCGACGTACGCCGCCCGGTAAACAGCAACGGCGCGTTCTGGTTGAGCGACAACGGGCGATAGATCGCGCGCATCACGTCGCGCGCGCCCTCGTCGTCGGTGCCGATGACGACGCGGTCGGGGCGCTTGAAATCCTCGATCGCCGCGCCCTCGCGCAGGAATTCGGGGTTGGAAACGACCGTGGCGCCCGCGTTGGGTGCCACTTCGGCCAGGATGCGCTCGACTTCGTCGCCGGTGCCCACCGGCACGGTCGACTTGGTGACGATCACGCTGGGCTTGGTCAGGTTCTCGGCGATCTCTCGCGCCGCGGCATAGACATAAGAGAGGTCGGCATGTCCGTCGCCGCGGCGGCTCGGTGTGCCGACTGCGATGAACACCGCATCGGCATCCTTTACGCCCTCGGCGAGATCGGTGGTGAAGGTCAGCCGCCCCGCCTTGACGTTCGAGGCGACCAGCGCGTCGAGCCCGGGCTCATAGATCGGCATCACGCCCTGGTGGAGCAGCTCGATCTTGCGCGCGTCCTTGTCGACGCAGACCACGTCATGGCCGAAATCCGAGAAGCAGGCGCCGGAAACCAGCCCCACATAGCCCGTGCCGATCATCGCGATGCGCAATGCAAATCCCCTTTGGAATGATGCTCGCCGCCTTAACCGACTGGCGGCGCAGGGCAAGGGAGCGGGCGGCGAGGGGGTGCTGCGGCAGCCGCGCGGTACAAAAAAGCGGCTGGAGGTCCAGCCGCTTAACGATAGTCGTCCGGGCCGGTCAGCGCATCTTCACAGCTGAAGTCGCTTCACCGCCGGCCCGGAAGGACGCGCAAGGTCAGAAGGGGCGAATTTCTTCGCCGGTGCCCTTGTCGCGGAAAAGAAGGTCAAACGCGAACATCATTGATCTCCCATCGGTGCGCATAACGCGCAATCAAGTGGTTAAGCGGAGATTAACGACTTATCAATCCGGATTTATGCGGAGGCATGCAGCTTCGAAACCTCTTTCGCGGAGGCTCGGCTTAACCGTTCCTTCAAGGATAGCGGGGTAGGACGGAGCCTATGTCGGCAGGGTCGGAGCCTTCGGTACCCAGCGGGGATGCGGCATCGCAAGCGGTCGCACGCCCGGTGGAAGCCAATGGAATTGTTGCGAAAGCGTTCCCATCGCTGCGCACGGAGCCGCATGTGCGCGGCTCGGTCGCGGCGCTTCCGCAGCCGAGGGACGGCGCCCCTCCGGCGGAGTCCGCAGGCGCCAAGCCGATGGAAGGGCATGCCGGCGTGTGGCGGATATTGTCCCAATGTGAGATTTTGAACTTCGCGACGCTGCGCCGGCATCTCGGCCGGCCGCGCGCCGATGCCCTGGTTCTCGACATTGCGGCGCGAATCGCCGAACTCATGCCCGATGTACGGATCCTCACCGCGGGCCGTGCGCTGATCGAGATCGGTTTCGAGCGCGAAAGCGCCGAGGCTGGGGCTGCGGACATCGATCGGCTGCGCAAGGCGCTGGCCCGCCCCTTCGACCTCGATGGCGAGATCTATACGCTCCAGATGCAGTTCGGCGTCGCGGCGGCGCCCTGCGAGGACTGCGACGACGTCCGGCTGACCGAGGCCGCGGAATCGGCGCTCGAGCAAGCGCGCAACGAGAAGAAGGTCGTCATTCTCGATCTGTCGCGCGCCGACCTCGCCTTCGATCGCCTGACGCTGATGCGCGAGCTTCCCCGCGCGATCGCCAATGGCGAGATGTTCCTGCAATATCAGCCCAAGGTGCATGTCCGGCGCCAGGAGATTGCGAGCGCCGAGGCGCTGGTGCGTTGGCAGCATCCGCAGCGCGGGCTCATCCTCCCCGGCGACTTCATCTCGGTGGCTGAAGAGGCGGGCGAGATCGGTGCGCTGACCATGTGGACGCTGCGTCAGGTGATCGCCGACCAGAAGCGGCTCGTTGCCCATGGGCACGATCTCACGCTGTTCCTCAATATCTCGGGCATGCTGCTCGCCGATGCCGAGTTCGTGAAGGAGGCCTGCGCGGTCGTGACCGCAAGCGGGGCCAAGCTCGGCTTCGAGATCACCGAGACAGCGGTGATCCGCGATCCCGACAGCGCGATCCAGCATCTCCAGACCTTCGCCGATATCGGCGTCAAGCTCGCGATCGACGATTACGGCGCCGGGCTCTCCTCGCTCGCCTATCTCAAGCGGCTGCCGGCGAAGGAGCTCAAGATCGACAAGATGTTCGTGATGCAGCTGACCAGCAGCAATCGCGATCCGCTGATCGTCCGCTCGACGATCGATCTCGCGCACGCGCTCGAGATGGAAGTCACCGCCGAAGGTGTCGAGACGCCGTCGGCACTCGCGCTGCTCAGCGTGATGGGTTGCGACATGGTGCAGGGCTTCCTGCTCTCGCGTCCGCTCGGCTTCGATGCGTTCAGCAAATATCTCGCCGACGAGGCGCATCTCGCCAGCTCCGCCAACGTCCAGTCGTTCATCCGGCCCGAGAGCTTCTGGAAGCGCGCGTGAGGCGCACTGCCCTTCGCGGGCTCGGCCTCGCTCTGGTCCTGATCGCAAGCGGGCCGGCGCTGGCTGGCGACACCGATTTCCCCGCGCCGCTCCAGGCCCAGATCGACGCGGCCAAGAGCAGCATGATGGGCGATCAGGCCCAGGCGCTACGTCACGTCGCGCTGATCGACTCGATCGCCCGCCGCATTCCCGATGTCCGCCAGCGCGCGCTGGCGCTGGCGACGGCGCGCTGGCTGGCGGCCGAAGCGCATCTGCGCAGCAATGCGACGGAGCGCGCCCGGCCACTGCTCGACGAGGGGTTGCGTCTGATCGACATGATCGACACGCCAATCAAGCTGCGCGGCGACCTGCTGATGTCGCAGGGGGCGCTGCACATGCAGGCCAACCTCCCGGTCAAGGCGCTGGAAAATTACCAGGAGGCCTTTCGGATATTCGGTCAGCTGCGCGAGCCGCGCAGCCAGGCGATCGCGCTGCAGAATATCGGCGCCCTCTACAGCGCCGCGACCGACGATCACCGCGCCGAGCAATATTACCGCCAGGCTGCCGAACTCTACAGCGGCGATCTCGCGCTGACGCTCTCGCTCCACAACAGCCGCGGCAATGTCCTCGCCCGGCTCGAGCGGAGCACCGAGGCCGAGCGCGAATATGAGGCGGCGCTCGCCGCCGCGCGGCAGCTCGAAAAGCCGCTTCTCGAGGCTCGCATTCTCGTCAATCTCGCGCGCAACCAAGTCGATCTTAAGCGCTACGACGCCGCCGACCGGACGCTCGTGCGCGGCTTCAAGCTGGTCCGGGATGCCGATGCCGATCTGCTCCGCCGCCATCTGCTCGCCACCGCCGCGCGGCTCGCCAGCCAGCGCGGTGACAAGGCTGCGGCGCTCCGGCTGATCGACGAGTGTTTCGCGGGGATCGACCTCGCCGGCACCACCGGCGATTTCCGCACCTCGCATCTCTACGCCTATGAAATATTGCGCGACGCCGGCGCCACGCGGCTGGCGCTCGAACATCTCCAGGCGCTCAAGCGGCTCGACGAGGAATCTACCAAGGTCGCGACCTCCACGGGCGCCGCGCTGATGGCCGCGCGCTTCAACTTCGCCGAGCAGCAGACCCGCATCCAGACGCTCAAGGCCGAGGAGGCGCGCCGCACCGCCGCCTTCCAGCGTACCCTCTTCTTCGGCATCGGCGGCGCGACGCTCGTCATCATCGCGCTGCTGACCTTCGGCCTGATCACGCTGCGCCGCAGCCGCAACCAGATCCGCGCAACCAACGTCGTGCTCGGCGAGACCAATGTCGCGCTCGAAAAGGCATTGCAGGCCAAGACCGAGTTCCTCGCCACCACCAGCCACGAAATCCGCACGCCCTTGAACGGCATCCTCGGCATGACCCAGGTGATGCTCGCCGATTCGCGGATCGAGCCCGAGACGCGCGACCGCATCGGCATCGTCCACGGCGCGGGGGTCACGATGCGCGCGCTGGTCGACGACATCCTCGATCTCGCCAAGATGGAGACCGGCAACCTCACTGTCGAGGCCGCGCCGATGGATTTCGCCGCGACGCTGCGCGAAGTGACTCGGCTGTGGGACGAGCAGGCGCGCGCCCGCGGCCTGAGCTTCCGCCTCGAGCTGACGCACGCCCCCGGCTGGATCGTCAGCGACGCCGCTCGGCTGCGCCAGATCGTGTTCAACCTGCTGTCGAATGCGATCAAGTTCACCGAGAAGGGCGGCGTCACCCTGCGCGCGCTGGCCGAGGGCGAGGGCGCCACGCGCCGCCTGCGCATCGTCGTTACCGATACCGGCATCGGCATCCCCGTCGAGAAATTCGACGAGATCTTCGAATCCTTCCGCCAGGTCGACGCGGGCACCACCCGTAAATTCGGCGGCACCGGGCTAGGCCTGACGATCTGCCGCAACCTCGCCCATGCGCTGGGCGGGGAGATCAGCGTCGACAGCGTCGAGGCGCAGGGCACCGCCTTTACCGTCGATCTGCCGCTCACGCTTGCCGAAGCGCCCGCCCAGGCGGCGTCCGGCGGTGCCGCGAACGGCGCGGCGATGCTGGTCCTCGATCGCAATCCGATCGCGCGCTCGATGCTGCGCACCCTGCTCGAGCCGCGTGTCGCCTCGCTGCGCTTCGCTGCGGCCGCAGCCGAAGTGCCCGTGCTCCACGGCGAGGCCCCCGTCATGCACCTGCTAGCCGATGAAGCGACGCTCAAGGCCGAGGGCGACCCGATCGAGACGCTGCGGACACTCGCCGATGCCATTGCACCTGCTACCGTCACCGTCTTGTGGGGGAAGCCCGATGCGGAAACGCGCGCCCAGCTCCTTGCCACCGGCATCCGCGGGATCGTCGAAAAGCCGGTATCGGGTGCCGCGTTGATCGCCGCAGTCGTTACGAGGCCGGAAGAAAATTTGAACGTGAGTAGCAGCGAGCGTCTTGTGTCGCAGGCGGCATAGCGCGATAGCACACCACGTATGATAAAACGGGTCGTCGATATTCACTCCGTCCATTGCGGCGGCACGCCATGAACATCCTTTTCATCGAGGATGACCCGATGAACCGTCGGGTCGTGAAGGACATGCTCGACGTGGCCGGCGCGACCATGGCCGAGGCGGCCTGGGCGGAGGAGGGCCTCGCAAAGATCGACGCCGAGAGCTTCGATGTCATCCTGGTAGATTTACGTATGCCCGGCACCGACGGTTTCGAGACGATCCGCCGTATCCGTGCGCGCAGCGACGCCAAGGCCGAGCTGCCGATCATCGTCGTCACCGCCGACACCGCGGTAGATCTGCGCGAGCGCTGCCTGGCGCTCGGCGCCGACGACGTGCTGTTCAAGCCCGTGGCGATGGATGCGCTGTTCGACTCGATCGGCCGCGTCCTCGCCGGCCGCGGCGGCGGGATTTTGGCCTGATCCCTGACGCAGCCTGATTCCTGCCGTCACCCTAGCACTTGGGCCGGGGTGACGGTGGCAATCTCGCAGCCGACCGGCCCGGGAAGGAATCAGTCCTCCAATATCTGCGAATGCTTAGCAGTATCACGCATCTTGAGATACGTTATCAGCGAAACCCCGATCATCGCGGTGACATACCAGTAGAATCCGCGCTCCCATCCCGCGTCCTTGAACCACAACGCTACATATTCCGCCGTCCCGCCGAACAGCGCATTGGCGAGCGCGTAGGGCAGCGCCACGCCGAGCGTGCGGATGTGCGCGGGAAACAGCTCGGCCTTCACCACCGCGTTGATCGAGGTGTAGCCGGTGACGATCACCAGCGCGGCGAGCATCAGGGCGAACGCCGCGATCGGGCTGCGCACGGTCTCCAGCGTGGTGAAGATCGGCCAGGTCAGCAGCACGCCGAGCACCCCGAACCCCACCATCAGCGGCTTCCGCCCGATCCGGTCGGACAGCGCGCCCGCCAGCGGCTGGATCAGCATGAACCCGAACAGCGCTGCGGCATTGATCTGCGAAGCAGTCGCACGATCGAACCCGGCGGTATTGACCAGGAATTTCTGGAGGTAGATCGAATAGGCATAGAAAGCGAGCGTGCCCCCCGCGGTGAGCAGCATCACCAGCGCCGCCTCGCGCGGATGCTCGCGAAACAGCGCGCCGAACCCCGATCGGCCCTTGCCCTTGGCATTCTCGAAGCTCTCGGTCTCGGCCAGCCGCCGCCGCAGCCAGAAGACGAGCACCGCCAGCACCCCGCCGATCGCGAACGGAACCCGCCAGCCCCAGGCGTCGAGCGCGGCCTCGCTCAGCACCGCCTGGAGCACCAGCAGCACGAGCAGCGCCACCAGTTGGCCGGAGATCAAGGTGACGTATTGGAAGCTCGAGAAGAAGCCGCGATTCTTCTTTCCCGCCATCTCGGAAAGATAGGTCGCGCTCGCGCCATATTCGCCGCCGACCGACAAGCCCTGGAGCAGCCGCGCGATTACCAGCAGCGCCGGCGCTGCCATCCCGATCGTCTCGTATCCCGGCGTCACCGCAATGATCAGCGAGCCCAGGCACATCAGCGTCACCGACAGCGTCAGCCCCGCCTTGCGCCCGTGGCGGTCGCCATACACCCCCATCAGCCACCCGCCGATCGGCCGCATCAGGAAGCCGACCGCAAACACCGCCGCGGCGTTCAATAGCTGCGCAGTCTGGTCGCCCTTGGGGAAAAAGTGCGGCGCGAAGTAGAGCGTGAACGCTGAATAGGCGTACCAATCATACCATTCGACGAGATTGCCCGCCGATCCGCCGAGGATCGATCGCAGGCGATGCGGGCGATGCGGGCGGGCGAAGGAGCGGGATGCCATCGCCGCACTATAACGGCGCCCCGCCTGCCGGGAAGTGGTACAGAGGGGAACCACCTCGGCAGACGGGGACGCCCGGCCGGCGGGCTACCGGCCGCTCCTCGTGGAGCTCGTGAACGTTCCATTTTCCGTGCTCCGGCGAAGGCCGGAGCCCTGGCCGCGAATGCTGTCCCGGAAGGCCAGCACTCCGGCCTTCGCCGGAGCACGCGGGTTACCGCGCCAACCCGATCACCGCCGTCGCGCTGTGCCCCACCGCCGCGCTGCCGCGCATGGCCGGGGTCTGCTGGGCCAGCTGCGCGCTCGAATTGTCCCCGAACACATTGTCGCCGCTCAGCGACACGCCGGCATAGTTGCGCACGCTGGCGCTATAGCCGCTGGCGTTGTTGTAGACCTCGACGCATGCCGCCGCCGGCATGGCGAGCTGCGAGACCAATGCGGCGTACCGCCCGCTCGTCGCATTGCTCAGGCTCGAGAAAGACCTCGAAATGGATATGCGGCCAGCGCCCGGCATAGCAGCCGGGGAAGATCGTGGTGAAGCTGACCTGGCCATTGGCGTCGGTCACGCCGACGCCGCGCAGATAGCTCTCGTTCGGCAGGTCGTAGAGCGAGTATTTGCCGTCGCGGTCGCAGTGCCAGAGATAGACGGCATAGCCCGCCAGCGGCGCGCAGGTCGCGTTGACGTTGACCACGGTGAGGGTGAGCGTCACCTGCACGCCGCCCGCAACCGCGATCGAGCTGCCGATGAAGCTCGAGCGGAGATCGCTGCGCACGACATTGGCGGCGGTCAGCGCGTTCGACGTGAGGCCCGACGACGTGTTTGTGCCGTCGGCCAGGTAGGGGCCGTTGGTCTCGCTCGGATCGGCGACGCAGCCCGCGGTCGGCGTGAGGGTAGCAGTCGCGCCCGGGGTCGGAGTCGGGGTGGCGCTGGGTGTCGGCGTCGGCGTCACCACCGCCCCGGCGCTCGATCCGCTGCCTTCGCACGCGGTCAGCAGCGCGCCTGCGCCCGCCCCGGCAAACCAGCGTAGCGCGCGTCGGCGGCTGGCCAGCGCATTAATCGCCACAAGGTCATGGACAAGGCCGAGGTCGTGTTGTTGGTGAAGGTCTTGAAGCAAGTGCAATACTCCCGCTGATCTGCAGGGAGTGCCGGGGCGATCCTGCCGCCTGATTTCGTGCAATCGCCGAGTGTTTCAACGGATTGCAGGCTGTTCGCGGCGGCGCGCAAATCACCCCTAGGCAAAGTCCTGAATTGCATGCGGCCGCCGGCTGCGCGATCAAGGCTGAGTAAAGGAGACCCCGTGTCGCTAAACTGGCTCCGTTCCTTTCATCGCCAGCCGGCAGCTCGCAAAGTGCGGCCGCGCGGCAGTGTGCCCCTCGCCCCCCGCCTGGAATATGATCCTGTCCGTGCAGCCTATGAGGCCGAGTGCGGCTGACGCCCGATCCATGAGGAAATTGAGAATCGGCTGTTAGGTCGTGTCCCATAACGGCCGCTTTCGGCCCGAGAACTGAATGGCCGACATTGGGTGGTTAGCTGCCGTTCATCGGTGGTCCGACTGGACCAGCATCAGCCCGCACTTCAGTCTTTACAAGCTTGAACCCCGCACGAGCCGCCATACGGCGGGCGGTCTTGACGCATCGAGCTGGTGTGCTTGCGACGTGCGAAATGATGATCGTGCCGTGCCGATCAAATCGGCTTGCGAGGTCGCTCTGGAACTCAAGCGCCGTAAGGCCGACATCCCCTGTCCAGAACCAGCATTCGCCCTCGGAGAAGGTCACTGTGGCTCCATAGGTGATGTCATGGTCCTGCGCGGACGCAGCCGTAGGGGCACTCGAAAGTAGCCCGATGAGAGACAGTGCGGAGACCAAGCCCATCGCCGAAGTTTGGACCACCTTGGCCATGTCCGCAATTGGGGCGCTTGCGGACAGGCCGCTTATGAGTCCTAGACCTAATCCAGCGGCAGCCGCACCCGCACCCGCCCGCCGCCGGCGTCGCGATTCTCCAGCCGCACTTCGCCGCCATGCGCCTCGGCGATCGACCGCACGATCGCCAGCCCCAGTCCGGTCCCCCCAGTCGCTCGGTTGCGCGACGTCTCGCCGCGCACGAAAGGGGCGAACAGCGCTTCCGCACGTCCCGCCGGAAAGCCCGGCCCTTCGTCCTCGACCAGCACCTCAGCCCAGCCACCAGAAACCGACCAGCACAGCCGCGCGCGATCGCCATAGCGCACGGCATTTTCGACCAGGTTGGTGAACAGCCGGCGCAGCGCCACGGGATCGCCCTCGACTACCACGCGCGGCCCCAGATCGACCTCGACCGGCATTCCCGCCGCGGAAAGATCGTCGCTGAGGCTCTCAATCAGGCTGCCCAGATCGAGCCGCGCGTGGGGCGCGCGGCTGCGGTCGTCGCGGGTGAAGCGCAGCACCGCGCCCAGCATCGCGCGCATCTCGTCGATATCGGCGGCGGCGCGGTCGCGCGCCTCCTCGGGCAGTTGCTCGACCCAGAAGGCGATTCGCGACAGCGGCGTGCCGAGATCGTGCGCGATCGCCGCGAGCATTGCGGTGCGCCCCTCGGCCTGCTGGAGGATGCGATCCTGCATCGCCTCGACTGCCTCGGCGAGCTCGCGGACTTCGCGCGGACCGCCATGCGGGATCGCCGGCCGCGCGCCGAGCCGTGCGCGCGTTGCCGCTTCGGCAAGCTTGCGGATGGGGCGCGAGATCCGCCCCGCGACCAGCCAGGCGAGCACCGAGAGCACCGCCAGCGTCAGCACCATCCCCGCCAGCCGGCGGAAATGCCAGCCGGTGAAGGTCGGCGGCGCTGCGGTCGATACCACCACCCAGCCGGCGCCGTCGCGACGCCCGACGCTGAAGCTGCCGCGCAGGTCGCCGTCGGGATCGTGCGGCGGGAACTGGTAATAGCCCTGCACCTCGCCGGCGGGGGCGGGGATCAGCGCGGCGATCGCGGCATCGCGCCGGGGAGCGGGCTGCTCTTCGCTGCGGCCGAAACGATCCTCGGCGATGCGCGCGACTTCGATTCCGTGCACGCTTTCGGGCACCTGGCCGGTACGCAGCGCCTCGGCGACGCGCGCTACGGGCACCGGGCGGAACCAGGGCGGCGGGCCGCTGAACATGGCTGTGAACTGCACCGTCGTCGCGATCAGCGCCGCGGCGATCACCAGCAGCACGATCGGAAGCGTGATCGATCGCGCGCGGCTCACGTGCCCCATCTCACTTCGCAGCGACTTCGGCGACGAACATATACCCCTCGTTGCGGATCGTGCGGATCAGCTCCTCGCGCCCCGGCCGAGCGAGTTTTTTCCGCAGCCGGCTCATCTGCACGTCGATCGCACGGTCGAAATGCTCGGCCATCGGCCCGCGCGACAGATCGAGCAGCATGTCGCGGGTCAGCACGCGCCGCGGCCGCTCGACCAAGGCGAGCAGCAGCCGGAACTCGCCGTCGGACAGATTGATGATAACGTTCTCGGGATCGTAGAGCTGGCGCGCCACCGGATCGAGGCGCCAGCCGGCAAAGCGGAGGAATTGGCGCTCGGGTAGCTTGTCCGCCGCGCGCTCGCCGCTCGCGGTGCCGCTGCGCCGGAGCACCGAGCGGATCCGCGCCAGCAGTTCGCGCGGGTTGGCGGGCTTGGCGACATAGTCGTCGGCGCCCATCTCCAGCCCGACGATGCGGTCGACATCCTCGCCGATCACCGAGTGGAGGATCACCGCGGGCCCTGATTCGCGGTCCATCGAACGCAGGATCGCCAGGCCATCCTCGCCCGGCATCATCAGGTCGAGCACGACCAGCGCATAGTCGTGCGCGGCCATCGCCTCGCGCATCTCGGCGCCGCCTGACGCCGTGTCGACGACATAGCCGTGCTGCTCCAGGAACGCCGCGGTCAGTTCGCGGATTCCGGGGTCGTCGTCGACGATGAGGAGGCGGGTTTCCAGGTCCAAGGCGATGGCTGCTTGCATCCTCGTCAAATCACTGGCGAACCTATCGGCCGCGTTGCAGCGCTGCAACGCAGTGTAATGTGGCGGCGCTGTTGCCGATGGGCCACAGGTGGGCGGGGTGTCGGTCGGGGATTCGCGTCCGGGCGGCGCTTCTGACCTTGAAAAAATGGATTCGCGCTGATAGGTGCCCCCGATCACGCCGCAGCCTGCGCTCCGGCGACCCTATTCTATTGTATCGAGATCGGAGCTGTACGGCCTTATGCAAATCATCGTTCGCGACAATAACGTCGACCAGGCGCTGCGCGCGCTCAAGAAGAAGCTGCAGCGTGAGGGCGTGTATCGCGAGATGAAGCTCCGTCGTCACTACGAGAAGCCCAGCGAGAAGCGCGCCCGCGAGCGTGCCGCTGCGGTCCGCCGCGCCCGCAAGCTTGAGCGCAAGCGCGTCGAGCGCGACAGCGCACGGTAAGATTATTGCGGTCTCCCGCAACTTTCGGAATGAAAGAGTGGGAAAAGTGCGAAGTTAAGCGGCGGAACGCCGATCGAGGATGTGACTCATGTCGGTGACCGCCGTTCCGCTCCAGCCCGTCAAGCGGGCCTATAAGGTCTGGCTGTGGATCGGTGTGGTGCTGGCGATTGCGCTGGCCGCCGGTCTCGCCTGGCTCGGCACCCGCGAGCAGGTTGCCGCCAAGGGCACCGACACGCAGTATCTCGCCTGGAACAAGGGCAGGGCCGGGGTGCAGACCACGGCGTCGGGCCTCCAATACCAGGTGCTCGAGGCGGGCGAGGGCACCACGGCCGGCGAGGGCGATTATGTCGTCGCCAATTACGAGGGTCGCTTCCGCGACGGCCGGGTGTTCGACAAGAGCGATCGCCCGGTGCCGTTCCCGATCCAGCAGGGCAGCGCGATCCCCGGCTTCCTCGAAGGCCTCAAGCTGATGAAGAAGGGCGGCAAGTACCGCCTGTGGATCCCGGCCAACCTCGCCTACGGCGCGCCGGGCATGCAGAGCCCCGATCCCGAGCGCGTGCCGCCCGACGCGATGCTCGTCTTCACCGTCAGCCCCGAGCGCATCCTCCCCGCCGCCGTCGTCCAGCAGATGATGATGCAGCAGATGATGCAGCAACAGCAGGGTGGTGGTGCCGGCGGTCCGCCTCCGGGTGCCGGTGGCCCGCCACCGCAGGGTGTGCCCGGGCAGTAACGGATATAATTGCGGCGGCCCTTCGGGGCCGCCGCTTTTATTTGGCGGTGTCGAGCACCCAGCGTTCTCCGCCCTCGAATCCCATCGCAGTGAGCTTGCCGCTGGCATAGGCGCCGGTATCCAGGCCGATGCGATGCGGCCGCACCTCTACCTCGTCGGTGATGGTGTGGCCGTGGACGATGATTTTCTCGAACCCGCTGGTGTGATCGAGGAAATCGCGGCGGATCCATCGAAGGTCGCTCGCGTGCTGGTCTGCCAGCGCCTGCCCCGGCCGCACGCCGGCATGGACAAAGGCGTAGTCGCCGACGACGATGAGGTCCTCGAAGCTCTTGAGAAAGGCGATGTGCGACGCCGGCACGCGCTGAGTCAGAAGCGCATGCAACTCGGGATAATCCGCGTCCCGATATTCCTGTTCTGAGATGCCATAGCTCAGGATCGTCTCGCGGCCACCGATCCGGATGAAGAAGGCAAGGGTCTTGGGATCCCCGTCCATCGCCTTGAGAAAAACTTCCTCATGATTGCCGAGGAGGAATTGGCAATTCCCCGGTCCGCTGGCCATTTCGAGGGCGCGGTCCACCACTTGCGCCGAACTGGGCCCTCGGTCGATCAAGTCGCCGAGAAAGAGGATGCGCGACTGCGCTGCGCCGCGGCTGGCATCGTCACTGCGGATGCGAAGGAGCAACGTATCCAGCAGATCGAGGCGCCCGTGAATGTCTCCAATGGCGTAGACGCGCTGTCCGGCAGGTATGCGGCCCTCGAGCTTGGGGGCGACGGAACGGCGACGGAAAAGCTGACCAATCATCGAAATGTCACGATGTCCAAGCTGCTTGCCATGCCTCTATTGGGGTGCCTGGATATATCCAAGCTTTATGAGATATCCATAGCGCGAGGCGAAACATCGCGTCCGAACGAACCTGCGCCGGTCGCGATGCCTAAAACAAAAGTGGCGGCCCTTTCGGGCCGCCACTCGTAATCCGGAAAACCCAGACAGACTTAGTTGCTGTCGGGATCGTCGTCGTTGTTGGCGAGCGCCACGGCGCCACCGATGATCGCGACGGTCGCGAGCACGCCGATGATCACGGCCGGTGCCAGTTCGCTATCCTTCTCGCTCGCCGTGGTGGCGCGCGAAAGCGACAGCTTGGAAGCCGGAGCCGCCACAACCGGGGTGGCAGCCATCGTGACGACTGCAGCCGCCGTAAGAAGCTTGGACAACATTATTCTACTCCCTCTTCGAGCTCCGGTGCTCACGTCAAGCAGCCCTATGACATAGGACCGCGCAAACGGCAACACCTCAAAAAACAAGCTCTCGGCAAACTTAGCTTTGCCGTGGCCTGAACGCAACACTGGTCCGGTTGATCCGAACTCATAGCTCACAACTTCGACCCGCGCTGCGAGCGCGCGAAATTTCGATAACGCGGTGCAGCATTAGTGCCAAGGGGGTTAACGAGAGATGATGAGCCGGAGCGGCAAATTTGTGGCAGCCCGCCATAGGGTAAGATGCGTTTGCACGGCCGTCCGTCCGGATGGGGGGCGCATTGCGATTCGATCGATAGTCGTGCCTAAGGCGTCCATGCCCCCATCTATTTTCCGCATCTTGTTGTGCGTCATACGGATTCTTCCAGCAGCCGCGCTGTATCCTTCAGCCCAGGCCGTTGCCGTGCCAGCAGCGCAGGATCGCGAGACGCTGGAGGCCGTCCGTGCGGCAGATCTCGCGCTTGCAACGGTCGGCTGGCGCCTGGCGGTGGCCAATGCGCCGCTCTGCGACCGTCAGGAGCCGGGTCTCGGGTTGCAGCTCCATACGCTCGATCAGTTCGATTCGGGCTCCCGTAGCGCTGCGCAGGCACATTTCGGTTTCGCGACGCCGGTCGCGATCGAGGGCGTCGTTGCCGACAGCCCGGCGGCGCAAGCAGGGCTGCGCCAGGACGATTCGCTCGTTCGAATAGGCTCGGTGGAAATCGCTGCCATACCCGGAGCCTCGGGAACGACGCAGCGCCTTGTCGCGACCCAACTCGCAATTGCGGCATTGCCGGTTGGGCAACCGATCGACGTTGAGGCGATTCGGGCAGGTGCTCCCGTATCGGTTACGATCCATCCGGTGGCATCGTGCCGTAGCCGATTCGAGCTTCGTCTTGCCCAAGATTTCCGCGCATCGGCCGACGGCACGATGGTCCAGATCAGCGCGCGCTTCTTTGAGACGTATACGCCGGAACAAGTTGCGGCCGTGATCGCGCATGAATTCTCCCACAACATCCTGCACCATCGCGATCGGCTTGAGGCGCGGGGCGTCGATTTCGGGATGCTCTCGGGATTTGGCGGCAATGTTAAGTATTTCCGGCAGACCGAACTCGAGGCGGACCTGCTCTCGGTCTATTTACTCGCAAATGCGGGGTATCCGCCGCGCGCCGCGGTGACATTCTGGCGCAGCTTCGGACCGAGCAAGGCCGGCGGCATCTTCCGAAGCCGCTCGCATCCCGCCTGGCGCGACCGTGTCGCGACTCTCGAAGCCGAGATCGCCAAGCTGGAGACGATATCTGTGCGGCCAATCATGGCGCCGGTACTGGCCGACCGCAGTCAGCCGCTTAGCGGAGACTGGCAATCGCTGCTGATCCGCGCGCGCTAGCTGGCCGGCCGCAGCGATTCGCTTCGACCGCCGCCATGCCGCCGAAATTCTCGCGGCGATGCGTGGTGACCGGCACCAGCCGCTTGCCGACATGGCGCATGGCGCAGCGCGCGACGCTGTATGCGCCCGCTTGATCGGGCCCCAGCGAACGGGCAAGGGCGCGGCTCAAGGAGAGCTCGAATGATCAAGCCGCTGCGCAAGGCCGTGTTCCCCGTCGGGGGCCTTGGCACTCGTTTCCTGCCCGCGACCAAGGCGATGCCCAAGGAGATGCTGCCGATCGTCGATCGGCCGCTGATCCAATATGCCGTCGACGAGGCGATGGAGGCGGGGATCGAGCAGATGATCTTCGTCACCGGGCGCGGCAAGAGCGCGATCGAGGACCATTTCGACATCGCCTTCGAACTCGAGACGACGATGAACGAGCGCGGCAAGTCGCTCCAAATCCTTGATGCGACACGGTTGAAGCCGGGGGCCGCCGCCTATGTCCGCCAGCAGGAGCCGATGGGGCTTGGACATGCGGTGTGGTGCGCGCGCGACATCGTCGGCGACGAGCCCTTCGCAGTGCTGCTCGCCGACGACTTCATGCTCGGCCAGCCGGGGTGCCTCAAGCAGATGGTCGAGGCGTACAACAAGGTCGGCGGCAATCTGATCTGCGCCGAGGAGGTCCCCGACGACCAGACGCATCGCTATGGCATCATCACGCCGGGCACGCGCGATGGCGCGCTGACCGAAGTGAAGGGACTGGTCGAGAAGCCGGCGGCGGGGACGGCGCCCTCCAACCTTTCGGTGATCGGCCGCTACATCCTCCAGCCCGAGGTGATGCGCGTGCTCGACGGGCAGGAGAAGGGCGCGGGCGGCGAGATCCAGCTCACCGACGCGATGGCGCGGATGATCGGCGGGCAGGCCTTTCACGGCGTGACCTTCCAGGGAACGCGCTACGATTGCGGCGACAAGGCGGGCTTCATCCAGGCCAATATCGCCGTGGCGCTCGAGCGGGCGGACATCGGCCCGGCGGTGCAGGCGTTCATCGACGCGCGCTAGGCGTGCGGCGGTTGACGAAGTTGACGAAGTTGACTCGTTTCGCGGGTTCTCCCGCAATCGCGCCGGTTCGCCATTGCCTTGCGGCGGCTAGGCTTCATCGACGCGGCAGGGACGCTTCGACTGCGCGGCTAAGACACGCCGAAACGCGTTTCGAACTGCGAGCTGGACAACTCAAAGAGCGGCCGGCAGCGCCGACCGCCCGAGGCAAGCAGGTCAAATCCTACATTGCAAGCGCCGTCAGGCAGGCTGCTCGACCTGGTCGAGATAGGCGCCATAGCCTTCGGCCTCCATCGCGTCGCGCGGCACGAAGCGGAGCGACGCCGAGTTGATGCAATAGCGCAAACCCCCACGGTCGCGCGGGCCGTCCTCGAAGACGTGGCCGAGATGGCTGTCGCCGTTCGCCGAGCGCACTTCGGTGCGGACCATGCCGTGGGTCTCGTCGCGCAGCTCGGCGACGTTGGCGGGCTCGATCGGCTTGGTGAAGCTCGGCCAGCCGCAGCCGGACTCGTACTTGTCGGTCGAGGCGAACAGCGGCTCGCCCGACACGATATCGACATAGATGCCGGCTTCCTTGTTGTTGAGATACTTGCCCGTGCCGGGGCGCTCGGTGCCGCTCTTCTGCGTGACGAAGAATTCCTCGGGGGTGAGCGCGGCCAGGGCTTCGTCGGTCTTGCGATACTGGGTCATGCGGATCTCCGTTTCGCGGGGATATGTGGGAATTCGCGGCGCTGGTTCCAATCGCCCCTCCTCCGTTTGCCCTGAGCTTGTCGAAGGGCGGTTCTTCTTGGCCGAAGGGGTAGGGCGGCGCTTCGACAAGTGCAGCGCGAACGGATTGTGGATGTGCGCGGCCTGCCACGGCTATGGAGGCGCAATGGCGAAGAAGAAGCGCTACCTCACCGCGACCTTGCCCGACGGCTACGTCAAGACGATCGGACCGACATCGGCGCCGTTCACGCATTACTGGCGGATCGTCGCGCATCTGGGCGGCGGGCGTACGGAAGTGTTCTGGGGGCATGTGAAGTCGCTCAAAGAGGCGACGGGAAAGAAGGCGGCGACCGCCGATGCGGCAAGGCAGCGCGGCTGGGAGCGGTATGATTTCGAGATCGTCGAACTGGTCGAGAGCGACGGCGGCTAGTGGGTGGGAAGCGGACATTGGCTGAGACGCCCGCTTGCGGCTAAGAAGGGCAGCGCGCGTAGCCCGCGATGCCAATGTCGGCGACACCTGGTTGGTCGACACGAGCCTGCATTTCGGCTCTCTCATCACTGATCACGATGGCGTGGTCGTGATTTCTATCGATAAACACGCCGTACAGCATGACCTTTCCGGTCTGGAGGTCGTTAAGCCATAAATGATAATGGTCGCGGTCGCCGACCTCTAGCCGAACGAGCGGGTACGTTTTGCCGTCACCCCAGTCCAAGCCTTTTGAATTGATGATCAGATATCTATCGCCCGGCTTATCGCAGGCAGGCTTTGTAGTCAGGTTTGTGGCAAGGTACTTACCAAATACGTCGACGTGGGCTTTCGCGTCCTGAACCGCGAGGATCGAGCCGAGGATGAACGGCAGCATACGACGTCCTTTGAGTCAGGAATGCCCGAATGCGATGGGCACCTTTACCACAGAGCGTATCGCGACCAGCCGACGTCCGCAAATGGAGCGTTAGCTGCCGGTCCGCTTCTGGCACCCGCTCTGCCACGCGCGATTGTCCGAGATTGGGTGGAAAGCGGCCGTCAGCCGCAACCTTTTATGAATCTAGTCAGTGCTGGACTTGGTCTCACCTCGCGTCGCCAATTCCCGACTTGAAAGACAATACTATGCTTAGCCTTGGCGATCGCAAGATTTGGCTCGTAGCGCCGGACTAGTAAGCCACGACCGTGCTCGCCCTGCCATGCTGGCAGCGTCCAGGAGCGGTCGTCGACCGTGAGCAGGAATTGCGTCGGAAGAGGCTCATAGCCACCGCCATAAAGCGAGAACTCCGGTTCACCTCTACAGTGTCCGATAAAGTTGGTGTCTTCTCCATCCTCAAACTTAAATGACAATCGTTGTGCAACGGCACCGCGCGCTGGCTGGTACACCCAGCGGGAGTCTTCTGACTGCAAGCGACTGGGCTCTCTGCAGGCCGACGCAGCGCACATCAGAATCAGAAGCACGAACGACGATCGCATTTTACCAATCTGTCAGGCGGAGCCGATGTCCGCAATTGGGGCGAGAACGGTCGTCGCTGCTGAGCGGTCCGGCTTGCAATAGGCGGCATTGCGGCTGGCCCGCTCCGGCCTACATTGCCGTAATGAGGTCGGGCGGGATATTTCGATTGCTGTCCGTGCTGCTCGCCGCGCTGCTGGTTCAGCCAGCTGCGGCGCAGACGGTGCAGACGCGCGAGACCGCGCTGGCGCAGGATGCCGGCGAATATGCACGGGCCTATGGCGTGCCGCAGGCCGAGGCACTGCGCCGGCTGCATGCGCAGCACGACAGCGTGGCGGCGACCGATGCGATCGCGGCGCGCTATCGTGATCGGCTGGCGGGCATCTCGGTGCAGCATCGTCCCGATTATCGCTACATCGTGTACCTGACCGGCGACGATCCGGTGCCCGAGCAGACCATTCGCGCCGGGGGCATGCGCGTCCCGATCGTGTTCCGCACCGGCGCCAAGGCGAGCCGCGACCGGGTGGTGTGGGCGATCACCTATCACCAGGCGGCGATCCGCGCGGCGCTGCCGAGCCCGCCGTCGATGGGGCTCGATCCGCGCACCGGCGAACTGGTCGTCATCGTCGGCAATGCCATCGCCGCGGCCGACGGCGGCGCGCGGGCGATCGATGCCGAGCTAGAGAAGCTGACCGGCGTGCCGGTGCAGGTTCGGGTGCTCGAGCGAGTCGAGGCCAATCTCGGGCTGCACGGCGGCGGGCGGCTCGACGGGATCGATCCGGGCAACGGCAAGCGCTATCGCTGCACTACCGGCTACGCCGTAACCGACGGGACGCGCAGCGGGATCACCACCGCGGCGCACTGCCTCGACGACATGACCTATTACGATCCGCAGGGCGGGCCGATCCCGCTCAGCTTCGTCGGCCAATGGGGCTGGGGCTATCACGACGTGCAGATCCATACCGGTGCCGCGCCCGAGCGGCCGCTGATCTATTCGGACACCGCACGCACGATCGAGCGGCCGGTGGAAGCGCAGATCGCCAAGCCGAGCACACGGGCAGGGGACTTCGTCTGCCATCGCGGCGAGAGCAGCGGCTATAGCTGCGCCGAAGTCGAGCTGCTCGATTTCGCGCCCGCGGCGGACCTGTGCGGCGGGCCGTGCCTGCCGACCTGGGTGACGGTTGCGGGGCCGAGCTGCAAGGGCGGCGATAGCGGCGGGCCGGTATTCAGCGGGACCACCGCGTTCGGCGTTGTCAAGGGCGCGAGCTATCGGCGGGATGGGTCGTGCGCGTTCTATTTCTATATGTCGCTCGATTACCTGCCTGCGCCTTGGCGGCTGGTGGTGGAGGGTGGGGCGCGACCCGCGCTGTTAAATTCCCCTCCCTGAAAGGGAGGGGCCAGGGGTGGTTTTAGCGGCGGGCAGGGCTCGATGCCCTGTCCGTCGCTTCGATGCTTGGCGACAGAGTCTTTTGGGCGCGCAGACGCGCGCACCCACCCCCAGCCCCTCCCTGCCAGCAGGGAGGGGAGCTTAGGTCAGGCCCGGACAACCTTGTCGCTGACCACGCCGGCCTTGCCGCAGGCGTTGCGGGTGTCGATCACCAGCGGGGCGGCATCGACCAAAGCGGCATAGTCGACCGAATCGTGATCGGTGGCGATCAGGACGGCGTCGTACCGGGCAATCTCGGCCGGGTCCCATGCCACGCCGTGGCGATAGTTGAGCGTCGGGTGCTCGCGGGTGCCGTTGATCTGGGCGACGTGCGGATCGTGGAAGTCGGCGGTGGCGCCGCGGGCTTCGATCATCTCCATCAGGCGGAGCGACGGGCTCTCGCGGATGTCGTCGACATTCTTCTTGTACGCGACGCCGAGGACGAGGATGCGCGCGCCGCGCAGGCCCCGGCCGAAGCGTGCGTCGAGCGTGTCGGCCATCACCCGGATGACGTGCTGCGGCATGTCGGCGTTGATCTGGCCGGCGAGCTCGATGAACCGCGTGTGCTGGTTGAACTCGCGCGCCTTCCAGGTGAGGTAGAAGGGGTCGATCGGGATGCAGTGCCCGCCGAGACCCGGCCCCGGATAGAAGGGCATGAAGCCGAACGGCTTGGTCTTGGCGGCGTCGATGACTTCCCAGACGTCGATGTCCATCGCCGTGAAGATGAGCTTGAGTTCGTTGACCAAAGCGATGTTGACGGCGCGGAAGACGTTCTCGGTGATCTTGACCGCTTCGGCGGTAGCGGCCGACGAGACGGCGATCGTCCTGGGGACGATGTGCTTGTAGAGCGCGAGCGCGAGGTCGGCCGAGACCTGGTCGTCGGCGCCGACGACCTTCGGGATCTGCGTGGTCGAGAAATTCGGGTTGCCGGGATCCTCGCGCTCGGGCGAATAGGCCAGGAAGAAGTCCTTGCCCGATACGAGCCCGCCGGCCTCGAGGATCGGCTGCATCACTTCGCGCGTGGTGCCGGGATAGGTGGTCGATTCGAGGATGACGAGCTGGCCTTTCCGGAGCGTCCTGGCGATCGCCGCGGTGGTCGCCTCGACATATTTGAGGTCGGGCTCGAGATGGCGGGTGAGCGGCGTGGGCACGCAGATCAGCAGGACGTCGGCCTCGCCCAGCCGGGCGAGATCAGCAGTGGCGTCGAGGCGCTTGGCCTCGACCTGCGGGGCGACGCGGGCGCCCTCGATATGCCGGATATAGCTCTGCCCGGCGTTGAGCGCATCGACCTTGGCCGCATCGAGGTCGAAGGCGAGGACGGGGCATTGGGCTTCGCAGAATGCGATGGCGAGCGGCAGGCCGACATAGCCCATGCCGATGACGCCGATCGTCGCGGTGCCGCTTTCGATTCGCGCCTGGAGCTTAAGGCCATGCGCGGGCCATTCGATACTCATGCCATCCCCGTGTCAGCGATAGGTTCGAGACCCCTATCGCCCAGAGGGGGTTTCAGGATTGATAATGCGCCAGATACCAATCGACGAAACGCGCAACGCCCTGCGCCGGGGGGGTCGAGGGCTTGAAGCCGGTGAGCCGCTCGAGCAGCGCCGACGAGGCCTCGGTGGCGGGGACGTCGCCCTGCTGCATCGGCAGGAAGTTCTTGATCGCCTCGCGGCCGAGCGCCGCCTCCAGCGCGCCGATATAGTCCATCAGCGGAGTGGGCTGGCCGTTGCCGATGTTGACGGTGCGGAAGGGCGCGACGGGGGAGAGGCTGTCGCCCTCCACCGGCTCGCGGCCGGGAATCGCATCGGTCAGGCGGACGATCGATTCGGCGAGATCGTCGATATAGGTGAAGTCGCGCACCATGTTGCCGTTGTTATAGACGTCGATCGGGCGCCCTTCGAGCATTGCCTTGGCGAACTTGAACAGCGCCATGTCGGGCCGCCCCCAGGGACCATAGACCGTGAAGAAGCGGAAGAAGGTCATCGGGGTGCCGAAGAGGTGGCTGTAGCTGTGGCCCATCAGCTCGGTCGCGCCCTTGGTGGCGGCGTAGAGGCTCAAGGGCGTCTGGGTGCGCTGGATTTCTTCGAACGGCATCTGCGTGTTGGCGCCGTAGACCGAACTGGTCGAGGCGGCGAGGAGGTGCTTGACCGGATGATGGCGGGCGAGCTCGAGAATGTTGTGCGTGCCGACCAGGTTGGTGCCGATATAGCTGGCGGGCTCGTCGATCGAATAGCGCACGCCGGCCTGGGCAGCGAGGTGGATCACCGTGTCGGGCTTGAACGCGGTCCAGGCGGCGGCGAGCGCGGGCTGGTCCTCGATCGAGACGCGGGCGAGCGAATATTCGGCGTGGTTTTGTAGAATGTCGGTGCGGGCTTCCTTGAGCGCGACGTCGTAATAGGCCGAGAAATTGTCGACGCCGAGCACGGTGTGCCCCTGCTGGAGCAGCTTCTCGCTGGTGTGGAAGCCGATGAACCCGGCCGCGCCCGTCACCAATACCCGCTTGCCCGCCATACGCTCCTGCCTTTTGTATCGAACCGTTCCGGCCCCGGCTAATGGGAAAAGGTTACCAGCGGCTCAGCGAGATCAAGTCAAGCATGGGGACTCCCATCCTGTTGAAAACAGGCGTAGTACGCGCGGCATCAGAGGGAGTTACGGCCGTGCAAGAGCCGCAAGTGGATGGGGATGTCGCCGAATTGACGGTGGCCGAGCAGCAGATCGATCCGTCACCGGACATCGCGACCGAGCCGAAGGCTTATGCGTTCGACGGCTGGGGGATGATCCCGCTGGAGCTAGATCCGACCTGAGCGCCGGCGCAGGCCGGGCAGCCCGGATCCTTGGGCAGCGTCAGGCTGCGGAAGCGTAGCGCCAGAGCGTCGACCAGCAGGAGCTTGCCGGCGCTGTCCTCGCCGAAGGGGGCGATCGCGCGGATCGCCTCGAGAGCGGCGAGGCTGCCCATCACGCCGGTGAGTGCCCCGAGCACGCCCTGCTCGGCGCACGTCGCCTCGGGACGTTCGGGATCGCCGCCGACGAAGCAGCGGTAGCACGGCTTGTCGGCTTCCCAGCCGCGGAAGGTGCCGAGCTGGCCCTCGAACTCGGCGACGGCGGCGGCGACCAGCGGGATGTGCGCGGCGAGCGCGGCGTCGGCGACGGCAAGGCGGGTGGCGAAATTGTCCGAACCGTCGAGAATCGCGTCGGGCGCCAGCTCGGCGAGGATGCGGGCGGCGTTGCCCGCATCGATCCGCGCCGCGACGGCGTCGAAGCGGACATCGGGGTTGAGCCGGGCGACGGCCTCACGCGCCGCCTCGACCTTGGCGATGCCGATCTGTCCCGTGCCGTAGAGCGTCTGGCGCTGGAGGTTCGAGAGCGCGACCGTATCGTCGTCGACGACGCTGATCCGGCCGACGCCCGCGGCGGCGAGATATTGGATTGCGGGCGATCCGATCCCGCCCGCGCCGATCAGCAGGACATGGCTTGCCAGCAGCTTGGTCTGGCCCGCCCCGCCGACCTCGCGCAGCACGATGTGCCGGGCATAGCGATCGAGCTGGGCGTCGCTAAAGCTCATCGCGTCCCGGTCGAGCCGAACCCGCCGGCGCCGCGCGCGGTCTCGTCGAGTGTTTCCACTTCGGTCAGGTCGGCGCGCTGGACGGGGGCGGAGACGAGCTGGGCGATGCGGTCGCCCCGGGCGATCGCGAAGGGCGCGTCGCCGAGATTGGCGAGGATCACCTTCACTTCGCCGCGATAGTCGCTGTCGATCGTGCCGGGCGTGTTGAGGCAGGTGATGCCGTGCTTGAGCGCGAGTCCGGAGCGCGGGCGGACCTGGACTTCATAGCCTTCTGGGATCGCCATCGCGAAGCCGGTGGCGACGGCGTGGCGCTTGCCGGGATCGAGCATGAGATCCTCGGCGGCGACCACGTCCATCCCGGCGGCGCCGCTGGTGGCATAAGCGGGGAGGGGGAGCCCCTCGCCATGCGGGAGGCGCTGAATCTGGATATTGATCGGGGCGAGCATGTCAGTCCTTGGGAGCGGTGGTGAGCGCGTCGGCGATGCGTGACGCCAGGCGACGGGCGACTTCGCCCTTGGGGAGGCGTTCCCAGCTCTCGACGCCGTCGGCGGTGACGAGGTGGACGGCATTGGCCTCGCCGCCCATCACGTCACCGGAGACATCGTTGGCGACGATCCAGTCGGCGCCTTTGCGGGTGCGCTTAGCGGTGGCGTGCTCGATCACCTTTTCGGTCTCGGCGGCGAAACCGACGACCAGCCCGGGGCGGTGCGGGCCGTGGGCGAGAAGGGCGAGGATGTCGGGGTTCTCGGAGAGAGCGAGCGACGGCGGGGTATCGCCCTTCTTGAGCTTCTGCACCGCGGTCTCGGCGCGCCAGTCGCCGACCGCGGCGACCATCACCGCGGCGTCGGCGGGGAGGGCGGACGTGACGGTATCGGCCATTTGCTGTGCGGTCTCGACATCGACGCGGGTGACGCCCGGCGGAGTGGCCAGGGTGACCGGGCCGCTGACCAGCGTGACCTTCGCACCGAGCGCGGCGAGCGCCCCGGCGATGGCATAGCCCTGGCGGCCCGACGAGCGGTTGGCGATGTAGCGGACCGGGTCGATCGGCTCGTGGGTGGGGCCGGCGGTGACGAGGATGTGCTTGCCATTCAACGCACCCGTTCGCCCTGAGCTTGTCGAAGGGTTGTTCTTCTTTTCTCCAACACCCGAAGAGAAAAGCGGCGCTTCGACAAGCTCAGGGCGAACGGTGGAGAGCGCGTCCCGGATCGCCGCGAGGATCGCCTCGGGCTCGGGCAGGCGGCCTGGGCCGTATTCGCCACAGGCCATCGGGCCTTCGTCGGGCTCGAGGATCGTTACGCCATCGTTACGAAGCTGGGCGACGTTGCGGCGCGTGGCGGCGTGGCCCCACATGCGGACGTTCATCGCCGGGGCGGCCAGGACGGGCTTGTCGGTGGCGAGCAGCAAGGTGGTGGCGAGATCGTCGGCGAGCCCGGCGGCCATCTTGGCGAGCAGATCGGCGGTGGCGGGGGCGACCACGACCAGATCGGCCTCGCGGCTCAGCTGGATATGCCCCATCTCGGCCTCGTCCTTGAGGTCCCAGAGCGTCGTATAGACCTGGTTCTCGGAGAGGGCGGCGAGCGTCATCGGCGTGACGAAATGGCTGCCCCCTTCGGTGAGGACGACCTTCACGCCGATCCCGGCTTTCCGGCACCGCCGGACGAGCTCGCAGGCCTTGTACGCGGCGATGCCGCCGCCGACGATCAGCAGGATGCGTTTCATCGGGCGACCCTTGTCACGGTGATGCGCGGCTTGTCGAGACGCGGGCGCAGCAGGTCGCGCAGGCCGTCGGGCACGAACACCAAGCCGACGAGGAAAATTGGGGCGACCATCAGGCCCCAATAGAAGGTGTCGCTGCGCGCGAAGATGCTGATCGCGGCGGCGTAGGCGGCAAGCGTCACGAGCATGCGCAGTCCCGCCGGGTCGTTCCACGCCGCCCAACCGAACAAGGCGAGCCCAACGAGCAAGGCGGCACCGGCGATCGGCAGGAGCTGGAGCGCGGTGGCGAAGCTGACCGCCTTGACGAAGAAGCCGAAGCCGAGCAGCCCGCTCCAGCCCGGCGAGGCGGGGTCGAGCGGGCCAGTGGCGCCCGTCACCGCCCAGGCATGCGCGGCAAGCGCGGCGGCGAACAGCGCGAGCGCGGCGAGCCAGCCCAGCGCCTCGCGCCGCTCGCCCTCGAGCCACGCCATCGCCAGCATGACGAGCGCGTAGAGCGCGGCGGTCTCGCGGATCAGCATCGCGGCGAGCCCGAAGGCAACGGCTTCGGTCCAGCGCCCAGGGCGGCGCACCCCAAGCGACAAGGCGATCAGCAGCCCCGCCCAGATCTCGTGAAACGCGGCGAGCCCGGCCTGGAGGAAGGCGAGCATCGATCCGACCAGCAGCAGCGCGGCGGCGACGCGCGGCAACAGGCGCGGCAGCGCGGCGCCGAGCCGCAGCGCCCAGACCATCGCGACCGTCGCGGCGAGCAGATAAAGCAGCATCGTCGGCGCCCAATCGGGCAGGTGCCCCTGGACCACCGCCAGCGACGGCATCCGCACCGTGAGGAAGGGGCGCAAGGGATAGCCGCCCGAGCGCAGCGCATCGGTTGCGACGGTGTAGTAATCGCCGCCGCCCTTAACGCCTGCGACGATCTTTTCGTAAAGCATCAGGTCGGTCTGATCGGACGGTTGGATCGCAGCCGGCCCGGCACCGCCAACCGCGGCGGGATCGGCGACGGTCAGCGCGGTCATGCAGGCGAGGAGCAGCAGCACCAGCGCCCCGAGCACGATCCGCGCGCGCGCTCTTCCCAGCGCTGCGAAGCGGCTGGGGGTGGCGAGCCAGAATGTGCCGGTGGCGATGCGGGCCATAAGAGCGCGGAACTACACGCGCGGGAGCACCGGTGTCGAGGGGCGGTGCGTGCCGCCGTTGCTAGCGGCGCGTCCGCCCCCTAGAGAGGCTTGCAATGCCCGATACGTCCCTCGAAAAGCTCCAGCCGGGGCTCGCGCGCCGCCTGATCGCGCTCATTGCGGTCGGGTTTCTCGCGCTGATCGCCGCGGGAGTTGCCACGGCCTGGGTGCAATCGCGCAACGCGGACAATGCCGAGTGGGTGGAGCATACGCTCAACCTCCAGACCAGGCTCGGCGCCTTTGCCAGCTTCAACGAGCGCGCCGAGACGGCACGGCGCGGCGTGCTGCTGGGTGGCGGGCCGCTGTTTCGCCAGCGGATGCAGGAGGCTGCCGACAATGCGGCGGCGACCTTGGGCGCCATCGAGAGCGAGACGCGCGACAATCCCGCGCAGCAGCAACGCGTTCGCGAACTCCGCCAACTGCTCGCGCGCCAGCAAGTCTATCGCGATCCCACGATGCTCGAGGGCGCGCGCGCCGTCCGGGCAGGCAAGCTCGAGAACGATCCCGCCGTCCTGCTCATCCGCAGGGTCCGCCAGGTTTCCGAGGAAATGGCCAATACCGAGCGCGCGCTGCTCGCCACGCGCCAGGACAGCCAGGCGCGTTCGCAGAACGTCTTCTACATTATCCTGACCGTGGCGGGGCTGCTCCTGATCCTCGTCGCGACGCTGACGCTGACGCTGATGCTGCGCTACACCCGCGATCTCGCGGCATCGCGCATCGAGCTGCGCCGGCTCAACCAGGGGCTCGAGGCGATGGTCGACGAGCGCACGTCCGAGCTGCTGCGTGCCAATGCCGAGATCCAGCGCTTCGCCTATATCGTCTCGCACGACCTGCGCTCGCCGTTGGTCAACGTGATGGGGTTCACCGCCGAGCTCGACGCCGCGCGCAACACCGTCTCGGCGTTTCTCGAGACGCTGGAGGAAGCCACGCCCCAGCTGATCAGCGAGCCCGTGCGTCTGGCTGTGCGCGAAGACCTGCCCGAGGCGATCGGTTTCATCCGCACCTCGACCCAGAAGATGGACCGACTGATCAACGCGATCCTCAAGCTGTCGCGCGAGGGGCGGCGGACGCTCGCGGTCGAGCCGATCGACCTCAACGCGCTGACCCAGAACATCTTCGACACGCTCCAGTCGCGCGTCAACGACGCCGGCGCCGAGCTCCGCGCCGAGCCGCTGCCCCGGATCGACAGCGATCGGCTCGCGGTCGAGCAGATCCTTTCCAACCTGATCGAGAACGCGCTCAAATATCTCCAGCCCGGCCGGCCGGGGCTGATCCGCGTGCGCGGACACCAGGAGCGCGAGCGGGTGGTGATCGAAGTCATCGACAATGGCCGCGGCGTGGATCCGCGCGACCACGAGCGCATCTTCGATCTGTTCCGCCGCTCGGGGATGCAGGACCAGCCGGGCGAGGGGATCGGCCTCGCGCATGTCCGGGCGCTAGCCTATCGCCTGGGCGGGCTCATCGAAGTGCGATCGGAGCTTGACCGCGGCGCAACCTTCAGGCTTTCGCTGCCAAGAATACTCAACCTGGGGGGAGAGTGAAAAAATGACCAACCATCAGCCCGTTAACATCGTGATGATCGAGGACGACGAGGGACATGCCCGTCTGATCGAGAAGAACATCCGCCGCGCGGGGATCTCGAACACGATCCATCACTTCACCGACGGCACGTCGGCCCTGGCCTATCTGTACGATTCGCCGCACGGCCCTGCGCAGAACGGCCCGGCGCTGATCCTGCTCGACTTGAACCTGCCCGACATGAGCGGCACCGACATCCTCTCGCGGATCAAGGCCGAGGGCAGCCCGCTCAAGCGCACGCCCGTCGTGGTGCTCACCACCACCGACGACAAGGTCGAGATCCAGCGCTGCTACGACCTCGGCTGCAACGTCTACATCACCAAGCCGGTGAACTACGAGAACTTCGCCGACGCGATCCGTCAGCTCGGTCTGTTCCTGTCGGTGATCCAGGTCCCCGATGTCGGGGACGCCGATTGAGCACGGCCCCGGCCCATATCCTCTATATCGACGACGACGAGGGGCTGAGGCGGCTCGCCCAGCGTGGACTGGCGCGGCGCGGCTTCGACGTGAGCCTCGCGGCGAGCGGTGCCGAGGGCGTCGAGATGGTGCGGGCCGGCGACTATGACCTGGTCGCGGTCGACCATTACATGCCGGGGCAGGACGGGCTGACTACGCTCAACCTGCTCCACGCGCTGCCCGATTGCCCGCCGGTGGTCTATGTCACCGGGTCCGAGGAGACGCGGATCGCCGTGGCGGCATTGAAGGCCGGCGCGGTCGACTATGTCGTCAAGACGGTGGGCGACGATTTCTTCGACCTGCTGGCGAGCAGCTTCCACCAGGCGCTCGAGAAGGTGCGCCTGCGCACTGCCAAGGAGGCCGTCGAGGCCGAGCTGCGTGCGAGCAACGCGCGGCTCGAGGCGCTGCTCGGCGAAGTCAACCATCGCGTGTCGAACAGCCTCCAGCTCGTCTCGGCGTTCGTCCATATGCAGGCGAGCGTGCTCACCGACACGGTGGCGAAGAGCGCGCTGCTCGAGACCCAGCAGCGCATCCAGGCGATCGCGCAGGTGCATCGCCGGCTCTACAGCTCGGGCGATGTCGAGTTCGTCTCGATGGACGATTATCTCCGCGCGCTGATCGCCGAGCTCGAGCAGACCTTGTCGACGCCGGGCTCGCCGCGCACGCTCAAGCTGAATGCCGAGCCGATCAAGCTCAAGACCGACCGTGCGGTGTCGCTCGGGGTAATCGTCAACGAGCTCGTCACCAACGCGTGCAAATACGCCTATGCCCCGACGACCCCGGGCGAAGTGCGGATCGAGCTGACGCGCGTGTCGGACGGGAAGTTCCACTTGTGCGTCGAGGATGACGGCGTCGGGATGCCCGCGGACGGGCGGATCCAGGGCACCGGGCTCGGCACCAAGCTGGTCCGCGCGATGGCGAGCAGCCTCCAGGCGAAGATCGAGTTCGATCCCGCCCATGCCGGGGTCAAGACGACGCTGAGCGTGCCGTATTGAACTCGGTCAGAGCGTAAGCGCCGCCCACATTCCCGCGGCACTCGCCGCCGCGGCGCCGATCGCCACTGCCGCATAGCGCCAGCCGCCGCCGACGCGGACGACCTGGATCTCGCGCAGCGGCGGGGCAGGGGGGGCGCCGCCCGGGGCGGGATAGCGAAGCTCGATGTTGCGGATCAGCTCGGGGAGCCGCGCGAGCGTGCGCAGGTCTGTGATGATCCGGTCGGCGACCGCAGCCTCGGGCCCGAGCTCGGTGCGGATCCATTCGCCGACGAAGGGCCCCGAGGTCTCCCACAGGTTGATCTCGGGATCGAGCCCGCGCGCGACGCCCTCGACCATCACCATCGTCTTCTGCAGCAGCAGCAGATGCGGTTGCGTCTGCATGTCGAAGTCGCGCGTGATGTTGAACAGGCCGTCGAGCATCGCGCCGACGCTCATGTCCTTGACCGGCTGGCCGCGCATCGGCTCGCCGACCGCACGCAGCGCCGTGGCGAACTCGGCGACATTGTGGTGCGAGGGGACATAGCCTGCCTCGAAATGGATCTCGGCGACGCGCTTGTAGTTGCCGGTGATCAATCCGTAGAGGATTTCCGCCAGCCAGACGCGCGCGCGGCGGTCGATCCGGCCCATGATGCCGAAGTCGATCGCGGCGATGCGGCCATCGGGGAGCGCGAAGAGATTCCCCTGGTGCATGTCGGCATGGAAGAAGCCCTCGGCGATCGCCTGGCGCAGGAACGCGCGGATCAGCTTGCCGGCGAGCGCGGTGGTGTCGTGCCCCGCGGCGAGCAGCGCGGTGCGATCGGAGAGCTTGATCCCGTCGAGCCATTCGAGCGTCAGCACCTTGCCGGTGGTGCGCTGCCAGTCGATCGCGGGCACGTAGAAGTCGGGCTCGGCGGTCATGCCCTCGGCAAGCTCGGAGGCCGAGGCGGCTTCGCGGCGGAAATCGAGCTCGCGCGCGGTCCAGCGCTTGAAATGCTCGATGATCAGGCGGGGGCGCAGGCGCGCAGCCTCGCCGCCCATGCCCTCGACCTGGGCGGCGGCCCATTCATAGGTCTCGATCGCGCGGGCGAACTCGGCCTCGATGCCGGGGCGCAGCACCTTGACCGCGACTTGGCGGCCATCGGTGGTGACGGCGCGGTGGACCTGGGCGATCGATGCGGCGCCGACCGGGGCTTCTTCGATGCTGGCGAAGAAGGTCTCGAGCGGGCGGCCGTAGCTGGATTCGATGCGCTGGCGGATCACCGCGAAGGGCAAAGCCGGCAGCGCGTCCTGGAGGCGGAGCAGGTCGTTCGCGGCTTCCTCGCCGACCAGGTCGGGGCGGGTGGCGAGCGTCTGGCCGAGCTTGATCGCGGCCGGGCCGATCGCCTGGAAGGCGTCGGCATAGCGGGGGGTGGCCGGAATGCTCGCTCCCAAGCGTAGGATGCGAGCAAAACGGCGTACCGGCCGGGGCGTGTTGGCGTCGCGCTCGATCCCGCGCAGCGCGCCGTGACGCGCGAGGATGCGGCCCCATTTGAACAGGCGCCAGAGGTGGACGGCAGGGGCGGTCACTATGGTTAGATCTTCCAACCGCTATGGATCGCGACCAGACCACCGAGTAGCGGCTCGACCTTGGTCTGGGTGAAGCCGGCGTCGCGGATCATCGCCTCGAATTCGGGCATCGGCGGGAAGCGGCGGATCGATTCGATCAGGTAGCGATACGAATCCGCGTCGCCCGCGAGCAGCTTGCCGAGCCTGGGCACCATATGATGCGAATAGGCGTCATAGACCTGGCCGAAGCCCGGCCATTGCGTCGTCGAGAATTCGAGCACGTAGAAGCGCCCGCCGCGCTTCAATACGCGGTGCGCCTCGCGGAGCGCCTTGGGAATGTCGGTGACGTTGCGGATGCCGAACGCGATCGTATAGGCGTCGAAGAACCTGTCGGGCCATTGCAGCGTCTCGGCATTGGCCTCGCTCCACACCAGGCCGTCGATCCCGCGCTCCGCCGCGCGCTCGACGCCGACCGCCAGCATCTCGGGATTGATGTCGGCGACGGTGATCTGCGCGCCCGAGGGCGCCATGCGGAAGGCGATGTCGCCGGTGCCGCCGGCCATGTCGAGGATGTGCTCGCCGGCGCGGGGCTTCACGCGGCGGACGAACAGGTCCTTCCAAAGCCGGTGCAGCCCGCCCGACATCGCGTCGTTCATCAGGTCGTATTTGGAGGCGACGTTGGAGAAGACCGCGCGGACGCGCTGGGTCTTTTCCTCGGGGGCGACGTCTTCGTAGCCGAAGGAGACGGTGTCGGGCATGGGTGCGCTCTAGCGGGGGCAAAGGAGCGCGGCTAGGGGGCAAGCATGCCAGAGCTTCCCGAAGTCGAGACGACGGTCCGTGGCCTTGCCCCCGTGCTGCAAGGCGCGCGGATCGAGCGGGTGACGCTGCGCCGCGGCGACCTGCGCCGGCCCTTCCCGCAGGACCTGGGCCAGCGCCTCACCGGCGCGACGGTCACCGGGCTGGCACGGCGCGCCAAATACGGACTGATCGACACCGATCGCGGCGACACGATGGTCTTCCATCTCGGCATGTCGGGGCGCTGGCGGATCGATCCCGACGAACTGGGCAAGCACGACCATGTCGTGCTCGAGACCGCCAAGCACCGGCTGGCGCTCAACGATGCGCGGCGATTCGGCTCGATCGACCTGATGCCGACTGCCGAACTCGACGACTGGCCCGCGTTCAAGGCGCTGGGGCCCGAGCCGCTGGGCCCCGATTTCACCGCGGCGCACCTGGCCGCGGCGTTCAAGGATCGCATCGCCCCGATCAAGGCGCTGCTGCTCGACCAGCGCGTGGTGGCGGGGCTGGGCAATATCTATGTGTGCGAGTCGCTGTACCTCGCGCGAATCGCCCCTACGCGGGCGGCGGGGACGATCACCAGGGCAAGGCTCGCCAAGCTGGTCGATGCGGTGCGCGAGGTGCTCGAAGCGGCGATTCGCGCGGGCGGCTCGACTCTCCGGGACTATGCCCGGCCCGACGGCGAGCTCGGCTATTTCGCCAAGGAGTGGCGCGTCTATGGCCGCGAAGGCGAGCCGTGCGGCTGTGGCGGGCTGGTCGAGCGGCGCGTCGATTCGGGGCGTTCGACCTTCTGGTGTCCGCGATGTCAGAAATGATTGACCCGAATCGCCTCAGACGGTAAGGGGCTCGCCTTTCCCGGCGTGGGCCTTGTCCGCGCCTTTCCAATTTGAGCAGGAACGATACGGCATGGCGAATACGCCGCAAGCGAAGAAGCGTATCCGGCGGAACGACCGCCGCGCGGAGATCAACGGTACGCGCGTCAGCCGTATCCGCACCTTCATCAAGAAGGTCGAGTCGGCGCTCGATTCGGGCGACAAGGCCGCGGCGACCGCCGCGCTCGCCGCTGCGCAGCCCGAGCTCGCGCGCGGCGTCGCCAAGGGCGTGCTCCACAAGAATACTGCCGGCCGCAAGTTCTCGCGCCTCAACAAGCGCGTCCAAGCGCTCGCATAACCGTAACATTTCGGTAACGATGACCCCGCCGGAGCTGCTCCGGCGGGGTTTTTCGCGTGTGCGGCAAAGGCTTGGCAGCTGCTTTCTGATGAAACGGGCTAAGTCGCGGAAATCCTGCGATTCGCATGCTTCAATTTTATGAAGATTGAGACAAGTATCTGATTCTACATGATTAAATGCGCAATGTGACGCAAATCCGTGGGTTCGGACGAGTCAACAAAACTATTTCATTTTCTTTGCACGGCAGGGCCTTGCTCGACTCAGTTTTCGGTTCCTAAAACAGACTTCCCCGGCGCGTTTCGATGCCGGGGCATGTGAAGTCCGCCGCGCCTGCCTGGGGGCAATGACCGGCCGTGGCGGGCCTTGTGATCGAAACGAGTTTTACCGCGGGAAACCATGTTTTCCGTCGAGGAGGGGTGCGTCGTTGTGACTCAAGTGCAGGCACTGGAGCGAGCTGATATGGCGGCAGTGAACAAGGCGTGGAGCCATGTCCGCGGCAACCTGCGGCGCTCGGCGGGCCAGCGCCTGTTCGATCAATGGCTCAAGCCCGTGGTGCTGGTCGACGGTTCGACCAGCGAAGCCGTCCGCCTGGGCCTGCCCTCTGCCTTCATGACCCAGTGGGTCAAGAATCACTATTCGGAGCGGCTGCTGCTCGAATTCCGCGCCGTGCTGCCCGAGGTGCTCAGCGTCACGATCGAGACGATGGCCGACGAGCCCGCGCGCGTGCTCAAGGCCGAGCCCGAAGCCGCCCCCGCGCCGCTGCCGCAGGGCGAGCGCCCGGCGTTCGACCCGCGCTTCACCTTCGAGCGATTCGTCGTCGATTCGGCGAACCGCGTCGCCTTCAACGCCGCCAAGGCGGTCGCGCAGCCGGGGGTGCCGCAGTTCAGTCCGCTCTATCTCCATGCCGGCACCGGCCAGGGCAAGACGCACCTGATGCACGCGCTCGGCCAGGCCTTCCTCGAAGCCAATCCCGAGGCGACGGCGATCTACGTGACTGCCGAGCGCTTCATGTTCGAGTTCGTCCAGGCGCTGCGCAACCGCGATACGCACGCGTTCAAGACCCGGCTGCGCTCGGTCGACCTGCTGATGATCGACGATCTCCAGTTCATCGGCGGCAAGGACGCGACCCAGGAAGAATTCTTCCACACGGTCAACGAGTTCATGTCGTCGGGCAAGCGACTGGTGATCGCCGCCGATCGCGCGCCGCAGGCGCTCGAAGGCTTCGAGCCGCGGCTTGCCGGCCGGCTCGGCTCGGGGCTGGTCGCCGACATCAAGCCGGCCGAGCTCGAGCTGCGCCGCGCGATCGTCGCCCGCAAGCTCGAGGACATGCCCGCAGTCGATATGCCCGCCGAGGTGATCGACCTGCTCGCGGCGCGAATCACGTCGAACGTTCGCGAACTCGAAGGCGCGCTCAACCGGCTGGTCGCCTATGCCAATCTCTCGAACGAGACGATCACGATCGACTTCGCGGTCGCCACGCTCGGCGAAGTGCTGCGCAGCGCGCAGCGGCGGATCACGATCGACGAGATCCAGCGCGCAGTATCGAGCCATTTCGAAGTCAAGCAGATCGACCTGATCTCCGAGCGCCGCGCCGTGGCGATCGCCCGCCCGCGCCAGATCGCGATGTACCTCGCCAAGCGGCTCACTACGCGCTCGCTGCCCGAGATCGGGCGCAAGTTCGGCAATCGCGACCATTCGACCGTGATCCACGCGGTGCGGCGGATCGAGGATCTGCGCGGCAAGGATGTCGAGATCGACGGCGCAGTCCGTACGCTGATGCGCGCGCTCGAAGGCTGAGCGACCGGTTACCCACCCCAGGGTGGGAAGGGGTGGAGGAGACGAGAGCGGGGCAACGCTATTTGGTCACGCCTCCACCCCGCTTGTCCGTCAAAATTTCCCTCTCCCCTCAAGGGGAGAGGGGATAAGGGTCACGGCACGATCCGGAAGAAATAGCTGTAGCTTCGTTGCGTGCCGCCGACGTTCACGCGCTCGATCGTGACGTCGTAGATGGTGTTGGCCTGGAGCCCGCTCACTGCGAACTGGACATTGTTGGGCAGGCCGTAGCCCTGGTTGTCGCAGGTGACCCGCGACACCGTCAGCGTCGCGCCGCCGCGGGCGCGCACCGTGATCGCGGCGTTCGAGAAGTCGACATTGGTGTTGCCCCATTTGTTGGTCTTGTTCGAAATCACCCCGAAGGAGAGCAGCGCGCTCGCGTCGAACAGCCGCGCGGGATAGTCCTCGAACGGATAGGCTACGAAATCGGGGAGCGGGCCGGCCGGGCCGGCGGGGCCGGCAGTGTCGAACACCTTGATCGCGGCGGCGTCGGCGCGGCTGCTGGTCTGGTAGCGCCCGGCGACGCGGCCATAGGCGACCGAGCCGAGAAACGGATCGAGCAGCCAGCGGCGATGCCCGACATTTTCGGCGACGATGTTCTGCACCTCGGTGAGCCAGCCCGCGATGATCTGCTCGTCGGTGTAGAAGCCCAGGCCCGCGCCGGTGCCGCCATAGAGGTTGCTCGATGCCGAGGCATCGGCGCCGGCCTGGGTGAAGCAGCGCCAGCTTGCCGGTGGGGTGTGGCTCAATTGGGCGTTGGCGGCCTGCATCAGCGCCGATTGCTGCGCGGCGGGCTCGTCGGCGGCCGAATAGGCGACCGCGGGCAAGCGATGGAGCGCGCGCACCGCGTTGAGGATCTGCAGCACCTGGCTGGTCACCGCGGGCTTGAGCAGGCCGGGCTGGCACGCGGTGATGTCGGGCGGGGTGGTGTAGAGCGAGGCGGCCGCGGTGAAGAAGTCGCCCGGGACCGGCGCGGGCGTCGGGAAGGGCACCGGCGTCGTGATGGGCGAGGGCGTTGGCCCCGAGTCGATCGGCGGTGGTACGACCGTGCCGCCTCCGTCGCTGCCGCTACCGCCGCACGCGGCAAGCGCGAGGAGGGGAATCATCAGCAGCGTCAGCTGTGTACGCATCGCGGTGCCCTCACGCAGGCGCGCGGGATCGCGCTTCCTGGGCGCTAGGGTAACGCGGCGCGGGCGGTTGCGTTTCCGCCAAGCGTGGTTAGCAGCCGGTACCGGCCTTGCGCGCGGCCCAGCCGATCGCACCGTCGACGAGCTTGAGATGTGCCGGGTCGGACCAAGCCGCGTCCTGATGGCCGAGCGCCGAATAGAAGATTCGCGCCTTGCCCTCGCAGCGCCACCAGACCAGCGCGTGCCGGTCGCCCATCCGATGCTTGGGCTCGAGCCGCATGCCGGTCTCGTCGAGCCGGGCGAGGACATGCGCGTCGGCCGCGGGGGGCGTGCTGTATGCGTAATATTCCTCGGTCCAGCGCCAGCGGACGGGCAAGTGGCGCGTCGCGGGATGGCTGCGGTCGAGCACTATGATGTCCGCGGTCTGGAAATGGTCGGCGCCGCCCGGATGGCCGGCATAGCGGCTATAGCCGAGCATGTGCTGGTACCAATCCGGATGGCTGTTGTCGCCGGCGCCGTGGAGGCCGACAAAGCCGTGGCCCGCGGCGATCCAGGCCTGGAAGGCGGCGCGCTGCTCCGGGGTGAACAGGTCGCCGGTCGCGCTGGCGAAGACCACCAGATCGAATTTGGCGAGCAAAGCGGGGTTGAACACCGCCGCATTCTCGGTGGCATAGGCGCTCCAGCCGCGCGCGCGGACCAGCTTCTCGATCGCAGTGGCGGCGGCGGGAATCGAATCGTGGCGGAAGCTGTTGGTCTTGCTGAAGATCAGCACCGCGGGGCGCCTGAGCACAGGGAAGCTGGGCGCAACGGTGTCGAAAGTCGGGGTGGGAAGGTTGGGGTTCGGCGTGGTTTGCGAGGCCGAAAGCAATGCGGCCAACGCGACGATCGATTTGAACATAGTCCTCTCCCATTCCGTCATCCCGGCTTTCGCAGGGATGACGATTGGGGAAAGATGACCGCGTTCAGGTCAGACTTGCAACCCCACGGCCTGCTGCGCTGCCTTGAGCGTCGGCGCGGCGAGCGCGGCGGCGCGCTCCGCTCCCTTGGCGAGCTGCGCGCCGACTGCGGCGCGATCGTCGAGCAGCTGGGTCAGCCGGTCGCGGACGGGTGCCAGCACTGACACCGCCAGGTCCGCGAGCGCCGGCTTGAACGCGCCGAAGCCCTTGCCGGCATATTCCTCGACCACCGATTGTGGCTCGCGCTCGGCAAGCGCGGCGTAGATCGTCACGAGGTTCTTCGCCTCGGGCCGTTCGGCAAGGCCGTCGACGCTGTCGGGGAGGAGGTCGGCATCCGACTTGGACTTCTTGATCTTGGCGGCGATCGTGTCGTCATCGTCGATCAGGTTGATCCGGCTCATGTCCGAGGGATCCGACTTGGACATCTTGGCGCTGCCGTCGCGCAGCGACATGATCCGCGGGGCGGCCTTGGAGATCAGCGGCTCGGGCAGCGGGAAGAGATCGACTTCGAAATCGGTGTTGAACTTGGCCGCGATGTCGCGCGCCAGCTCGAGATGCTGCTTCTGGTCCTCGCCGACGGGGACGTGCGTCGCCTTGTAGACGAGCACGTCGGCCGCCTGGAGCACGGGGTAGGTGAACAGCCCGACGCTGGCGCCTTCGCGGTTCTTGCCGGCCTTGTCCTTCCACTGGGTCATGCGGTTGAGCCAGCCCATCCGCGCGGTGCCCTGGAGGATCCAGCACAATTCGGCATGCGCGGGCACGCGCGACTGGTTGAACAGGATCGCGCGGTCGTCGATCCCGGCCGCCATCAAGGTCGCGGCCATTTCGATCGTCGAATTGGCGAGTTCCTGGGGGCTGACATTGCCGGTCAGCGCGTGGAGGTCCGCTAGGAAGAACAGGCATTCACCCTGTTCCTGCATCGCGACCCACTGCCGGATCGCGCCCAGATAATTGCCGAGGTGCAGATTGCCGGTGGTCTGGATGCCGGAAACGACGCGCATGTTCACTCCTTGGGTGCCGCCTGGGATTTGCGGCGGATCAGGGCCTTCAAGTCGCTCACGCGGTAGGCGCCGGTGACGAAGCAGGCGACGACATAGAGCGCGCCGCCCGCGCCGACCAGCGCCGACAGCGCCGCGAAGCGCATCCAGAGGTTGCCGGTGAGATAGGGATCGAGCAGCCGCTCGCCCGCGAACAGCGCGCCGCCCATCAATAGTGCCGCGAGCGCCAAGCGGGGCAGGCGGCGCTTTAGCTGGCTGTCGGCGGCGAAATGGCCGCGCTTGCGAAGCGTGTGGTAGAGCATCACGACATTGACGGTCGAGGCGATCGCGGTGGCGAGCGGCGGGCCGACATGCTTGAGCGTGGGGATCAGCGCGAGGTTGAGGATCAGGTTCACCCCGACCGAGATCGTCGCGAAGCGCACCGGCGTCCGCGTGTCCTCGCGGGCGTAGAAGCCGGGGGTGAGCACCTTGATCAGCACATAGGAAGGCAGACCGATCGAAAAGGCCGACAGGGCCCAGGCGCAGCGCACCGTGTCCTCGGCGCTGAACTGGCCGTGCTGGAAGAGGCCGCGGACGATCGGCTCGGCGGCGATCAGGAAGGCGACCGTCGCGGGAAGGGTGAGGAACAGCGCGAGTTCGATCCCTCGGTTCTGCGTTTCCATCGCCTCGGCATCGCGCCCGGCGCCGAGCAGCCGCGAGACGGTGGGGAGCAGGATCGTGCCCAGCCCGATGCCGATCAGCCCGAGCGGCAGCTGGTTCAGCCGGTCCGCGTAATAGATGTACGAGATCGAGCCCTCGGCGAGCAGCGCGCCGGCCAGTGCGGTCGAGACGATCAGGTTGATCTGGACCGCGCCGGCGCCGAGCGCGGCGGGGAGGATCAGCTTCATCAGTCGCTTGATCTCGGGATCGAGCCGCGGGCGGCGCAGCTTGAGCGAGACGCCGGCGCTACGGCAGGCGAGCCACAGCCAGCCGAGCTGGAGTAGCCCGCCGACGGGAATCGCGATCGCCTGGGCGCGGGCGGTGTCGTACGGATCGCCGTGGAAGAACAGCAGCGCCGACACCATTGCGATGTTGAGCAGGATCGGCGCGGCGGCGTTGACCCAGAATTTGTCGAGCGAATTGAGGATCCCGCCGAGCAGCGAGGCGAGGCTGATCAGCAGCAGATAGGGGATGGTGATCCGGCTCAATTCGACTGCGAAGGCGAACTGGTCGGCGGTTGGGTGCTGCTTGGAGAAGCCACCGGCGAGGCCCCAGGTCAGCGGCCAGGCGGCGGCGAGCATGACGACCGTCATCGCCGCGAGGAAGACGAACAGCACCGCCAGTGCACGCTCGGCGAACGCTAGCGCGGGGCTGAGGTCGCCGTCGTTCTCGCCGACTTTGCGGTTGAACATCGGAATGAACGCGGCGCTGAACGCACCCTCGGCGAAGAAGGCGCGGAACATGTTGGGGAGGCGGAACGCGACGAGGAAGGCGTCCGAGGCGAAGCTCGCGCCGACGAAGGTCGCCTGGAGCGAATCGCGGACCAGCGCGAGGACACGGCTGGCGAGGGTCAGCCCGCCGATCGAGCCGAGGCTGCGCGCGAGTTTCATGACCGGGCGACAGACATAGAACCCGTTCGCACTGAGCTTGTCGAAGTGCCGTTCTTCCTCACCGTCGAGCGAAAGAAAGACGGGGTTTCGACAAGCTCAGCCCGAACGGGGAGGGGAAGCAACATTATCCCGTGCTCCCCCACCCGGGTCTCAGGCGTTGCCTGCGATCTCGCCCTGCGCGATGTCGCCGGCCTGGGCGCGCTGCTGCAAATAGATGCCGGTGAAGTCGATCGGCTCGAGCATCAGCGGCGGGAAGCCGCCGTCGCGGACGCAATCGGCGATCACGCGGCGCGCGAAGGGGAACAGGATGCGCGGCGCTTCGCCGAGCAGGAACGGCTCCATCTGGTCCTGCGGCACGTTGCGGATCGCGAACAGCCCCGCATAAGAAAGATCGACGACGAACGCGGTCTGGTCCTCGGCCTGCGCCTTGACGTCGATCTTGAGCACGACTTCGTAGACGTCCTCGCCGACCTGGCCCGAGCCGATGTTGAACTGGACGTCGATCGCCGGCGCGGTCTGCGACTGATAGACCTGCGGTGCATTCGGATTCTCGAACGACAGGTCCTTCACATATTGCGACAGCACCCCCGCGACCGGCGCGGTATCAGCGCCATTGGCAGCGGGCTCGCCGAATTCGGCGACGGTGTCGTTCTCGGCCATCGAAGATTCCTCTTTTCTCGGAAAGTTTCGCGTGTGTGACGCGTTTGTTCAGCCAGCGCGCCTAGCAGGGGCGCGAAAGGACTTCAATCGGGCGGCGTTTTCGCGGGGCGTTTGTATCCCGCGGCGCGAAGGCCTATGTAACTCGGTGACGAGGCTCGGAGGCTCAGTGTTTTACGTTATCCTGTTCGCGATGATCGCCGGTTTTCTGGCACTCAGGCTCTACTCGGTGCTCGGCAAGCGCACCGGGCATGAGCAGGCGCTGCCCAAGCCCGCCGAGGAGCGCGTGGGCGCGCAGGCGATGCCGCGCACGATCGACATGACGCCGGAAGTGCGCGAGAGCGCCAACCGCCCGATCGAAGCCGGTGCCGAGAGCGGGCTGCGCGCCGTTATCTCTGCCGATTCGAGCTTCGACGTCGCGCAGTTCGTCGAAGGGTCCAAGTCCGCCTACCGCATGATCCTCGAGGCCTTCTGGAAGGGCGACGAGGAAACGCTGGCGTGGCTGGTCGAGGACGAGGTTCGCGGCGGGTTCGCCGAGGCGATCGCCGAGCGCAAGGCCGCGGGGCACGTCCTTGATAATCGGCTGGTCGCGATCGAGCGTGCGATGATCATCGACGCCTCGGTGGAGGGCAAGGTCGCCCGGATCACCGTCCGGTTCGACGCCGATATCGCCGCGGTCACGCGCGACCAGGACGGCAATGTCGTCGCCGGCTCGCTCAGCGACGCGGTCGAGACGCACGACATCTGGACCTTCGCGCGCAATCTGCGCAGCGACGATCCGAACTGGAAGCTGGTCGAAACCGACGAAGCATAAGGGACTGCATATGCGTCTGTGGGGGACAGTCGCGCTTGCGGCTCTGTTGAGCGCCTGTTCGGGCGGAATCGTGCCGCCCGAAGCGGGCGTGAGCCGCGCACCGGCACCTTCGCCTGCACCGGCGCCGCGCGACACGCCGCGCTCAAGCCTTCCCGAAACCCCGGTCCATCTGCCCGCACGCCAGCCGACCGCGGCCACGCCGCTCGCGGCGATGCCCGCCTTGCCGGTGCCCGCGAGCGCAACCACCGCGCGTACGACCGGCGTCGTCGCCGGGCCTGCGCTCAATACGCTTCCGATCGGCCAGGAGGGCGCCGAGCGCGCGCTGGCCGCGTACAAGCTGAGCTGCACGTCGCTCCAGCGCCGCACCGACAGCACCGGCCTGACTCAGGGCGCCGATTGGGCCGAGTCGTGCCGGGCCGCCTCGAGCTGGCCGACCCGGGATGCGCGCGGCTTCTTCGTCCGCCATTTCGACACGGTGCAGATCGGCGACGGCAAGGCGTTCGCCACCGGCTATTACGAGCCCGAGATCCACGGCTGCCGCGAGCGCCGCTCGGGGTGCGAAGTTCCGATCTACGGTGTGCCGACCGACCTGATCGACGTCGATCTCGGGCTGTTCTCGGACGACCTCAAGGGCAAGAAGATCCGAGGCCGCGTCGAGGGCAAGAATTTCGTTCCCTATTTCGACCGCACCGCGATCGAGCAGGGCCGGCTGGATGGCCGCGCGCCGGTGATCGCCTATGCGAACGATCCGGTGGAGATATTCTTTCTTCAGGTGCAGGGGTCGGGCCGGCTGCGGTTGCCCGACGGCGGGGTGATGCGGATCGGCTATGCCGGGCAGAACGGCCGCGACTATACCGGCATCGGCAAGCTGATGAAGGATCGCGGGCTGCTCGGCCCGGGCCAGACCTCGATGCAGGGCATCATGGCCTATCTGCGCCAGAACCCCGAAGAAGGCCGCGCGATCATGCGCGAGAACAAGAGCTTCGTGTTCTTCAAGGAACTGACCGGTGCGGGGCCGCTCGGCGCGATGGGGTTGCCGGTGGCGGGCTGGACCAGCGCCGCGGTCGATCCCAAGTTCGTGCCGCTCGGCGCACCGGCGTTCCTGTCGATGGACCGCACCGATGCCACCGGGCTGTGGGTCGCGCAGGATACCGGCGGCGCGATCAAGGGCGCCAACCGCTTCGACACCTTCTGGGGCGCAGGGGACGACGCACGGGCGATCGCGGGCGGCATGTCGGCGCGTGGGGTCGCGTGGCTGCTGCTCCCCAAGGCCGTGGTGATGCGGCTGACGGCGGCACCGGTCACGCCGTGAAGCGAACGCTGGCGACCGAGGAAGCGGCGCTTTGGAAACGCGTGATCGAGACGGTTACCCCGCTCAAGAAGGCAAAGGCGGCACCCGTACAAACTCCCCTCCCTGCAAGGGAGGGGCCGGGGGTGGGTGCGAGCGGCAAAGCCGCGAGCCCTCCGCCCGCGGCGCGCGCCTCGCTCGAAGCTAAAGCTTCTCGCACCCACCCCCGACCCCTCCCTGCAAGCACGGAGGGGAGTGCCAATACCCTCGACGGCTCTTGGGACCGCAAGCTCTCGCGCGGCCTCGTCTCGCCCGAATCCAGTATAGACCTGCACGGCCACAGCCTGAGCGCCGCCTATGACCGGCTCGACCACGGGCTCGACCAGGCGATCCGCCGCGGCGATCGCGTGCTGCTGCTGATCACCGGCAAGCCGCCGCGCCCCGAATCGGAGCGTCCGCATGCGCGCGGAGCGATCCGGGCGGCGGTGGGCGACTGGCTGGCGTCGTCGCGCCATGCCGATCGCATCGCCGCGGTCCGCACCGCGCACCCGCGCCACGGGGGCAGCGGCGCTCTTTATATTATACTCCGCCGCCCTCGCGAAACGCCGCCACGAAAATCTTAACCTCTGTCTGGCAGATTTCCGTCCGAGAGCGATTGACGGGGGTTGGACGGCCAAAGTGGAAGGATTTTCGCTAAAGAGCCGAGCCATCGCCTTCGCGATGTGCGCCGGGGCGGTGGCGTTCATCCTCGCTTGTGCCGCCGCGTCCGAAAGCTCGCTCACCGTCGAATCCGCCGGCCGCGCGCTGATCGCCGCGATCATCTGCGGCGTGATGTGCTGGGCCTCGGCCGAGCGCAGCATCGCCTCGACCGCCGGCGCGATCGATTCGGCGATCGAGCGACTCGCCCGCGCCGCCAATGGCGACCTCCAGAGCGAGATCCCCCAGGAAGTGCGCGAGTGCGTGCCCCCGCTGGCGCGCGCGATGGACGGGCTGTTCCACCAGCTCCATGACAATCTCGAGAGCGTCCAGCGGCTTGCGATGTTCGATCCGGTCACGGGTCTCGCCAACCGCACCAATTTCCGCCGCACCGCCGAGCGGATGCTCTCCGATCTGCCGCCCGGCGCCGATGCGGTGCTCTATTTCATCGATCTCGACCGCTTCAAGGCAGTCAACGACACGATGGGCCATGCCACGGGCGACGTGCTGCTCGGGATGGTCGCCAATCGGCTGCGCGCGGTCGCCGACCGATTCGCAGCCGAGGGCGAGGTCCGCGCGCCGCTGATAGGCCGCCTGGCGGGCGACGAATTCACGATGTTCTTCCCCGAGCTGCGCAGCCTGCGTGACGCCGACCGGATCGGCCGCGGGGTGCTGTACGCGCTGTCCGAGCCGTTCGACCTCGCCGATCAGGAGATATCGATCGGTGCCTCGATCGGCGTGGCGATGCGCCCCGAGCACGGGACGACGCTGCACGACCTGATGCGCGCCGCCGATGCCGCGATGTACCACGCCAAGGCGCTGGGCCGCGGCCGCGCCGAGCATTTCAGCGAATTCCTTGCCGCGCAGATCGCCGAGCGTGCGCAACTCGAAAGCGACCTGCGCACCGCCGTCGACAAGGACCAGTTCGCCCTGGTCTTCCAGCCGCAGGTGAGCGCCGCTGACGGCCGCATCGTTGGCGCCGAGGCGCTGCTGCGCTGGCGGCATCCCGATGGGCTCAAGCTGCCCGGCGCGTTCATCCAACGCGCCGAGGAGACCGGGCTGATCGTCGAGATCGGCGATTGGGTGGTGAGCAGCGTCGCCGAGACGATCTCGCGCTGGGGCCGGATGGGGATCCAGCAGCGGCTCGCGGTCAACATCAGCCAGCGCCAGATCGACCATGCCGAGTTCTTCCGGCGCCTCCGCGCCGCGATGCACGCGGCGCGCGCGCCGGCGAGCCTGCTCGAACTCGAGATCACCGAGACGCTGGCAATGCATTGCTCGAGCGAAGTGCTCGATGCGATCTCGGCGCTGCGCGCCGACGGCGCGAGCGTGGCGATCGACGATTTCGGCACCGGCTATTCGAACCTCGCGCGGCTGCGCCAATTGCCGATCGACCGCGTCAAGCTCGACCGCAGCCTGATCGAGCATGTCGTCGAGCAGCCAGAGGCGCGGACGATCGCCCAGGCGGTGATCGGGCTGGTCCACGGCCTTGGCTGCGAAGCCGTGGCCGAGGGGATCGAAAGCGACGCGCAGGCCGCGGTGCTCCGCGTGATCGGCTGCGACGTGCTCCAGGGCTATGCCGTGGCGACGCCGATGGCCGAGGACGAGTTCCTCGCCTGGGCCCGCGACGTGGAGCCGCGGCGGATCGCGGGGTAGGACCTAGCCCTCTTACTTCCCGTTCGTTTCGAGCGAAGTCGAGAAACCGCATCAGGCGTTGAACAAGCGTTTCTCGACTTCGCTCGAAACGAACGGAGGAGGGGGGACCTTATCGCCACACCCGCCGCAGCACTTCCTCGTACACATCGGTCAGTCCCGCCAGGTCCGCCAGCGCCACCGCCTCGTCGAGCTTGTGCATCGTCGCATTGATCAGTCCGAACTCGACTGTCGGACACAGCTTGACCAGATAGCGCGCGTCCGAGGTGCCGCCGCTGGTCGAAAGCTCGGGCGTCACGCCCAGCTTCCCCTCGATCGCGCCCGCGACCAACGAGGATAGCGCGCCCGGTTCGGTGAGGAACGCCTCGCCATAGACCGTGCCCCTGACCACCGCGCCCGGCGCGTGGCGTTGCACGATTGCATCGATCCGCGCGATCAGCGCCGCGCCCTGCTGCTCGTCGTTGAAGCGGATCGACAGGCGCGCGCGGGCGCTCCCGGGGATGACGTTGGTCGCCGGATTGCCGGTGAAGAGGTCGGTGACTTCGATATTCGAGGCCTGGAACCAGGCGTTGCCGCTATCGAGCGCGATGGCGTCGATCTCGGCGAGCGCGGCGACCAGCCTGGGGATGGGATTGTCGGCGAGGTGGGGGTAGGCGACATGGCCCTGCTTGCCCGGCACATCGATCCAGATCACCGTCGATCCGCGCCGGCCGATCTTGATCGTGTCGCCTAGCCGGTGTGCCGACGTGGGCTCGCCGACCAGGCACAGGTCGGGCTTTACCCCGCGTTCGGCCATCCGCTCGATCAGCCGGGGCGTGCCATAGGTCGCCGGGCCTTCCTCGTCGCCGGTGATGATCAGGCTGAGCCGACCATCGCCAGGCACCCGCGCCGCCGCCGCGACGAAGGCGGCGATCGCGCCCTTCATGTCGACTGCGCCGCGTCCATAGAGCAGGTCGCCGCGAACCTCGGGGGCGAAGGCGCCGCTCATCCAGCCTTCGCCGGGCGGCACGACATCGAGATGCCCGGCAAAGGCGAAGTGCTGGCCACCGGTGCCGCGCGTGGCGAGGAGGTTCTCGACCGGTCCGTCGGGCTCCTCGCCTTCGACGAAGCGCTCGACCGCGAAGCCGAGCGGGACCAGCGCGGCCTCGAGCACGTCGAACACGGCGCCGCGCGCGGGGGTTACGCTTTCGGCGGCGATCAGCGCCTTGGTGAGTTCGACGACGTCGGGCAAAAGGCTCTCCACAGGTTACGGAGGCGGCATTGCCCAAGCTCGATCTAGATACAATCCCGCAGACCAATGCCACCGGCTATCCCGCGCCGCATTCGAACGCGGTGCAGGGCCGCTGGTATCGCCGGCTGGGCCCCGCGAGCGGGATCACCGATTTCGGATTCAGCCATGTCACGCTGGTGCCCGGCGCCTGGTCGTCGCAGCGGCATTGGCACGAGGGCGAGGACGAGTTCGTGGTGATGCTCGCCGGCGAGGCGGTGCTGGTCGATGACAGCGGCGAGACGGTGATGCGCGCGGGCGACGTTGCGGCCTTCCCCAAGAACGACGGCAACGGCCATGTCCTGCAGAACCGCAGCGACGCCGATTGCGTGTTCATCGCGGTCGGGCGGCCGAGCGACACCGACTGCCATTATCCCGATATCGACATGCATCTGTTCGCCGGGCAGGGCTTTCGGCGCAGGGACGGCGGCGACCTGTAATTTCCCCTACCGTGCGGTTCAGCGAAGCTTCACGAACATGCGCGTATGGAGCGACCATGCGTTGGGCGCTCCTCTTGTCCGTGGCCGTTTTTGGCGTCGCCGATATGGTGGCGTTCTCTGGCGCGCACCTGACCGGGCTGGGCACTTTCGCGCTCGAGCAGGTCGATGCGCTGCGGACCAAGGCCGACGAGATGTCGCGCGAGCCGGTCTGACCGCTCAGTCGCCCGCGGGCATCTCGAACTGCTCGATCACCCAATCCTCTTCCTGCGCCCCAGCGATCCAGTCCTGCATGAACGGATGCTGGAGCACGGCGAGCATATAGCTCTGCGCGAAGCGCGGCACCGGCAGCGAATAGGTCACGATCCGCGTCACCACCGGCGCGAACATGATATCCACCGCGCCGAATTCGCCGAACAGGAATTCGCCCTCGCCGCCGAAGCGCGCGCGCGCCTGCGCCCATAGTTCCATGATCCGGCCGAGCTCCTGCATCACGTCGGCGTCGGGTGTCTTGGGCGGATAGACTTGGCGGATGTTCATCCCGTGCTTGCGGCGCAGCGCGGCGAACCCCGAATGCATCTCGGCTGCCATCGATCGCGCCATCGCGCGTGCCGCCGGGTCCGACGGCCAGAACTTCGTGCCGCCGGTCTTGTCGTTGAGATATTCGACGATCGCCAGGCTGTCCCACACCACCGCGTCGCCGTCCCACAGGATCGGCACCTTGCCCGAGGAGGGCGCGAACTCGTCGCCCTGGCGGCGCTTGTCCCACTCGGCGTCGTAGAGCGGCACCACGACTTCCTCGAAGGGCAATCCCGATTGCTTGCACGCGAGCCAGCCGCGCAGCGACCAGGAGCTATAGGCCTTGTTGCCGATGATGAGCTTGAGCATGGCGCGCGGGATAGCGGGCGCGCCGGCTCGGGGCAATGCGCGTCTCAGGCGGCTTCGAGCGTCGCGACGAAGCTGCGCATCTCGCGCATCAGCGCCTGGGTTTTGTCGACCAGGTCGCTGGTGACGGCGCCCAGCTCCTCGGTGACGCCCGCGGCAGTGTTGGCGGCATGTTCGGCGACTGCGGCGCTGCCGTGCAGGCTCGACGTGAGCGAGGCGGCGGAGCCCGCATATTGCTGGATCGAGTGGATGACGTCGCCCTGGCGCTCCATCGCCTGCTCGACTGCGCCGGCGACTTCGCCGATCCGCCCGAAGCTCTCGCGCATGTCGCCGACGATGCTCGCGGTCGAATCGACGGCCTCGGTGATCTGCTCGAGCCGGCGGCGGATGTCCTTGGTCGCCGCGGCGGTCTGGGCGGCGAGCGCCTTCACTTCCTGCGCGACGATCGCGAAGCCGCGTCCCGCCTCGCCGGCGCGCACGGCCTCGATCGAGGCGTTGAGCGCGAGCAGGTTGGTCCGCGCCGCGACTTCACTGATCAGGTCGGCGATCCCGCCCGCGCTGCTGGCATAACCCACCAGCGTCGCGAAGCGGTCGTCGGCGGCGCGCGACAGCGCGTGGAGGCGCACCGTGGTGGCTTCCTGCGCGGCGATGCTGGTCTCGACCGCGTCGCGCGAGCGCCCCAGATTCTCCGATTCCTCGAGCAGCACCGCGGCGCCGATATCGGCCTCGCCGACATGGCTCACCACGCCGCGGACCTGATCCTGCGACACCCGCGTACTCTGGACCAGCGATTGCGCTGACTGGCGCGTCTGGTCCGCCGCGGCGGCGAGATCGGTGATGTTGCGCATGAACACGTTCTCGAATTGCCCGGCGATGCGAAGCACTTCCTCGTCGCGCGCACGGCGGCTCTCGGCCTCGAAGCGCGTGCGCGCCTCGGCAGCGGCTGCCTGGCGCTTGTATTCCTCGCGCTGCGCCTCGGCGCGGAGCAGGTCGCGCTCGTGCTCGGCGGCGGCGCGCGCCTGGCCGAGCTCATACTGGCTGGTAACGAGTTCGGACTGTTCGAGCACGAAGCGGCCGAGCATCAGCACGAACACCGCAAGGAAGATCGCCATCCCGAGCGGCAGGCCCCAGGAGATCGCGAAGGAGACGTTGACGAGGTTCGCGGTGAACAGGAACGCAACGCTGGCCGGGGGCAGCGCGGCATAGCGCAGCGCACCGATCGCAGTTACGCCCGCGATCACCGCGACGATGATGATCAGCTCATGATCGCTTGCGCCGAGCCCCATTGCGCCGAGGAACGTCATCCAGCCGAGCGCCGCGAGCCCGCCTTGAACCAGCGACATGTGAATCGCCCGTCGCGAACTTTCGACTTGCCAGCCGCGCTTCTGCTGGCGGAAATAGCGGATCAGGAACCCGCCCAGGATGCAGAGGTGCAGCGCGAATGCAGCGACGCGCACGGGCAGATATTCGGGGCGGTGGAACAACACCATCAGTCCGACCGTGGTAATCACTGACATCACGAAGGTGAAGGCGAAGCCGTTCGATACCGACATGATCTGGGTGCGTACCAGTTCCTCGGGCAGCGCGACCCAGCGGCCATAGATAGCCGTAGTCAGGCGCGAGAGGAGGGGGCGCGGCGCATGCGTCATTCGATCCATTTTAGCGCGCATCTGCACGCCTATACGGATTTTCACGCAGGTTTAGGTACTTGCCCTGAGGACAGGGCAGGGAGCGTCAGCCGATCGCTTCTAGGACTGCGGCGCGCAGCTCGGGCAATCCCATGCCCTTTTCGCTCGACGTCGCGATGATGTCGGGATGCGCCGCCGGGCGTTTGCGCGCCTCGGTCTCGGTGCGCGTGCGGACCTCGGCAAGGTCGGTCGCCTTGATCTTGTCGGTCTTGGTAAGGACGATGCGATAGCTCACCGCCGCCGCGTCGAGCATATCGAGGATCTCGTTGTCGACGTCCTTGATGCCGTGGCGCGAATCGATCAGCACCAGCGCGCGCTTGAGCACGTCGCGCCCGCGCAGGAAGTCGTTGACCAGGTAGCGCCATTGGCGCTGCATGTCCTTGGGCGCCTTGGCGAAGCCATAGCCCGGCATGTCGACGAGGCGGAACTTGAGCGGCTCGCCGATGTCGAAGAAGTTGAGTTCCTGGGTGCGCCCCGGCGTGTTCGACGTGCGCGCCAGCCCGTTGCGGTTGGCCAGCGCATTGAGCAGCGACGACTTGCCGACGTTCGATCGCCCGGCGAACGCCACTTCGGGCACCACCGGATTGGGCAGATGCTCGAGCTTCGGCGCCGATTTGAGGAACGCAATCGGGCCGGCAAAAATCTTCCGCGCGGATTCGATCTGATCGTCGGTGAAAGCGGGGTCGGTCATTTGACCTTCACGTCCTTCTTCACCGGCTCCTTGAGCGCCGGGTGCTGGCGATAGAGCAGCCATTGCTGCGCCATCGTCAGCACGTTCGACGTGATCCAGTAGACCTGCAGGCCGACGGCGAACGGCGCCATCAGGAACATCAGCATCCACGGCATGATGCTGAAGATCTGCTTCTGCATGTCGTCCATCGGCGCCGGGTTGAGCTTGAACTGGAAATACATCGATACGCCCAGCAGGATCGGGAACACGCCGATTGCCAGGAACGAGGGCGGGGTGAAGTTCAGCAGCCCGAACAGGTTGAGCACCAGCAGCGGATCGGGCGCCGACAGATCGTGGATCCAGCCGACGAACGGCTGGTGGCGCATTTCGATCGTCAGCAGCAGCACCTTGTAGAGCGCGAACATGATCGGGATCTGCAGCAGGATCGGCAGGCAGCCCGCGAGCGGGTTCACCTTCTCCTCCTTGTACAGCTTCATGATCTCCTGCTGCTGGCGTTGCTTGTCGTCCTTGTAGCGCTCCTGCAGCGCCTTCATCTTGGGCTGCACCGCGCGCATCGCCGCCATCGAGGCGAACTGGCGCTGGGCGATCGGGAACAGCAGGCCGCGGATCGTCAGCGTCAGCAGGATGATCGCGACGCCGAAATTGCCGACCATGCGGAACAGCCAGTCGAGATAGTAGAAGATCGGCTGTTCGATCAGGCCGAACCAGCCCCAGTCGATCGCGCGGTCGAACTGCACGATGCCGAGCTTGTCCTGATACTCCTCGAGCAGCTTCACTTCCTTCGCGCCGGCGAAGAAATGGCTCGAATAGGTGATCTTCTTGCCCGGATCGACATTGAGTGCAGCGGCGACCTGATAGTCGGCCTGATAGCCCTTGGCGGGGGTCGGGCGCTGCTGGACCTGCACGGGGACGCGCTGGTCGGGGATCACGGCGGTCAGCCAATAATGGTCGGTATAGCCCGCCCAGCCGCCGGTGGTGGAGAAGCTCTGCTGCGCCTCGTCGACCTTCTTGTAATCGATATAGTCGGCCTTGCCGCCATAGATCGCGATCGGGCCGACATGCGCGGCCCATTGGTCGACATCGGTCGACTTCTGCGCGCGCGTGACCAGCGCATAGGGCGTGACCGAAACCGGCGCGGTGCCGAGATTGGCGACCGTCTGGCGGACGCTGAACATATAGTCCTCGTCCACCGCGAGTTCGATGCGGAACACCTGGCCGGTCGGGCTCTGCGCGCTCAGCGTCACCGGGGTTGACGGCGTCAGCTTGTTGCCGCTCGCCTGCCATACCGTGTCGGCACCCGGCGCCTGGACGCCCGCGCCTTGCCAGCCGAACTGCGCGAAATAGGCGCCCTTAGCGCCGCTCGGCGACAGCAGCCGGATCGGCGGCGAATTCTTGGCGACGGTTTCGTCATACTTCACGAGCACGAGATCGTCGATCCGCGCGCCCTTGAGGTTGATCGATCCGCGCAGCTTGGGGGTCTCGATAACCACGCGCGGCGTCTCGGAAAGCACCACCGTGCGGTCGCGCATCGCCTGGGGCGAGTCGGAGGCGGGGTCGGCGCCCGGGTTGGCCACCGGCTTGGTCTTGCCGCCCTCGATCTTGACCGGGGCGGGGGGCTGCTGCGGGAAGATCCAGTGCGCGATCTGCGGCCAGCCGAACAGGATCAGCGCGGCCAGCACTGCGAAGATCACGAAATTCTTTTGGTCGTCTTTTTTCACCGGTGGTTCCCTGAGAGATCCGTCATGGCACGGGATCGTATCCGTGCCCGCCCCATGGATGGCAGCGCAGGATGCGCCGCAAGGCAAGCCAGCTGCCCTTGAGCGCTCCATAGCGGCCAAGCGCCTCGATTGCATAGGCCGAACAGCTCGGCGCATAGCGGCAACTGGGCGGCAGGATGCGCGACGGCCCGAGCTGCCAGAAGCGCGCGATCAGGATGAGGATGCGGGCGATCATCGCGCGAGCTTCGCGCACGCCTTGGCCAGCTCGGCCTTGAGATCGGCATAGTCGCGCTCGATCCCGCCATTGCGGCCGATCAGCACATGGTCGGCGCCGGGCACGCCCGATTCGGGCAGCACTTCGCGGGCAAGCGTCCGGAAGCGGCGCTTCATGCGATTGCGCACAACTGCGTTGCCGACTTTCTTGGATACGGTAATGCCGACCCGAATCGTCGGATCGGCATCGTCACGTGCGCGCACCAGCAGGACGAAGCCGGGCATAGGCGCCCGCTTCCCCGCATTGGCGGCGAGATAGTGCTTGCGCTCGGTGAGCCGCGCGAGCGGTACGGCGGTTAGGCCGACAGCTTCTTGCGGCCGCGCGCGCGGCGGGCACGGATCACGTTGCGGCCGCCGACGGTCGCCATCCGGCTGCGGAAGCCGTGCCGGCGCGCACGCACCAGGTTGCTCGGCTGAAAGGTCCGCTTCATCGCTCATCCTCGAGTATCTAGAACGTAAAAGGGCCGCCACTGGGGCGGCCGTGTGTCGGGTGCCCATACTGAGACGAGTCGTCCAAGTCAATGTTGCTCTGCCGGAAAACCGAGCAGTTCGGCCTCGGCCTTGGCGACTTCGGCCTCCTTGGCACGTTGCTGGCGGCGGCGATAGCTCATCCGGCGCAGCGCGATGTCGCTATAGCGCCCGAAGCGCGGCCAGCGCCGCTTGAGCCGGACGAAGCGCTTCCGCGCCCAGTTCGAATTCTGGAGGATCAGTGTCAGCCCCGCGGCGAAGGTGACGATCCCGCCGGGGCCTGGGATCGGCCCGACCAGCGGCGTCACTATCAGCAGCAGCACCAGTCCCGTGACGAGCAGGCTGATGCGGACCACCGGACTCTTGCGCGAACGCGACATGCCCCGCGATGTGGGTTGTGTGTGTTGTTCATGCAAGACAGGCACGCTTCACTCCGTTTTGGCAGGGACATGTTCCACAACGGAGAAAAGCGGCTATGGTCTCCCTCGGGTCGGGATGGGGGTCGCATGATTGCGAGCGTTTCGACCGTTGCGTATCTCGGGCTGGAGGCGCGTGGCGTCGAGGTGCAGTGCAACCTCGTCGCGGGGCTGCCGAGCTTCGTCGTGGTCGGCCTGCCCGACAAGGCGGTCGCCGAGAGCCGCGAGCGCGTCCGTGCCGCCATCTCGGCGATCGGGCTCGCGCTCCCGCCCAAGCGGATCATCCTCAATCTCTCGCCCGCCGACCTGCCCAAGGAAGGCTCGCATTTCGACTTGCCCATCGCGCTGGCGCTGCTCGCCGCGATGGGGGTGGCCGACGCCGAGACGCTGTCGGGCTATGTCGTGGTCGGCGAGCTCGGGCTCGACGGGCGTATCGCCGCCTCGCCCGGCGTGCTGCTCGCCGCGCTCCACGCCTCGGCGGAAGGGAAGGGGCTGGTCTGCCCCGTCGCGCAGGGCCCCGAGGCGGCTTGGGCCGGATCGATCGAAGTCGTCGCCGCGCCCGACCTGATCGGGCTGCTCAACCATTTCAAGGGCAACCAGCTCCTTCCTGCCGCGCCTGCGGGCGAGATGGACACGCCGGGCTATGGTCCCGACCTCGCCCAGGTGAAGGGGCAGGAGACCGCCAAGCGCGCGCTCGAGATCGCCGCAGCGGGCGGCCACAATCTGCTGATGGTCGGTCCGCCCGGTGCCGGCAAGTCGCTGCTCGCTTCGTGCCTGCCCGGCATATTGCCACCGCTCGACGCCGCCGAGGCGCTCGAAGTCTCGATGGTCGCCTCGGTGGCGGGCACGCTCAACGGCGGCAAGCTCACCCGCACCCGCCCGTTCCGCAGCCCGCACCACAGCGCGTCGATGGCGGCGCTCACCGGCGGCGGGCTCAAGGTCAAGCCAGGCGAAGTCAGCCTCGCGCACTTGGGCGTGCTGTTCCTCGACGAGCTTCCCGAATTCCAGCGCGCGGTGCTCGATTCGCTGCGCCAGCCGCTCGAGGCGGGCATGGTCAGCGTCGCCCGAGCCAACGCCCACGTCACCTTCCCGGCGCGCGTCCAGCTGATCGCGGCGATGAACCCGTGCCGCTGCGGCCATCTCGGCGACCCCGCGCTCGCCTGCGCCCGTGCGCCCCGATGCGCCGCCGATTACCAGGCCAAGGTCTCGGGGCCTTTGCTGGACCGCATCGACCTGCATGTCGAAGTCCAGCCGGTCAGCGCCGCCGATCTGATCCTGCCGCCCCCCGCCGAGGGCTCAAGCGAAGTCGGCGCCCGCGTCGCCGCCGCCCGCGCGATCCAGGCGGCCCGCTACCGCGACGTCCCCGCACGCACCAATGCCGAGGCGGAAGGCGAAATCCTCGCTGCCTTCGCCACTCCCGACGAGCCCGGTCGCAAGCTCCTTGCCCAGGCCGCCGAAGCGATGCGCCTCTCCGCCCGCGGCTATACCCGCGTCCTCAAGGTAGCGCGCTCGGTGGGGGATCTCGACGGTTCGGAGCAGGTCAAGCGGATCCATATAGCCGAGGCTTTGAGCTACAGGCGGCGGCCCCCCATAAATTAGAGCGAGCGCAGCGGACCGGCAGCTGTTGCGACCATATGCGATCTTGCAAGGGGCGAGGAAGATGCGCTGACCGCCGGCACGCGCATACGATATGCTGGCTTGCATGCCAGGCGCGCGCGCACCAATCAGGCCCGATGCGTATCGCCCTTTACGAACCCGAAATCGCCGGGAATGTCGGCGCAGTTCTGCGGCTCGGCGCCTGCCTCGGGGCGGCGGTGGACCTGATCGAGCCTATGGGGTTCGCCTGGGACGATCGCCGGGTTCGCCGCACGGCGATGGACTATATCGATCATGTCGAGATCGCCCGGCATGCCGGCTTCGACGCGTTCAAGGCCAGTATCGGCTCGCGGCGGCTGGTGCTGTTCACTACCAAGGGCAGCGGGTCCGCCTATGATTTCGTCTTCCAGCCCGGCGACGTGCTGTTCTTCGGAAAGGAAAGCGCGGGCGTTCCGGCGACGATCGCCCAGGCCTGCGACGCCCGCGTGCGCATTCCGATGCGGCCGCAGGTGCGATCGATGAACCTTGCGACATCAGCGGCGCTCGCGCTCGGCGAAGCGCTGCGCCAGACCGCGACGTTGCCGGGTTGAGGGGGATCGCGTTCGGCCTCCCCTCCCTGAAAGGGAGGGGCAGGGGGTGGGTTTAGCTTCGGGCGAGGCTCGATGCCTCGCACGGGGCTGTTTTGCCCAGCTGTTCGATGAGTGTCTTTTGAGCGCGCAGACGCGCGCACCCATCCCCAGCCCCTCCCTGCAAGCAGGGAGGGGCGTTGAAGCGGAAGCCTGCGGCACCCGGGCGACGGTCGGTAGAATCCGAATGCGCATTTTCGCCCGTCCGAAGCCTGCCCCCCGAAATCCTTCCTAAAATACCCCTGTAGCTCGCGCGATCGATCCGTGGGCGTCGTCAGGAGTAATGACTTGAGCCTCTATTCCGCTCTCTATGCCGGCGTGTCCGGCCTCAGCGCCCAAGCGAGCGCAATGGCGACCGTCGCCGACAACATCACCAACATCAACACCGTCGGCTACAAGGGCGTCGAAGCCCAGTTCCGCACCATGGTCACCGACGGCCGTGCCAAGAGCAACTATTCGGCGGGCGGCGTTTCCGCAGCGCCGGTCTCGACGATTTCCAAGCAGGGCCTGCTTCAGGCTTCGGGCAGCAGCACCGATCTCGCGATCGACGGCGGCGGCTTCTTCGTGACGCGCGCCACGTCGGATTCGTCCGGCGACGTCGCCTATACCCGCGCCGGCGCATTCCGCCCGGACGAAGAAGGCTTCCTGCGCAATCCGGCTGGCCTCTATCTCTATGGCTGGCGCCTGGGCGCCACCGGCGAATACACCAACACCGGCAGCGTCGAAGCGCTCGAGCCGGTGCGCGTCAGCGACCTGATCGGCACCGCATCGCCGACCACGCGCATCCAGGCACGCATGAACCTGCAGTCGTCGACCGCCAACTATGCCGGCGCGTACACCGCCGGTGACATGGCGGCCGGCACCGTGACGCCGCAGTTCACCCGCTCTTTCGACGTGTCGGACTCGCAGGGCGGCACGCACCGCGTGACGATGGGCTTCATCAAGACCGGTGCGAATACTTGGCAGAGCGAAGTCTATTCGAACCCGGCCAGCGACGTGACCGCCACCGGCGGTGTGCTCGCCAGCGGCACGATCAAGTTCAACCCGGATGGCAGCCTCGACCGCGCCGGCTCGAGCGCCGCGCTGTTCACCCCGCTCAACGTCACCTGGACCAACAATGCCGGCTCGGTTCCGATCACGCTGGCAATCGGCAGCGACGACGGCATCGACGGCATCACCCAGTTCGGCACCGAGAGCTCGCTGATCTCGTCGAACGTCGATGGCGGCATGCTCGGCAACCTCTCGTCGGTCGAAATCGACAAGCAGGGCGTCGTCAACGCAATCTTCTCGGACGGTTCGACCCGCGCGGTGTTCCAGCTGCCAATTGCGACCTTCCAGAACCCGGACGGCCTCACCCGCCTGTCGGGCAATGCCTATACGATCAGCCGCGCCTCGGGCGGCATGACGCTCAACGCGCCGGGCCAGCTCGGCGCGGGGTCGATCTCGGCCAACTCGCTCGAAGCCTCGACCGTCGACCTGGCGGGCGAGTTCACCAACATGATCCGCTTCCAGCGGGCATACAGCGCCTCGTCGAAGATCATCACCACGGTCGACGACATGCTGCGCGAAGTGAGCGACCTGAAGCGTTAATCCTCCAAATCCCGAGACCTTAGGCGATGTCGCTCAACAACATCCTCGGATCGGCGGTTTCCGGCCTGGCAGCAGCCCAGGCCGGACTCAAGTCGGTGTCGAACAACATCGCCAATGTCGGCGTGTCGGGGTATGCGCGCGAGCGCGTCAACCTCAGCACCGGCGTGGTCTCGGGCCAGGTCAGCGGCGTCAAGGTGGGCGAGCCCAGCCGCGTCGCCGACCGCTTCCTCGAAGCCAATGTCTACCGCCGCGCGGGCGACTATGGCCGCGCGGACGTCACGGCGGGCTATCTCGACCGGCTCCAGTCGCTGCTCGGCCAGCCCGGCGCGGCCTCTGGCCTGCCGGCGCGGCTCGACGCGATCACCTCGTCGGCGGTCGCGATGACCGGCTCGCAGAGCTCGGCGCAGACTGTCGCGGTGTTCACGGCCGACGTGCAGGACGCGATCGATTCGATGCAGCAGCTGACGAGCGACGTCGACGGGCTGCGCGGCGACGTCGAATCCGAGGTCGGCTATTCGGTCGACAAGATCAACAGCCTGCTCAAGCGCATCCACGATCTCAACACCACCGTCGCCTCGGCGACCGGGCAGGGCCGCAATGTCGGCGGCGCCGCCGACCAGCGGATGACCGCGATCGAGGAACTGAGCAGCCTCATCTCGGTCAACGTGCGCGACCAGCCCGACGGTCGCGTCTCGATCGAGACTGCCAATGGCGCGACGCTGCTCGACAAGAAGCTGCGTCAACTCAATTATCCCAATGCGGGGCTGGGCACGTCGCAGCCCGTCTATCCTACGATCGAGATCCGCTTCGCCGAAGACAGCGGCGCGATGGGTGCGGCGACCGGCGAGAAGCTCGATTCGGCTGCGGTCGGCGGCAAGCTCGGCGGGTTGCTCGACCTGCGCGACCGCGCGCTGCCCGCATTCAGCGAGCAGATGGGCGTGCTGTTCTCGGGCCTGTCCGAGGCGCTGAACGCGGTCTCCAACGCGGGCAGCACCGTGCCGCCGCCCGCGAGCCTCGACGGGCGCCAGACCGGCCTGGTCGGCGGCGATCGGCTGGGCTTCACCGGTGCCGCGACCTTCGCAGTGACCAAGGCCGACGGCACGTTGGTCGCCAAGACGAGCGTGAACTTCGACACGATGCCTGCTGGCGCGACGGTCAACGACATGGTCGCCGCGATCAATGCGGGGCTGGGCGGTGCGGGCACCGCGACCTTCACCGACGGCAAGCTCAGCATCAAGGCCAATGGCGCCGGCAACGGCGTGGTGGTCGCGCAGAACGAAACCAATCCGAGCGCGCGCGGCGGCGTCGGCGTCTCGCAATATTTCGGGCTCAACGATTTCGTCCGCAGCGATTCGAGCACGCTGGTCCCCTCGGGTCTCGCCGCCGGCGACCCCCACGGATTCGCTGCGGGCGAAACCACCCAGATCGTGCTGCGCGACGCCACCGGGCGCGCGCTGACCAACTATACGCTGACGCCAGCGGCGGGCGGGACGGTCGGCGATCTCGTCACCCAGCTCAATGCGAGCCCGCTCGGCGATTTCGGCGCGTTCAGCCTCGACGATCGCGGCCGGATGCGTTTCGAGCCGACCGCCTCGCTTTCGGGTGCGACGCTCTCGATCCCGTCGGATTCGACCGACCGCTTCGGCACCGGCCGCGGCTTTTCGGCACTGCTTGGCCTCACCGGCACGTCGAGCGGGCTCGGCAATGCGCAGGTCCGCCCTGACGTGCTCGCCAGCCCGGCCAAGCTGCCGCTCGCGCGCTTCCAGGACAATGCGGCCGTCGGCGCCAAGGCGCTTGGTGCCGGCGACACCCGCGGCGCGACCGACTTCGTCAACAAGCTCGCCGGGTCGCTCGATCTCGGCAAGGACGGCACGACGACGATCGAGCGCTTCTCGAGCCTGCTGCTCGGCCGTACCGGGCTCGAGGCGAGCCAGGCGAAGGGCAACCTGCTCGACGCTTCGGCGCGCCGCGACGACGCGGTCAACCGCCGCGACAGCTTCTCGGGCGTCAATATCGACGAGGAACTCGCGCAGATGGTGGTGCTGCAGAACAGCTATTCCGCCGCCGCGCGCGTGATCTCCACCGCGTCGGAAATGTACGACACCCTGCTCAACATGGTCTGATCGGAACCAGAATGACTCGCGTAGCCACCATCCCGCTCCAGCGCACCATGTCCAGCGCGATCCAGCGCTCGCAGGAAGCGCTGGCGATCACCCAGCAGCGCCTCGCCACCGGCAAGAAGGCGTCGGACTTCGCGTCGCTCGGCACCGAGACGGTGCGCAACCTCTCGGCGCACAGCCTGCTTGCGCGCCAGGACGCGCAATCGACCGTCGCCAAGCGCGTCGGCACCACGCTGTCGCTCTATCAGGGCCATCTCGAGGGCGTCGACAAGGCTGTCGGCGATCTCAAGACCGACATCCTCAATGCGATCGGCACCGGCGATGCCGCCGGTCTTCAGGAAGCGATCGAGACCGCGTTCAGCCAGTATCGCACGTCGCTCAATGCCAGCGAGGGCGGCGGGCCGCTGTTCGCCGGATCGCAGACGGGCAGCAATCCGTTCACGCCAGACACGCTCGCGCAGGTCGCCTCGACCACCGCGGCCGACGCGTTCAAGGACGACGGCATCCGCTCGAGCGCCCGCGTCGCCGACGGTGTCGACGTGACCTATGGCATCACCGCCAGCGCCGTGGGCAAGGATCTGTACGCGGCGTTCCAGACGCTGGCCCAGGCCGGGACGATCGGCGCCAAGCCGACCGACGCGCAGATGGACGCGCTCAAGAAGGCCGTGGGGGAACTCGGCGTCGGGATCGACAGCCTGCGGGCCGTCAATGCCGACAATGGCCGCAAGCAGAACCAGGTCGAGACGCTGACCACCCGCGGTGAGCAGCGCTCGCTGCTGCTCGAGGCCGTGATCGAGACCAACGAGGATGCCGATCTCGGCCAGGTCGCGCTCGACCTCGCCCAGCAGAAGACGATGCTCCAGGCGAGCTACTCGGTGTTCTCGCAGCTGAGCGACCTCAGCCTGGTCAACTATATCCGCTGACGCTGCCGCGTCCGGACAGAAAGAAGGGGCCCGTCGCGATGTGCGACGGGCCCCTTTTTCGTTGGTAGGCCGCCTCAGGAGGCCGCGTCGAGCAGGTCGCCGGTGGCGCCTGCGGGGCTCGCCTGCGGGATTGAGGTCATCGCGGCGCCGATCGCGGCGGGATCGATGCTGCCGACTTTCCGCGTCAGCACGTCGAACGCCGAGGCGCTGGCCAGGCCCTTGAACGCGGGCGTGTAGCGCGCGCGCAGCGCCGCGAGCTGGTCCTCGCGACCGAGCATCGCATAGGCGACTGCCTGGCGGAGCACGGCGGTCTGGGCGGGTTCACTGAAGCCGGCCTTGGGCGCGGGCAGGGCGTTGGCGGTGACGAAGTTGCCCCAGTCCTTGCTCTGCCAGCGCATCTCGGCGCGGATCGCCGGCGCATCGGACAGCCCGTCGAGCGCGGCGGCGGCGGCATCGGTCTTGCCGAGCCGATAGAGCGCGACGGCCTCGACGCGCTTGCGGTCCTGTCGCATCGCATCCGAATAGCTCGGCTGCTCGGTGGTGCGGATCGCGTCGAGCGCACGGTCGGGCCGGCCGGCAAGGATGTGGAGCATCGCCACCTTGACCGAGAGCGGGCCCTGCGCGACGTCCTGCGCGCGCTTGGTGAGCTGGTACTGGAGCAGCTCGGCGGCGCGGGCATAGAGCGACGCGTCCTGGAGCCGGCCGGCGAGGCGCAACACCAGCGCGTCCCCCTCGGCGCCGGCCGGGGCGAGCTCGCGATAGTCCCAATAGAGGCCCGCGGCCTCGGGCAGCGGCACGCCGCTGTCGGGCGCGAGCGCCGCGGCGAGCTGCGCCTGGAGCTCGGCGAGCATCGGCGGGACCTTGCTGCCGAGCTTGAAGTAGCGGATCAGCGCGGCGCCGGCACGGAGCTGGCCGCGCAGGTCGTGCGCCTCGTTGGCGAGGCGGAGCTGGATCTCGAGCACGCGCTGCTCGATCGCGCCACCGCGCCAGCCGAAGCGCAGCGCGTCGAGCTGCTTGGCGGCTTCGGTTGGGGAAAGGCTGTGCGTGGCGAGCCCGGCCTCGATCGTGCCGAGCCGCGCCTGTGCCTTGATCTCGTCGCCGCCGCTCAATGCGGCGCGATCGAGGCGGAGCTTGCCGCCCTGCGGATCGCCGGTGGCGACCATCGCGCGGCCGCGCAGCACATTGGCCTGCGGATCCTGATCGTTGAACAGCTTGAGCCAGGCGAGCGCGGGCTGGGGCTGGCCCGCGTCGATCGCGGCGCCGGCTGCGGCGAGCACGAACGGTGCACGATCGTGCGGGGAGCGGCCGTTGATCGCCGGGAGCGCGCAATTGACCTGGCGGATCGCCGACTGCGCGTCGCCGGCATGCGCGAGCGCGCGCATCCGCCACGCGCAGGCCTCGGGATTGGCGGCGAGTTCCTGGAACGAGAGCGCCTCGACGGCTTCCGCATCGCGCTGGACCAAGGTGAGCGCGACGCCGCGGGCGAGAAGGAAGGGCGCGACGAGGCCGAGATCGCGGTCGCTCGACTGCATCACGTCGAGCACGCCGAGCGCATCGGCGCCGCGCCCTTCGCCGATCAGCCCGAGCGCATAGGTCCAGCGGTTGCGCTGGCGGGTCTCGGGGCGCGAGCCGGCGAGCAATGCCCAGCCGGCCTCGCCGGTGGCGCCGTGCCATCCGGTGGCGTTGGTGATCATCGGCATCTGCGCGAGCTCGGCCGCGAAAGGGGCGAGCGACGCGCCGGCGATGCTGGCGGCGCCGGTCTCGGGCCTTTCGGGCGTGACGGCCGGCGCGCCGGCGGCAGGCGCGGGGCCGTGCTCGGCAGCATAAGGCGCGGCGTGCGGGGTGACCGTGGCGGCACCGGCGAGCAGGGCGATGAGCGCGCTGCGCATCAGCCTAGCCCCAGCGGGCGGATCACCGCGACCAGCGCGCCGCCCGCGGCGCAGGCGAGCAGGAACAAGGCGACGGGAAGCAGCGGCAGGCCCTTGCCGGCCGCCGATGCCGCGCCGCCGGCGGTCGCGAGCGCGGTGCCCGTGGCGACCGTCTCGGCGCTGCCGTCGATCGTGGTCGCGTTGCCGCTACGGCGGTCGGCTGCGGTGGGATCCGCGACGACGCGCATCCGGCCCGGGCGTTGATCGTGACTCACTGACAGCACCTTTAACTGATTTCATCCTATTATAGAGGCATGGACGGTGACATGACCGCCCGGCCGAGGAGTTTTGACGTGCGTAATTTGCTTGCTGCGCTGGCGCTGGCCACAGCGCTCGTGCCCGTTCCGGGCAGCGGCGGCGCGCATGCGTCCGGCGGCGGCGGTGGCGCCGGCGCGGGCGGGCTCAACCTCGTGCCGATGGACGAAGTCATCGTCCCGATCATCGAGGCCGACCGCGTTGCGGGCAACATGCGCTTCAAGCTGGTGCTCGAGGCGCACGATGCCGAGACCGCCGCCAAGGCCACCGCCGAAATGCCCGAGCTGCGCGAGACCACGGTCGCCGCGGCGCTGGAGTTCGCGCGGCTCAACGCCTCGGGACTGCGCGCGATCGACGCCGAGCGGCTCGATCACGACATGAATGCCGCGATCAAGGCCGCCGATCCCGGCATCTCGCGCGTGCTGATCGTCGAGGTCGCCGCCGCGCACAATTGACGCGCGCGGTTGACGAAGTTGACTCGGTGGCGGGTTTCCTGCCCGTGCCAACCATTGGGTTGGCTGCTGGAAATCCGCATATTCCACCTTTGCTGGCGATAATGCAGGCGGCTGCTTGACGCTTGACTCGAAACGCCTGCCGCTACGCGGCCGCGTGGCCCCACAGGCAAGGCGTTGCTTGGGATCGAGGTGAAACCGCATGGCGGAACACCAGCAGAACAAATCCCACATTGCCAGCGATTTGCCGAGACTCATGCGCGGGTGCGCTGGCCCGCACCGCGCATCAGGGGTCCGGATCAGCGGATGTCGAGTCTTGGGTGGTTAGCGGATCGTCGGCTTTCTGGAGCCTGAGGCGGGATAGCTGCCTGGCTCCAGATGACGGCAACGGTCGTTAGTGCTCCTCGAGCAGTTTGCTTAAACGATCAAGCTGCCGCTCTAGCGTCGAACGCCGCTGTCGCGCCCACGCTTCCAGCGGGACAAGCCCGTCCGGCACGAGCCTTGCCACACGCACGCGACCGAGCTTTTCGGTCGCGACCACTCCGCACTGTTCCAACACCCGCAGATGTTGCGAAACGGCGGTGAGGGTTATCCCGAGCGGTTCCGACAAGCTCGACACGGACAGCGGGCCCGTAGTCAGGTGATCGACTATTGCGCGCCGTGTTGGATCGCCGAGTGCGTGGAATAGCCCATCAACTCCTGCGCTCATGCCTGGCTTTCGATCGCCTTGCGAAGATTGTCGAACTGAATGCGCCAACCCTCCTCGCGTATCACGGGACCGTCAGATCCCGCAAAAAATGCTACCTGATTCGTACAGATAAGGTCGGTCCCCAATTCTGTCGGTACAAGTTCGAACGTCGTCAACGAGACCGAGATCGCTCGACCGCCGAGTGTCATCGTACTGGTCGAAACAATACGTTCATCGGGCACAACATCTTGATACGCACCATTATTAGCGAGGATCGCGCCGGGGAAGGGCGTACCCTCGCCAAAACGGTAGTGCAAATTGTCGGCGCCACCAGGGCGACAGTCGCTGTCGAACTGGATCACCTCATGCGTGTCGCTCTCGGCGTACCAGCCCCGCTTGATGGCGGGATCAGACAGTGCAGCGAACACCGTTGATGGTTTGGCTTTGAAGCTACGCTCAAGGACGAACGTGGCGTGCGTTACAGCAGGATCGTTCAAAATCTCTCTCCCAAAACACTGAAGTTACCACTTCTGTATGCGATAAGAAGCTGGATTAGTCAAGTCTATGCTTCAGTATCGCCGGCCGCGTTGAGTTGGATTTTGGGCCAGGAGGCGGCGGATCGTTTTAATAGGAGGGGACGGTGCCCGGATCGATTGCACCTCGCAGACGGCGGGCGCTCTCGACTGCCCAACTAAGTCAGTATTAGCGGGAACGGGTTCGCTAGCTGCAGGCCTCTCAGGCGCTGCTTCGACAAGTGGCTTGAACACCTTCGCGCAACCGCGTTATGGTAGCGCTAACTTGACCGGGGCGCGATGGCAGCCCCGGCGTAATCTGGGAGAGCAGCTGTGCAAAGGACGATCCTTCTGGCAGGCGTGTTGTCGTTTCGGGCGACGGCCGGCACGGCACTCGCGGCGGCGATGTGCATTGCCATTCCCGGCGCCTATGCGCAAAACGACAAGATGACGCCGATCGCGGTGCCGGCGCAGCCCGATGCGATCCCGTTGGACACCGGGCCCTTGCCGGGCGCGACGGCGCAGGAGGCGTGGCATCGTCAATATGGCAGCGTCTTCGCGCGCAACGTTACCGTCGCCACGCTTACGCCTTTCCTGCCGGACCCCAAGCGCGCGACCGGCGCCGCCGTGGTGGTCGCGCCAGGCGGCGGTTTCAGGACCCTGTCGATGGAGAACGAGGGCTGGGATGTCGCGCGGGCGTTGGCGGCGAAGGGCGTAGCCGCCTTCGTGCTCAAATACCGGCTCAATCCGACCCCTGCCGACATGCCCGGGTTCGAGCGTTCGATGCAGGAGATGTTCTCGGGTGCGGCGCGTCCACCGCGCATGGAGCCGCAGGAAGCCATGAAGAACCTCGCGCCGCAGATCGCGGACGCGCGTGCCGCCTTTGCGCTGATCCGCCGCCGGGCCGCGGAATGGCATGTCGATCGCGATCGCATCGGCATGGTCGGCTTTTCGGCGGGGGGCATGCTCACGCTTGCCACTGCGCTGGCGGGCGAAGACGCCAAGCCCGCGTTTATCGGCGACATCTATGGCCCGCTCGGCGCAGTGACCGTACCGGCCGACGCGCCGCCCCTGTTCGCCGCGCTCGCCGCGGACGACCCCTTCTTCGCGAAGGGTGGGATCGGGCTGATCGACAATTGGCGCGCGGCGGGGCGGCCGGCCGAATTCCACTTGTTCGAGCAAGGCGGGCACGGCTTCGGCATGTACCAGAAGGAAACGACCAGCACCGGCTGGTTCGACGCCTTCGTCCGCTGGATCGGCATGCACGGCATGCTGAAGCCCGCAAAGTAGGATGGGCCGCGTCCTCCGTGCAGGCATCGTGAAAAGAGGGGATCGAAGTGGGCGTTAGGCGAGCAATGCTGGCGGCGGTGGCGCTGGCCGTACTGGCCTCGACGAGCTCGGCCAGCGGGCAGACCGCACCGGGAGCCGGCTCGGGTGCGCCGGGGGCCAATCCGATCGTGCGGGACAAGTTCACTGCCGACCCGGCACCCCTCGTGGTGGGCGATCGGCTGTATCTCTATGTCGGGCACGACGAAGCGCAGCGCGACGAGATGTTCAACATGCGCGAGTGGCTGGTCTATTCGACGACCGACATGAAGCGCTGGACCGATCACGGCGCGATCATGAAGGTCGCCGACTTCAAATGGGCCGCGAAAGACGCGTGGGCGTCGCAGGTCATCGAGAAGAACGGCAAGTTCTGGTTCTACGCAGCGGTCGAGCACGACAAGACGCACCCCGGCAAGGCGATCGCCGTCGCGGTCTCCGACACGCCTACCGGCCCGTTCGTCGATGCGAAGGGCTCGGCGCTGATCACCAACGAAATGACGCCCAAGGGCACGCACAGCTGGGAGGATATCGACCCCACGGTGTTCACCGACCGGGACGGAACGACCTGGATCGCCTGGGGCAACCGCCAATGCTACATCGCCAAGCTCAAGCCCAACATGATCGAGATCGATGGCCCGATCACCGAGATCACGCCGCCGCATTTCGAGGAAGGTCCCTGGCTGCACCGGCGCGGCGCGCTATATTACCTGACCTATGCGTCGCTGGACCGGTCGACCCATCGCGACGAGAAAATATCGTACGCCACGGCGCCTTCGATCCGCGGCCCGTGGACCTATCGCGGCGAGCTGACGGGATCGGGCAAGTACAGCTTCACGATCCATCCCGGCATCGCCGAGTTCAAGGGAAACTGGTATCTCTTCCTGCACAATGCGGCGCTCGCGATCGGCGACCTGAGCGGGGCGATCGGCCGCCGCGCGGTCACGGTCGAGCACCTTACGTACAACAAGGACGGGACGATGAAGCCGGTCGTCCAGACCGAGGCCGGGGTGTCCGCCGCGCGACCGCGATCGAACGACGCGAACTGAGCAGCGGAAGGCTGTGAAAAAGGAAGGCCGCGGATCGCTCCGCGGCCTTTCGACTTTCGAGGCGGTCCAGGCTCAGCGCCCCTGGCGCTTCGCCGCTGCCGGCTGTGGCGGCGCCACCGCCGCCATCCGCGCCGATTTCCGCGCCAGCGCCATGCTCAGGTTCGCGGCGCCCTTGGGAGTCATCGCGGCCATGATCATCGCGGTCGAGCGTTCGCGCATGCGCTGGGCGACCTTCATCTGCACTTCCATGTCGAGCTGCTCGAAGACCACCGCGGCGGCCTTGGGCTTCATCGCCTGGTAGATGCGGGCGAGCTCGTCGAACTGCGCGCCGGCTTCCTCGGCCGGGCCGGCGCCGGCGGCACCCGGCGCGGCGGCGGCCTCGGCCTGCTTCTGGCGTGCGGCGAGGTCGGCTTCGAGCCGGGTCTGGGCGGCCTTGGTCGCCTGCTCGCGCAGGTCGAGGCCGCGCTTGCGGCGCGCGGCGGCAGCGTCGCGCTCGGCGAGGTCCTGCTCGATCGAGCTGCCGAGCCGGGTCTTGGACGCGCTGCTCTGCGCCGCGTCGGTCGCGATCGTCGCGGCGTTGGCGACGACGGCGAGCGCCGAGATCGCGGCAGTCAGCAGGAGGAGGGAAGGGCGGGCCATCAGGCGAGCTCGCGCTCGGCTTCGGATTCCTCGTGCGAGGCATCGGACGAGCGCACGGCATTGGCAAGGCTGACGACGTTGACGACGCGCTCGCAGGCGGCGTCGGCGATGCCGATCATGTCCGACAGCTCGTCGCGAAGGCCACGGGCCTGCTCGACGACACGGGCGTTCTGGGCGCAATCGGTGACCAAAGTGGCCTTCATTTCCGAAAGCACGGCGCGCGCGCCGGTGGTCGCCTTTTCGAGCGCGGCGACGGTTTCGGTGAGGGCGCCGTCCTTGACGGTACGCAGGCTGCGCATCATCCGGACGCTCTGCACGAGCACGGCCATGCAGAAGATCATCGTCAGCACATTGGCGAGAATCGCGAAGCTCATGCGTTCATCTTTCCCTTGGAGGAGACATCGTTGACCAGGCGCACGGCGACCTTGCCGCGGCGCTGGCCGATCTGGGCCTGGGCGAGCGTGACGCCGCCCGAGGCGAGGTCGAGCGGATCGTCCGGGCTCTTGTGGAGCGCGATGGTCTGGCCGACCTGGAGCGCCTTCAGCTCGGCGATCGCCATCGGCTTCTCGCCGAGGACGACGTTCACATCGACATTGGTCTTGCGGATCTCGGACGCCATGTGCGCCTCCCAGACGCCGTCGCGGCCGCTCTTCTCGCCCATGAAGCGCTGGAGCAGCTTGTGGCGGACGGGCTCGAGCGTCGCATAGGGGAAGACCAACGTGAACTTGCCGCCGCGGCCGTCCATGTCGACGCGGAAGGTGGCGATCGCGCAGATGTTCGACGTGCCCGCGATCGCGGCGAAGCGCGGATTGCTCTCGATGCGCTCGAGATCGATGTTGATCGGCTCGATCGGCTCGAACGCAGTGGCGAAGTCGGTGAGCGCGAGCTCGAGCATCCGCGAGACCAGGTTGGTCTCGATCGTGGTGAAGGCGCGGCCGTCGATCATCACCGGGGCGCCGCCGCCGCGGCCGCCGAGCAGCGCGTCGACCACCGAATAGATCAGGCTCGATTCGACGGTGACGAGGCCGAAGCTCTCCCACTCCTGGACCTTGAACACCCCGACCATCGCCGGGAGCATCACGCGGTTCATGAACTCGCCGAAGCGGATCGAGGTCACTTCCTCGAGGCTGACGTCGACGCCGTCCGAGGTGAGGTTGCGCATCGAGCTGGCAAAGGTGCGGACCACGCGGTCGCAGACCACTTCGAGCATCGGCAGACGCTCGTGGCTGATGACCTTGGATTCGATGACCGCGCGCAGGCCCTTCTTCTTCTCGACCGGGCCGCCGAGATCGCCGAACAGCGCGTCGATGTCCGACTGGTCGAAGCGCACGTCGCCATCGGCGCCCATCGCGGCGACCGGCGGCTCGGGGAGGTCGAAATCGTCGAGATCGATCATTGCTGCACGAGATCCTGGATGAGGATGTCCTTGACGCTGCCCGCGCCGGTCACTTCGGTGGCGCGCACCAGCATCTCTTCCTTGATGCGGAACACCGCGGCCGAGCCGGCGAGATCCTCGGGGCGCAGCTCGCGCAGGAAGGGCTGGTAGGCGTCGAGGATCAGCGGGAGCTTTTCCTTGAGGCTCTCGGTGGTCGCCTTGGCGCCGGGGACGATCATGAAGTGAATCTTGAGGTAGCGTGCGGCGCCGTCGGGCGAGCGCAGGTTCACTACCATCGGAGGCACGTCGACGAATGCTTCCTTGGATGCGCCTTCGCCGCCGCCGTCACCGCCTTCGGCTTCAGCCTCGGCCGCAGGCGCTTCGCCATGGCCGCCTTCGGCCGCGGTCTCGGCCTTGGCCGACCCGCCCGAGAGCATCACCGCAGCGCCGCCGCCGCCACCGAGCAGCAGCACGCCGGCAGCCGCTCCTATAATAATGAGCTTCTTCTTCGACTTGGGCGCGGCGGGCTTTGCGCCCTCTGCACCTTCCTCGACGATCTCGGGTGACGACATTTCCCTGGCACCTTTCGAAATCAACGCTCCGGCAACCGCGCCGGCTGATTTGCCTCTATTATAGGATGGTCACCCGGCAATTTCTGCCTAGCGACAAATTTCTGAAGGATGGTCCCTTGGACGTCTCGTCTTATGTATTGCTGAGCCAGGAACAGGCGCTGCGGCGCCGGCTCGATGTTGCGGCGAACAACCTCGCCAACATGAATACGGTAGGCTTCAAGCGCGAGGCGCCGGTGTTCCGCGAGTTCGTAAAGCAGGGCGAGACGACGGTCACGCCCGACGCGAAGAAGACGTCGTTCGTGCTCGATTACGGCGCGGTGCACGACGCTTCGTCGGGCGGCTTCCAGGTCACCGAGAACCCGCTCGACGTGATGATCGAGGGGCCGGGCTATCTGAGCGTCGAGGCGCCGGGCGGCGGCACCGCGTATACGCGCGCCGGTTATATCAAGATCGCGCAAAGCGGCGAGCTCGTCACGGCGGGCGGCCAGAAGATCCTGGGCGAGGGCGGCCAGCCGATCACGGTGCCGCCCGAGAGCGCCGGGCGCCTAAGCATTTCTCCGGATGGCAGCGTGATGGGCGTCGATGGCCCGCTCGGCCGGATCGCCGTTACCGTGTTCGACGAAAAGAACATGGATCCGCGCGGCGACGGGATGTTCAACGGCACCGGCGGGCGCGAGCTCACCGCCGCCGAGACCAGCCTCAAGACCGGCGGGGTCGAGGGATCGAACGTCAACGCGATCACCGAGACCACCGACATGGTCGAGATCCTGCGGGCCTACCAGACCAGCATGAACCTCAACGAAAGCATGTCCGACCTTCGCAAGAAGGCGATCGACCGGCTCGGCCGCGTCGGCTGATTTAGAAAGGATAGACTAAATGCGTTCGCTCTCCATCGCCTCGACCGGCATGCTCGCGCAGCAGACCAATGTCGATGTCATCTCGAACAACATCGCCAACATGAACACGACCGGGTTCAAGCGCCAGCGCGCCGCGTTCCAGGACCTGCTCTACGAGAATATCGAGCGTCCCGGCGGCGCGACCGGCCCCGACACCAAGGCGCCCTCGGGCATCCAGATCGGCTCGGGCGTCAAGACCGGCGGCGTCTATCGCATCCAGCAGCAGGGCGCGCTCCAGCAGACCGACAATCGCTACGACGTGGCGATCACCGGGCGCGGATACTTCCAGATCACGCTGCCCTCGGGCGACACTGCCTATACCCGCGACGGCAATTTCGGCATCTCGGACCAGGGAGAGCTGGTGACGCAGGACGGATTCCCGGTGCAGCCGGGGATCACCATTCCTGCGAACACTACCGACGTGACGATCTCCAAGACCGGCGAGGTCCAGGTGATCACCGCGGGGGATCCGCAGCCGCAGACCGTCGGCCAGCTTGAGCTCGCGACCTTCATGAACGATGCCGGCCTCGAAGCGAAGGGCGACAACCTCTTCCTCGAGACCGCAGCGTCGGGCCAGGCGACCGTCGCCGCGCCGGGCGAGCCGGGCTTCGGCACGCTGAGCCAGGGGTTCGTCGAAGCGTCGAATGTCAACGCCGTCGCCGAAATCACCGCGCTGATCACGGCGCAGCGGGCATATGAAATGAACAGCCGGGTGGTGAAGACCGCCGATGAGATGCTGTCCACCACGAGCCAGATGCGCTGATGGGCGTGCTGCTCGCATTGGCGCTGCTCGGCGCCGGCCCGACGACGGTCGAGGACGTGCAGGTGGCCGTCCTCGCCCGCGCGGTCGAGAAGGGCACGCGGCTCGAAGCCGGCGACTTCGACAGCGAGGCGCGGTCCCCCGCTGCGGCGCGTGGTGCGCTCTCGGCCCAGGACGCCTCCGGCATGGAAGCCGCACGCAACTTGACCGCAGGCAATATCGTCCGCCGTTCGGACGTGATGAAGCCCCAGCTCGTGAAGCGCGGCGAGCCGGTGACGATCCGCATCGTCTCGGGCGCGCTTTCGATCACCGCGGCGGGCCGCGCGCTCAATGGCGGCGGGCAGGGCGAGATGGTGCGGGTGGTGACGAACAGCACCAACCGCACGCTCGACGCAATCATCGACGGCTCGGGCAGCGTCCGCGTCTCGGCACCGTAACCATCGTCTTACTCGCGCCCGGGCGGCTTGCCCCGCCGGCGCATCAGGGGAGTATTAACATGCGCAAGATCATTATTCTCGCGGCGCTTGGCGCCACCTTGTCGGGCTGCGGCGCGGCTGGCCGGCTGTCGCAGATCGGCAAGGCGCCCAAGCTCTCGGGCATCGATCCGATCGAATCGCCCGAAGTCGAATCGTCGCTGGCGATGCCTTCGGACCGCAGCGGAGCACGGCCGACGCACGCCGTGGCGCAGGCCCCGGCCCCCGCGCAGACCGCGTCGCTGTTCCGCACCGGCGCCGGCGCTTTCTTCCGCGACCAGCGCGCAGGCAAGACCGGCGACATCCTGACGATCAAGATCAACATCCAGGACAAGGCCGATATCGGCAACAACACGTCGCGTACCCGCGGCGGCAGCGAGAATGGCGGCGTCGGCGGGCTGCTCGGCATTGCGCCGGTCGCCAAGCTGCTCGGCGGCAACGCCAATGCCGCACTCGAGACCAATTCGGGCTCGAAATATGCCGGCGGCGGCACCACTGCGCGTTCCGAGACGATCAACATGACGATGGCCGCCATCGTCACCCAGGTGCTGCCCAACGGCAATCTGATGATCCGCGGCAAGCAGGAAGTGCGGGTGAACTTCGAGATGCGCGAGCTGATCGTCACCGGCATCATCCGCCCCGAGGACATCTCGCGCGACAATTCGATCAGCCACTCGCAGATCGCCGAGGCACGCGTGATCTATGGCGGCAAGGGCCAGCTCACCGACGCGCAGCAGGCGCGCTGGGGCCAGCAGATCTACGACGCGCTGTTCCCGTTCTGATGGGAGCGGCTTGGGGGTAGGGGGAGGGGGCCCGTCCGAGATATCGGGCGGGCCCTTTGCTGTGGATTCCTCTCCCTGAAAGGGAGGGGCAAGGGGTGGGTTTAGAAAAGGTCGGGCGCGATGCCCGGCCTTTTCTTCATTCCTTGCAGCTCGTTGGGCTCGCTTCGCTCGCACCCACCCCCAACCCCTCCCTTTCAGGGAGGGGAGTCTGTGCTGGACGCCTAATCTCGCCGCGGCCAGCGGCTGGAGACGTGGACGGGGTGCCAGCCGAGCAGGTCGCGCTGCGCGGCGAGATCGTGGAGCTCGAGATGGCCGCGCGACCAGCCGATCTCGCCGAGCTTGCGCATCTGCTGGATCACGCGGTTGATGTGCACCGAGGTCAGTCCGAGAAGGTCGGCGAGCACTTCCTGGGTGGCTGGCATCGCGAAGCTGCCGTCGGTGGCGAGGCCGGCGAGCGCGAGGCGGTCGTAGAGCTCGAGGAACAGGTCGAGCGTGCGTTCGTGCGCGTTCATCCGCCCGAGCCGGGTGATCTGGCGCAGGTAATGCGCCTCGTCGAGCGCGAGGCTCATGCGATAGGCGTGGTCGAGCGTCGGCGAGACCATCGGGTCCGGCGCCGGGCAGATGCGCGCGCGGGTGAGGGTGATGACGGTCGACGAGGCGACCGGAGCCTCCTGATGGCAATGGCCGATCAGGTCGCCGGGCAGGAGGAAGTCGAGGATCTGGCGCCTGCCGTCGGCGAGCACGCGTACCTGCATGGCCCAGCCTTCGAGCAGCAGCGTGGCGCCGGAGATACGTTCGCGCTCGGAAAGGATCTCCTCGTGCGGTGCCAGGCAGCGCGACCGGGTGCTCGCGGCCTCGATCGCGGCGATCGCCGCGGCGTCGAGATCGCCGAGCGCGCGCAGGCGGCGCAGCGCGGCGTCTGCCGGGCCCAGGCGAGTCGATATGCCGGCGATCATTGCGGCGTCTCGCTCGACGCGCGGCGCTGTCCGCCGGCAAGTGGCAATACCCGTCGTGCGCCGGAGGGATCGTATCCGACAATGGAGATGTGCCGATTCCTGGAAGGGATGGCGTTGGATCGCGCAGGGATTGCAGTATTCATCAAGCGCATTCTGCCGGAATTGGGAAGTCGAGATCGGAAGGGCGCGCGATACTGGCGCCAAAACCCGTGTTGATCCCGGCATTTGCCAATACTGCAATCGCGGTTTCGAGAGATTTACGTAAGACTACGTATCATGCCGGGAGGTGGCGGGGGTTTCCGGGGGTGTCGATAACCCTCGATAGGGGAGAGGATAGCGAAGCTTGCGAGCTTGCTCGCTAGCGTAGCTTGAAGCGGGGTAGAGCGGCGCGAAGCGCCGCGCGGATGCTGCGCAGCCGCACCCCCTCACCCAGCTTCGACTAAGCCTCTGCTTCGCAGAGACTAAGTCTGCGCAACCCTCTCCCCCTTGCAGGGGCGAGGGAAGACAAGATGCCGCTCGCACCGCCGCCACACCTGGCTCCCGGTTAACCGATTGCGAACCATTTAAATTTGCGGATCAATTTTGGTCCTCCCCGAAATCTTCCCAAAATGATCCTGCAGGGCGCGAAGGCGCCAGGTCGCGGATCGGCGCTTCCGATCCGGGCTGCAGAAGCGGCTCTAGTCCAAGAAGGAAAGTATCATGGGTTTCTCTGTCAACACCAACACCGGCGCGATGGCGGCTCTTCAGAGCCTCTCCGAGACCAACAAGGGTATGGCGCAGGTTCAGAGCCGCATCAACACCGGCCTGAACGTGTCGTCGACCAAGGATGACTCGGCTTCGTTCACGATCGCTCAGGGCCTTCGCGGCGACATGGGCGGCCTCAAGGCCGTTTCCTCGTCGCTGAGCCGCGCCAAGAGCGTGACCGACGTCGCAGTTGCGGGTGCGGAGCAGATCTCGGACGTCGTCAACCAGATGAAGGCGAAGGCCTATCAGTCTGCTGACGCCGGCATCGACTCGGCTACGCGCACCGCGCTGAACAACGACTTCGTGGCTCTGCGCGATCAGATCACCACGATCGTCAACTCGTCGGACTTCAACGGCACCAACCTGCTGAAGGCTTCGGGCGGCAACGTCACGGCGCTTCAGTCGCTGAAGGATTCGGACACCTCGTCGGCAACGACCTGGAACCCGGACTCGCTCAGCGTTGCTAACCAGGGTCTCGACCTTGGTGGTTCGGTTGTGACTGTTTCGGCCAGCGGCAACATCAGCAGCCAGGCTTCGGCCCAGGCGATGATCGACACGCTGAGCACGACCCAGGACAACCTGAAGACCAGCCTGAGCACGCTCGGCGCTGCCTCGCGCAAGATCGACGCACAGTCGACCTTCACGGGCAAGCTGTCGGACGTGATCGAGGGCGGCATCGGCAACCTCGTCGACGCCGATCTCGCCAAGGAGTCTGCGCGTCTGCAGGCCCTGCAGGTCAAGCAGCAGCTCGGTGTGCAGGCTCTCTCGATCGCCAACCAGGCGCCGCAGAGCATCACGTCGCTGTTCCGTTAAGGTCAAGCTTTTCCCTGGAAGCTTACCTGACGACAGAGGGAGGCCGGGACGGAAACGTCCCGGCCTCTTTTTTTGTGCGTTTCGCGCGCGCGACGATTGCGCCTGGCGCAATGAATCCACGCATTTCCGCCGTCGCGATGGTTGACCCATCTATAATGATGGCAAGGAGATGCTGCGTTGTTCCCACGTATCCGAGAGATCACCGACGCCTTTGGCGGCAAGCTGCGCGTGAGCGTCGAGGAGCATCCCTCGGGCGCGCTCGTCGTGCTCGAGCGGCCGGACGTGAGCGGACGACCGCGCATCCTGCTCGACGGCTACGGGACCGACGTGCTGGCCGGATACATCATGTCGGCGCGCCTCGCGGTGTCGCACGGGCTGCCCGACGAGCATGTCGACGGCATGTTCCGTACGCGCTTCGTGCTGGCGATCGAGCCGTGCGCCGCGATCGAGCTCAGCCAGGGCGGCGACGCCAGGCTCGAGATTCCCGCGCCGTTCTGGGACCGGCTCTATGCCGAATTGTGCCTGGTCACCGCGCATGCCCGCGAACTGGCGCGCCGCGCCGAGGCGCGCGTCCATTGAGCGCGTCACGCCGGCGTAATTGACACCGGTAGATGTACGTATCGGGGCATCCCCGGACTAACCGCCCCGACAGTTGCGGGGCATTGGGCGGCCACAGGGTCGATAGTAAGAGGGTCTTTCGAATGGCGTATCGCGATCTCGGCAGCAGCACCCCCGGCAACGCGTTCACCGTGACGCTGACGCTCAATGTCGAGGATGCCCGTGCGCTGTGGAACGCGGCGGCCGAGAAGGCGCTCCAGGCGCCCGGCATGACGCTGGCCGACGTGCTCGACACGATCGGGCCGCGCGAGGATCCCTCGATCGCCGACTGCATCGCGATGCTCACCGCGCCCGCCGCGATCCCGGGCTGCGGGCTCGACGATTTCCAGGTTTCGCCGCTGCATTCGGCGGAGCTGATCCAGCTTCCCTTTCCCGCGATGATGCCGGCTGCCAACGGCTGAGCGGCACACGCTTTCCTTTTCTCGAGCTTTGCGCGGGGGCGCAACAAACAAGGGCCAGACTGGTGGAAGCCAGCCTGGCCCTTGTCGTTTGCGATCGCGAGGGAAGCGGTCGAAAAAGGGGAAGAGACGAATGGGTCGTAGAGGGGATCGGAACGCCCACCCGTCTCTCTGATTACATTATAGCAAGCGCGGGTGCCGGGGGCGGCTCCGAGGGCGGAAAAATTGCCGCTAAGGGTTTGTACTTATAAGATTTTATAGAGATCGACACCGTTCGGCCTGAGCGTGTCGAAGGCCGGCTCTCCGCGAGCCATACGCGGTGTATGGCCGTCCTCCGACGAGCTCCAGGCGAGCGGGCAAGCCATCGGCCAGCCAAAAAGAAAGGCGCCGGAGCGGCGTGCTCCGGCGCCTTTTCAGGCAGGAATGGGGGTGGGCTCAGCCGATGCGGAGCAGCTCGCTCGATGCGACCTTGAGGCCGTTGATCGTCATCTGGACCGAGCCGTTGTTGAGCTCGACATCGGTGACCTTGCCGAAGGCGTGCGCAGTCGCGGCGACCTTGGTGCCCGAGGCATCCTTGCCCTCGAGCTTGAGCGTGTAGAGGCCCGGATCGACCTTCTTGCCCGCGCTGGTCGTGCCGTCCCAGGTGAACGCGCCGGCGGCACCGGTGGCGTCGATCGGCAGCGTGTCGATCACCTTGCCCTTGGCGTCGGTGATGGTTGCAGTCATCGACGCGACGTTGCGATCCGCCGACCAGGTCCACTGCGCCGGGGTCGTGGCGCTTAGGCCCGACACTTCCGAGCTGGTCTCGACCTGCGCGCCGATCATCGCCGAGGCCTGCATCAGGTTCTGCGTGCCGAACGCCGAGAGCATTTCCTTGAGCGTCTTGGTCTGCTCGATCGACTGCTCGACCTGCGAATATTGGACGAGCTGCTGGGTGTATTGCGCGGTGTCCATCGGATCGAGCGGATCCTGGTTCTGCATCTGCGTGGTGAGCAGCTTCAGGAACATGTCGAAATCGGCGTTGATCTTGGTCGATGCCGCGGCGCTCTTGGCGTCGGAAATCGCAGTGGCGGAATTGACGGTGGTCATGGGTTTTCCTCAGGCGAGAAGGTCGACCTGCCCGTCGCTGCGGACCGGGCGGTAGATGGGTTCGGCGACGAGGGCGTCGTCATCGGAAGCGGCGAACGGGCCGCGGTTCTGCGAATGTTGGTGCTGGGCCTGCTGGCCGTTGCCGTCGCTGCCGCCGCGATTTTCGAAGCGGAAGCTCTGCGCGTCGGTGCGGACGCCGGCCTGGTCGAGCGTGCGGGCGAGATCGCCGGCATCCTGGCGCAGCAGGTCCATCGCCTGCGCGCTGTCGGTGCGGACGGTGGCCTGGAGCGCGCCCTTGTCGTCGAAGGCGAGCGTCACTTCGATCCGGCCGAGCTCGATCGGATTGAGGCGGATGCGCAGCGTTTCCTCGCCGAGCTCGACCTTCTTGGCGATCTCGACGCCGAGCGACTGGCCGAGATGGCGATGCGCGTCGATGACATGCTCGGCATGCGGCGCGGGTGCGGGTGCCGCCGGGGCGGCGGCGCGCGTGGCGTCGACCGACGCGCTGTGGTGCGCGGCAGGTGCGGCTACCGGTGCGGGGGCGTCGGCTTTGCCGAGCGTGCCGGGGACGAATTCGGGCTGGGGCTGGCCGTCGGCATTGGCGTCGGCTCCCGGTTTGCCGCCTTGCGCGGCGACCGCATCGGCGAAGTCGGTGGTGCCGGCGCCGGTAGCGGCCTGCGGCGCGCCTTCGAACGCAGCAGGTGCGGCGCCGGTCTTCTTGACCGTGGTACCGGGCGTCTGCGGTGCGGCGGCGTCGCGCGCGACGGGCTGCGGCTGGGCGGCGACGGCCTGCGGCACGACTGCGGCGGCAGGCACCGGCGCGGGGGCAGGGGCAGGCTTGGCCTCGGGCTGGGCGGGTTCGGCCTCGGCGGTCGCGGCGCGGACGCGCTTCTGCGGCTTGGCCGCGCCGGCTTCCAAGGCGGGCGTCTCGGGCTGAGCCTCGACCTCGGCGACGGCGGTCTCGACCGGGGTCTTGGCGGGCGCCTGGACGGGCGGGGCGACCACGGGCTGAGTTGCCACGGGCTCGGGCGCGACTGCGGCCGGCGCGCGCGGCGCCATTTCTGGCTTTGCCGCTTCGGGCTGCGCGTCCTCGGGCTGGGTAATTTCGGGCTGCGCAACCATCGGCTGGGCGAGCGGCGCGGCAAGGTCGGCACCTGGCGCCTGGCCGGCAACCGGCGGCGGCTCGGCCGCCGGCAGCTTGGCGGCAGTGGCCATCAGCTGCGACAGAGAGGTCGGCTGCTGGAGCCCGGGCAACGGCGGCGTGGCCGGCATGGGCTGGGAGTCGAGCTGCGCATTGGCGAGCAGGGTCTGCGACAGCTTGGCGTCGAAATGCGCGGGCATCGTGGTCGATCCGGTCAGGCCGGTGATCGCCGGCGCGCTGCCGTCGATCGCGACGCCGAGCGCATCGATGAAGCCGAGGCCGCCGGCCGCGAGAGCCGACGCAGGCTGGGTGCCCGCGCCTAGCGGAAAGCCGAAGGGGTTGATCTGCATCCGGTCGCCTCTTGCCCGGCCTCGAAGGGCCGCTTGCTTCATTATAGGAGAGTTACGGAACGAACGGGTTTCAGCCGATCGTGCCGAGCGCACGAATGCGAGCGCGGGCATGGATCTCGTTCTGCGAGAGCACCACCGTCGCGGGGCGGACGCGCTCGATGATCGAGCGGACGAACGGGCGGATCGCCGGGCTGCACAGCAGGCAGGGGATCTCGCCGTCCTGCGCCAGCTGGTCGTAGGTCTGGCGCACCGACTGGATGAACTTCTGCAATGCCGAGGGGGCCATCGCCAGCTGGCGATCGTCGCCCTGGCCGAGGATCGATTCGGCGAACGCCTGGTCCCATTCGGGCGACAAGGTGACCACCGGGATCGCCTCGCCGCGGACCTGCGATGCGCTGATCTGGCGCGCCAGGCGGCCGCGGACATGCTCGGTCATCTGGGTCAGGTTCGCGGTCAGCGGCGCGGCCTCGGCGATGCCTTCCATGATCGTCGGGATGTCGCGGATCGAGATGCCTTCGCTGAGCAGGTTCTGCAGGATGCGCTGGACGCTCGAGATCGAGACCTTGGAGGGGACGATATCGGAGACGAGCTTCTCGGCGTCCTTGTGGACTTCGGTCAGCAGCTTCTGCGTTTCGGTGTAGGAGAGCAGGTCCGAGATGTTGTCCTTGACCAGCTCGGTCAAATGGGTGGTGATGATCGTGCCGCAATCGACCACGGTCAGCCCGCGGAAGCCGGCCTCGTCGCGCAGCTCGCGATCGATCCACAGTGCAGGCAGGCCGAACACCGGCTCGGTGGTGACGTCGCCGGGCAGGCCGACCGGGCCGCCGCCCGGATTGATCAGCAGCAGCTTCTCGAGCTTGATCTCGCCGCGCGCCGCCTCGGTCTCCTTGATCGTGATGACATACTCGTTGGGCTTGAGGCCCATATTGTCGATGATGCGGACCGAGGGGAGGACGAAGCCGAAATCGGTGGCCATCTGGCGGCGGAGCGCGCGGACCTGATCGTCGAGGCGCGGCTCGCGCTGCTCGTCGTTGATCATCGGGAGCAGCGCATAGCCGATCTCGATGCGGACGGCGTCGAGCGCGAGCGTCTGCGAGATGGGCTGCTCGACGACCTGTGCCTGCGCCTGCTCCTGCGCCTCGAGGGCGAGTTCCATCGCGGCCCGGGCCTGGGCATTCTTGCTCATCTTCCATGCGGCATAGCCGGCGGCGCCCGAGAACATCGCGAAGGGGATGAAGGGCAGCCCCGGCATCAGCGCAAGCGCGCCCATCAGGAACGACACCATGCCGAACGCCTTGGGGTAGCGGCCGAGCTGCTCGCCGAGCGTGCTGCCGGTCTTGCCCTTGATGCCGCCCTTCGAGACGAGCAGGCCCGCGGCGATCGAGATGATCAGCGCCGGGATCTGGCTGACCAGGCCTTCGCCCACGGTGAGCACGGTATAGGTGTGGAACGCCTCGCCGATCGGCACGCCGTGCGAGACGACGCCGACGGTAAGGCCGACGATGATGTTGACCGCGGTGATCAGCAAGGCGGCGACCGCGTCGCCCTTCACGAACTTCGAGGCACCGTCCATCGCGCCGTAGAAGCCGCTTTCGGCCTCGACTTCGGCGCGGCGTGCCTTAGCCTGGTTCTCGTCGATCATGCCCGCCGAGAGATCGGCGTCGATCGCCATCTGCTTGCCGGGCATCGAGTCCAGGCTGAAGCGCGCGGCGACTTCGGCGATGCGGCCGGCGCCCTTGGTGATGACGACGAAGTTGATGACGATCAGGATCATGAAGATGGTGAGGCCGATGATGACCTCACCGCCCATCAGGAACTCGCCGAATGCCCCGATCACGCCGCCCGCGGCGCCGTGGCCCTCATGGCCGTGGGTGAGGATCAGCCGGGTCGAGGCGAGGTTGAGGCCGAGGCGGAACATCGTCGCGATCAGCAGGATCGTCGGGAAGGCGCTGAGCTCCAGCGGCTTCTCGATGAACAATGCGGTCATCAGGATCATCACTGCGATCGTGATCGACAGCGCCAGGCCCAGATCGAGCAACCAGCCCGGCATCGGCAGGATCAGCATGCCGATGATCGCGACCACGGCACCCGCGAGCGCGAGATCGCGGTTCATGCCGAGGCGGTTGAGGATGTTGATGGCAGCGGGGGGCATCTATCGGTCCCTGTAACCTGATGACGGCGCCTCCCTGTCTTTCGGGAGGTGTTTGGTAAATCTCGGGAAATTACGGCGCCGGAGCGACCGCGATGCCCGCCTCGATGAAGGTGCGCAGCTTGTTGCGCATCGTGCGGACCGAGATGCCGAGGATGCTCGACGCCGACGTGCGGTTGCCATGGCAGCGCTCCAGCGTGTGGAGGATCAGCTCGCGCTCGACTTCCTCGACGGTGCGGCCGACCAGGCTCTCGATCTGCAGGCTGCCCGGCTCCGACAGCTCGAGATCGAGCAGGCGGGTGCCGTCCGAGCGGACGAGGTCGTGCGGCTCGATCGCCGCGTCCTGGCCGAGCAGGACGGCGCGGTGGATGAAGTCCTCGAGCTCTCGGATGTTGCCCGGCCACGAATAGCGCGAGAGCAGCACCAAAGCGGCGTCGCTGAACGGGCGCACCGCGACGCCTTCGCCGATCGCGAACTGCGCGGCGAAATGCTGGGCGAGCTGGGCGATGTCGGCGCCGCGCGCGCGGAGCGGCGGCACTTCGACGCGGACCAGGCCCAGGCGGACGAGCAGGTCGGCGCGGAAGGCGCCAGCGGCGACGGCGCCGTCGAGGTCCATGCTGGTCGAGGCGATCAGCCGCGCCTGGAACGGCACGATCTCGTCGCCGCCGAGGCGCTGGAAGCACTGCTCCTGGAGCGCGGCGAACAGCCGGGCCTGGGTGGCGGGGGCGAGGGCGCCGACTTCGCGCAGGAAGATCGTGCCGCCGGCCGCCTTTTCGAGCCGGCCGATGCGGCGCGCGACGGCGCCCGGGAACGCGCCGGCCTCATGGCCGAACAGCTCCGATTCGAGCACGTCGGCGGCGACGCCGGCACATTCGACGACATGGAGCGGATTGGCGCGGCCCGACGCCTCGTGGATCACGCGGGCCATGACTTCCTTGCCGGTGCCCTTCTCGCCGGTGACGAGCACGGGCGCGGCGGTGGGCGCCACCGCGGTGGCAAGCGACATCGCGCGGGCGAGCACCGGATGGTCGCCGATGCGGACAGTCGCCTTGCGCTCGATCACCGAGGCGATCGCCGCAGCGATCAGCTCGCGCTGCGGGGGCAGGGGGACATAATCCTTGGCGCCGGCACGGATCGCGGCGACGGCGCGCTCGGCCGAGGCCTGGATGCCACAGGCGAGCACGGGGATGGTGAAGCGCTCGGCGCGCAGGCTGACGATGAAGCCGGCAATGTCGGCCTCGACATCGACCATCACCATGTCGCCGCCGCCTTCGCGGAGCAGGTCGAGCGCCTGGGCGGGCGCATCGGCCATCGCGACATCGGCGCCGGCATCGCGGGCGAGCTCGGCGGCGCGGCGGAACTCGCCGCCGGGCGCGCCGACCAGGATCATGCGGACAGTATCGGGCATCAACGGTCCTGACGGATGATTTCGGTGAGCGTCACGCCGAGCGCGTTGTCGATCAGCACGACTTCGCCGCGGGCGATCAGGCGATCGTTGACGAAGATATCGACCGGCTCGCCGACGCGGCGATCGAGCTCGACCACGGTGCCCGAGGTCAGGTGCAGCAGCTCGCCGACCGGCATCCGGGCGCGGCCGAGAACGGCCTGAACCTTGACCGGGACGTCGTGGACCGCCTCGAGCCCTTCCGAGCCCATCGGGGCGGACTCGGTGCCGGGGAACGGCTCGAAATCCTCGAACACGGGGCCGCTCGCCTCATTGGTCTCGGCCGGGATGATGTCATGGGGTTCGATAGTCATCTGTCGGTCCTTTGAATTAGGCTGCGTTCATCCAGGCGCGGATCACCGAGGCCGCCTCGGGCGGGCTCCCGTGGATCGCATCGCCGATGCGCTTGAGGGCGGAGAGCTTGATGCGGCCGTCGACCTGGGCGAGCGCGATCTCCTGATCGAGCAGCGGCTGTTCGGCACTGCCCATCGCTTCGAGCTGCTGCAGCGCTTCGGCGTCGCCGTCGGCGGCGCGCTCGGCGAGCGCGAGCATCTCGGGCGACTGGGCGGAGAGCGGGATCTCGCCGGCCGGCCCGGCGAGTGCGGCGACTTCGGTCTGCGGCATGATCTTGGGCTTGAGCATCTTGAGCGCGATCAGGCCGACCACGCCGATGATGATGATCTGCAGCAGGCCCCAGATCCGGTCCATCGGCAGGCTGGAGAGAAGGCCGGTGTCCTTGTCGGCGAGGCTGTCGTCATTGGCGAAGCGCATGCTCTCGACGACGACGCTGTCGCCACGCTCGGCATCCATGCCCACCGCATTCTCGACGAGGCGCTGGATGCGCTGCATCTGCGGCTGGGGTAGGCCCTTCTCGCCGCCGTCGACCATCACCGCGACGGTGAGGCGCGTGACCTTGCCGGGGCCGCGCAGCGTGACCGTCTTGGTCGAGCTGTTGTCGTAGGTGGTGTCTTCCGACGTCTGGTTGCTACGCGACTGGCGGCCGGTGCCGGGGGTGCCTGCGCCGGGAGCGGCAGCGTCGGGGAGCTGGTTGGCGACGGTCGCGGTCTGCGCGCCGGCATCCTGCTCGCTGTTCTGCTCGCCATTCTCGACGCTGACCTGGCGCGAGATCACCTGCTTGTCGGGATCGAAGACATTGGCTTCCTCGCGGGTCTGGTCGCGGTCGATCTGCGCGGAGACTTCGGCGCGGACCTTGCCCTGGCCGACGATCGGGGCGAGCAACGCCTCGATCTCCTCGCGGAGCTTGGCTTCGACGGCGGCTTGGCGCTCGTCGGCATCGGCGCCGCCAGCCGCACCCGCTTCGCCGGCACGGGCCAGCAACGCGCCGGTCTGGTCGACGACCGAGACGGCTTCGGGCGAGAGCTCGGGAACCGAGGAGGAGACGAGGTAGCGGATCGACGCGATCTGCTCGGACGACAGGCGTCCCTTGGTCTTGACGGTGACCGCGGCGGTCGCCTTGCGGCTCTCGGCGGCGAACATCGCGCGTTCGGGCATGACGATGTGGACGCGCGCGGCCGACACGTTCTGGATCGTCTGGATCGACTTGGAGAGCTCGCCCTCGACGGCGCGGGTCTCGTTCATCTTGGCGCGGCTGGAGGAGACGCCGAAGGGCTGCTCCTCGTCGAGCACTTCGTAGCCGATCTTGCCGCCGAGCTTCTCGCCGGCCATCGACATGCGGAGTTCCGCCAGCTTGTCCTGCGGCGCCAGCACCGAGGTGCCGTCGGCCGAGAGCTGGAACTCGACATTCTGCGCCTTGAGCTTCTCGGTGATCGTCGCCGCGGCGGACGGATCGAGATCGGTGTAGAGATAGCCCATCTGCGGATCGGAACCGCGCGTGGCGACGAAGGCGAGCGCGGCGAGCAGCGCGAACGCCACGCCGCCCATCAGCATCAGCCGCTTCGGGCCAAGCTGCCCGGCAAATTTCTTGATCGCTTCCAAAGCCGCCCCGTGATGTGGCCGGGGCGGAAATTGCCCCTGTCCCTTGAATTATAGAGGGGTGGCGGGCGGCAGATTGTGCCGGGTGGGAATTTTTTGCCTAGTGGCGTTTGCGGAGGGGGCGGACATGAAAAATCCTCCCCGAGCTTGCTGGGGGAGGGCGTGGTGGGGGCGCCGCGCAGCGGTGTCGGCGCTGTCGGCTGGTCCCCCTCCCGAGACAAGCTCGGGGAGGAATTTAGTTCGCGCCGGCGGGGCTGGGCAGCAGGGTCTCGAGCTCTTCCATCACCGCGGCGCGGCGGGCGCTTGCGTCGAGGGCGAGGCCGCCTTGTTCCCAGCCGATCAGCGCGTCGCCGACCGCGATGGTGACGTCGCCGATCACGGTGAGGTTGAGCTTCCGGCGGTCGCTGGCCTGGCGCTCGGCGATGCGCGCCTCGATCGCCTCGATCAGATCGGGGTTCACGCGGATCTCGAGCTCGGTGCCGCGGGCGACCTGGCCGAGCGCGCGGCCGATCGCCGCGTCGATCGTTTCGGCAGGGGCCGTCTCGATCGCACGGCCGGCGATCATGTCGGCGGCGGCGAGGGCGATCTCGGCCGCCTCGCCGGTCACGCGCTTCGAGACATCCTCGAAACGCTCGTCGAGCGCCTCGATCCCGGCATGTAGCGCATCGACGGCGCTGAGCAGCGCGACGTCGCGCTCGGCGCGCGCCTGGGCGAGCCCGGCCTCGAAACCCTCGGCGCGGGCCAGCGACACCTGCGCGCCGATATCGGCCTGGAGCAATGCGATCTCGGCCCGCAGTGCGGAGATCTCGAGCAGCATGTCGCCGCTCGGGATCGTCGCGCTCTCGCTTGCCGGCGTCGAGAAGATGCGGTCGAAGGCGAAGCGCTCGACGGTCTGGAAGTGCGCGCCCATCTCAGATGATCATCGCGTCGTCGGACTTGGGATCGACCAGCAGGATTTCGCCGCGGTCGGCCAGGCCCTTGGCGAGGCGGACGAGCGAGGACTGTGCCTCTTCGCAATCGCGCGCGCGCACCGGGCCCATCGCCGCCATGTCCTCGCGCATCAGCTTGGCCGCGCGCTCGGTCATCGCGCCGAAGAACATCTGCTTGAGCTGGTCCGGCGCGCCCTTCAGCGCCAGCGCCATCTCGCGCTTGTCGGCGTTGCGGACGATGACCGCGATCGCCGCCGGCAGCAGGTTCATCAGGTCCTCGAACGTGAACATCAGCGCGCGGATGCGCTCGGCGCTCTCGGGGGCGCTGTTGTCGAGCGCGTTGAGCATCGCTTCCTCGGTCGAGCGGTCGAGCGAGTTGAACAGCTCGGCCATCGCCTCGTGCGGGTCGCGCTTCTGCGAACGCGAGAGGTTGGTCATGAACTCGCTCTTGAGCGTCTGCTCGACCTGGTTGATCACGTCCTTCTGGACGGTTTCCATCCGCAGCATGCGCATGACGACGTCGACCGAGAAATCGCGCGGCAGCTCGGCGATCACGCGCGCGGCGTGATCGGGGCGCAGCTTCGACAGGATGACCGCGACGGTCTGCGGATATTCGTGCTTGAGCGCGCCGGCGAGGACGGACTCGCTGACGTTGGAGAGCTTGTCCCACATGGTGCGACCCGAGGGACCACGAATGTCTTCCATGATCTCCCGAACCTTCTCGTTCGGGAGGATGCCGGCGAGCAGCCGCTCGGTGGTCTCGTAGCTGCCGTGCATCGACGCCATGCTGGCGATCTCGCCGGTGAACTGGACGAGCAGATGCTCGACCACGGCCGAGGGGATGCGGCCCAGCCCGGCGATCGTCGAGGACAGTTCCTTGATCTCTTCGGTGGTAAGCTGTTCCCAGATGGGCGCGCCATGATCGCGGCCGAGCGCGAGCATCAGCGCAGCCGCACGCTGCGGCCCGCTGTAGCGCTTCAGTTCGGGCGGCTCGGCAATCGGCGCCATCAAGCTCATTCTGGACCCCTCACAGAAAAATGCGTGCGAGCAGGCGGAAGTGCGCGCTCTCGCCTCTATTATAGGAGCATGGGGAAGAGGTGCGGTTGCGATGTCGGTTAATTTTTCCGGAAGTCTGATGGGGTTGAGCCTGCTGACGGGGGACTCGTCGGTCTTCTCGTTCGCGACCAACACCGTCGCGTTCGACAGCAAGGCGGTCCGCGTCGCAAAGGCGCAGTTTACCCTCGCCGAGACCACCCCGCCCTGGAAGGAAGCGTCGAAGAACACGTCGGTGTCGGCGCAGCTCGCATCGATCCTCGCCTCCAAGACCTTCATCGACAAGATGAACAGCAACACCGCGCTGCTCCCCGACGACATCAAGACCAGCTTCACCGCGTACAAGGCGCTCGAGCAACTGCGCGTGCTGGCCGAGGCGGCGACGGTGAAGACCGCGACCTCGGCGCAGCTCGCCCAGTATAACAAGGTGTTCGCCAAGGGGATGGCGGACCTCCAGACCTATCTGACCAGCGCGCCCTCGGACCTGGTCAATTTGTCTTTCGGCAAGCCGACCTCTACGGCGCAGTCGAGCAAGCTCGGTGCCTCCGCGGCCTATGAGGTCAAGGGCAAGCCGCTTGCCGGCAGCCGCACCGATGCGCTGCCCAATTTGACCGGCCAGGAACAGTTCAGCGTCAAGATCGCGCGCGGCACGCTCACCGAGACCTTCACGGTCGACCTGTCGCAGGGGCCGCAGCCGCCGACGCTCGATTCGTTGACCTCGCAGCTCAACAGCGCAATCACCGCCTCGGTGATCTACAAGTCCGATGGCACGCCGCAGCTCGATCCCAAGGGCGAGGAAGTGACGCGCTGGGCCGCGCGCTTCGAGCCGGTATACAGCGGCGGCAAATGGGCGATGAAGCTCAACACCCCCGATGGGCTCGAACAGGTCTCGCTCGACCAGATCGGAGCGAAGGATTCGCTCGTGGTCGCGACCGGGCAGACCGCGCTCGACGCGCCGACCGCCACCCAGGTGTTCCGCCTCAACGATCCCAGCGGCGACAGCACGCGCGTGTCGATGGCGACGATCGCCGCGCTCGACCGCCAGGCGACCGCGCAGAACACACTTGCCGGCAAGACCACGACGGTGACCACGACGACCACCGACATGGACGGCAAGATCAAGACCAACACCAGCAAGACCAGCAACGTCTACGCCGCCACCGATGCCGCTGCGATCGCCACCGACGCTGCGGGCAATTCCTATGTCGTCGGCACCACCGCGGGCGATCTTGGCGCCAACAAGTCGGACGGCGACAACAACCTGTTCCTCACCAAGATGGACGGTTCGGGCAAGGTCGTCTGGCAGCGCAGCCTGGGCGCCAGCGGTTCCTCGACCGGCGCGGCGGTGTCGATCGGCAGCGATGGCAGCATCGTCGTCGCGGGCACCGTCACCGGCAGCTTCAACGGCGTCACCTCGGCCGACGGCGACATGGTCGTCGCCAAATATGCCGCCAATGGCGACGAGAAATTCTCGACCGTGGTCCGCTCGGTCGGCACCGACGCCGCCAAGGCAGTGACGGTCGGCGCCGACGGATCGGTGTTCGTCGGCGGACGCACCGCGGGCAATAATGGCGATGCGTTCGTCGCGCGCGTCGATGCCAGCGGCAAGCTCGCCGAGCGCCGCACGATCACCGGCGCGGGCGCGGATGCGATCAACGCGCTGGCCATGGACAAGGACGGCAATCTGCTCGCCGTGGTCAACCAGGACGGCAATGCCTCGGTCCGGAAGATGAGCGCGTCGTCGCTGTCGACCGATCTGGCCAGCATCGACCTGGGCACCGCCGATGTCCGCGCGATCGCGGTGGCGGCTGACGGCACCATCGCGGTGGGCGGTGCGACCAGCGCGGCGCTGACCGGCAGCCAGGTCAACGCCAAGAGCGGCGGCCGCGACGGCTTTGTCGCGCGGATCGATGCCGGCCTGTCGGGCGCGAGCGTGACCTATATCGGCTCATCCGAAGACGACCAGGTCGATAGCATCGCCTTCATGGGCGACGAGCTCTATGCCGGCGGGCGCACGACCGGCGATCTTGCCGCCACGCGCCGCGGGCCGACCGACGGCTTCGTCACCCGGATCGACTCCGCGACCGGCGCGATCGAGAACACCACCCAGTTCGGCCAGGCGCTGCTGCGCACCGAGCCGGTCCGCATCGCCGGCGATGTCGGCGGCGCCAACGCGATCTCGGCGCTCGGCTTCGGCCGCGGCACGATCAACGCGGCGGTCTCCGACAAGATCACCACCCAGACGACGATGCGCGCGGGCGACTTCTTCTCGATCAAGGCCGATGGCGGCGCGGTCCGGAAGATCACGATCGAGGCGGGCGACACGCTCAAGACGATCGCGACGCGGATGCAGGGCATGCTCGGCGCGTCGAAGGGCACCGTGACTGCGACGGCGATCGACGGCATCCAGCAGCTGCGCATCACGATGAAGCCGGGCCACGAGCTCGAGCTGATCCCGGGCGGCACCGATACCGACGCGCTTGCCAAGCTGGGCATCGAGCCGCAGCGCATCGCCACCCAGGCGACGCTGTCGAGCAGCGCGCCCAAGGTGCGCCCGGGCGGCAATTTCGGCATGGACCTGAGCGACGCGCTCAGCCTGTCGACGATCGACAACGCCAAGGTCGCGATGAAAAAGATCGAAGATGCGATCTCGATGACCCAGACCGCCTATCGCTCGCTATATTGGGATGAGGGCAAGGCGAAGATCGTCGATGGCGTCAAGAACACCGCCACCGGCACGCAATCGACCGCGCGCGAGAGCGCGCAGCTCGCAAATTATCAGGCGGCGCTCAACCGATTGAATTCGGGTGCGTCCTCGACCTTGGGATTCTGACCTCATGAACACGCCTCCGATCCTTTCGGGTATTCGCGAGCGGATGCAGAACCTGTCCGAGCGCCAGCGCGTCGTCGCCCAGAACCTCGCGAACAGCGAGACGCCGGGCTACAAGGCGCGCGAGGTCGCCGCGCCCGATTTCGCGTCGCTGGTCGGCGGCAGCGGCAGGATCGCCACGCCGAAGGTCGAGCTGACGGACCGGATGAAGGGCCTGGGCGCGATCCAGCCGCTCGGCGCCGGGGTGATCCTCGACAAGGACATCACCGAGACCAAGCCCGACGGCAACAACGTGACGCTCGAAGAGCAACTGCTCAAGATGGGCGAGATCCAGGCCGACTTCACCGCGATGACCAGCCTATACCGCAAGCAGATGATGATGCTGAAGACCGCGGTCGGCGGGCGGGGCTGATAAGGCGGGCAAATCCGTCGATTACGCCATGATCTTCAGCTCGCCTTGAGATAGAGTGGTATTCGCGCCGTTGTGTGCCATATTATTGGCATGTCGAGAGCGCAGCCATGAGCGAGACGACAAATCTCAGGGACACGTACCGCGTGCTTTCTATGAGACAGCGGGCCATGCTTCGCATGACCGGCGCAAGCTTCACGAGCAAGGAGATTGGGACGCAGCTCGGGCTGGCGCCGGCGAACGTGGATGCCCATCTTCGAACGGCAGTCCGTATCCTAGGCGCTGCGAACCGGCAGGAGGCGGCGCGTCAGCTCTTGCTCTACGAGGCGTCCAAGGTGCGCCTCGATGCTCAGTTGGATGATCCGGTCTTGAGCGGCGAAGCGTTTGACGAGCATGGTTTCGTGCCCGAAGGGCTTCCCCTGATCTCTTCGACGAAGCCTGTTTCAGGCAAGGTGCCCGTGGAGCGGTTCGTCGGTGGCGCTTCGCCGACGCATGGCTCGATCCCGCTGCCGATGGCGACGGCGGGACTGGGGCTGGTGATCGCGCTGCTGAGCGCGGGACACCTGTCGTCCTGGCATGGTCTGTTGGGCGGATTGCTACTTGGTTTTGTCCTGATCCTGGGCAAGGCCATGATCACTGCCACCAATCCAGGGATGGCTTCTGGCCAGACGCAAGAATGAGCGACGACCCCGACGGTGGACCGAAGGGGTTCTCAGCGTTCTGGAACACGTTGCAGAAGGAACTGCAGAGCCCTTGGGATTGGGCGGCGGCATGCGCGGGTGGGGCGGTAGGCTTCGTTGCGAGTGCGGCGGTCTTCCACGCGGATCTGGGTGCATCTGCTGGCGCCGGCGCACTAACGGCCGTTTCGGCGCGCAAGGCCGGCGCTGCCTCGTTGCGAAGCCGCACGCTCCGAAAACGCACAGAGTCTTTCCTGTCGATCCTGGACCGGGAGGTGCAGTCCGGGTTGGGGCCCGAGGGGGCACCTGTCGTTCAGCTGCTCCAAAACGTGCAGCGTGACCTCGAGCTCTTCCAGGATAAGGTCATTACCGCAGACGAGTATGACGCGCTCTTTCAGCAGCACATTGCGGGATATCGAACGATGCGAAGCTGAGCATCGACTGCTCGCCCGCGCGCCCAGTGGGTCACGGCGCCCACTTGCAAGCCCGTCTTGTCGTAAGCGCAACTGCCCCTATTGGGCGGGCATCGCAGCGTCGAGATGCCAGCCGTGACTATCCTTGACCATCGGCTTGCCGCAGCCGGTGCAATGGCTGCGCACTACCGGCCCGTCATACCAGGCGCGGCGCCGGTCTCTTTGATGGGATCCGAGCAGGCAACGCGGCAATTGCAACAGGTTCATGGGCCGACCCTCCAATCCCGCGAGGGGATCTACGAAGGGTATAAGCCGGATTCAGCGATGCATCCAGCCATGTGTCTGGATCGTTTCGGCGCGGCCGGCGGGGCAGCGCCCGAGCGCGATCAGAGCTTCGCGTTGATCGAGATCGGGGCAGGGGCGTCCATGCCGCCCAGGCCGCCGCACGCGCCATAGGTGGTGCTGCGCGTGCCGGTGAGGCGCTGGGCCTCGGCGGCGATCGCACCCATCATGTCGACCGAAAGCTCGATCTGGCGCGAAAGGATCTGCTGGTTGACGGCCGAGGCGTCGCGCAAGTCGCGGCTGGCGTCGGAGAGCAGCACGCGCTCCTCCTCGTCGAGCGCTTCGACCCAATTGGGCGTCTCGCGCTTGAGGCGGGCGAAGTCGGCTTCGATCCGGCCGGTGAGGCGCAGCTTGGCCGCGGCGATCTCGCCGAGTTCGGGGATGTACGCTTTGCGCGCAAGCTTCTCGCTTTCCTCTTCCATCAGCGAAGTGAGCGAAACCATCGCGTCGATGAGCTGTGCGGTCATTACTGTCCCTGCTGGAGCTTGAGGATCGAATCGAGCACGATCGGCGCGAGGCCGACGCCGCCGCGATTGGCCATTTCGGTGCCGAGCTTCTCGGCGAGGACGCCCTTGAACATCTCTTCGCCGGCGCCGCCGTTGATCTCGCCCTTCTCGACGCTTTCGAGCATCATCTTGGTCATCTGGCCGAGGAACATCGCTTCGAAGTCCTTGGCGGTCTGGGCGTTCTTGACGTCGACTTTCCGCGGCTGGCTGGCCGCCGACGTGGCCGACACTGCATTGAGTTCGTTCATTACTGGACCTCGATCTCGGCCTGGAGCGCGCCGGCGCTCTTCACGGCCTGAAGGATGGTGATCAGATCGCGCGGGCTCACCCCGAGGGTGTTGAGGCCGCTGACCAGCGACTGGAGCGAGGCGCCGCTGACCATCGCGAGATGGGCGCCGTTGCCATCGTCGACTTGGACGTCGGTGCGCGGCACCACGGTGGTCTGGCCGTTCGAGAGCGGGGCGGGCTGCGAGACCTGCGGACGCTCGGTGACGGTGATGGTCAGCCCGCCCTGGGCGATGGCAACCGGGGTGATCTTGACGTCGGCGTTCATCACGACGGTGCCCGAGGCTTCGTTGATTACGACGCGCGCCGGCTGATCGACCTTGATCGATAGGTCGCCGATGCGGGTGACGAGGTCGATCACGTTGCCGACGAAATTGGCGGCGGGCTGGACTTGCACCGTGCCGGGATCCAGCACGGTCGCGCTGCCCGGATATTTGTCGTTGATCGCGCCGGCGATGCGGTCGGCAGTGGCGAAATCGGGGTTCTTGAGCGCGAGCTTCAGGCTCGTCGCCGAGGTGAGCGAATAGGGGACTTCGCGCTCGACGATCGCGCCACCGGCGATGCGCGCGGAGGTGGTCACGCCGCGGCTGACGCTGGCGGCAGCGCCCTGGCCCTTGAAGCCGGACACGGCGACATTGCCCTGTGCGACCGCGTAGATCTCGCCATCGAGCGCGCGCAGCGACGAGGCGATCAGCGTGCCGCCCTGAAGGCTGGACGCGTCGCCGAGTGCTGCGACCTGCACGTCGATCCGCGAACCCGAGCGCGAGAAGGGCGGCATCGTCGCAGTGATCGAGACCGCCGCGACATTCTGCGTGCGCATGTTGGTCCCGCGAATATTGACCCCCATCCGCTCGAGCATCGCCTGCATCGATTCTTCGGTGAAGGGCGCGTTGCGCATGCGATCACCGGTGCCGGCGAGGCCGACGACGAGGCCGTAGCCGACGAGCTGGTTCTCGCGGACGTTCTCGACATCGACGATGTCCTTGATCCGCGTCTGCGCGGAAGCGTGCGTACTGGCCCCAAGTGCCAGAAGCGAAAGCAGGAACCAGGCGACGATGCGCTGCATAAACCCTCTACGAAAGTGGAAAACCCTCGGTAACTTTCTTATAGAGGAGTTAAGCCCAACACGGGCCGCGAGGACCTGATTTCGTGCGCATCGACAATTTGACGCCGCTGATGGCACGCAGCCTGCTGGCTGCGCTGCCCAAGGCCGCGCCGAGTTTCCCGGTGGCCGAGGAACAGGCCGCGGCACGGGTCATGCAGACGCCGGTGCAGGGCTCGACTGCCAACCAGCCGGTGCCCAGTGTCGCAATGCTGGTGACGCTCGCTGCCGCCGATCCCATGATCGAGCGGCGGCGGAAGATGGCAGTGCAGGCCGAGAAGGGACTCGATGCGCTCGAACGGCTCAAGAAGGAACTGGCGGCGGGCACGCCGAGCGTCGAGCGGCTGCACGAAATCGTCGAGTGGTCCGAGAATTTCGAGGCTTCGGACGATCCGGTGCTCCAGTCGATCCTCGACGAGATCGAGCTGCGCGTCCGCGTCGAGCTCGCGAAGGTGGACGTGCAGGCGTAACGCCAAGCGGCCTTGAGCTCCCCTCCGTGCAAGCAGGGAGGGGAGTCAGTCTCAGCGCAGATCGAAGCGGTCGGCGTCCATCACCTTGGTCCACGCCCTGACGAAATCGTCGACGAACTTCTTGCCGGCGTCGTCGGAGGCATAGACTTCGGAAATCGCGCGGAGCTGCGAGTTCGAGCCGAACACCAGGTCGGTGCGCGAGGCGGTCCATTTCGCGGCGCCCGTGGCGCGGTCGGTGCCGACATATTCCTCGTCGGCGGTGTCGTCGATTTCCTTCCAGACTGTCGACATGTCGAGAATGTTGACGAAGAAGTCGGTGGTGAGCCGGCCCAGGCGATCGGTGAACTGGCCGTGCTTGCCCGCCTTGGGGTGGTTGATGCCGAGCACGCGCAGGCCGCCGACCAGCACGGTCATCTCTGGCCCCGACAGGCCGAGCAGCTGGGCGCGATCCACCAGCAACTCCTCGGTCGGAACGCTGTGGCGGGTCTTCAGATAGTTGCGGAAGCCCTCTGCGCGCGGCTGGAGGACGTCGAAGCTCTCGGCATCGGTCTGCGCGTCGGTGGCGTCGCCACGGCCCGAGGTGAAGGGGACGGTGACGGCATGACCGGCATCCTTCGCTGCCTTCTCGATCCCGACATTGCCGCCCAGCACGATCAGGTCGGCGATGCTGACGGTGCCGCCGAAATCGGCCTGGATGCCCGCATAGACCGCGAGCACCTTGGCGAGCTCGGCGGGCTCGTTGACTTCCCAGTCCTTCTGCGGCGCCAGGCGGATGCGCGCGCCGTTGGCGCCGCCGCGGCGGTCCGACCCGCGATAGGTCGAGGCCGAGGCCCAGGCGGTCTTGACGAGCTGCTGCACGCTGAGCCCCGAGCCGGCGATCTTGTCCCTGAGCGTCGCGACGTCGCCGTCGGAGAGCGGCGTGCCGGCTGGGATCGGATCCTGCCAGATCAGATCCTCCTGCGGCACCTCGGGCCCGAGGTAACGGCTCTTCGGACCCATGTCGCGATGGGTGAGCTTGAACCAGGCGCGGGCGAAGGCGTCGGCGAAATAGGCGGGATCGCTGCGGAATTTCTCGAGGATCTTCCGATAGTCGCCATCGTCCTTGAACGCTTTGTCGGCGGTGGTCATCATCGTCGGGACCTTCTTGCCCGGCGTGTGCGCAGCCGGGGCGAGCGTCTCCTCGGGATTGCCGACCGGCTGCCACTGCTGCACCCCGGCCGGGCTCTTCACCAGCTCGTACTCATGGTCGAGCAGCATGTCGAAATAGGTCATGTCCCACTTGGTCGGCGTGGGCGTCCAGGCGCCCTCGATGCCCGAGGTGATGGTGTGATCGCCCATCCCGGTCTCGTGCGTCGACGCCCAGCCCAGGCCCATCGAGGCCATGCCCGCGCCTTCCGGCTCGCGGCCGACCTTGCTGGCATCGCCTGCGCCATGCGCCTTGCCGAAGGTGTGGCCGCCGGCGGTGAGCGCCGCGGTCTCCTCGTCGTTCATCGCCATGTTGGCAAAGGTGCGGCGCAGGTCGCGTGCCGAGCCCTTGGTATCGGGATTGCCGCCGGGGCCCTCGGGATTGACGTAGATCAGCCCCATCTGAATCGCGGCGAGCGGCTCCTCGAGCGCCATGCCGGCCTCGTCGTCGATGCGGGTCTTGTTTTCGGGATGGCCGACCCACTGCTCCTCGGTGCCCCAATAGATGTCCTTCTCGGGCTCGAAGATGTCCTCGCGCCCGCCCGAGAAGCCGAAGGTCGGGCCGCCCATCGATTCGATCGCGACATTTCCGACCAGGATAAACAGGTCGGCCCAGCTGATATTGGCGCCGTATTTCTTCTTGATCGGCCAGAGCAGTCGGCGCGCCTTGTCGAGATTGCCGTTGTCGGGCCAGCTGTTGAGTGGCGCAAAGCGCTGCGAGCCCGAGGACGAGCCGCCGCGGCCGTCGCCGGTACGATAGGTGCCGGCCGAGTGCCAGGCCATGCGAATGAAGAACGGGCCGTAATGCCCGTAATCGGCCGGCCACCAGGGCTGGCTGTCGGTCATCAATGCCTTGAGGTCTTCCTTGAGCGCCCAGTAATCGAGCTCGCCGAACGCGGCGCGATAGTCGAAATCGGGTCCATATGGGTTGGGCGAGGTGCCGTTCTGGGTGAGGATCTCGAGGCTCAATTGCTCGGGCCACCAGTCGCGATTGGTCCGCCCTAGCAACGTGCGGAGCGCGGCGGGCTCCTTGCTGGGGTCGCTGAGCGGGCTGCCGGTCGTGGGTGCGTCCATGACGATGTCCTTCCTGCGATGGGATTTGCAGGCAGGGTAGGTCCAGACGACGAGCGGCAAAAACGATTAAAACCACTCGCTGCAAACGCGAAAATCGATGACGCAGTGCAGCGAGGACGTGCGGTGGCTACCGCTTCTTGGCGATCTTCATCACATAGCTGATGACTTCCGCCACCGCGGCATAATGCTCGATCGGGATCGGGTGGTCGATCTCTGCCGAGGCATAGAGCGCGCGGGCGAGAGGGCGGTTCTCGACCAGCGGGATCCCATGCTGGCCGGCGATCTCGCGGATCTTAAGCGCAAGGTTATCGACGCCCATGGCGACCACCACCGGCGCGTTCATCGCGCCGTGATCGTATTGGAGCGCGATGGCATAGTGCGTCGGGTTGGTGATGACCACGCTCGCCTTGGGAACGTTGGCCATCATCCGGCTGCGCGAGCGCTGCATCTGGAGCTGGCGGATCTTGCCCTTGATCTTGGGGTCGCCCTCGGACTGCTTGTACTCGTCCTTGATCTCCTGTTTGGTCATCCGCATCCGCTTGAGGAACGAGAAGCGCTGCCAGGCGAAGTCGAACATCGCCAGCGCGCCGACCAGAAGCGCGATCGGGAAGAGCATCGCATAGACGATGTCGTTCGCCGCGGCGCCCATCGAGACCATGTCGGCGCCGACCAGCCGCTCGATCCCCGAGGCATGCGGCCAGGCGATCCACGCGCCGATCCCGACGACGAGGCAGAGCTTGGCGAGCGTCTTGGCGAATTCGACCAAAGATTGCTTGGAGAAGGTGCGCTTGAACCCGCTGACCGGGTTGAGCTTCGACCATTTGGGCTTGATCCGGCTGGCCGAGAGCATCGGCCGCCCCTGGAGGAAGCCGCCGAGCAGCGCGAAGGCGAACAGCGCGCCGAGGATGGGCAGCAGCGAGGTGGCGATCGCCCCGAAGATGCCGGTGGCGAAGTCCTGCGCGCCGCCGGGTTCCATGCGGAAATCGTCGGCGCTGCCCCACAGCCGGACGAACAGATTGCCCATCAGCTGGAGCGTGTAGGTGCCGAGGCCCCCCATCACGACGAGCGCGGCGACGAACATCGCCGCGTGCTTCATCTCGGGCGCCATCGGCACTTCGCCGCGTTCGCGGGCGTCCTCGAGCTTCTTGTCGGTTGGGGATTCTGTCTTGTCTTCCTGGTCCGTATCGCCCGACATCACCAGCCTCCCTGCATCGCATCGCCCATCGTGGTGGCGAAGACAGTGAGCATCGTGCCGGCGGTGGCGGCGAAGATGCTGAGGCCGAGCAGGATGTTGAGCGGCTGGGCGATGAAGAAGATCTGGATCGCCGGCGCGATGCGCGCGGCGAGGCCGAGGGCGACGTTGAAGACGATGCCATATACGATCAGCGGCGCGGCGAGGCTGATGCCCAGCGTCATCGAGCGCTCGACCGCGGCGATCGCGAGTTGGGCGAAGTCCTGCATCGGGGGCAGGCCGCCGATCGGGAAGCTGTGATAGCTGTTGATGATCGCGCCGAGCCAGAGGTGGTGGACCTGCATGCCCATGCACACCAGGGCTGCGGCGATGCCGACGAACTTGGAGATCATCGGCGCCTGGCCCGACTGGGCGGGATCGAAGATCACGGCCGAGGACAGGCCGACCTGCATGCTGACGATCGAGCCGGCGATCGAGATCGCGTAGAACAGGATCTTGACGATCATTCCCATCGCGAGCCCGGTCAGCAGCTCGGTGAACACCGTGACGGGGAGCACCGCGCCGCCCTGGAGCGCGGCCCGCGCGGGCTCGCCGAGCGCACCGTAGAGCGCCGCCGACATCGCGAAGGCGATCATCAGCCGGATGCGGCCCGGGATCGAATCCTCGCCGAACACGGGGAGCAGCATGAGCACTGCACCGACGCGGGCGAAGACGATGAAGAAGGCGGAGACCTGGAATTCCAGGTCGGCGGGAAGGTCGATCATCCGGTGATGATCAGGTCGCTGACCTTGGCCATGAAGCCGGACAGCGCCGCGCCCATGGTGGGCAGCATGAGGAGGAACACCACGCCCATCGCGAGCAGCTTGGGCACGAAGGTGAGCGTGGTCTCCTGGATCTGGGTCAGCGCCTGGAGCAGGCCGATGACGGTGCCGACGATCAGCGACGTCATCAGCAGCGGCCCCACGACCGTGAGGATGAGCAGCAGCGCCGCTTCAACCAGCTGGATGACTTCGCTCGGGCTCATCGGTCAGATCTGCATCCGCATGATGTCGGTATAGGCGCTGACGACGCGGTCGCGGACGGCGACCATCGTGTCGAGCGCGGTCTCGGCGGCGCCGATCGCCGTGACGACGTCGATCAGGTCGCCCTTGCCGGCAACCTGCATCGCCGAGGCATGCTCGGCGGCGCGCATCTGCTGCGCGGTGCCGGTGACCAGGCCTTCGACCATCGAGCCGAAGCCGCCTTCGGTTTCTCCGGTCTTGCCGACCGAGGGCCTGCCGAGGGCGCTGCCGATCCCTGCGACCTTGCCATAGGCAGAGGTCGCATCAAGTGCTCCGATTGACATGAAGATGTTCCCTTACTTGAGAAGGTCGATGGTGCGCATCGTCAGGCTCTTGGCGGCCTCGATGGCATTGAGATTGGCTTCGTAGCTGCGCTGTGCGGCCTTCATGTCGGCGCTCTCGACGAGGCTGTTGACATTGGGCTTGAGCACATAGCCTTCGCCGTCCGCGGCCGGATGGCCGGGCTGGTAGACGCGGGTGAAGTCCGACTTGTCGGTCTGGATCGACTGGACCTTGACTTCGGTGGCGCCGGTCGAGCGATCGACCTGCGCCTTGAAGCTCGCGACGCGACGCCGATAGGGATCGCCGCCCGGGGTCTGCGCGACCGAGTCCTGGTTGGCCAGGTTCTCCGCGATCACGCGCATCCGCAGCGACTGGGCGCGAAGCCCCGAAGCAGAGACGCCGAGCGATGCCTTCAAATCCATGTGTGTACGAAGCTCCCGAGCGGCCGATCGGCCATTTCCTCCATAATAGGCAATATTTGCCGGGGGTGGGTCGAACACCGGGAAAAAACGTACCTAGGCAATTTTTGCCGGGTCTTGGGCCGGGGCCGCGCAAAGCCTTCCTATAAGTCACTCAGAAAGGTGACACGCCCAATGTCCGTACTCGACGAAATCATGATCGACATGTCGATCGTCCTCGGCTCGGCCGAGGTTCCGATCCGGCAGATGCTCAAGATGAGCCGCGGCGCGATGATCCCGCTCGATTGCGGGCAGGACGATCCCAGCCTGGTCTACGTCAATGGCGAGCTGGTCGCGAAGGGCCGCATCCTCGTCGACGGCGACCAGATGTCGCTCGAAGTCTCCGAACTGGTGAAGAAGCAGCGTCACTGATGGACATTCTCTCGATGATGCGCACCCTCGGTGCGCTCGGCATGGTGCTCGGCATGCTCGCGGGCGCGCTGTGGATGGTGCGCCGCTACGACATCAAGCTGCCGGGCCGCGTTTCGGGCTCGGGGCGCAAGCGCGTCGAGCTGGTCGAGCGGCTGTCGGTCGACGCCAAGCGCTCGATCGCGCTGATCCGCCGCGATGGCTGCGAACACCTGATCCTGATGGGCCCCGAGGGGCACATCACGCTCGAGACCGGCATCGCCGCGCCCGAGCCCAAGGCGGCGCCAGCGGCCGAAGAGGCCGCGCCGGCCAAGATCCAGGACGACCTTGCCGCGTTCACCAACAGCTTCGGCAAGCTCGTCGATCTCTCGCGCGCCAAGATCGCCGCGGTGCGCGGGGCAAATGACGACACCGTCGAGGCGGAAGCCCCGGGCGCGACCGTCATCGAGCTCGCCGAGGCCGCACCGCGCATCAAGCGCACCCGCCGCCCGCGCGACACCAAGCGCTGGAACCGTGCCGCGGTGCGCGAGGCGCTCAATGCGTAAACTCCTGATCGCGGCCGGCGCCGCGGTCGTGCTGCTGCCGGTGGCGGCGCACGCGCAGGCCGCCGGCGGCACGACCATCAATCTCGGCGGCGCCGCGGGCGCCGACGGCCAGCTCTCGGGCAAGGCCATCCAGATGGTGCTGATGCTGACCGTGCTCAGCCTGGCGCCCGGCCTGCTGATGACGGTCACCAGCTTCACCCGCATCGTGGTGGCGCTGTCGCTGCTGCGCACCGGCATCGGCGCGCCCGGCGTGCCGCCCAACCCGGTGATCATCAGCCTGGCGCTGTTCCTGTCGTTCTTCGTGATGGCGCCGACTTTCGAGAAGGCGTGGAACGAAGGCGTCGATCCCTATACCAAGGGCAAGATCACCGAGCAGGTCGCGTTCGAGAAGACCGCCGCGCCGTTCAAGGTATTCATGCTGAGCCAGGTGCGCGAGAGCGACTTGAAGCTGTTCGCCGACCTGGCCAACAAGCCGATCGCGAGCCGCGCCGAGACGCCGCTGACCACGCTGGCGCCGGCGTTCATGATCTCCGAGCTACGCCGCGCGTTCGAGATCGGCTTCCTGCTGCTGCTGCCGTTCCTGGTGATCGACCTGGCGGTGTCGGCGGTGCTGATGGCGATGGGCATGATGATGCTGCCGCCACCGACGATATCGCTGCCGATGAAGATCATCTTCTTCGTGCTGGTCGACGGCTGGGCGCTGGTCGCCGGGTCGCTGGTCAAGAGTTTCGCGACCTAGCCGGGGGGCAGGGTTGTAGGGGAGGGGCTCCGGTGGAAACCGGGGCCCTTTTTCTTTGCGGGTGTTGGAGTTGACGGGCTTAACTTCGCACTTTGCGCACTTATCGTTTTCGAAAGTTTCGCGACGGCGATGTTTTGTTGCGTCGGTCGGATTTGCGGATGGACGGCGTCAAAGAGCGGGCGGCGCTGCGGCTGCCGACGGGCAGGCAAGCACGCGAAATCCTACATTGCAAGGGCGGGAAAGGGCTCCGAGATGGCCGCCATCGGACTCCCCTTCCTGCAAGGGAGGGGCTGGGGGTGGGTGCGAGCGAAGCGAGCCCAACGAGATGCGTGGTAGAGAAAGAAAAGGCCGGGCATCGAGCCCGACCTTTTCTGACCCACCCCTAACCCCTCCCTTGCAGGGAGGGGAATTACTTCAGCTATCCGGGGTGCAGTGTTCGAGCCAGGGGCCGAGGTCGTTGTACGAGATCGGCTCGAGGAAGATCAGGCCGGCCGTGTCGTCCTTTGCCCAGCGCGTCGTGCAGCGGCGCGAGGGGAGGCCGGGGATCGAGAGGATGATCTCGGTGTCCTCGCGCGGGGGCTTGGGCATGCGGATGCGCGCGCCGCTCTGCGAGATGTTCTCGAGCGTCACGTCGATATGGCGGCCGAAGCAGCTGATCCGCGCGGCGCATTCGATGTCGAAGCGCGGCGCGCGCGGAGCAGGGCCGCAAAAGCCCTCCGGGCCGGCCTTGGCCTGCGCCAGGATGTGATCGACGTCGATCAGCGTCGTGAACTCGACGCCGGCGCGGCCTTCGCTGCTCCACACGACGCTGCCCTGGAGCCGGTCGCCGCTGCGCAGCTCGACCGTGACCCAATTGCCGAAGCCAAGGGTGTGATGCGTCTCGAGCATCATCCCGGTCATCGAGATGTTGCGGATGCGGCAGAGATGCTGGACCGTCCCGCGCGCCACGAGCTTGCCGACCAGCAGGGTGGTGACGGTACGCGGGGCGCGATCGGCGTCCGGGGCGGACGCAGGGTTGTGGATCGGCATCAGGTACATGACTGTCCCTCGTCCATGCGATCCCCTCGCCCTGCAGTATAAGCATGACGAGGGGATGGTTGTTGTCTCCGGAAAAGTACGGGCCCGGTCATGCCGGGTTGGCCTGGGTCACGGCGACCTTGCGGATCACGCCGGCGCCGAACGCCTCGGGGCCCGCGGCCATCACCACCTTGCGGAAAGTCTCGAGGTCGGGGATCAGCCCGTCGGGCCCGGCCGCCATCGGCGTGCGATAGGTGCGCATGTTGATCGCGTGGAGCAGCAGCGGCATCCGCGCGGTGACGAAGGCGGCCTTGTCCTCGGGCACTTCGAGCTGGATCGCGAACTGGACATAGCCCGACAGGCGGCCATCGGCGAACACCAACGGCGCAAGGACCTTGCCCGCATCGACGAACGCCGGCTCGACATCGTCCGCGGCGTGCGCCGCCTTGGGCTTTTGCGGGCCCATCAGCAGCACGGTCGCATAGGCAGCGCCGCCGCCCAGGCCGAGCCCGGCGAGCAGAATGCCGAGCAGGAACAGGATCTTCTTCATCGCGGCTGCCTTAGAACTTGAACGTCGAGTCGCTCGGCAGCGACGACGCTTCGGCCTTGAGCACCACGGTGATGCGGCGGTTCTCGGGGCGATCGGGCTGGTCGGGATAGACCGGCTTGGTGGCGCCCATCGCGACGATCTCGGCGAAGCGATCGGGGGTCATGCCCGATGCGATCAGCGCCTGGCGCGCGGCGAGCGCGCGCTCGCCCGAGAGACGCCAATTTGCGTCGCTCTGGACGCCGCCGGCGCCGTCGGTGTGCCCTTCGATCGCGATCTGCGACCCCGAAGTGCCGAGCTTGGCCGCAACCTTGGCGAGCAGCCCGCGTGCATAGGGATTGAGCTCACTCGTGTTGGCACGGAACATCGACTGCTGGTCGGTATCCATCAGCGTGATGCGCAGCCCGTCGCGGCTCGGATCGATCTGCACGCTCTTCTTGCCGGCATCCTGCGAAGGCGAATCGAGCGCGATCTGGAGCTCGGAGGCGAGCACGCGCATCGACGCATCGGGCACGCTGGCGGTGCCGCCCTGCGCCGCGCCGGCCGCGGCCGCCTGGGTGGTCGGCGCGCCGTTGGTGTCGGTGCGGTCGGTCGCGTTCTTGCGCGAGCGGCCGCCGGCGCCCTCGCTGGTGCCCTGGAGCGGAGTCGAGGGTGCGGCTTCGCCGCCCATGCTGGGGGTGAAATATTCGGCGAGGCCCTTCAGCCGCTGCTTGTCCGGATTGGAGATCAGCCAGAGCAGCATGAAGAACGCCATCATCGCGGTCACGAAGTCGGCGTACGCGACCTTCCAGGCGCCGCCGTGGTGACCGCCGGCAACCTTCTTGACCTTCTTGATGATGATCGGGCGTTCATTGGGAATCGAAGCCATACCATTTCCCCCCGATCTCGTTGTTGCCGGTCAGTGCCTCGCGCAGGCGGTTCTGGACTTCGGCGAGGCGGACATGGTTGACCGCGCTCAGCGAATCCTCGCCGCCCGCGATCCGCTCGAGCAGGTTCGCGCATTCGTCGGTGTGCTGGATCAGATAGTCGAACGACTGCAGCTGCTCGATATGGGCGTAGGCGAACTGTTCGTCGGCGACGAGCACTTCGGCCAGCTTCTCGAGCATGTCGCGCATCTCGCGCAGCTCGCTCGCGATCACGCTGTGGAGCGTGCCCGCAAAGGGATCGAAGCCGGGAAGCGGCTCGACCGATTGCGGCTGGGCGGGAACGGGCAGGCACGACATCAGAACAGCTCCAGGTCTCCGCCGACGGGCGGCAGGGCAATGGGGACGGGCGGACGATCGGGAACCCGATCGGCAACCTTGGTGCAGCGGCTCTTGCCCTCGTGCGGCAGGAACTCGACTTTCCGCGCCGAGGTGCCGCCGAGATCGGCATGCGCCACTTCGATGCCTTCGTCCGCCATGAAGCGGTGAGCGAAGGCGGCGTTCGACGACCCGATCGAGCCGAGGCCCGAGACGATGTTGGCGCCGCCATACAAGTGGGCGCGCAGCCGGGTGCGCATCGCGCCCTTGGCCATCAGGCCGTTGATCAGCAGCTCCATTGCGTGGACGCCGTAGCGCTGCATGTCGCCGGCCGAGACGCGGTGGTCCGCGCTCGGTTCGCCGAGGAGGAAGTGGTTCATCCCCCCAACCTTGGCGACCGGATCATAGAGGCATGCGGCGACGCAGCTGCCGAGCAGCGTCGAGACCATCACGTCGGGCTCGGTTACGATCGCATTCTCGCCCTGGACGATCGACACCCGGCGCATCAGGTCAACTCGCCGAAGACGCGCTCGATCTTTTCCTTGAGCGCCGCCGGCGCGAAGGGCTTCACGACATAATTGTTGACGCCCAGCGCCGCGGCCTTCTGGACGATCTCCTTGTCGGCCGAGCCCGTGAGCATGATGAACACGGTCTTGCCGATCACCGGATCGGTGCGCACGGCTTCCAGGAACTGGAGGCCGTCCATCTCGGGCATGTTGAAATCCGAGATCACCAGGTGGACGCGATCCGACTTGATCGACGCCAGCGCCTCCTGGGCGCCGGGCTTGTCGCGCACATCCTTGAAGCCCAGATCCTGCAGCGCGCGACGGATCATCGCACGCATACTGGTCTGGTCGTCCACGACCATAACCTTGATTGCTGCAGCAGCAGGCATCAGACGCTCCCAACCTTCTCGCGGCAGGCCTTGAGGATCGCCTCAGGCATACCAGACAAACCAACTTCCTTTTCGACCGCGCCGACTTCCATCGCCGCGCGGGGCATGCCCCACACCACGCAGGTGTCCTTGCTCTGGCCGAGCGTACGGGCGCCTGCACGGCGCATCGCCAGCAGGCCTTCCGCACCGTCCTGACCCATTCCCGTCAGGATCGCGCCGACCGCTGCTGGGCCAAGCGCGGCCACCGAGCGGAACAGCACGTCGACCGACGGGCGATGACCGGTGACGAGATCGCCCTTGCGGAGCTTGATGTGCCCGGCGACGCCGCCGGCCAGCTCCATGTGCGTCTCGCCCCCAGGTGCAATATAGACGGTTCCGGGACGAACCTGCGCGCCTTCGGTCGCTTCCATCACGCGAACGCGACATTCCGAGTCCAGCCGCTGCGAAAAGCTCGCGGTGAAGCTGGCCGGCATGTGCTGGACGATCAGCATGGGCGGGCAATCGGCGGGCAGCGCCGGGAGCAGCGAGAATAATGCCTCGACGCCGCCGGTCGACGAACCGATCGCGATCAGCTTGCCCGCACCGCCGCCGCCGGCGATGCTCGGCTGCGGCGGAAGGCGCGTCGGCCCGGCGCGCGCCACCGAGCGGGCGGCGGTCTTGACCTTCTCGCACAGCAGGGTCGCGTCGCGCTCGATATCCTCGGGCGTGCCGCTCGGCTTGGTGACATAGTCGACCGCGCCGAGGCGCAGCGCCTCGATCGTCACTTGCGCGCCGCGCGCCGTCAGCGTCGAGCACATCACCACCGGCATCGGCCGGAGGCGCATGATGCGCTCGAGGAACGACAGCCCGTCCATCCCCGGCATCTCGACGTCGAGCGTCAGCACGTCGGGGTTGAGCGTCTTGATCATGTCGCGCGCCGCGAACGGCTCGGGCGCCATGCCGACGACTTCGATCTCGGGATCCGCCGAAAGCATGCGCTTGAGCGTCGCCCGCATCGATGCGCTGTCGTCGACGATCAGGGTACGTACGGGTCTCATGCCCCGGTCTCCGGCTTGGCGTAGATGGTATGACCGCACGACGTCATCTTGCCGGCCGCCGGGCCGATCAGACGCTCGCTATGGCCGATGTACAGGTGACCGCCGGGCGCGAGCTGGTTGACGAAGCCCGCCTCGAGCTCTTCCTTCGCGGGATCGCCGAAATAGATCATCACGTTGCGGCAGAAGATCACGTCATACTGCGCCTTGAGCGGCCATTTCTCGAACAGGTTGAGCACCTTTGCGGTGACCAGCTGGCGCGCCTCGTCGGCCATCACGAACCCGCCCTGCGCCGGACGCATCCAGGCGCTGCGATAGGGTTCGGGAACCCCGGCCGCGACGTTGTCGGCATAGAAGCCGCGCCGGACCGATTCGACGACGTGCGGCGCGATGTCGGTCGCCAGCAGGCGAACGTCGGCGCTGCGCAGCCACTGGGCGGACGTGCGGTCCGGCCCGAGCAGGCACATCGCGATCGTATAGACCTCCTCGCCCGACGAGCAGCCCGCCGACCAGATCCGCACCGGGCCCTGCTTGCGCTTGAGCAGCGGCAGGACGGTCTGGCGGAAATGATCGAAGTGATGCGGCTCGCGGAAGAAATGCGTGTGGTTGGTGGTCAGTGCCACCACCATCGCATGGCGTTCCTGCGCGTCGGACTGAACCAGTGCGACATATTCCGAGAAGCGGCTGAGGCCATGTTCGCGCAGCCGCCGCGCAAGGCGGGACTGGACGAGCGTGGTCTTTGCTTCGCTCAGCTCGATCCGGGCGTCGCTGTGCATGATCGCGGCGATCGCGGCGAAATCGCGGGGCATCAGCTCCGCATTCGCCGCCGCGCTCATCGCGTTTCCGCCGGCGAGCGCCGCTGCGCTGCCGGCGGGGCTCACGCTGCGAGGTCCAGATGCTTGGTCAGGCTCAGCGCTTCGAGATCGAGCAGCAGCACCATCGTGCCGTTCTCGTCGCGGGTGCCGTCCTTGGCACGGGTGGTGATGCGCACCAGCCCGTCGATCACGCTCGACTCGATCGATTCGACCTCGGGGGCCGGCTGGATCTCGCTGCGGGTGATCCCGACGATGTCGTTGACTTCGTCGACCAGGAACCCGGCCTGCTTGCCGGCGATGCTGACCACCAGGATGCACGAGCGAGCATGGATCGCGCTCGGCTCCCAGCCCAGCCGCTCGGCGAGGCCGACGACGGGGATGACGTTGCCGCGCAGGTTGCTCACGCCCTTGATGAAGGTCGGAACGTTGGGCAGCGGGGTGGGCTCGTCCCATTCGCGGATCTCGATGAGCGCACCCATGTCGATCCCGAAGGTCTGCTTGCCGAGCGTGAAGGTGACGATCTTGCAGTCGCTCGCGGTCTCAGTCTTGGTGGTCATGCGGCCATTCCTTTGGCGTTGTAACGGTTGGTCGAGGCGGCGAGCGCTTCGATGTCGAGGATCAGCGCGATCGAGCCGTCACCAAGGATGGTGGCGCCGCCGAGCCCGCGGATGGGGTGGAGGTTCTGGTCGAGGCTCTTGATCACGACTTCGCGGCGGTCATCGATGGTATCGACGACGAGGCCGACCTTGCCGTGCTCGCTCTCGACGATCACGACGAGGCTGTCCTCGACCGGGCGATCGTCGTTGAGCCCGAAGATCTCGGTCGCACGCTTCACCGGCACATATTCGCCGCGCATGTCGATCACTTCGGTATCGGGCGAGGTGCGCTTGACCTGGCCCGGCTCGGGCTGGACGGTCTCGAGCACATGCGCGAGCGGCAGGACGAAGCGCTGGCTGGCGAGCCGGACGATCATGCCGTCGAGGATCGCGAGCGTCAGCGGCAGGATCATCGTGAAGGTCGTGCCTTCGCCGGGGATCGAGTGGATCTCGACGCGGCCGCCCAGGGCCTCCACGTTCGAGCGCACCACGTCCATGCCGACGCCGCGACCCGAGATGTTCGAGATCGTCTCGGCGGTCGAGAAGCCCGGGGCGCAGATCAGCTGGTCGATCTCTTCGTTCGACAGCTGCGCATCGGCGGGGATGATCCCCTTTTCGATCGCCTTGGCCTTGACGCGCTCGCGGTTGATGCCGCGGCCGTTGTCCTGGACCCGCACGAAGATGCGCGCGCCCTTCTGCTCGGCCGAGAGCTTGATCGTGCCCGCAGCCGGCTTGCCCGCGGCGATGCGCTCCTCGGCGCTTTCGAGCCCGTGATCCGCGGCGTTGCGGATCATGTGAGTCAGCGGATCGCCGATCTTCTCGATCACGCCCTTGTCGACTTCGGTCGTCTCGCCGACGGTCTCGAGCTCGATCGTCTTGCCGGTCTCGGCCGAGAGGTCGCGCAGCATGCGCGGCACGCGGCTGAAGGCCTGCTTGATCGGCTGCGCGCGCAGCGACATGACGTTGTCCTGGATCTGGCGCGTGAGGCGCGCCAGTTCGGGAAGCTCGACGCGCTGGCGGTCGGCGGGCGACAGCCGGTCGGCAAGGATCGAGTTGCGGATCACCAGCTCGCCGACGAGGTTGAGCAGCAGATCGAGCTTCGACAAGTCGACGCGGATCGTCTGCGCGGCCTCGTTGACCGGCTTGGGTGCTGCCGCAGCCTCGGTCGGCGCCGGGGCGGGCGTGATCGGCGTGGCAGCCAGGTCGGCGACGACCTGCTGGACCTGCGCAGTGAGATCGTCGATCGTCGCCGTCACCGGCACGAATGGGATCAGCTCGTCACTCGCCGCTTCCGGCTCGGGCGCTGGCGCCGGCGCCGCGGCGGCGGTCGGGGCAGGGGCCTCGCCTTCGCTGCGGGTGACTTCGACGACCGAATCCGGCGCGACGAAATCGAAGCAGTCGGTGATGTCGCTCTGCGGCACTTCGCCCGGCATGCTCAGCGTCCAGGTGAAGTACGCGTCCTCGGGATCGAGGTCTCGCAGCGGCGGCACGTCCGAGATATCGACCGACTCGATCGTCGCGCCGAGCGTCTCGAGCTCGCGGATGATCAGCAGCGGCTCGCCGGCATTGGCGAGCGCGGCGCGCGACGGCTTGAACCGGATCGTCCAGCTGCCCGAAGGCGCGGCGGCCGGTTCGGCAGGCGCGTCGAAATCGTCGAGCGCAAAGGCGACCGGCGTGAAGCCGAACTCGTCCTCGGCCGGGGCGGCAGGCGCCGGAGCGGCTGCAACCGGAACAGGAGCCGGAGCCGGGGCGGGCGCGGCAGGCGCAGCGCCACCGTCGTCGAACACGCCCTTGTCGGCGAGCACCTTTTCGAGCGCGGCGAGCGCCACGGCGTCGTTGGGACGCGGCGCCAGGCCCTTGGCGGTCTCGACATGGTCCGAAAGGATGTCGAACGAGCTCAGCATGACCTTCACGACGCCCGGGGTGGGGGCGATCTTGCCGGCACGCACTTCGTCGAGCACGTTCTCGAACTTGTGCGCGAACGCGGTCAGGTCGGCATGGCCGAACGCACCGGCGCCGCCCTTGATCGAATGGACCGCGCGGAACACGCCCGCGATCGTCTCGGCGGAGACGTCGCCGCCCTGCATGGCCGACAGGCCCTGCTCGGCGGTGGTGAGGCCTTCAGTGCATTCTTCGAAGAAGATTGCCTGGATTTCGTCGAGTTCGTCGCTCATGGGCACACACGGCGGATCGCCGCCCCCAGCTTGGTGGCCTCGAAAGGCTTGGTGATCCAGCCGGTGGCACCGGCCGAACGGGCACGCTGCTTCTTCTCGTCCGAGAATTCGGTCGAGAGGACGAGGATCGGCGTACCCTTGAACTGCGGCAGCTCGCGCACCGCCTCGATCAGCTCGAAGCCGTCCATCTTGGGCATGTTGATGTCGGTGATGAGCAGGTCGGGCTTGACCTCGTGCATACGCTCGAGACCGTGCTCGCCGTCATTGGCGCTCTCGATGGTATAGCCCTGCGCGGTCAGCGACGTCTTGAGCAGCATGCGCATGCTCGCCGAGTCATCGACGGTTAGGATCAACTTGCTCACAGGGTATCTCCGGTTTCGAGGCCGATCGCGTCTGCCAGGTGGCAGCTGGTCACGCGCTCGACAAAGGCTTGGCTAGGGTTGGCGATGCGGAAGCTCTGGCCGTTCGCGGCAGCCTCGGCGCGCGCGGCGACGAGGATCTGGAGCACGGCCTGGCCGACGCTCTCGACCTGCGACCCGTCGATCTCGATCGAATCGTCGAGGTCGGCGGCGAGGACGATGCGGACGCGCAGGTCTTCCGCGGTGACGGTGGTGCCGTGCGCGGGGAGGCGCAGCGAGCGATCCTCCGCCTCAGGCAGTTGCAGGGTTGAGTCCATTTTTCGCCTCGTCGAGTGCAGTTTCTAGTTGCTGGAAAGTCGGTGCGTGGGCCGACGGCGTCATGCGGCGCGCGATCTCGATTGCGACCTGAACCGGCTGGTTCTGGGCGTAAGCGACGATCGCGGTCTTCACGATGAAGAAGGGCTTGCTGTCCTCCTCGATCGTCTCGAGCAGCTTGGAGGCGAGCGGACCCACCACGCAGTAGCTCAGAAGAACGCCCATGAAGGTCCCGACGAGCGCGCCGCCGATCATCGCGCCGAGGATCTCGGTCGGCTGATCGATCGAGCCCATCGTCTTGATGACGCCGAGCACGGCGGCGACGATGCCGATGGCGGGAAGACCGTCGGCCATGATCTGCAGCGCGTGCTGCGGATGCGCCTCTTCGTGGTGATGCTTCTCGATGTCCGCGTCCATCGCCGCGTCGAGCTGGTGCGGATCCTCGAAATTGACCGTCATCATGCGCAGGTAATCGCAGGTGAATTCGATCAGGTGGTGATCCTTGAGCAGCCGCGGATAGGGCGAGAAGAGCGAGCTCTCCTCGGGATTGTCGAGATGCGGCTCGAGCGCGGTGGCGCCGCCCTTCTTGAAGGTCGACAGCACGCCGAACATCAGGGTGAGCAGGTCCTTATAGTCCTGCGACTTCCACTTGCCGCCCTTGAAAGAACGCATCAGCCCCTTGCCGGCCTTCTTTACGGTCGACATGGAATTGGACACGATGAACGCGCCGATCGACGCGCCGAGGATCGCCATCAGCTCGTGCGGCAGCGCGTGCAGGATTATGTCCATCTTGCCGCCAGCCATGACGAAGCTGCCGAAGACGCATCCCAGGATGACGATGAAACCAACGCCGTTCAGCATGGCGGACCACTATTCTTTCTCTGGTGTTTCCAGAATTATAGGATGGAATGACGGGTCGAGGGTTCGGCTCGGCCCGTTTTTGCTCAGGCGGCCTGGCGATCCTGCCAGTCGATGACTGCAAGGTAGTTGCGCAGGCGGTTGAGCTCGAGCGACGCCATCAATGCATTGTCGTGATAGGGGTGGACAATCTGCGCGACATCGGCGGCCCAGGGCGCCGAGGAATCGAACACGATGCCGAGCCCGAAAACTGCGGGAACGTGCGCGAAGGCCAGCGCCCGGTCCGGCGTGCGTGCAGCATCGAGAAAGTCCTCTACCGCGGTCAGCACGCCATTGCGGGGGCCACCCTCGTGAGTAGCGAAGGCGAAATTCCCCATGCCGCGGAAGCCGCGATGCGGACGCAGCTCGGACTGGCCAAGAAAGGCGCCGCCTTCGAAGCTGTGCGGATGCCGCCATTCGGCCGGAATCCGCTCGGGGGCGTAATACATGTCGCGGCGGGCGGTCGGCCAGCTCACGTCGTGCAGAAACGCCAGCAGCGGACGGCCGTCGCGCTGCGCCAGTTCGTCGGCGATGCGCAGCTCGTTCGAGACGGTGTAGTAATTGTGATCGCCGTCGATCACCCACGCATCGACGTTGGCGAGCGTCGGCATCGCCTCGAGGCTCGGCAAGGCGATATGCGTAGCCGATTTGCAACCGTCGGCCCAGGCGATGAACTCGGGCTGCGGCGTGGGATCGATGCTGGTCAGATGCCCCTGCTTGAGCTGGGCATAGGCCGCAAGCTGCTGCGACATGCCGCCGAATTCGGCGCCGACCTCGACGAGGTTCGATGCGTCGGCGGCGTGCATGCAGCCGAGGATGATGTCGGAGAACTCGGACATCGAGTGGATCAGCAGGCTCATGCGGAAGCTCCGGTAGCGAGAAGGGCGTTGGCGGCGGCGGGCTTGGCCTCGCGCCGGGCGATCGGACGGAAGACGACGGCGAGCATCATCTGGCGGTCGCCCTGGCGCGGTGGCGGGGGGACCATCATGAAGCTGAATTCGTCGGCGCATTTGAACAGGTGCGGCGCGGCCTGCTCCATGCCCTCGAGCGAGGGCGTGGCTTCGATCTCCTTGTCGCCCTGCAGGCCCTTGTCGCTGAGGAAGCGATCGACGGGCATGAAGGTGGCGCTCTCGACCTGGACGTAATCGAACAACTGGCCGAACTGGACCCCGACCGAGAAGCGGCAGTCGCCCACCGGGATCGGCGCGATGTAATAGCCGTCATGCGTCGGCGTCGCGGTGACGTTGCCGGTCGAGACCTCACGGCCGTCGGCGACGATCAGCGGCAGCGAGATCGTCTGGTCGATGAAATCGGCGTATTTGAGCGACAGCCCGAAGCGCTTGTGCGCGAGCAGGCTGAGCTTGAGCGCGAGGCCCTCGCCCTGCAACTCGGCCGGCAAGTACATGCGGTCGGCGCCCTTCATGTAGAACAGGCCGCGCTGGCGCAGCCCCTTCCGGGCGATCTCGCTGTCGAACAGCGCGACGGTATTGTCGACGCCGAGGTTCACGTCGTGCTCGAACTGGCCGAGCACGGCGAGTTCCTCCGCGACCGGCATGTACATCAGCCGGCCCATCCCCGCCGCGGCGCCGCGGCGCCACATCGCGGCCTCGTTGGCCGAGACGTTGCGCAGCGTGACGTCGGCGGCCACGCGGGCGAAGCGGATCGCGCCGGCCTGGATCCGCTCGCGGACCTCGGACTGGCGCGACTTGATGCTGTTGCCCTTGCGGATCGACGCGCCGTCGGCAGCGTAATCGACCACCGAACCCTGCGCGGCGGTGCAAAGCTGCTCGAGCACGGCGACATTGGTGCAGAGTGCTTCCAGCGTATAGCCGTCATACGCGTCGTGGCCGATGAAGCCCTTCTTGTCGTAGCCGGCGCGGAACTGCTCGCGCAGCAGCAGGTAGCGGCCGGCGACCTGCACGCCGAAGCTGCGGACGAGCATCGCCTCGATCTCGTTCTGGACCGATCCGTTATAGCCAAGATCGACGAGCATCAGCGTGTCGCCCGGCTGCGGATCGACCGTGCGGCGGACATGCGCGACCAGCCGCTCGGCGAACGCAGTCGACGCCTTGACGATACGGCGCATCCGCGACGGCGTGGTCATAGCAGTGGCGAAGGCGCGGGCGCGCGTGTCGGTATCGGCGCGCGGCAGCTTGGCGAGGACCGTGGCGATTTCGTCCTTGGGCAGCAGCATCTGCTTGGCGACGACGGCGGGATCGGTCTCGAGTTCGATCTCCAGATAGCGACGGATCGCTTCCTCATCGACGAAGGTCGAGGCGGTCGCGGTGAAGCGGCTGATCTCGAGCGCATGGCCGGCCTGGCCGCTGCGCGCCTGATACATGCGCTGCGGCAGATAGCCGTCGCGCATCAGGAAGACGTGATGGACCTTGCCATTATGCTTCGCCGCGAGCGCCTCGGCCTCGTCGGCGAGCCAGCGGTCGAAGCCGTGGAGCACAGGGCCGAGCGTGGTGAAGCCGAATGCCTCGGCCTTGTCGGCAATCACCGGCTCTTCCATCGACAGCGCAGCGCGATGCGGCTGGTGGGTGAGGGCGATCTCGGTGGCGGCGGGATGCAGCATCGTGCCCACCGCCGCTTCGAGCCGCAGGCGCTGCTCGGTGCTCTCGGTGAACTGCTTGAGGTGGAGCGTCTGGACGCCGAAGGGCGCGACGCCGCCGCAATCGGCGCGCTTGTTGTCGCCGATATGGAGGATTTCGTGCGGCTGGACCGCGAGTTCCTTGAGGACGAACTTGTACAGGCCCTCGCTCTTCGCCTTGCCATAGGTGGCCGAGCAGAACACACGGTCGATCAGTCCGGCGACATCCGCGCCCGCGGCGGCGGCGATCAGGCCGCGCAGCTGGTCGGGGTTGAGATAGGTGTCCGAGACGATGATGACCTGGAGGCCGCGCGCCTTGGCGGCGCGCATCAGCTCGACGGTCGGGCGGAAGGCGAAGCAGTGCGCGGCTTCGGCGTCGATCTCGTTCTGGATCGCGCCCGCGCGCGCGTCGGGCCCGTTGGGGAGCAGCTCGCGGTAGATTTCCTCGATGGTGACTTCGCCGCGCTTCTCGCGCAGGTCGGCAGCGAGGCGCGCACGCTCCTCGGCCCATTGGCGCTGGGTGACCGTGGTGCCGGGCAGCGCGCCGAACAGGTCCTTGGGCGCGTGCGTATCGCGCCACAACAGCGTGTCGAAACAGTCGAGCGAGAGCAGCTTGATGCCGTCGCGCCCGTTCAGGGCGCCAGCAAGCGCGTGCGGAAGGATCGTGTCGGTCAATGCAGTTTCCCTGGAAATGCGCCCGCATCGAGTGACGCACAATTTCTTATAGGAAGAGCGGAGACCAGGTCGGCAAAATCTTCCTAGAATAGGGTGTCTGCAAAGGAGCCCGCATGACTCTCAGTGCCTACCAGAATGCCCGCAGCCGGGCAGAAACGCCGCGCGCCGCCGAATTCCGGTTGATGAGCCAGATCACCGGCGAGATGATGGACGCCGAAGCCGCCGGTCTTAAGGGAGCGATGCTGATGCCGCCGCTCCACCGCAACCGCGAGATGTGGTCGGCCTTCGCCACCGATTGCGGCGCGGCGGGCAACGGCCTGCCGAACGAACTGCGCGCGCAGATCATATCGCTCGGCCTGTGGGTCGAGCGCTTCACCAGCGACGTCGTCGCCGGGCGCGAGCCGATCGCCGAGCTGATCTCGATCAATCGCACGATCATGGAAGGGCTTCGCGGCCAGCGCCTGGCGGCCTGACGCGTGCCGATCGCGAGAAGGGGCGCCGCGGCATTGGTCACGGCGCCCTTTTCCATGCCTGGCGCTTATGGTTATCGCAACGTTATCCACGGGTTTTTGCGGTGCGGCGAGGCGACAAATCCTGCGGATCGGCTAGGTACAAGCCCTATCTGATTCTGTTGTGCGTACCGGTGTAGCGTTGGCTCCCCGCAATATGTTTGCCGGGGCTGATCGGAGGCCCCATCGTGCCTGGGAATGATCCAATTCTCGTCCTGATCCTGCGCGAGATGGCGTTGCGCAGCACGCTGGTCGCGCGACTGGCGATGAACGGCATCGACACCTGCACCGCGCAGTTTTTCGACGAGAAGCTGCCGCCCTCGGCGCGTGGCGCATCGCTGGTGCTCGTCACCGATCAGGGCGCGATCGACGGGCATCGCGGCGGCACCGCGGCGCTGCTCTGCGATCCGCAATGGCGGATGATCGTCGTGCTCGCGCCCGGGGACGGGGCGGCGACGCCTGATCCACGCCTCGTCCACCTTACCGACGCCGATGCCGCCGCGGCGCTGGTGCGGCTGCTCGCCGAGCGGCGCGTACTGGTCTAGTTCTTCGGGAACAGCCCCGCGGCGAAGGCGATCCTGAGCGCCTCCGAAAGGCTGCGCACCTCTAGCTTCTCCATCAGATTGGCGCGGTAGATTTCCACCGTGCGCGGGCTGATGTCGAGCTCATAGGCGATGATCTTGTTCGACCGTCCCTCGATCAGTCCCTTGAGCACGTCGGTCTCGCGCGGGCTGAGCTTGGCGATCTTCGCCTCGGCCGCGCCGATCCGGGCCGCCGCCTCGTTGTCTTCCTCGAGCCGCGAGAACGCGTTGTCGATCAGCTGGAGCAAGGTCTCGGCCTCGTAGGGCTTTTCGACGAAATCGAGCGCGCCGGCCTTCATCGCCTGGACCGCGAGCCCGACATTGCCCTGGCCGGTGAGGACGATCGGCACGAACTTCGGGCTACCGTCCAAGGACACGAGCACGTCGAGCCCGGTGGCGCCCGGCATATGGAAATCGAGCAGGAGGACGCCGGGGTCGAGCTCGCCCACGTCCTGGAGGAAGGCGTCCCCCGAGCGGAACCCGCGGACGATCAGATCCTGGCGTACCGAGAGAAGGCTATGGAGCGACGCGCGGACGGCGTCGTCATCATCGACAATATAAATCGTCCTGCTCATTCTATTCTACACCCTCCTCTGCGGCAGGCAGGGTGAAGCGGAAGCTTGCTCCTCCCTCGGGCCGATTCTGAGCACTCAATGTCCCGCCATGGGCCTCGATGATACGCTTGCTGATCGAAAGACCAATACCCATTCCGCCTCCGTTACCTTTTGTGGAGGTAAAGCGCGTGAACATCTGATCCAACACATGAGGAGGAATTCCGGGTCCAGAGTCGCTGACTCGCATCTCGACCATCTGATCTTCCACTGCATGAGACGATATCGTGATGTGACGATCCTGCGTTCCCGAGGTCCGCAATGCTTCCATCGAATTGCGCAGGAGGTTGACCAAGACTTGCTGGACCTGGATGCGGTCGGCGAAGATAAAGGGCGCGTTGGGATCGAGTTCGTAGCTTACCCGGATGTGGAACTGGCCGGTGCCGACCAGGACGAGATCGACGGCATCGCGCACCGTGCGATCGACGGATTCGGTGCGCATCTCGACTTCGCCGCGGGCCATGAAGGCGCGCATCCGGCGGATGATCTCGCCGGCGCGCTGGGTCTGCTCGGAACCCATGCGCAGCAGATCGACGACGCGTTCGGTGCCTTCGCCGCGCTCGATCAGCATCTTCGCCGCGGCGAGGAAGTTGGATGTCGCGCTGAGCGGCTGGTTGAGCTCGTGCGCGAGATCGGCGGCCAACTCGCTCATCGCGCTCTGGCGCGAGACGTGTGCGATCTCGGCGCTCAGCTCGCTCAGTCGCTCCTCGGTGGCGAGCTTGTCGGAAAGGTTGCGGACGAACACGGTGAGCAGGATCTGGCCATCGCCGCGCGAGACGCCGGTGCGGATCTCGATCGGGAATTTGCGGCCGTCGGCGGCTTCGGCGATGCTGGTCAGCACTTCGCCGATGATGCCGTTGCCAGTCTTGATGAAATGGTTGAGCGCCGCGAGGTGTGCGGCGCGGCGCTCGGCGGGGACCAGCATCGTCGCCGAGCGCCCGAGCACGTCGGCGGCGCGATAGCCCCACAGCGTTTCCGCGGCGGCGCTGAACTGCAGGATCGTGCTGTTCTGATCGAGCACCACCATCGCGTCGGGCACCGTTTCCAGCACCGAGCGGAGCTGCGCCTCGCGCCGGCGCAGCGCAGCCTCGCGCTCCTCGCGCTCGGTGACGTCCAGGATCACGCCCACGGTGCGCAGCAGATTGCCCTCGGCATCGTAGAAGGCGCGCGACGAACCCTCGACGGCGCGGACCCCGCCCTGGGGCTGGAGGAAGCGGTAACGGAAGCTGAACTTGTCGGCACGGTCGCGCACCGTGCGGGCGAGCGTGTCGAGGATGCGCTGGACGTCCTCGGGCTCGACCTGCGCGCGCCAGCCTTCGAAATCGGAGATCATGCTGGGGGCGAGGCCGAGGCGCTGCTCGGTGCCGGGCGACCATTCGAGATGGCCGGTGCGCACGTCCCATTCGAACACGCCGAGCTCGTGCGCCGAGGTGGCGAGCGCAAGGCGTTCCTCGCTCACCTTGAGTGCCTCGGTCGCGGCGACGCGTTGGGTGATGTCGGTGACCTTGAGCACGCGGACGGGCTCGCGGCCGGGGCTCTTCACTTCCTCGGTCTGCTCGAGCACCGCGAGCTCGCGATTGTCGCGCGTATATTCGGTCAGTTCGAGCCCATTCTCCCCGCGAGTGCCGCGCGCGCCCTGCGCGAGCCGGCAATGCGAGCGGAGCAGCATGTATTTGTTGTGACCGAGCGCCTCCTCGGCGGTCCATCCGTAAAGCTGCTCGCACCCGCCCGACCAGTGGGTGACGCAGCCGTCGCAATCGGTTAGCACGACGGTGGTCTGGTCGAGCGCCTCGCTGAGCTCGGCCATCGCCGCCTGGCCACGCGCGACGCGCAGCACCGCCCAATAGGCGATCAGCGCCGCGATCAGGATATTGGCGAGCGTCGCGAGCCCGGCAATCGCCATGGTCGGCAGCGGCACGCGACCGGTGACCAGATGCGCGATGAGGGTCGGCAAGATCGGCAGCAGCAGCGCCGCGGGTAGCAGGACGCGGATCGTCCGCCAGTCACCACTTCGAGTGGTCAGCACGCGGACCGCCTCCAGCCGGCTGTAGAGCACGAGATGTGCGAGCGCGAGCGCCGCAGCGGTGATCGCAGCCGGCAGCGACAGCGAGAATAGTCGGGTCGCGAAGGTGCCGAGCTGCGAGAATGCCGTCAGCACCGCCGCAACGCCGACCAATGCCAGCACCGTGGCGGCGAAGACACTGCTGGCTTCGGCCGCGAACCATTTGCGCACATGCGTTCCGTAGCCTGCGATCACGAGAAGCAGGAAGATCACGCTCGAATTGAGCCCCGGCCGACCGGGGTGGGGCGCCTCGTGGAGCGCGACCTGCTTGCCGAACAGCAGCAGATCGATGCCAAGATCGACCCGTAACATACTCTGTAAAAGAGAAATTACCGCGATCGCGACCGGCGCCAGCCACAGGATCCCTGCGGTCTTCGCCTTTCCCAACATTGAGGCAAGGAACCCCAGCGATAGAAATGCGAAGCCGACTGCCGTGAGCGGCCAGATGGGAAAACGGTCGTATCCGAAACCACGCAGCTTCGGCACGTCGAAGATCCAGCCCGCAAAAGAGAACAGGCTGCAAAACAGTGCCAGCGCGACAAGAGCTGTCGCGACATACTGTACCGCGGTTGGCTGGCTTTCGGCCGGCGCACCGGAAAATCTACTCACTCGCAAAATACCTGCCCCTGTACAGGGTAAAGCGAAGCGTACCTGCCTTAACACCGATTAAATCATCGTGGAAAGCTCTGTTGGTCCAAGATGCAACCCAATTCTAAATGCCAAATTTTTCCACGCGATTTCAATAATAAAGCGGGTGCTTGCTAAATGTTCCGTTTGCCACGATCAAAGGGCCCGCGCCGGATGCGCAACAAACAGGGAAGGAATCGCGCTTGTTTCGACCGGTTTTGATCTTCGGCGCGGTGCTCGCCCTGGTGGGCTGCACGGAGAGCGCCAGCAGGGCGCAGAGCAGCTCGTCCGAGCCGGCGACCGCCGCGCCGGGGCGGGGCAAGGGCTATGCGCACGATCCCTTCCCCTCGACCTATCGCGCCTATCCGGGCGCGGCGACGCTGGTGACCAACGTCACGATCTTCGACGGCGAGGGCGGTCGGATCGATAACGGCGCGGTGCTGTTCCGCGACGGCAAGATCGTCGAGGTCGGGCAGAATTTGAGCGCCGGTTCGGGCGTGACGGTGATCGACGGGCGCGGCAAATACGTCACGCCCGGCGTGATCGACGTCCACAGCCATCTAGGCGACTATCCCTCGCCTGGCGTCGAGGCGCTGTCCGACGGCAATGAGATGACTGGACCGGTCACCGCCGAGGTCTGGGCCGAGCACAGCGTCTGGCCGCAGGATCCCGGCTTCTCGCGTGCGCTGACCAATGGCGGCGTCACCACGCTGCAGATCCTTCCCGGATCGGCGAACCTGTTCGGTGGTCGTTCGGTGACGGTAAAGAATGTCTACGCCCGCACGATGCAGGCGATGAAGTTCCCCGGCGCGCCCTATGGCCTCAAGATGGCGTGCGGCGAGAACCCCAAGCGCGTCTATGGCAGCAAGGGCCGCGCGCCCGCGACGCGGATGGGCAATGTCGCGGTCGACCGCCAGACCTGGGCCAAGGCAGTCGAGTACAAGCGCCGCTGGGACAAGTTTGAGGACAAGGGCGGCGAGGCACCCAGCCGCGACATCGCGATGGACACGCTGCGCGGTGTGCTCGAGGGCGAAATCCTGGTCCACAACCATTGCTACCGCGCCGACGAGATGGCCGTCGTCATGGATATGGCCAAGGAGTTCGGCTACAAGGTAACGGCGTTCCACCACGCGGTCGAGGCCTACAAGATCGCCGATCTGCTCAAGGCCAATCAGACCTGCGCCGCGGTCTGGGCCGACTGGTACGGCTTCAAGATGGAAGCCTATGACGCAGTCAACGAGAACCTTGCCATCCTCGAAAAGGAAGGCGCGTGCGCGATGATCCATTCGGACGACCAAAACGGCATCCAGCGCCTCAACCAGGAAGTCGCCAAGGCGCGTTCGGCCGGGATCAAGGCCGGCTTCGACATTTCCGAGGCCTCGGCGTGGCGCTGGCTGGCGATCAATCCGGCTCGGGCGCTCGGCATCGCGGATAAGACCGGCAGCCTGAAGCCCGGCAAGATGGCCGATGTCGTGTTGTGGAACGGCAATCCGTTCAGCGTCTACACGCGGCCGCAAATGGTCTGGGTCGACGGGGCTTTGCTCTACGATGCGAACAATCCGAAGCTGCGGCCGGTATCCGATTTCGAACTGGGCCAGCCCGGCGAGGGGGACGTGAAGTGATCAGGAAGCTGCTTCTCTGCGCGAGCGCGACGCTCGCGCTCGCCGTCCCCGCCGCTGCGCAGACCGTGGCGATCACCAATGCCAAGGTCGTGATCGGCGACGGCGCCGGCCCGATCGACGGCGGCACCGTGGTGATCCGCGACGGCCGCGTCGTCGCGGCGGGTGCGGGCGTGGCCGCGCCTGCGGGCGCGCGCGTCGTCGATGCCGGCGGGCGCTGGGTCACGCCGGGGATTTTCGCGGGGTTCACGCGGCTCGGCATCGTCGAAGTCGATGCCGTCTCGGGGACCAACGATACGGCCGCACGCACCTCGCCGTTCAACGCGGCGATCGACGTCACCCCGGCGGTCAATCCCAAGAGCACGCCGATCGCGATCAACCGGCTCGAGGGCGTCACCCGGGCGGTGGTCGCGCCCGACAATAGCGGCTCGATCTTTGCCGGGCAGGGGGCCGTCATCGACCTCGGCGCCGACATGAACGCGGTCAGCAAACCCCGCGCCTTCCAGTTCATGGAATATGGCGAAGCCGGCGCGCGCGCCGCTGGGGGCAGCCGCACCGCCGCCTATGCGCTGCTCAAGAACGCGCTGTTCGAAGTGCGCGACTATGTCCGCAGCCCGGCGAGCTTCGCCGATCGCGGCAAGGACGCGCTGCTCACCCGCGCCGATGCCGAGGCGCTGGTGCCCGTCGTGCAGGGGCGGATGCCGCTGCTCGTCCATGCCGAGCGCGCATCGGACATCCTCGCGATGCTGGCGCTCAAGAAGGAAGTGCCGACGCTGCGGATGGTGCTGGTCGGCGCGACCGAGGGCTGGACCGTCGCGCGCGAAATCGCAGCAGCAGGCGTGCCGGTGCTCGCCTCGGCGCTCGCCGACCTGCCCGAGAGCTTCGAGCAACTCGCCGCGACACAGTCCAATATAGGCCGGATGAAGGCGGCCGGGGTGCTCGTCGGGATCGGCACGATCAACCAGGACGAGGCCCGCCAGGCGCGATGGGAGAAACAGTTCGCCGGCAATCTCGTCGCCTTGGGCGAGGTGCCCGGCGCGACCGGGCTTTCCTGGGGCGAGGCGTTCGCCGCGATCACCTCGCGCCCGGCCGAGGCGCTGGGGATGGGCGACGAGTTCGGCTCGCTCAAGCCCGGGCGGCACGGCGACGTCGTGATCTGGGACGGCGATCCGCTCGAGATCGGTACCTCGGCAGTGGGGATCTATATCGACGGCGTCGAGCAGCCGCTGACCAGCCGCCAGACCCGGCTGCGCGACCGCTATTGGGAGCCCAAGGAAGGGCCGCTGCCCAAGGCGTACCAGCACTGACGCGGAACCAGCGCGGCGGGTCCGGCATTGCCCTTTAGGAGACCGCCGGCGTGCCGCGCCGGCAATCGGGAGAGAAGCCGATGAAGAAGTTCGTGGTCCTGCCGGCGCTCGCGGCGCTGGCGCTGGCCGGGTGCGGCCCCGCTGCCGAGCGGAACGAAGCCGCGGATACCGCCGCTGCCGGCAATGCCGAGGCCGAGGCGAATGCGATCGTCAACGACGCGGCGCCGGGCAATGCGCTCGCCACCGTGCTCGCCATGTCCGATCGCCAGCGCAACGTGGTGTTCATCCGCGCACTGATGGATGCCGGGATCGACTGCCAGTCTGTGAATTCGTCCGAGCGGCTGCCCGATCAGGACGGCAAGCCCCTGTGGCGCGCAAACTGCCCGAACGGGGCGCATATGATCACCATTACGCCGGATGGCACGGCGAATATCGTCAGCCGGACGGATCGGTAGGCTTTCTCCCTTTCAGGGAGGAGAGTTAAAGAAAAGGGGAGGCGCCTTTCGACGCCTCCCCATTCTGTCGTTTCGGTCTTAGAGCCCGACGACGCCACCATCGACCTTGGTGATCACCACCGTCGCCGAGCGCGGACGCACCGTGGCGCCGGCGGTGCCGGTGGCCTGGCTGTCGGGCCAGTGGCTCGACGGTGCCGCCGCGGTGCCGCCTTCGCCCGGATGCTGGATGCCGACGAAGATCGTGCGGCCGTCCGGCGTGGTGTCGATCCCGGTGATCTCGCACTGGACCGGCCCGATCAGGAAGCGCTTGAGCGTCGCTGCGGTCGGCGTCGCGCCGATCCGAGTGACGACGGTCCAGGTGACGCCGCCGGCAGTGGTGTTGGTCACCGTGCGGGTGCCGCCGTCGCCGACGCTGCCCGGCATCGCGACCAGCATCTGGTTGTTGGTCTGGTCGGTGAACGCGCTGTCGTCGGTCTGGAGCCAGACGATCGGCTTGACCTGGCCCGAGGCGTTGGTCGGGCGACCGAAGAACAGGCCGTCCGGGCTCGAGAAATCGTTGTCCGCGGTGAGGCCCGACAGGTTGATGTTGGTCGCGTCGAGGTCCGAGCCGGCACCGAACAGGAACACGTCCCAGGTGAAGCCCAGCGCTTCGGTGTTGTCGCCGGTCTCGCGGATGCGGATGACATGGCCGTTGCGATTGCCGCGCGAGGTGCTCGGCGCGTCGACATAGACGCGTGGGTTGGCGGCGTTGGTCTGGCGCTGGCTGGCCGAGGGCGTATCCGCGCCGGTGACGCGGCTGCCATTGTTGGTCAGCGTCAGATAGACTTCGCCGGTGACCGAATTGACCGCGGTCCATTCGGGGCGATCCATCGGGGTGGCGCCCAACGCGTCGGCGGCGAGGCGGGTGTTGACCAGCACGTCGGCCTGGCTGGCGAACGGATAGGCGGCGTTCGAGGCGTCGAGCGGCGCGGTGCCGTAGACCAGCGGCTTCCAGCTGCCGGTGCCGTCGGCATTGAACACCGCGACATAGAGCGTGCCGGCGTCGAGATACTTGTCGCCGATCGCCAGGCGGTCGGTGGCAGTGGCGTCGGCGGCAGCCCAGGCGGTGCTCGACACGAACTTGTACATATACTCGTTCACCGCGTCGTCGCCCATGTAGAATGCGGGCTTGCGGCCGGCGACGAACGGACCCGGCCACGCGCCTTCATGGCCCATGCGGCCCATTGCGGTGCGCTTGCGGGGCGTCGAGGCGGCGTTGTACGGATCGATCTCGACCACCCAGCCGAACTGGTTGGGCTCGTTGCGCCAGTCGGTGGTGGCACTGCCGCCCACCGTCGCGCGCGCGTCCCAGCGGCGGAACAGCGTATTACTGGCATCGGCCGGGGTCACGGTCGACCAGCCGTAATTGCCGGTGCTGCTGGTGACGCCATAGCGGGCGAGGGCAGTGAGCTCCTTGGTAGTGCGCGCCGCATTGTCGCCGCTGCGGCGGAAATAGCCTGCCCAATTCTCTTCGCAGGTCAGCAGCGTGCCCCAGGGCGTGTAGCCGTTGGCGCAGTTGTTGATCGTGCCGCGGCCCGCGGTGCCGGCAGTCGAGTGCGGCGTCTTGACGAAATCGGTGCCCCGCACCGGTCCGTTGAGTGCCATCGGCGTGCTCGGGGTGATGCGGCGGTTGTAGGCCGAATCCTGCTTGAATGCCCAGGCGCGGTTGGCGCCTTCGGAATATTCAGTGACGCTGAGCCCGTGGCACTCGATCTCCTTGAGCGCCTCGCTCTCGGGACGGACGCCGCCCGGGCTCGTCGCACCCGCGACATGGAGATACATGTCGTTGATGTTCTCATGGTTCTGCGCGATCAGCCCGCGGGTCGACGAAGCGTCGTCGCGGGCATTGCCGGCGGCGTTGAGGCCGAACCAGCGCAGCGCGTCGTGATGGTCGCCGATGCGGCCCGCGAAATTGGTGTCGGTGCCGTCATTCTTGTAGGCTGGCACGCCCGGCAGGATCGGATCGCCGGTGCGGTTGATCACCTGCACGTTGTAGCCGGCGGGGACGGTGACGACGTCGTTGCGGTTCTTCGGCACCGCGGCGAAGCCGAGCGCGGCGGGGCTGACCGTCACCGTGGTGGTGGCAGTCGCCGCAGTGGTGCCATTAGCCGCAGCGAACTGGAAGGTCAGCACGGTCGCGCTGGCGACGCTGGGGGCGAGGAAGGTGGCGGTGTTGCCGGTCGCGCCTTCGAGCGTGACGGCGGGGCCGCCGGTCTGCGTCCAAGAGACCGCCTGGCTGCCGGTGGCGGTGCCGGTCAGCGTCACCACGCGGCCGGCATTGGCGGCACCTGCGGCGCCGGCGCTCACGGTCGGCGCCGGATCGGTCTCGATCGCAGACGAATCGCATGCGGCGAGCAGCGAGCCGCCGAGCGTTGCGGCGACCAGCGCCGAGCCGCCGCGGAGCGCCTGGCGGCGCGAGAGGCGCTGCGACGCGAGTTCGTTGAGTGTTACTGCGCTGCTGCGGTTGGTATCGACGTCGCCATCGGAATAGCCGAAGGCGTCGGGCGTCAGATCGTTCATGGAAATCCCCCAGGATATCCGAGCCATCGCGGCCCGGCCGATCCAGCCTTTGCGAGGGCTGCTTTACGGCGTGATGCTATTGAGGTTGCGCGGCGATGACTCTTCTCGGACGCGATTGTGACGCTTTGCCCTTCGCCGCGGCACCGGCTAATCGGCGGGCGTGATGCAACTCGGCACGCCCGATCCCGAACCCGTCCCGCCGCCGAGCCTCGCGCAGCGGCTGGCCGCGTTCGCCAAGCGCGCGCCGATGGCCGCCGGGACGCCGCGTGCCGAGAAATGGCCCGAGGGCAGCATTGCCGCGCTGGTTGCGCTGCTGATCGCCGCGGGACCGCTGCTGACGATCGCCGGGGCGAAGCTGCTGGCGGCGCAGGAGCGTGGTGCTGCCAAGCAGCTCGCGGCGGAAGCCGCGCCACGGATCGAGGCAGCGCGCGCGGCGGAGACGGCGCGCAGGCAGATCGACACGGTGCTGCGCCGGATGACGCTCGGTGTGACGCTAGAGGCGCTGGCCCGTGCCTTGCCTGCGGACGCGACGCTGGTTCGCGCCGCGCGCTCGATCGAGGGCGTTCTGGAAATCGACGTCGCCGCCGCCGATCCGGATCGGCTTCGCGCCGCGCTGCGCCGCGCACCGGCCTTCGCCCGGTTGCGCAACACCGGCCAGCGCGAGGCCGATGGCCGGATGATCGTCACCTTTGCCGGGACGACGTCGTGAGGATCCCGCGGCTGGCGATCGGCGTAGGGGCCGGGTTGCTTGCGCTGGCACTGCTGGCGCCCGTTACGGGGACGGCGCTCGGCGAGCGTGCCAGTGCGCGGGCCGAGCGCCAGCGCCTCGCCGCGGCGGCAGCCCAGCCCGAACGGCGCGTGCCCATCGTCGCGGACGGGCTGGCGACCGCTGCGTCCGATACGGCCGCGGCGCGTGCGGCGATGATGGCGCGCCTCCAGCGGCTTGCCAAGGCGGGCGGGGTGCTGGTCGAGGAAACGCATGCGATCGAGGTACCTGCGGGTCTGGCGGCGCTGCGCATCCGCGTCTCGGGCGCCGAAAAGGCCGTGCTGGCGCTCGCCGACTCTTTCGAGCGCGAACGCCCGCTGATGCGTTTCCAGCGCTGGTCGATCGAGCCGGTGGCGGGCGGCGTTAGACTCAGCGGCGAAGCGGTGGCGGTGCAATGAGGGCGAACCGGATCGCGATCGGGCTGGCCGGGTGCTTCGCCGTGCTGATGCCGCTGGTGCTGTTGTTGCCAAAGGGCGGCGCGGGAAAGACTGAGCGCGCGGCGATGCCTACGGTACCGCTCGCCGCGCCCCCCGCGGCCCCGGCGCTCGCCGCCGTCTACGAACGCCCGCTGTTCGGCGCGGCGGGCGAGGAGAACACGCCCGCATTGCCCGCCGACGCGCCGGCACTGGTCGGGGTCGTCGGGCGGCTCGGCGCCGACGCCGTCGCGCTGGTCCGCACCGGCGACGGCACGCGCGCGCTCCAGATCGGCGAGAGCGTCGACGGCTGGCAGCTCACCAGCCTGGCGATCGATGCGGCGTTCTTCACGCGCGGGGCGCAGCGGGTTCGGGTGCCGCTGCCGGGGGAGTGAGCATCGGTTAGTAAATTCCGTCGATCTCCACCGTCAACCGTGGTGTCGGCGGGGCGAGAAGCAGGCTCGATCGGCGCGTATTGGCGATCTCGTCGGCGCGGAGCCGGGCGTATTTGTCCTTGGCGGCGGCCGCCGCATCTGCGGGATCACGCAGGATCGTCGGCTTTAGGAAGATGAACAGCGTGCGCTTCTGGCGTGTCTCGCGGCGGCTCTTGAACAGCTCGCCGACCAGCGGGATGTCGCCGAGGATCGGGACTTGCTGGCGGGTGTCCTGACGATCGTCGGTGATCAGGCCGCCGAGCACGATCGTCTGGCCGTTGTCGGCGAGCACGGTGGTGTTGATCGCGCGGCGATTGGTGACGAGGTCGGAGGCGGCGGCGGTCTGCGCCGCGGCGATCGACGAAGCTTCCTGGTTGACCTGGAGCCGGATCGTGTCGCCGGCATTGATCCGCGGTAGCACGCGCAACGTGATGCCGACGTCCTTGCGCTCGATCGTGGTGTAGGGCGCGACCGAAGTCGAATCGGTCAGCACCGATCCGGTGACGAACGGGACATTCTGGCCCGACACGAACTCGCCGGCGACATTGTCGAGCACGGTGATCTGCGGGGTCGAGAGCAAATTGGCGCGGGTCGAAGTGCCAAGCGCCTGGACGAGGATCGAGAAATTGTCGCCGATCGCGAGATTGCCGGTGAAGCCGTTGCCGATCAGCGAACCCGCGGGCACGCCCAGCGCCTTGAGGATCGTGCCGAGCGACGTGCCCGCGGTATCGAATGAAGTGCCTGCACCCTCGACTTGGTTGAGCGCCGCTCCGCTGGTGCCGAGCTGGACGCCCAGCGCTTCTGCATCTTCGCCGGTAATCTCGGCAATTGCCGCTTCGATCATCACCTGCGGCCGGCGGACGTCGAGATCGGTGATCAGGCCCTCGATCGATGCAATCGCGGTGGGCGTGCCGCGCACCACCACGGCGTTGAGCTCGGGGGCGGGCTGGACGGTGAGGTCCGGCGTCGAGAAGCCCTGCGGCGTCTGCGCCGGCTGGTTCTGCATCACCGGCTGCGTCGCCGCGTTGGCCGCCTGCATCGCGTTGCCGAGCCCGGAGCCGTTCGACGCGACGCTGTTGGGCAGCGAGGTGACGCCCTGGGTCGAGCCGCTCAGCCGCGCGAAGGGGTTGGTCGCCGAGCCCGACAGGCTGCGCGCGATCGGATTGTCGGCGCTCTCGCCCTGGCCAAGCACGCCGCGCAGGACTTCGGTCACCGTCTCGGCATCGGCATAGTTGAGCCGGAACATCCGGGTGATCGGCGTGGCGCCGCCGGGCTGGTCGAGCGACGCGGCGATTTTCCGTGCCTCGGCGACCGCGGCGGGGGTGCCACGGACGATCACGGTGTTGCTGCGCCCGTCGGCGGCGACGCGTGCGCCGGTTCCCCCTTGCTGGTCGCCGAGCACGGCGGTCAGCGACTGGGCGACGTCGGCGGCATTGCCGTTCCTGAGCGTGATCGTCGCGAACGTCGCGCCGCTGCCGCCGTCCAACTGGCGGGCGATGGCTTCGACGCGGCGGACATTGTCGGCATAGTCGGTGATGACGATCGCGTTGGGGCTGGTCAGCGGCTCGACGCTGCCGAAGGTCGCGACCAACGGCCGCACGACGCGCGCGACATCGGCCGACGGGACATTGGCGAGGCGGACCATCCGCGTGACGAGTTCCTGCCCGCCCGCGGCGCGGCTGGGCACGCCGCCGTCGCGCACCGCGTTTGCCGCGGGGACGACTCGCCACGCCCGGCCCGAACGCACTGCCGAGAAGCCGTTCGCGCGCAGCACCGACTGGAACAGCTCCCACACCCCCGAAGGCGACAGCGGGGTCGCCGAGGTGACGGTGACCACGCCCTTGACCGAGGGATCGAGGATCAAGGTGCGCCCGGTGATCCGCGAAATCTGGTCGGCGACGTCGGCGATCTCGACGCCGCGCATGTTGATCACGATGTCGCCCGGCGCGGCCTGTTCGGCGGTCTGCGCGAAGGCGACGCCGTCGAGCGCAGTGCCGGCAAGCGCGAGAGCGGCGAGAGTGGAGCGAATCTGGTGCACGGGGCTCTCTTTATCGGAGCGGCACGGTAAGCGTCAGTCGCTTTCCGTCGCGGAGGATCTGGATCTGGGCGGAGCCGCTGGCCTGGGCGGAGGCAAAGGCGGCGTTGGCGGCGTTGGGATCGCCGAGCGAGGTCCCGTTGACCGACTGGATGACGTCGCCCGCGACCATGCCGGGCGGGCCGTTGTCGCCGATGCGGAAGCCGCCGCTGACCGGCGTCGCGTCGAAGCGCTGAAGCAGCGCCGCTGCCCCCGCGGCGGGCGGTGCGGCAGGGGCGGGGGGAGCACCCGGCGCCGGCGCCGTGCCCGGCTGGGGCGTCGTGGCCTCCTGGGCGGCTGCCTGGCGCTGCTCGGGAGACAAGGTCGGATCGGGGAAAGCGAGATACTCGCTGCGGCCGTTGGCGGACAGGATCACCCGGTCGCGCAGGATCGCCTGGATCGAGGCGCCGTTGACGGCCTCCCCGACGCGGAACGGCGTCGCCGCCGCACCGCTCACCGAGATGAACGCCGTCGAGAGCTCGGCAGGGATCGCTGCGATCACGCCCTTCAATTCGAGCGGCAGGCTGGTCGCCTGCGATGCGTCGGCGGCGGCAGGCTTGCCGAACGGCGCAAGCGCAATCGCCGGGGCGATGTCGGGCGTCACGGCGGGGCCGCTGCGCCCCGAGGGGACGGTGATCGCGCCGGTCCCGGCATGGCCGGCGAGCCGCCAGGTCAGCCCGGCGAGCGCGACCGCTACCGAGATCACGACGAGCCCGGTCAGCACATCGAGCGCCGTGCGCGCCTGGCGCGGGGTGAGGGAAAGCGGCGTCATCCCCTGCGTCCGTCCACGAAGCCGTCGAGCGATGCAAGAGGCGTGGCTTCCTGCGCGGGATATACCTCGATGCGGACGCGCTGGATCTCGGGGTCGTCGGTGCCGCGGCGGGTGACCGCGACGCGCCATTGCTCGCCGAGCATCTCGACCTGGCCCGCGTCGGATGCGGGGGTGCGCACTTCGAGTTCGGCGAGCTTGTTCTCGGCGACCCACATCGCCGCGGTACGCCGCTCGACGCCGCGGGTGGAGTCGATGTGCGATTCGACCGTCCGCATCAGCCCGACCGTGGCGATGGCGAGGATCGCGAGCGCGACCAGCGCTTCGATGAGGGAGAAGCCGTCCTCTCCGCCCGCAACTGCTAGTGTGCTCCGGCGAAGGCCGGAGCGCTGGGAGGCGCGCATATCGCTCTCCATCCAGCGCTCCGGCCTTCGCCGGAGCACAGTAATGGCAAGAAGGCTCATACCTTCGGCGCCGGCGCGGCGCGCGCGGTGAGGCCGTCATAGGTGACGATCCAGCGCTGCGAACCGCTCTCGACGATCGCCGACATCGGCCGCCCCGCGCCGTCGACGCCCAGGATCACCGGCGGCCGCACGCTCAGCGTCACCACCATCCCGCCGGGGAGGCGGTGGAAACCGAACGCCTCATTGGTCTGCGCGACCATCCGGCCGCCCGCGCCGATCGTCGCGAATCCATAGCCGTTCTTCTGAACGGTGAACGCCATCATCCGGTCGCCGAGCATCGCATCGTCGGCGGCGGCCTGGAGGCGGGTGGCGAGGCGACGCGCCTCGGTCTCAACGCTGGGGGCGCGGGTGACGCTGCCGATGCCGAGCGCCACCGCGCCCGCCATCACCCCGATAATGACGAGCACGATCATCATTTCGAGCAGGGTGAAGCCTGCTTCGCCCGGTGATTCGCGCCGTGCCCCCCGCATGCGCGTCAGCCCTTGCCGTCGATATCGGCGTCGACTCCTTCGCCGCCCTGCTTGCCGTCGCGGCCGAGCGAGCGAATCGTGAAGCTCATCCCATCCGACTGATATTCATAGGGCTTCTGCCACGCGTCGAGCGGCGGCGCGGAGAGGTAGCCGCCCTGCGCCCAGCTCGACGGCACCGGCGGCGTGGTCGGGCGCTCGACCAGCGCCTTAAGGCCCTGCTCGGTTGTCGGATAGCTGCCGCTGTCGAGCCGGTACATCTTGAGCGCGGCGGTGATGCTGCCGATGTTCGACTTGGTCGTCGTCGCCTTGGCCTCGTCGGGGCGGCCCATTACGTTGACGGTGATGAGGCCCGCGATCACGGCGATGATCACCAGCACGATCATCATTTCGAGGAGGGTGAAGCCTTCCTCGGAGGTTGTGCGGCGCTTGCGGTTCTGCCTAAGCAGTGCGATGTCACTAAACTGTTTCAAAACTATGCGCATCCCCGCCCCATGCGTCCTTCCCATGAAGCAAATGTGACAGCCTCCGGTCGTCCCTTGGGCGCGCCCGATGCGCCGGAACCGCTCGCCGCGGGTGTCTGGACGCTGGCGGGCGGCAGGCTGATCATAGCCGAGCCGGGAGGCCCTGCAACCGTGCTCGTGCCGACCGAGCAGGTTCGCCTGCTTGCCGTCGACTTGCCGTTGCCCAGCCGGGCCAAGCGGATCGAGGCACTGCCCTTCGCGATCGAGGACCAGATCGCCGAGCCGATCGATAGCGTCCATTTGGCATTGGGCGCCGAAATCGCGCCGAAGCGCTATCTGGTCGGCGTGGTGCGGCATGAGGTGATGGTCGGCTGGATCGAAGCGGCGGAGCAGGCCGGGTTCGGTCACGCCGCGATGGTCCCCGACGCGCTCGCGCTGCCCAGGCCGGGCGAAGGCGAATGGGCGGTTGATCTCGCCGCCGACCGCGCGGTGGTGCGTGCCGGCGACGGCACCGGCTTCGCGGTCTCGCCGGCGATCCTCCAGGCGGCATGGCAGGCGGCGGACCGCCCAGCCGCGCTCGCTTATGGCGCGCCGCTGCCCGCCGAGATGGCGGCGGACGGCTCGACGCTCGCCCCGGCGGCGCTGTCCGAGCGACTGCTCGCCCCCGCGCTCGATCTGCGCCAAGGCGCCTATGCCAAGCGCCGCGGCACGCTACCTAATGTCTGGCGGCGGCTCGGCTGGATCGTCGCGATCGGCGCGGCGGCGCATGTCGTGATCGCCGCGGCCGACACGCTGATGCTGCGCACGATCGCCGACCGCCGCGAGGCCGACGCGCGCGCCGTGGTCGCGATCGCAGCGCCCGGTGCCAATCTGGGCGGCGACCTCGCCACCAGTGTCGCCGATCTGCTGCCCACCGGGAGTAGCACGCCGCCCGATGCTTTCCTGCCGCTGCTCAGCCGGATCTCGGGCGCGCTCGCGCCGCTGGCCGGGTCGATCAGCGTCCGCGCGATCGACTATCAGGCCAAAGCACTGGCGCTCGACTTGGACGGCAGCGATCCGGGCCTGGTCAGCCGTGTCGACGCTGCGTTGCGGGCATCGCGCGCGCCAGGCCAGGTGACGCGCTCGCCCGACGGCAGCATTCGCATTACGGCGCGTAACCCATGAGAGTGATCCTCACCCGCTTGCCGGCGCTCGACGCCGCGCTGCTTCGCTTCGATACTTGGTGGGGCGGGCTCAGCCGGCGCGAGCGTGTGCTCGTGACGGTGCTGGGCGGGCTGCTGGCCGTCGCAGTGCTCGTCTACGGCGTGGTCAAGCCGCTCCAGGCCGCGCGTGCCGACGCGCTTGCTGACATCCGCACCTACGAGACGCTGAGCGCGCGCATCCGCGCCGCGGGCACGCTGACGACGGCGCAGGCGCCGCGGCGTCAGGGCGCGCCGGCGCAGGTCGTCACCAGCTCGGCGACGGCATTCGGGCTGGTTGCGACTCCCGCGGCGATCCCCGGCGGCACACGCGCGACGATCGCCGATGCGAGCTATGATTCGCTGATGGCATGGCTCGCCGACCTGAGCGCGACGAGTGACCTGCGCGTACGCCGCCTCTCGATCCAGCGCCGGCCCAGCCCGGGGCGCGTCTCTGCCAGCGTGGATTTCTAGATATGGAAGAGACGCTGATCGTCGTCGACGACGCCCCCGCCACCTTGCCGTACAGCTTCGCGCGCAGGAACGGCGTGCTGCTGCGTCCGGGTGCCGCAGGAGTCGAATGCGTCCACCGCGCTGGCGTCAGCCTCGACGCACTGCTCGAAGTCCAGCGGATCGCGCCCGATGCCAGCCATGTCGCCCTGAGCGACGAAGCGTTCGATGCGGCGCTGGGCGCAGCCTATGGTGGCGGGGCAGGGGCGGCCGCCGATATCGATCTGGGCGACATGGACCTCGCCGCGCTCGCCGACAGCGCCGCCTCGATCGACGACTTGCTCGACACCCGCGACGACGCGCCGGTAATCCGCCTGATCAACGCGCTGCTGCTCGAAGCGGTCAAGGAAGGCGCGTCCGACGTTCACATCGAGACGCAGGAAAAGCGGCTAGTCGTCCGATTCCGCGTCGACGGCGTGTTGCGCGACATGATCGAGCCGCCGCGCGCGCTGGCGCCGCTGCTGGTCAGCCGCATCAAGGTGATGGCGAAGCTCGACATCGCCGAGCGCCGCGTGCCGCAGGACGGCCGCGTCACGCTGCGCATCGGCGGCCACGATGTTGACGCGCGCGTCTCGACGATCCCGACCCAGCATGGCGAGCGGGTGGTGATGCGCCTGCTCGAAAAGGGCTCGCTGCGGCTCGACATGGAAGTGCTCGGCATGAGCCAGCGCGACCGGACCGTGTTCAACCGGCTGCTCGAGCGCCCGCACGGCATGCTGCTCGTCACCGGGCCGACGGGTTCGGGCAAGACCACCACGCTCTATTCGGCGCTCAACCGGCTCAACGATCGCAAGCGCAACATCATGACGGTGGAAGATCCCATCGAATATGAGCTTGCCGGCATCGGACAGACGCAGGTCAATCCGCGCACCGACATGACCTTTGCGCGCGGGCTGCGCGCGATCCTGCGCCAGGATCCCGATGTCATCATGGTCGGCGAGATTCGCGACCAGGAGACCGCGCAGGTCGCGGTGCGATCGGCGATGACCGGTCATTTCGTACTCTCGACGCTGCACACCAACAGCGCGATCGGTTCGGTGACGCGGCTGATCGACATGGGGGTGGAGCGCTATCTGCTCGCGCCGATGCTGGTCGGACTGGCGGCGCAGCGGCTGGTGCGGAAGCTGTGCCCGAGCTGCCGGCGCCAGGATCGCGCTACGCAAGCGGACTCGATCCTCCTCGGCAGGGCGATCCAGGCGGGCGAACCGCTTTGGCGCGCGCAGGGCTGCGACGAGTGCCACCAGGAAGGCTATCGCGGGCGTGCCGGGCTGTACGAAGTCGTTGCGCTCGACGACCGGTTGCAGAAGATGATCCATGACGGGGTTTCGGAAGCGGAACTCGAGGCGCAGGCCCGGAAAGACAATCCGAGCCTGCTGGACGATGGCGTGGCCAAGGTCCGGGCCGGGGTGACCACGGTGGATGAAGTCGCCCGCGTTGTGAGGGACGAGGCGTGATCCTTGCCCAATTCTGTTCGCCGGCGAAGGCCGGGGCCCAGAAGATGGAAGCGGTCTAGTGCCCGCGTATTCCTACCGCGCGGCCGATCGCACCGGTGCCAAGCGCAAGGGCGTCATAGAAGCGTCGTCCCCCGCCGCCGCCCGTGCGCTGCTGCGCGAGCAGGCGTTGCTGCCCCTATCGGTCGAGGCCGCGGGCGAGCGCGGGCGCTCGTTCGGCAGCATCGAACTGCCGCGCCTGCGCCGCCCCGGCATCTCGCCCAAGGCGCTCGCCACGGTCACGCGGCAGATCGCCACGCTCGCGGGCTCGGACATTGCGATCGAGGAAGCGTTGCGCCTCGTCGCCGCGCAATCCGAAGCGCAGCAGGTCAGCTCGGTGCTGCTCGACGTGCGCGGCGCGATCCTCGACGGGCGCAGCTTCGCCGCCGCGCTTGCGCAGCATCCCAAGGCCTTTCCCGAATTCTACCGCGCCTCGGTCGCCGCGGGCGAGGCATCGGGGCGGCTTCCCGACGTCCTCAACCACCTCGCCGAATTCGTCGAGAACCGCCAGGCCAATGGCCAGAAGCTCCAATTGGCACTGCTCTATCCGGCGCTGCTGGCGCTCGTGTCGGTCGGCATGATGGTGCTGCTGATGGTCTATGTCGTCCCAGACATCGTCCGCGTCTTCGTTTCGCGCGGTGCCGATCTGCCCTTGCTCACTCGGATGTTGATCGCGCTGAGCTGGTTCCTGCAGAGCTTCGGGCTGTACCTGATCCTTGCGCTGGCGGTGGGCGCGCTGTTCGCGCTGCGCTGGATGCGGGTGCCTGCCAATCGGCTGCGGCTGCACCGGATGTTCACCGAGCGCCGCCCGTTCCGCCGCTTCAGCCGCCAGCTCAATGCCGCGCGCTTCGCCGGCAGCCTCGCAACGCTGGTAGGCAGCGCGGTGCCGCTGGTCGAGGCGCTTCACGCAGCCGCGGCAGTGACGCCCAATCGCTGGGTCCAGGAAAAGGCGCTCCGCGTCGCCCAGCGCGTCCGCGAAGGCATCAGCCTGCGCGCCGCGATGCAGGAGGCGGGAGTATTCCCGACGATGCTGGTGGCGATCGTCGCCAGCGGCGAAAGCAGCGGCCGCTTGGCGCCTGCGCTGGGCCGCGCGGCGCACGAGCTCGAACGCGAGCTGGATGCGCTGGTCTCGACTTTGGTGTCGCTGGTCGAGCCGCTGGTGCTGCTGGTGATGGGCGGGCTGGTGCTGCTGATGGTGCTCGCGATCCTGCTGCCAATCATCAATCTGAACAATCTGGTGACGCTTTGATGGTCCGTTTCGCTGGGTGTGGGCTATCGTCTCAGTAGCCGAAGTCCCACCCGTCCTCAGTCTTATACAAATCCGCTTCCTCGGGGATGCCCGGACCCCTCGATGAATAACGCGGCCACTTGAGATAGCTGCAATGGGCCTTCCGCCCGAATTCGATCCAGGTGCAGACCGCGCTGCCGAACCGGGGTGGCGGATTCCATAGCGGCTCAACGCCCTCTTGCTGGGCTTGCGCCTGGGCGCGTCCTGCCACCGAGACCCAAGCGGCGAGCATTTCGTCTTCGGATAGACGAAACTTGCCGCGGCCATCATTATGCACACATCCCGTAACCGCTGCGCAGATCGCTATACTCAAGGCGATCCGCATTATCACCTCTGCCGTGCCGGCTCGGTTTGGAGTCGCATTACATCTGCCCCTGGAGCCGTGCGCCCGCGGGCAATCCCAGGAAGGGCATCATCGTCGCACCTTCCGGCGTCACCGATATGTCGACCGTGCCACCCTCGGCCAGCTCGAGCGTCACCAGCGTGCGGCGGCGCTGCGCCATCGGGGCGACGCGGATCAGCGTGCGCGTGCCGATATGCTCGGCGGTTAGGATCAGCGCGGGGAGCGAAGACGCTGCGCCGGCGCCCTTGGGACGGCAGCTACCCGGATCGGTGGTCGCGCTGCCCTTGGCCATGCGTTCGCCGCCGCCGAACGCGACGCGCTCCATCTCGACCTGCATGACCAGGTCGCACGTGAAGGGGAGGTTGGGCTGGAGTGCCTGGAGCAGGCTGCCGTCGGCCGCGCCGCTGACCTTGTCGAGCACCGTGCGTCCGCTCAGATGGGTCAGCACGCGACCACCCAGATCGGTGTCCGGTCCGCTCGCCTTCCAGTCGGCGGCATAGGCCAGGCTGGTCAGCGAGCGCAGCGGCGCCATCTGCCATTCGAACTTGGCGCCCCCCGCGACCCCGACTTCGCCGTTCCACACCGTCCCCGCCACGCCGGTGCGCCACGGGCGGTTCTTGAGCACTGCGCTCGCCGGCAGCGTCACCAGCAGCGCGAGCAGATACGCCCCTATGCCGAGCGCCGTGAAGACGATAATAGGCCTGCGTGCCCCACGCCCCAACTCCGGAGTCGGCAATGGACCGGCGCTCGCTGCTCCGCTTGCTGCAATCAGGCCTGGTCGCGTCAGCGGCATCGGTCGTGCTTCCCTCGCATGCGTTCGCCTCAGCCGAGAAGAAGGACAAGCGCCCGATCGCCCTGCTGGTGCCGCTCAGCGGACCCCGAGCGCGGCTGGGCTCTAGCATGCGACAGGCCGCGTTGCTCGCCGAAAACAGCGATTATGTGCTGAGCTTCGACACCGGCGGCACCGCGGCGGGCGCGGCGGCCGCAGTAGGGCAGGCGCTTCGTCGGAAGCCCGCGCTGATCCTGGGGCCGCTGCTTGCCGAGGAAGTCCCCGCAGTGACGGGCAGCGTCGCCGGGCGCGTGCCGATCATCGCGTTCAGCAACGACGCGGTGCTGCGCGCGCCGGGCACCTATATCTTCGGGATCACCGCGCGCCAGTTGACCAGCGCGGTGCTGCGTTATGCCCGTTCGCGTGGCGTGAAGAATGTCGCAGTGATCGACGATGGCACGCCGTGGAGCGCCGCCGCCGCGCTTGCCGCCAGCCAGCTCGAAGGCGAGCTCGGCCTGCGCGTTCGCGTACTCGAAGTGAAGGCGGGCCAGCCGCTTCCGGCCGCCGGCGACGCGCCCGACGGCGTGCTGCTCCCCGGCAGCGGCCCCGCCGTGCTCGCCGCGGCGCGCGGGATAAAGGACACCGGCATCCAGCTGCTCGCCACGCTCCAGGGGATCGACAATCGCCCCGAGGCATTGGAAGCGCTCGACGGCGCGTGGATCGCCAGCCCCGATCCGGCGGCATTCGGCACCTTCGCCAGCGAGTTCGCGGCGCGCAACGGCGGCGATGCCGGCGCGATTACTGCGCTCGCTTATGACGCGGCGGGGATCGCCAATGCGCTGCGCAACGCCAATACACTGAGCGCCCAGGGGCTGCTCGACGGCAAGGGCTTCCGCGGCGTCACCGGCCCGGTGCGCTTCCGCACCGATGGCTCGGTCGCGCGCGACTTTGCGATCCTGGTGGCCCGGCCGCACGGCTATGAACCGGTGGCGGTGAGCTCGGGATCGTGACGCACGAACCCGAAGCCGGGGAATCCGGCTTCACGTTGCTCGAATTGATGATCTCGCTGGGGCTGTTCGCGCTGATCGCGGTCGCTGGGCTCGCGCTGGTCGACGGGATCATCAACGTCCAGGGGCGCACCGAGAAGCGCCTCGACCGGCTCGCCGACCTCCAGCGGACGATGTTCATCGTGTCGAGCGATGTCGAGCAGATCGCCGGCGGGCCGATCTCGGGGAGCGGGGCCAATCTGTCCTTCACCCGCGCGGCGCCGGGGATGGGCGGCGCGGCGGTTCGGCTGCGCTACGGCGTCGTCGGCGGCGCACTGGTGCGCACTGTCGGGCCGGCGCCGCAACTGGTCCTGGCGGGGGTAGCCAATGCACGCTGGCGCTTCTGGGACGGGGCGTGGGTCGATCGCTGGCCGGTGAAGGAGGAGGACAAGGAGCGCTGGCCGCGCGCGGTCGCGCTCGAGATGCAGGTCGCGGGGCCGGGGGGCAATCCGGGCTCGCTGCGCCGCGTGATCGCGCTGCCGGTGCGGCCGGAGGAGCCCGAGCAATGAAGCGCGACGAAGAGGGGATGATCCTTGTCAACGTGCTGATGTTCGTCGCGATCGCGGCGGGGCTGGTCGTGCTGATGATCAATCGCGAGGAACTGGCGCTCGATCGCGGCCTGCGCACCCGCGAGGCGGCACGTGCGCAGGCGATCGTGCGTGGCGGCGAGCTTTCGGCGCTGGTCGCGTTGCGCCGCGATGCCGAGACCGCACCCGATGTCGACCATGTCGGCGAGCCTTGGGCCAAGCTCTCCGAAGCCGGCGCACCGATCGAGGGCGGCAGCTTCGATCTCGCGATCGCCGACGCCGAGGGGCGCTTCAACATCAACGCGGTGCGCAGTGGCGAAGTCGCCTCGACGATCCTGTTCCAGTCGATCGGCAACGAAGTGGGCCTCAAGCCCGAGCAGATGATCGCCGCCGTCGAATATGTCCGGCTCCACGGCCCGGTGACCGATCTCCGCCCGCTGCGGCTGGCCGGCGTCGAGCCCAAGGTCGCCGATCGGCTCGAGCAGCTTGTCACCGCGCTACCCGGCAAGACCACGCTCAACCTCAATGCGGCGGGTCAGGAGATGCTCGCGCTGCTGTTTCGCGATCCCGTGGTGGCGCAGCGGCTGGTCGCGATCCGCGAACGCCAGGGCTTCCTCTCCGCCAAGGACCTGACGGACCAGAATGTTTCGCTGCCCTGGGGCACTTCGTTCCGCTCGACCACCTTCTGGGTCCGCACTCGCGCGACGATCGGTGCGACCAGCCAACAGGCCGCGACGCTGATCCAGCGGCGTCGGCTGCCCGACGGCAAGATCGACGTGGTCCCGGTCGAGCGCTGGCGCAACGCCGCGGTGCCCCCGGGCGCGCCGGAGCTGCCGGTAAAGAAGGGTTAATTCCCCTCCCTGCAAGGGAGGGGTTAGGGGTGGGTTTAGCGTCGGGCAGGGCTCGATGCCCTGCGCGGCGCTTTGTGCTGGGCGATGGAGTCTTTTGGGCGCGCAGACGCGCGCACCCACCCCCAGCCCCTCCCTTTCAGGGAGTGGAGTTTAAAGCACGATCCGAAACAGCGCCCCGCCGCCCGGCGCATCGCGCACGTCGATCGCACCGCCATGCGCGATGACGATCTGGCGGGCGAGGTTTAGCCCCACGCCGGTTCCCGCCGCGCGGGTGGTGAAGAAGGGCAGGAACACGTCTTGGCGCAGGCTTTCGGGCACCCCGGGGCCATTGTCTTCGACTTCGATCACCGTCGTGGCGCCGCCCGACAGCCGTAGCACCAGCCGTGGCGCCTCGGCATCCTGCATTGCCTGCGCGGCGTTCTGCATCAGGTTGATGACCACCTGCGCGAGCAGATCGGGATCGGCTTCCAGTGCAAGCGCCTCGGGCGCAACTTCGACCGACAACGGCACGTCCGGCGCCTTGGCGGAAAAGATTCGGGCGAGCTCGTCGGCCCAGGGGCGCGCGGCGAAGCGCTGGCGCTTGATCTCCGGGGTCTGCGCCACGGCGCGATACGCCTCGATGAAATGGCTCAGCCCGCGGGCTCGCCGCGCCAGCGTCTCGACCGCGGTGCGCGCATCGCCGACGCGCGGATCGGAAGAAAGGTCGCGATCGCCGAGCAGGTCCGCCGCGGTCGCCGCGAGCGACGTCACCGGGGTCAGCGAATTGAGGATCTCGTGCGTCAGCACCCGGACGAGGTCGGTCTGCGCCGCCATCTCGACGGCGTCGAGCGCTCCCTGGATCGGCTGGACGCTGACTGCATGCGTGCGCTGGCCTAGCCGTTCGAGCGTTGCTCCGCGCACCAGCATTCGCTGCGACCGTCCATTGATATTGAGGATCAATATCTCTTCGTTTTGCGAACCGTTCGCAAGGCGTCGTGCGAACGTAGCGCTGTAGATCGCATACTCCTCGGGCAGCCCCCCATGTTCGCCGGCAAAGAGCCGGCGCGCCGCCTTGTTGGCGCGGGTGACATGGCCTGTGGCATCTACGGTCAGTACCGCTACCGGCATATCGTCGACCAGCGCGTCGAGATAGCGCAGCTCGCCGGCGATACGCCGCTGCTCGCCGCGCAACCGGTCGAGCGCTTCGTTGAGCGACGCGCCGAGCGCCTGGAAGCCCGCGCCGCCTTGCGCATCGAACTGGAGCGCGGTGTCGCCGAACTTGAGCGCCTCGACGAAGCGCGCGACGGTCCGGTTGGTGCGGGTGATGTGGTGCCACAGACCGGCGAAGATCGCGGCAGCGGTCGCCAGCGCGACGATGCGCGCGGCGCCGAGCCCGGGAGTCGCGAATGCGGCGATGCACGCCACCAGCGCGGCCATCAGCGCGGCGATCCAGGCGAGCAGCCCGATCGTGAAGCGCTGGTCAAAGCCCATGCTTCTCCATGCGGCGATAGAGCGCGGCGCGCGACAGTCCGAGTGCATTGGCGGCGAGCGAGATATTGTAGCCGTGCTTCCGCAGCGCTTCCTCGACCAGCCGGCGCTCGACGCGATCGAGGTTGAGGTCATCGACGGGGCGCGGCGGGACCACCGCGGCGGGTGCGATCCGCGCGGGGCTCGCGACCAGGGCGAAGTCCTCGGGCTCGAGCGGCACGTCGCGCGCCAGGATTACGGCCCGCTCCAGCGCGTGGCGCAGCGCTCGGACATTGCCCGGCCAGTCGTGGGAGAGCAGGGTCGCGCGCGCCGCGGCGCCGATCTGGGGCACAGCACGGCCATAGCGGCGGGCATAATGGCCTAGATAATGCTCGATCAGTTCGGGCACGTCCTCCAGCCGCTCGCGTAAAGGCGGCAAGTCGATCTCGACGGTGTTGAGCCGGAACAGCAGATCCTGACGGAAATGCCGCTCGTCGTGGAGTTTTTCCAGCGGCAGGTTGGTCGCGGCGATCACGCGGATATCGACGGGCACCGGCCGATTGGCGCCGACCGGGGTGACCTGGCGCTGTTCGAGCACGGTGAGCAATTTGGGCTGGAGCCGCAGCGGCAGATTGCCGATCTCGTCGAGGAACAGCGTACCCCCATCGGCGGCCTGGATGCGGCCGACGCGGTCGGCGCGTGCATCGGTGAAGGCGCCCTTCACATGGCCGAACAACTCGGAATCGATCAGATCCTCGGATACCGCGCCCAGATCGACGGTGAGCATCACCTCGTTCGCGCGCAGCGACTGTCGGTGCAATTCGCGCGCGGCGAGTTCCTTGCCGGTGCCGTTCTCGCCAAGCACCAGCACATTGGCATCGGTCGGCGCGGCGCGGGCGATCAGCGAATGGACGCGCGCCATCGCCGGCGACTTGCCGAGCAGCGCCGATCCCGCGACCACCGGCGAGGCTGGGACGGGGGCTGCGCCGCCTGCGACTGCCGCCTTGCGCGATCGGCGCAGTGCCGCCGCGGTGCGGACGGTGGCGAGCAATTTGTCGTTCGACCACGGCTTGGAGACGAAATCGGTCGCGCCGCGCTTCATCGCCGCCACCGCGACCTGCACCCCGGCATGCGCGGTGATCATTACCACCACCATCTCGGGATCCACGCCGAGCAACTTCTCGAGCCAGGCGAGCCCCTCGGCAGCATCGGTCGCCCCGCGCGCGAAATTGGCGTCGAGCAGCACCACGTCGGGTGTGCGCGTCTCGATCAGCGGAAATGCCTCGTCGGGGCTGCGCGCAGTGGCGACTTCGGCGAACAGCCGGCGCAGCAATAGCCGCGACGCCATCAGGATGTCGTCGTCGTCGTCGATCACGACGCAATAATCGAATTCGGGCCCGCTCCCCATCCGTTCACTCCCGTACAGCGGCTGTGCGCTTCCGGACAATCAATTTGCGTGCCAATCAGCTTCTCCTCCCCTCCCTGCAAGGGAGGGGATCGAGGGGTGGGTTCAGCCGCAGGCGTGGCTCGATGCCCGCCTGCGGCTTAAGTCTTGGAAAAAGCTGGCCTTCGGCTCGCACCCACCCCCAGTCCCTCCCTTTCCGGGAGGGGTGCTTGCAGCGCACTTGGCACAACTCCTGCTGAAGAAAGCACCGGTAACTCGAAGCGGGGATCACGCAGGTGTTTGGCAACGGACGCGGAAAATTGGCGAGAAACGCGATCCTGCTCTGCGTGCTCGCCTGCGCCGCACTGGCATTTTCGGGCAAGCCGCGTGCTGCGCTCGACATCGCCGTTCGCGGCCATAGCGGCCACGCACTGCTCCAGCTCGGCGCCGCATCGATCCATGTCGCGTTCGATTTCGGACAGAAATGTCCGAATTCGAACGCTTGTACGGGGGCGCTGCTGTGACCAGTCTCGGCGCGGCGCTGGGATCCGCGACTGGCATGGGGGTTGCTAAGCCATGAGCATGGGTGTCGTTCGCATGCAGAAATCGGATCGTCCGGTCAGCGGAAGCGGGATGGACCAGATCGTCGAGACGCGCAGGCTCTCGATCAAGGTCAAGGCCGCGCTTGCGGGGGGCGCGGTGCTGATCACGGCGCTGCTGTTCTGGTGGTTCGCGCCCTCGGGATCCAGCCAGACCGTCGGCGCCGACCATGTCACGGTATCGAGCGTCACCCGCGGCACGTTCGACGATTTCATTCCGTTGCGCGCGCGCGTTACGCCGCTGCTCACCGTCTATATCGACGCGGTCGAGGGCGGGCGGGTGGAGAAGATGCTCGTCGAGGACGGGGCGACCGTCGCACAAGGGCAGCCGATCGCGCTGCTTTCCAATGCCGAGCTTCAGCTCTCGACGCTCGCGCGCCAGACCGAAGTCGAGCAGCAGATCAACAATATGCGCAGTCAGGAGCTGGCGCTGGCGCAGACCCGGCTCACCAACGAGCGCGCGGTGCTCGAGGCCGGGCTGGCGCTCGACAAGGCACGCCGCCAATATGAGCGCGAGAAGCCGCTTGCCGCGCGCGGCTTCGTCACGGCCAAGCAGTTCGACGATACCGCCGCAGACTACGAATATCGCCAGCGCAATTACGCGGCGCTCAAGCGCAGCCAGGCGACCGACGCGCGGCTCCAGTCCAGCCAACTCACCCAGCAGCAGGCGGCGGCGCAATCGATGCAGTCTGGGCTCGGCATCGCCCGGGCCAATCTCGACGCGCTCCAGCTCCGCGCGCCGGTGGCGGGGCAATTGTCGGGGTTCTCGGTGCAGGTCGGCCAGTCGCTCCAGCGCGGCGAGCGGGTGGGGCAGATCGACAGTCCCGGGCGCAACAAGCTGATCGCCGGAGTCGACGAATTCTATCTTGGCCGCGTCCAGCTCCAGCAGCGCGCCAGCCTAGATTTCGGCGGCAAGCGCTATGCGGCACGCGTCACGAAAATCTATCCGCAGGTCCAAAACGGCCAATTCCAGGTCGATTTGCAGTTTATCGGGGCGGAACCGGCCAATATCCAGCGCGGCCAGACGATGCAGGCGCGCCTGACGCTCGGCGATCCTGCGCCTGCACTGCTTGTCCCCAACGGCGCCTTCTACAACGAGACCGGCGGCAGCTGGATCTTCGTGGTGACCCCGAATGGCGGCAGCGCGGTCAAGCGCCAGGTCCGCCTGGGTCGCCGAAATGCCGAATTTATCGAGGTTCTTGAAGGGCTTGAGCCCGGAGAGAAGGTGCTGACCTCGCCCTATACGGGGTACGCCGACAAGACGCGCCTGGACCTGACCCAATAGCCTGAGAGGGAATCCGATGCTGAACATGCGCGAACTATCCAAGGTCTACCGCACCGACTCGGTCCAGACGACCGCGCTCGACGCGATCGACCTCGAAATCGCCGAGGGCGAGTTCGTCGCGATCATGGGCCCTTCGGGCTGCGGCAAGTCGACGCTGCTCAACATGATCGGGATGCTCGATAGCCCGTCGAGCGGCTCGTACGTGTTCAACGGCAAGGAAGTCGCCGGGCTCTCCGAGAGCAAGCTCGCCGACGTGCGGAAGGAGAGCATCGGCTTCATCTTCCAGAGCTTCAACCTAGTCGACGAACTAAGCGTCCGCGACAATGTCGAGCTGGCGCTGCTCTATCACAATATATCGGCCTCGGAGCGCAAGCGCCGTGTCGATGAGGTGATGGACAAGGTCGGCATCGCCCACCGTGCCAGGCATCGCCCCAGCCAGCTCTCGGGTGGACAGCAGCAGCGTGTCGCAGTCGCCCGCGCGCTGGTCGCTAACCCCAAGCTGATCCTTGCCGACGAGCCGACTGGCAATCTCGACACGCATCACGGCGAGGAAGTGATGCGGATGCTCCAGACCCTGAACGGCGAGGGTTCGACGATTGTGATGGTGACGCACTCGGCCGCGCATGCCGATTATGCCGGGCGGATCGTGAGCATGCTCGATGGGCGAATTCTGCAGGAGCGGCGTCGGGCGGCGTGACGCACTCCCTCTCTCCTTCGGGAGGGAGGGCAGGGGAGGGGGGAGGTCATCCCAAGCGAATCCCTCGCGGATACGCCCCTCTCCCCGACCCTCTTCCGGAAGCGGAGAGGGAAAGAAGGGGATCGGACATGTGGCATCACTATCTGAAGATCGCGTTGCGGCTGTTGGCTCGCAATCGCGTCTATGCCGCGATCAACATCGGCGGGCTTGCGCTCGGCCTCGCCGGCTGCCTGCTGATCCTCAACTATGTGCGCTATGAGCGCAGCTATGACGCCTGGCTGCCGGAGAGCGAGCGGATCTACCAGGTCCAGTCGACGATCCATCCACCCGGCCAGCCGCTCGTCTACACCCAGACCAGCCCGTATCCGCTGCGCGCGATGCTGGGCGACGCATTCCCGCAGGTCGAGACGATCACATCGGTTTCGCCGGGGAAGACCGTCACCGAACAGGCCGGCCAGCCGATATTCATCGATTCCACCACCGTCGACCCGGCCTTCTTCCAGGTCTTTGCCTTGCCGTTCGTGCAAGGATCGGCCGCAACCGCGTTGCGCGACACCAATTCGATTGTACTCACGCAGAGCGAGGCGATGCGTCAGTTCGGAACCGCCGACGCGCTGGGCAAGCTGCTGAGCCTGGGTGCGGGCTCCGGCAAGCGTGACTATCGGGTAAGCGGTGTGCTGCGTGATCTGCCGCGCAACACCAGCCTCAAGCTCAGCCTCCTCTTCCGTGAGGATCCTGCCCAGATACTCTATCGGGGCTGGGGAAATCTGAACCAGCAGCATTACGTCAAGCTTCGCCAAAACGCTGCGGGGGGCGCCGCCGGCGCCGCGTCGATCAACGCCGGGCTTCCCGCCTGGGAGAAGCGCGCGATCCCGGACGAGATGATCGACGGCAAGAATGCGACGATGTCCGATCTCTTCGATTTCCGGCTTACGTCGCTCGGCGACGTCCATCTCGGGACGATCCAGGAAGGTGCGCTGGTCCCCGGCGGCGATCCGCGTGCGCTTGCCACTTTCGCGATCGTCGCGCTGCTGACGCTGGGCATGGCAGTGATGAACTTCGTCAACCTAGCGACTGCGCGCGCTACTCAGCGTGCCCGCGAAGTAGCGCTGCGGAAAGTGCTCGGGGCGTCGCGCGTGCAATTGATCGTGCAGTTCCTCGGCGAGAGCGTAGTCATGGCGCTGATCGCGATGCTGCTGGCGCTGACGATCGTCGAACTGGCGACCCCGTGGCTCTCGGGCTGGATCGGCGCGGATCTGCGAATCGCCTATCTGGGGGCGGACGGGATGTTCTGGCCCGCGCTGGCCCTGTTCGCGGCGACTGGATCGCTGGGCGGGCTCTATCCCGCATTCTATCTCAGTCGCTTCCAGCCTGCCGAGGTGCTGCGCGCCAATAAGTCCTCGATCGAGACGCCGGGTAATGGGCGGTTCCGCACCGCGCTGGTGCTGTTCCAGTTCGCCATCGCGATCGGGCTGATCGTCTCGACTTGGGTGATCTATGCGCAGACCCGGTATGTCGAGACAGTCGATGCCGGCTATCGGCGAGACGGTCTGGTGCAGATCGCCAATGCGTGGCGCTTTACGCAAGGCAGCGAATATGAGGCGGCGCGCACCGAACTGCTCAAGATACCGGGGGTAACCGGCGTTGGTCGCTCCGGTCTGGCGTTGGGGTCGCCACTCAAGTCGATCCGGCTGATGCAGGGGCCGGGCGTCCCTTCCTATGGCAACTATGTCTCGATGGGGCTGTATGCGATCGATGCGGACTTGCTTTCGACATTGGGCATAACGCCGCTTGCCGGTCGTCTGCTCGGCGAGCGCTTCGCCGCCGATCGTGCGCGAGGTCCGGAGGGGAATATCGTCCCGGGGCGCAGCGTAAACGTGGTGCTCAATCGGGCTGCGGCTACTGCCTTCGGCTATCGCGCGCCACAGGCGGCAGTAGGCCAGAATGTGCGGATCGCCATCGCAGGCGACTTTCTGGTCCCCGCGACGATCGTCGGGGTGGTCGACAACAGCCGCTTCCGCACCGCGCGGGACGCGATCGAACCCACCGTCTACGCCTATGATCCTCCGCAGACCAGTATCGTGCTGGTTCGCTACGCCAACGCCCGTCCCGGCGAAGTGATGGCGGCGCTCAACAAGGTCTGGCGCAGGTTCGAGCCCGAGATTCCGTTCGAGGCGCGCTTCGCCGACGATATCGTCCGCGAGCTCTATGACGCCGACCGCGCGCGCGGCGCGCTGTTCGCGGGCTTCTCGGCGCTCGCGGTGCTGATCGCGTGCCTCGGGCTCTACAGCCTCGCCTCGTTCGCGACCGAGCGGCGGACCAAGGAGATCGGAATCCGCAAAGTGCTGGGCGCCAAGGTGCGTGACATCGTCCGGTTGCTCGTCTGGCAGTTCAGCAAGCCGGTGGTGCTGGCGAACCTGATCGCCTGGCCAATTGCCTGGTGGGCGATGCGCGAATGGCTCAACACCTTCGACATCCGCATCGCGCTGACGCCGGGGCCTTTCGTGCTCGCCGGGCTGCTTGCGCTCGCCATCGCGATCGTCACCGTCGCCGGCCAGTCGCTGCGCGTCGCCCGTACCAATCCCATCCACGCGCTCCGCTACGAGTAGGACCCTGCATATGTGGCGCAATTACCTGACCGTCGGCCTGCGGGCCCTGGCCAAGAACAAGGTCTATGCCTTCATCAACATCTTCGGGCTCGCGATCGGCCTGGCCGCGTGCCTGTTGATCCTGCTCTATGTCCGGTACGAGCGCAGCTATGACGATTGGCTGCCCGCCAACGACCGGGTCTTCCAGTTCCAGAGCTACTATAAGAGCAAGTTCTCGGCGGATCGCTTCGACAACCAGGGGGTCCCTTATGCCACCAAGGCGGCGATCCTGAAGCATTTCCCGCAGATCGAGTCCGCCACCTATTTCGGCGGTGGAACCTCGATCACGGTCATCAAGGACGGCCGTGCGGTATCGCCAGACGATGCGCGGCTGGTCGACAGCCCGTTCTTCGATACCGTCCCGCTGCCGATGGCGCGTGGCAACCACCAGGCGCTGGTGCGACCGGGCAGCGCGGTGCTGAGCGAGAGCGAGGCGGTGCGGCTGTTCGGCACCACCGACATCGTGGGTAAGCCGCTGACGATCGAAACGATGGGGGTCAAGGCCGACTATCGCATCACCGGGATCTTCAAGGACATTCCCAAGAACTCGCACATGGCGTTCAACCTGCTGCTACGCGCCGACTTCCCCAGCCTCTACGAACAGGGAGGAAACCCGCGCTTCCTCACGGAATGGGGTTGGACCGGCGGCTGGGTCTATGTGAAGCTGCGGCCCGGCGTCGACGTCGCCGACCTCAACCGGCAGATGTTGGCCTGGGAGAAGGCCAACATTCCCTACGAAGTCGACAATGGCCGCCGCTCGAACATTGGCGACGATCGCGACTATGCCCTGGTCAATGTCCGCGACGTCCATCTCGGCCACGCCCAGGGATCGGCGATGACCGCGGGGAACGAAGCGAGTTCGATAACCACCTTCGCAGTGATCGCGGTGCTGATCCTGGTAATGGCGTGCATGAACTTCACCAATCTGGCGACCGCGCGCGCGAGCCAGCGCGCCCGCGAGGTGGCGCTTCGGAAGGTGCTGGGCGCCACGCGCGGGCAACTGATCGGCCAGTTCCTCGCTGAATCGATCCTGCTCGCAGCGCTGTCGATGGTCGTCGCGCTCGCCGTGGCGGAGCTCGTGCTGCCCTGGTTCGCCACTTTCCTCGATGCCGATCTGCGAATCCGGTATTTCGGGGCCGACGGCGTGCTGCTGCCGGTGATTCTGCTGGTCGCGCTGGTCGGCGCGGCAGGCGGTGCGTATCCGGCCTTCTATCTGTCGCGCTTCCAACCCTCGCAGGTGCTCAAGGCCAACAAGTCCGCGTCGGAGGCCGAAGGATCGGGCCGCCTGCGCAGCGGGCTGGTCGTGGTCCAGTTCGCAGTGTCGATCGGGCTGATGGCGTGCACCGCGGTCGTCTTCGCCCAGTCGATGTACGCTCGCTCGCTCGATCCCGGCTATAATCGGGAGGGGCTGATCCAGCTCTATGGGGTCGGTTCGAAGCCGTTGCGCGGCCGCGAGGACGCGCTGATCCGCGAGGTCCAGGCATTGCCCGGAGTCCAGAGTGTCGGTCGCACCGGCATCGGCGTCAACACCGGCAATACGTCCAATACCACCGTCATCGTGCCGGGTCATGAGGAGCCGATCAGCATCGGCATCTATGGCATCGATGCGGGCTATTTCCCGACGATGGGTATCCGCACCGTCGCGGGGCGCGTGTACGACCGCAATCGGCCCGCCGACGACATGACCACCCCCGTGCCGGAGGATCCGGCGGCCGAGCGCGCGCTTGCCGTACGTGGCGGCAATGTCGTCATCAACGAAGCCGGCGTGAAGCGCCTGGGCTTCGCCAGCCCGCAGGAGGCAATCGGCAAGACCTTCCAGTTCGGAATCAAGGACGAATATGGAGGGGCAATGACGCTGACGATCATCGGCGTCGTCGCGGATTCGCGCTTCCGCACCGTGCGCACCCCAATCGAGCCGATCATGTTCCTCCACGACACGAACAGCGTCTTTTGGATGGAGGTCCGCTACAAGGGAAATCCCGCTACGACGATGACGGCACTCGAAGGTGTGTGGCGCAAGTTCGGATCCGAGCTGCCGTTCGATGCCGAGGAGGCCGACGCGATCATGGCGCGGACGTACAAGCGGATCGACGCCCGCGCGCAGATCTTCGGCGTGTTCGCGCTGCTCGCGGTGGTGATCGGCTGCCTGGGACTGTTCGGGCTCGCCGCATTCACGGCCGAGCGCCGCACCCGCGAGATCGGCATCCGCAAGGTGCTGGGCGCGCGGACCTGGGATATCGTGCGGCTGCTGGTCTGGCAGTTCACGCGGCCTGTGGTCATTGCCAACCTGATCGCCTGGCCAGTCGCCTGGTGGGCGATGCGCGACTGGCTCAACCAATATGATGCGCGCATCGCCCTTGGGCCGACGCCGTTCCTGCTCGCCGGTGGGCTGGCGCTGGTGATAGCGATCGCCACGATCTCCGCGCATGCCTTCCGCGTTGCGCGCACCAATCCGGTCCATGCCCTGCGCTACGAGTAGGCGCGTCAGTTCAGGATGGGGACCGGGCGGGCGAGGGGGCAACCTCTCGCCCGCTTCGCTTCATCAGCAACCCAAGTCCTTTTCCCCGAGAATAAAGCGGCATCTTCGCGATTTTTTGGCTTGATAGCGGTGCGTCCACGCAGTAGGCGCCTCCCCCTGCAATGTGTCGGGGCGTGGCGCAGTCTGGTAGCGCACTGGTCTCGGGGTCCAGGGGTCGTAGGTTCGAATCCTATCGCCCCGACCATTGCAGCATCGTCCCAGCGCCGAAGTCCATCCGGCAAGGTCGACGACTTTCCCCGACGGTTCAGCGCTTGGTGGCGTCGAGCATCGCCTCGACCCGAGTGAATTTCTCGCGCGGCGATCCATCGCGCGCGGCGGCGATCTCGGCGGTGTCGATCTTCTGCCAGTCGCGGAAAGTGACGACGTCCACGCCCCGCTCGGCGAGCAGCGCATCGAGCGCGGGACGCCCCGCCTTGCCCGAGCCTTCGCCCAGGTCCGCGGCGATCTTCTCGGCGATTGCGAACCCGTCCGGCCGGTTGGTGCCGATCGTCCCCGTCGGCCCGCGCCGCGCCCAGCCGACGGCATAGAGCCCTGGCAACACCCGGCCGTCCTCATTGGCGAAGCGGCCCGAATTCTCGTCATAGGGCACGCCCTCGATCGGCGGGGTGCGATAGCCGATGCAGCTCACCACCAGGCTGGCAGGGATCGCGTAGCGCTCGCCCGTGCCGCTGGCGTGGCCGGTAGCGTCGAGCCGGGTGCGCTCGACCACGACGCGCTCGACCTTGCCATCGCCTTCGATCGCCACGGGCATCGCGAAGAAATCGAAGATGATGCGGATCGGATTGCCACCGTCCTCCATCGCCGCAAATTTGCGCAAATGGTTGACCGACTTGCGCTGGCCGGGATCGAGCGCAGTGTCGTCTTCGGGCGGCGGCAGGTCGCTTGGATCGACCACGGGCCGTCCGCGCGCGAGATCGGCCAGCTCGCCGAGCTCCTTGGGAGTCATCGCGATCTGGTGCGGGCCGCGTCGGCCGAGCAGGGTGATGGTGTCGAGATGCGCCGCTTCGAGTGCCGCCAGCGCATGGCTGACGATGTCGGAGCCGGCGAATTCGTCTCCGGTCTTGGCGAGGACACGCGCCACGTCGAGCGCGACGTTGCCGTGGCCGATCACCACGGCTCCGGGGCCATCGAGCGGCGGCGCGAGCCCGGCATAGTCGGGATGGCCGTTATACCAGCCGACGAATGCTGCCGATCCGACCACGCCGGGCAGCGTCGCGCCGGGCAGGTCGAGCGGGCGGTCGTGCGGTGCGCCGGTGGCGAGGACGACGGCGTCGTAGAGGTCGCGCAACTCGTCGATCGAAACGTCCTTGCCGATCGTGACATGGCCGACGAAGCGGACATTGTCGGTCAGCGCGGTCGCTTCGTAGCGGCGCGAGACGCCCTTGATCGACTGGTGATCGGGGGCGACGCCGGTGCGGATCAGCCCGAAGGGAACCGGTAACCGGTCGATGATATCGACCCGCACCTCGTCTCCGAAGATCTTCTGGCATGCCTCGGCAGTGTAATAGCCGGCCGGCCCGGAGCCGATCACCGCGATGTGACGCATATTGTCCTCTCGCATTTTGGGACAGGTTAGCGCGACAATTCCGCAGGGCAACCCACTCGACCGTTGCGCAATGTTGCTGCTACGCGTCGCCGGTGAGCCCGATCGAAGCCGCCGCCACCCTGTTCGGGCTGATCAACGTGACGCTGGTGGTCCGGCGGAGCATGTGGAACTACCCGTTCGCGCTGGCGATGGTCTCACTCTATGCGTGGATATTCTTTCGCGAGAAGCTCTACAGCGACGCGCTGCTCCAGCTCTTTTTCCTCGTCGTGAACCTCTATGGCTGGTGGAACTGGCATCGCTCGCGCGCCGAGATGGGCGAGGTTCGCGTCGAACAGCTGAGCGGCAACGCCCGCATCGCCTGGCTGGCGGGCTGCGCGATCGTCGCGGCCGGCTGGGGCGCACTGATGCACCGCTATACCGACGCGCATTATCCCTGGTGGGACGGCAGCATCGCCGTGATGAGCGTCGCCGCGCAGATCCTCCAGTCGCGTCGCCGCTGGGAGAGCTGGGTGCTGTGGATCGCGGTCGATCTGGCGGCGGTGCCGCTGTTCGCCCTAAAGGGGCTCTGGCTCACCGCCGCGCTCTATCTCGTCTTCCTTGCCCTGTCGGTCTGGGGCCTGATCCACTGGAACAAAGTCAAAGCATGAATCCGCGTACCATCTGCCTGCATGGCCCCGAAAGCGTGGGCAAGACGACGATCGCCAAGCGCCTCGCCGACCATTTCGGCGGTGAGGTGCTCGACGAATATGGCCGCGACTTTGCCGAGAACCACGGCATCATGTTCACAATGCGCGACCTGGTCGAGATCGCGCAGACCCACGACGCCGGCACGCAGATGATGCTAGATCAGGGCGCCGATCCGCTGATCCTCGACACCGATCCGCTGATGACCGCGGTGTGGGCCGACATGCTGTTCGGCAAGCGCGATCCGTGGTTCGACGCGTGGCAAGGGACCGCCGATTTCTACCTGCTGTTCGACATCGACTTGCCCTGGATTGCCGACGGCACGCGCATCTTCGGCACCCCGCAGCTACGTCAGCGCTTCTTCGACTTGTCCAAGGCCGAGCTCGAGCGCCGGGGCGTGCGCTGGTCGCTGATCTCGGGGCAGGGCGAGGCGCGGTTCTCGGCGGCGGTGGCCGCGATCGAGGCGGCCCGCGAGGCCTGATGCGGGAATTCTAGGCCGCGCGCAGGTCGGCGAGCAGCCGCTCCATATTCTCGCCGAGTGCCCTGGCGCGGTCGTCGAGCAGGCGGCCGAGCTGCGAGGCGTGCGCGGCGAGGTCGCGGTTCTGGTCGACTGCGTCGCCGATGATGCGGCTGCGCGCGTCGGTGTCGGACACGTCCTCCATCACGGCGTCTATCGCTTGCGAGATCGCATGGATGGCGCGGCGCTGCTCGTCGACTGCGGCCGAGACCGCGCGGGCCGAGCCGCTGGCTGCGCCCATCCGCGATGTGGTGCCCGAGACGATGTCGCCGAAGCTGCGGGCCGCGACGCCGATCAGGTCGAGCTTTTCGGCGATCTGGCTGGTCGCGGCGCTGGTCCGCTTGGCCATCTGCTTCATCTCCTGTGCCACCACGCCGAAGCCGCGCCCGGCCTCGCCGCTGCGCGCCGCTTCGATCGTCGCATTGAGCGCAAGCAGGTTGCTCTGCGCCGCGATCTCCGAGACGAGATCCAGGATGCTGCGCGCCCCGTCGATCTGGCGGGTGAGCTCGATCATCTGCGGTTCGAGCGCCTCGACGGTCTCGCTGGTCTCGTTGACCAGCGCGTTGGCGCGCTCGGCATTGTCGCCGGCGGCGTGGGCCGCCTGGCTGAGCTGCGACGCCCCGGCCGAGACGAGCGACGCGTGGGACAGTGATTTGTCGCTAGCGATGCGGAGATGGGCATATTCGTCCGACAGCCGGCGGGCGATGCCGTCGAGCGCATTTTCCTGCCCCGCGAGCGTCGCGGCGGCGGCGCGCAGTTCGGCCGCCAGGGCTCGGACGCGGTCCTCGATATCCGCCGAGATCGCGGCGCGGCGTCCGTCGAGCGAGTCGGCGAGCGCGCGTTCGGCCGCCTGGCGCTCGACCAGCCGCTGCTGGCTGAGTGCCTGCGCCGCGCGCAGTTCCTGCAACGCGTTCTGGGCTTCCTCCTGCAGCGCGTCGGCTTCGCGGCGGGCGGTGTCGGCGGCCTCGCGGGCGCGCTGGCTGCGCACGATCAGGCGACGGATGCGATCGGTGGTGAAGATCAGGATCGCCGCCTCGCCGACGACCAAGCCGCCGTGGAGCGCCACGCGGCCGAGCGAACCCGAGCCGGGGAACACCCATTCGGGCAGCAGCCACGAGAAAGCGAGGTGATGCAGCGCGGTAAGCGCGGCAAAGGCGACGATCGGCCGCCAGTCGCACAGCAGCAGCAGCATCGACATGCTGACGAAGAAATACATGTGCAGGTCCATCTGCCACGGACGGCCTGCCGCGAGCGCGACGAACAATGCCGGGAAGACGGAAGCGGCGATTCCCAGCGCGCAGCGCGCAGCGGCATCGTGGCTGCCGCGACGGAAGTTGATGGTCGGGAGGACGAGCACCGCGAATCCGGCGATCAGCGTCGCGACCAGATTTTCGCTGCCGAGCAATAATGCGACCGGCGCCAGCGTCAGCCAGTTGAGCCATAGCAGCGCGAGCAGCGTGCGCGCGCCGCCGGCACGGAACCGGGCGAAGATCGCTTCTTGAGTCATCGCCGGCCCCCGCACGCGGCGGGCGGGGCTGCGACGACCAGCGTGGCGTTGCGTAGCGCCGGGCCGAGAAGATCGCCGCGGAGGCCATCGACTGCGAGCGAACCGAGGGGGCCGCGCCCGACGATGCGTGCGCCTGCCTGCGTCGCCCAGACCGCCACCGAATCGGCGTCCTGCCCGGCCAGCGGCACCAGCAACATCCTGCCCTGTGCGGGCGGCGCCAGCGCAACGGCGGCCAGCGCCGCGACGGCGCAGGATAGGTGGAGGGAAAACGCGGGAATCGCACGAGACATTGCAGTCGTCTTGTCGGCTGCAGCGTGAAGATCGCGTTAAGTGCTTCCTCAGGGTATTCGCACCCCCTTCGCATCGCGCGCCGCCCCTGCTAACGCCGCGCGATCATGGCCACCGAACTATCCAAGATCCGCAACTTCTCGATCATCGCGCACATCGACCACGGCAAGTCGACCTTGGCCGACCGATTGATCCAGCGCACCGGCGGACTCACCGAGCGCGAGATGTCGAGCCAGGTGCTCGACAATATGGACATCGAGAAGGAGCGCGGGATCACGATCAAGGCGCAGACCGTGCGCCTCGACTGGAAGGGCCATGTCCTCAACCTGATGGACACGCCCGGGCATGTCGACTTCGCCTATGAGGTGAGCCGCAGCCTCGCCGCGTGCGAAGGCGCGCTGCTCGTGGTCGATGCGGCGCAGGGCGTCGAGGCGCAGACGCTGGCCAACGTGTACCAGTCGATCGAGCACGATCACGAGATCATCCCGGTGATCAACAAAATCGATCTTCCCTCGGCCGAGCCCGAGAAGGTGCGCAACGAGATCGAGGAGGTCATCGGGCTCGATGCGTCGAACGCCGTGCTCGCCTCGGCCAAGTCGGGGATCGGCATCGACGAGATCCTCGATGCGATCGTCGAGCGTATCCCGGCGCCCAAGGGCGACCCCGACGCACCGCTCAAGGCGATGCTCGTCGACAGCTGGTACGATCCATATCTCGGCGTGGTGATCCTCGTCCGGGTGATCGATGGGATGATCCGCAAGGGCCAGCAGATCAAGTTCATGGCCGCAGGAACCACGCACCTGATCGATCGCGTCGGCGCGTTCCGGCCCAAGATCGAGCAGCTTCCCGACCTCGGCCCCGGCGAGATCGGCTTCATCACCGCGCAGATCAAGGAAGTCGCGCAGGCGCGCGTCGGCGACACGCTGACCGATGCCAAGCGCCCGACCGCGCAGGCGCTCGAGGGCTTCAAGGAAGTCCAGCCGGTGGTGTTCTGCGGCCTCTTCCCGGTCGATGCCGCCGACTTCGAGAAACTGCGCGAGAGCATCTCCAAGCTGCGGCTCAACGACGCCAGCTTCAGCTTCGAAATGGAGACCAGCGCGGCACTCGGCTTCGGCTTCCGCTGCGGGTTCCTCGGGCTGCTCCACCTGGAGATCATCCAGGAGCGGCTGATGCGCGAATATGATCTCGACCTGATCACCACTGCGCCTTCGGTGGTCTACAAGATCAAGCTCACGCACGGCAATGGCGAGATCGAGCTGCACAACCCGGCCGACATGCCCGATCCCACCAAGATCGAGGAGATCGAGGAGCCGTGGATCCAGGCAGTGATCTATGTGCCCGACGAATATCTCGGCTCGATCCTCAAGCTGTGCCAGGACCGGCGCGGTATCCAGAAGAACCTGACCTATGTCGGTGGCCGCGCGCAGGTGACCTATGAGCTGCCGCTCAACGAAGTGGTGTTCGACTTTTACGACCGGCTCAAGTCGCTTTCGAAGGGCTATGCCAGCTTCGACTACGAACAGATCGGCCACCGCGCGGGCGATCTGGTGAAGATGGGCATCCTGGTCAACGAGGAGCCGGTGGATGCGCTGAGCATGATCGTCCACCGCGCCACCGCCGAAGTCCGCGGACGCGGCATGGTCGAACGGCTCAAGGAACTGATCCCACGCCACTTGTTCAAGATCCCGATCCAGGCGGCGATCGGCGGCAAGGTGATCGCGCGAGAGACGATCAGCGCGATGCGCAAGGACGTCACCGCGAAATGCTATGGTGGCGACGCCACCCGCAAGCGCAAGCTGCTCGAGAAGCAGAAAAAGGGCAAGGCGAAGATGCGCGAGTATGGCTCGGTGCAGATTCCGCAGGAAGCCTTCATCGCGGCGCTGCGGATGGGCGAGGAATAACCCGAGTCGTGTAGGATTTGCGCGGCTTAAATTCGCACTTTGCGCATTTATCGTTTTCGTTCGTTGCGCGCGGGCGTACGATTGTTGCGTTGAGCGCGGGCGAATTTCTACGGTTCAAAGAGCCGGGACAAGGCTGGCATGGGAAATCCTACATTGCCACCCTTTCATCCTCTTGAAAGGCGTAGCTTGGAGAGGGGTAGAGCGGCGCAAAGCGCCGCGCGATTGCTGCGCAATCGCTCACCCCTCACCCAGCTCCGACTAAGCCTTTGCTGCGCAAAGACTAAGTCTGCGCAACCCTCTCCCCTCAAGGGGAGAGGGAAGAAGTGCTACTCCGCCCGCCATTCCCCCGGCGGCACGTCGTCGAGCGACCAGTCGCCGATGCGCCAGCGGACGAGGCGGAGGGTGGGGTGGCCGATTGCGGCGGTCATCCGGCGGACCTGGCGGTTGCGGCCTTCGCGGATCGTCAGGCGCAGCCAGCAATCGGGGACGGTTTTCCGATAGCGCACCGGCGGATCGCGCGGCCACAGCGCGGGCGGATCGATCCGCTCGGCTTCGGCGGGGCGGGTCAGGCCGTCCTTGAGCCGGACGCCCTGGCGCAGCGACGCGAGCGCATCCTCGGCGACCTCGCCCTCGACCTGGACAAGATAGGTCTTGGCCATCTTGAACTTGGGATCGGCGATCCGCGCCTGGAGCCGGCCGTCGTCGGTGAGCAGCAACAGCCCTTCGCTGTCGAGATCGAGCCGGCCGGCCGGATAGACGCCGGGCATATCGATATAGTCCGCCAGCGTCGCGCGCCCCGAGCCTTCATCGGTGAACTGGCAGAGCACGCCATAGGGCTTGTTGAAGCGGAGCAGCGCCATCAGGCGATCGCGGTGCGGATCTCGGCCATGCGCGCGTCGAGGGGGGCAATCCGGGCCTGGTCCTCAGCCGAGAACAGCGGGAGCACGTCCATTCCCGGCTCCCAATAGGTTCGCGTGATCGCGCCGCGCTGTGCGACCAGCGCGATATATTCGCGGACCAGATCCTCGTGCCCGTCGGGCGCCATGATGTTGGGGCGGAAGGTGGAGGGATCGTAGGGCGCGCTGGGATCGGGCAGGAACAGCACGCGGACGGGATCGCCGGCCTGCGGCGTCACGTCGAGCAGATCGCCGCCGGGGCTGCGCCACACCGCGTGATGCTCGGCCTCGAACCAGCGGCCCGGCCAGCGCCAGACCGCCCAGCCATAGACCGCCTCGCCGCCGTTCGCCGTGGCATATTTGACCGAATTGTCGAAGCAATAGGCCGGCTTGGAGGCCGCCGCGGGCCGCACCGGCACGTAAAGCGGGGTTTCGGGCGAGATGGTCGCGCAAAAGGCGCGCGTGGCCGAATCGATCTGTTCAGGTGGGCCGAGGATCATGGTGCCCGCGCTAGCCGGTGCGCGGGCGCGCGTCCATGTGAAGGGTGGTCTCGATAGCTTTACGAAATGGAAGGTTCGGCTTGGTTAAGGTGCCGCCGACACGAGTTGGAGAGAGTCTATGGACCGGCTGCCGCTGATCGCGCCGCGACCGCCGAAGCTGAGCCTGATGGGCACGCAACTGGCCGAGATCGAGGCGCGCGGCGTCTATTCGAACGGCGGACCGGTGGTGCGCGGGTTCGAGGCGGCGGCGACCGCGCAGCTTTTCGAGGGCAAGGGCGACTGCCTCGCCGTCGGCAACGCGACGCTCGGGCTGATGATGGCGATCCGCCACGCCGCGGGTCCACGCGCAGGCAAGGGCAATTTCGCGTTGATCCCGGGCTTCACCTTCGCCGCGACCGCGCATGCCGCCGAATGGGCGGGGCTGACGCCGCTGCTGTGCGACGTGGATCCCGAGGATTGGGCGGCGAGCGCTGAGGCCGAGGCGCAGGCGTTCGACAAATATGGCGACCGTATCGCCGCCGTCGTCCCCTATGCGACATTCGGCGCCGGGATCGATCTGGCGCGCTACCGGGGCTATGCCGAGCGTGGCCTGGGCGTGGTGATCGACGCCGCCGCGTCGCTCGGCGCGCTCGATGCCGAGGGGCGCCAGTTCGGCGCCGGGGCGCCGTTTGCAATGGTCTATTCGATGCACGCGACCAAGGTGTTCGCGACCGCCGAAGGTGGCCTGGTCCATTCGGGCGACGCCGAACTGATCGCGGCGCTGCGGCGGATGAGCAATTTCGGCTTCGCCGGCGGTCGATCGGCCGAGGGGCCGGGGTTCAACGCCAAGCTGCCCGAAGTGCTCGGGCTGGTGGCGCGGGCGCGGCTCGACGAGATCGAGGGAGTCGCGGCGCACCGGATGGCGCTCGATGCGGTCTATCGCAAGGCGCTGGGCAGCTTCGCGGCCGATAACGGCTTCGAGTTCCAGGAACTGCGCGGATCGCGGCCGGCACTGCAGTTCCAGTCGCTGCTGCTGCCGCGCGCCTTTGCCGGGCATCGCCGTGCGATCATCGAGACGCTCGCCGAGCAGGGGATCGGCGCGGCGAATTATTTCAGCCCGCATCTGGGCGAGCAGCCCTGGTTCCGCGCGCATGGCGTGAGCGAGCCGATGCCGGTGTGCGATGATATCGGAGCACGCGTTCTGTCGCTGCCGGTGACCGACGGGATGACCGCGAGCGATGTCGAGCGGGTGTGCGCGGCGCTGATCGATGCCTGCGCCGCCTCGGGGCGCAAGGGACTGCCGAGCGCCGAGCGGCGCGGGCGGCACGTCCATTCGGCGCTGATCGTCGGCGGCGGCCCGGCGGGGACCGCGCTGCTCACCGCGGCGAGCAAGAGCGACGCGCTGGTCACGCTCGCGCGGGGTGGCCTCGCCGTCGTCGAGCGCGACGCGGTGCTCGGGCGCGGCGAGCTAGGCACCTATGCGATCACGTCGGACAGCACGGCCGAGACCTTCCTCACCGCGGTGAAGGGCAATGCGGACCACGGTATCGCCGCGCTTGAAACCCACTCCTCGGGGCAGGAAATCGCGATGCACGCCGGCAAGCTCGGCGTGCCGCTGGCGCGGACCACGCCCTTCCTCGAAGCGACCGGCGCCGAGCTGGCGGGGATCGTCGCGGGGCAAGGCGGGACGGTGGCGACGCGCAGCGACGTAGTCGAGGCGCACCGTACGGCCGAGGGCGACTGGGCGGTGCGGGTGCGCAACCGGGTGACCGGTGAGGTCCGCGTGATGCGCGCGGCCAAGCTGGTGATCGCCACCGGCGGCTATCAGGCGCGCGCACATGTCGAGGCCGAGCGGGTCGCGGGCGTGACGCTGGGCGCGCTGGCGGGTGAGCGATTGATGACCGGCGACGCCTTCCTTCGCATCGGCGGGCTCGACGCGCTGCGGGAGCGGATTGCGGGCAGCCGTGCACCGCGGATCGCGATCGTCGGCGGATCGACCAGCGCGATGGCGGCGGCGGCGCTGATCCTCAAGGCGGCGCCGGCGCTGCCGCTGGGGGCGGGGGCGCTGGCGCTCTATCATCGCCGGCCGTTGCGGCCTTTCTACCCTTCCGTCGAGGCGGCGCGCGCCGACGGGTTCGACGATTTCGGCGCGCAGGACATCTGCCCGGTGAGCGGGTTCGTCTATCGGCTCGCGGGCTTCCGGCTCGAGGCGCGCGAGCTGGTGCTGCGGATGCTCGGCGTGGGCGGACGGGCGCCTGATCCGCGCATGGCGCTTCGGCGGATCGGCGAGGTTGCCGAGGCCGAGGTCCGCGCCGAGATCGAGGCGGCGGACGTCGTGATCGGCGCGCTCGGATACCGCCCCCGCGCGCTTCCGCTGTTCGACATGGATGGCAGCCGGATCGCGCTCGCGGCCGACGCGCCGGGGCGGCCGCGGCTGGTCGACCAGCAATGCCGGGTGATCGATGTCGAGGGGCGGCCGGTCCCGGGCGTGTTCGGCATCGGGCTCGCCTCGGGGCATGTGCCCGATGGCAAATTGGGCGGCGAGGCGAGCTTCAGCGGCAAGGCCAATGGCCTGTGGCTGTGGCAGAACGATATCGGCCATATGATCGTCGACCAGTTGCTCGACCGGCAAGCGCAGGCAGTCGCATGAGCATGCCCACCATATCGGTGATCATGGCGGTTTATAACGGCGCGGCGCTGCTGCCCGAGACGCTGGCGAGCCTGCGCGCGCAGACGCTGACGCACTGGGAGCTGATCGCAGTCGACGATTGCTCGAAGGACGGCAGTGTCGCGGTGCTCGAAGCGCTGGGCGATCCGCGCATCCGGGTGATCCGCGCCGAGACCAATGGCGGGCCGGTGGTGGCGCGCAACATCGCTTTCGCCGCGGCGCGCGGGCGCTATGTCGCCGGGCTCGACCAGGACGATATCAGCCTGCCGACGCGGTTTGCGCGGCAGGTCGCGTATCTCGACGCGCATCCCGAAGTGGCGCTGGTGAGCAGCGCCACCGATTTCCTGGTCGATGGCAGGCGGCTGCCCGGCAACTGGCCGCGCCCGCTGCCCCCCATACTGATCGACTGGCTGATGCTGGTGCAGAACCCGATCGCCTGGTCCTCGGTGATGTTCCGCGCCGATGCCGCACGGCGGCTCGAACCGTTCGAGCGGCCCGAGATGCGCTATGTCGAGGATTTCGACCTGTACCAGCGGCTGCGGCCGCACGGGCGGATCGCGCAGATCGACGAGGTGCTGATGCTCTATCGCTGCCATGCCGGCGGCGCCTCGAAGGTGTTCAACGGCACGATGCGCGCGCATGCCGAGGCGCTGCTGCGCGAGCGGCACCGCGCGCTGCTGGGCGATGCCGCGCCGGACATCGCCGGGCTGCTGGTCCGCCATGCGATGGCGCGCGAGCCGGTGGACGACATCGAGACGCTCAACCGGCTGTTCGCTGGGATCGGCGCGTTGTTCGAGGGATTCCGCGCGGCGAACCCGGGCGAGGATCTTGCCGCGATCGAGCGCGAGATCTCGCAGCTGTGGTGGCGCGTCTGCCGGGCGAGCGTGCGTTCGGGAACGCTGCTGCTCCACCGCGCGCTGCGCGGCCAGCGGCTGCCGCTCGACCGCGCGTCCGACCTGATCGCCAGCCAGGTGATCGGCGGCGTGCGCGCCGTGAAGCGTGGGCTGACGCGGCAGGGCTGAGCTTGCCCTCAATGCCGGGCCTGCGTCATAGCGGAGCGATGATCGATCGGCGGCATTTGCTCATCGCGCTTGGAACCATGCTGGCAGCGCCGCGTGCGCTGGCGGCGCAGCGCGCGCCTTTGGTGCTGGCCGCGGCGAGCCTGCAGGAATCGATGAGTGCGGCGGCGGACGCCTGGGCTCGGCTCGGGCATGCCCGGCCGGTGATCTCGTTTGCCGCCTCCTCGGCGCTGGCGCGGCAGGTCGCGGCGGGGGCGGCGGCGGACCTGTTCGTCTCGGCCGACGAGCCGTGGATGGACGATGTCGAGCGCCGCGGACTGATCGTGCCGGGCACGCGCGCCAACCTGCTCGGCAATCGGCTGGTGGTGATCCAGCCGGCGGACGCGCCGCGCATCCCGGCGAGCGTGCCGTTGCGCCGCGTCCTCGCCGGCGGCCGGATCGCGATGGCCGATCCCGACGCGGTGCCCGCCGGCAAATACGGCAAGGCGGCGCTGGAGAAGCTCGGCATCTGGAACGCCGTGTCGCCACGGGTGGTGCGCGGCGACAGCGTCCGCGCGGCGCTTGCGCTGGTCGAGCGCGGGGCGGCCGACTGGGGCGTGGTCTACATGACCGATGCGCAGGCCTCGGCCAAGGTGCGCGCCTTCCGGCAATTCCCGGCCGCGAGCCATCCGCCGATCCGCTATCCGATCGCGCGATTGAAGGGATCGACCAGCCCCGATGCCGAGGGCTTCCGGCGCTTCCTGCTGTCGCGCGCCGGCAAGGCGATCTTCGCGCGATTCGGGTTCACGGCGCTGTGAGATGCTGACGCCGGCCGAATGGGGGATCGTCGCGCTGTCGCTCAAGGTCGGCGGCGTGGCGGTGCTGGCAACCCTGCCGCTGGCGTTCGCGCTGGCCTGGCTGCTCGCCAGGGTGCGCTTTCCTGGGAAAGTGCTGGTCGACGGGCTGGTCCATCTGCCGCTGGTGGTGCCGCCGGTGGTGACCGGCTGGCTGCTGCTGCTGGCCTTCGCGCCGGCGGGGCCGATCGGGGGGTGGCTCGAAGCGTGGCTCGGCGCGAGCGTGCTGTTCCGCTGGACCGGCGCGGCGATCGCCTCGGGGGTGATGGCGCTGCCGCTGATGGTGCGCGCGATCCGGCTGTCGATCGAGGGTGTCGACCTGCGGCTCGAGGCGGCGGCACGGACGCTCGGGGCGGGGCGCTGGCGGACCTTCGCGACGATCACGCTGCCGCTGAGCCTGCCGGGGGTGATCGCCGGGGTGGTGCTCGGCTTCGCGCGCGCGCTCGGCGAGTTCGGCGCGACGATCACCTTCGTGTCGAACGTGCCCGGCGAGACCCAGACGTTACCGCTGGCGATCTACGCCGCGCTGCAGACGCCCGGAGGCGAGGCGCTGGTCCTCCGGCTGGCCGGGGTATCGGTGCTGCTGTCGCTGGTCGCGCTGGTGGCGTCGGAGTTGATCGCGCGGCGGATGGGAAGGGGCATGCATGTCCTTTGATATCGACGTCGGACGGCAGGTCGGTGATATCGTTGTCCAATGCCATATCGAGGCCGGCGACGGGCTGACCGTGCTGTTCGGTCCGTCCGGCGTCGGCAAGACCAGCGTGCTCAACATGGTTGCCGGGCTTCTCGAACCGGGCTGGGGATACGTCCGCGTCAACGATGAGTTGCTCTACGAAGCGAGCGACGATCCGTGGATTCCGGACTTCAATGTCCCCACCGAGCGGCGGCGCGCGGGCTATGTGTTCCAGGAACCGCGGCTGTTCCCGCACAAGCGGGTGCGGGCGAACCTGCTCTATGGCTGGCGGGCGGGGGAAGGCGCAGTCGATGTCGACGAGACGATCGGGCTGCTCGGGCTGGCGGGGCTGCTCGATCGCTGGCCGCGAACGCTTTCGGGCGGCGAGGCGCGGCGGGTGGCGATCGGGCGGGCGCTGCTCTCCAACCCGCGCTTCCTGCTGCTCGACGAGCCGCTGTCGTCGCTCGACCGCGCGCGGCGCGAAGAGATCATGGGGCTGATCGAGCGGCTGCGCGACGAACTGCGCCTGCCGATCCTGATGGTCACGCACGATCGTGCAGAGGCCGAGCGGCTAGGGAACCGGATCGTGGAGATTGGAGGTTCGTGCTCCTGCTTTCGCAGGAGCACTATTTCGCGCTTGCCGCCAGCAGCGCCGCCATCGCCCGGTTGAGCGGCGTTTCGATGCCGTGCTTCGCGCCCAGCCGCACGATCACGCCGTTGCGTGCGTCGAGCTCCATCGGCCGCCCTGCGACGAAATCGGCGTGGAGCGAATTGACCGAGTCCGGATGCGCCTTCCGCGTCCATTCGACGACCTGGTCGACGAGCCGGTCGGGCAGCGTCGCCCCTTCGGCGCGGCCCACCGCGACGCATTCGCGCACCAGCCCGCGCATCACCTCGGCCACGCCCTCGTCATTGGCCACCTCGGCGGCGCGGCGGGTGATCGCGCTGACGATGCCAGAACAGTTGATCGCGAGCTTGCGCCAGGCCGCAGTGGCGAAATCGGGCGTGGTCTTCGCGTCGATCACCGTCCGGGCGAAGAGCGCGACGAAGGCCTCGCACGCTTCGCCCTCCGGCACCAGGATCGTGCCGTCGCGGCGCTGGACGATCCGGCCCGGTGCGGTGCGCTCGGCGGGCAGGTCGATGATTACCGGCACCGTCCGTTCGGGCGGCACCATCGGGAAGCGCTCGCGCTGCTCGACGCCGTTCTGGATCACCGCCAGCCGCATGTCCGGGCCCATCAGTCCGGGCAGCCAGGCGGCCGCGGCGGCGCAGTCATAGGTCTTGGTGGTCGCCAGCACCCAGTCGACCGGCGTCGCCTGCGCGGGATCGGTGAGGATCGCCGGGGTCGCGCGGATCGTGCGCTCGGGCGTCTCGACTTCGAGATCGACGAGCGGCGTGCGGGCACAGACCGTCACCGCGTGCGTCTGCGCCAGCCAGGCGGCCAGCGTCCCGCCGATCGCGCCCGCGCCGATGACGGCAATCCTGCCGCCCGTATCCTGAGGTTCGGTTGCCATAGGGCCGGGATACGGACGCTGACCCGATCTGGCAATTTGCCGCGATCGGCGCGGCCGCCCCGTGGGTGCCTCTATAATTGGCTTGGGGATCAGCATCGAAAAGGCGCGCACATTTCGATCCCTCCCGGCATTATTCTCGGCCGCGCTGCTGGCGTTCGCTCCCCAGGCGCGTGCGCAGGACGGCGTGGAGTTCGGTGCCGACTATCTGATGGATGTGATGGCCGTCGCCGCCGACGACCGACCGGCCAAGCTCTATTGGCTGAACAATCTGGACGTCACCGCCGATCTCGATCTCGACATGCTCGCCGGCTGGCGCGGTGCGACGATGCATGTCGACGTGCTCGCCAATATGGGCCGCACGCCCAACGACCGCGCCGGCACGCTCCAGGGCGTCGACAATGTCGAGGTCGCCAGCCACCGGCTGCGATTGTTCGAGGCGTGGATCGAGCAGAAGCTGGGCGAGTGCACAACGCTGCGCACCGGTCTCTACGATCTCAACAGCGAATTCTACGCCACCGACGCTTCGGGCCTGCTGATCGGATCGGCGTTCGGGATCGGCTCCGAAGTCGCCGCCACCGGCCCCAACGGGCCGTCGGTTTTTCCGTCGACCGCGCTGACCGCGCGGCTCGATCATGAATTCGACGGCGGCGGTTTCGTCCGCGCGGCGGTGCTCAACGCCGCTGCGGGGACGCTGGGCGAGCCGCGTGGGCTCGATGTCCACTTCGACAATGGCGCGCTGCTGATCGCCGAAAGCGGGTTCGAGGGCCATGGCGGCAAGATCGCGGTCGGAGCGTGGGGCTATACCCAGCGGCAGGACGATGTCCGCCTGGTCGACGCCACGGGCGAGCCGATCCAGCGCCATGCGCACGGTGCCTATCTGGTCGCCGAGCGGCCGTTCAACTATCCCGAGGGGCGCCGCGCCGCCGCCGGTTTCCTCCGCATCGGCGTGTCCGACGGCAGGACCACGCCGTTCCGCGGCGGCTGGCAGGCGGGGGTGCTCGTCTCGAACCTATGGGCGGGTCGCGACGACAGCCAGTTCTCGATCGGGCTCAACCAGGGGGTGCTCGCGGAGAATTTCCGTCACGTCCTGCGTGCCGATGGTCTGCGCAGCGCTGCTGCAGAGAGCGCGATCGAAGTGACTTATTCGGACAGGATCGGCCCAGTGACGCTCCAGCCGGATTTCCAGATCGCGCTCGACGCGGGTGGCGACGCCGACGCCGAGACGGTGTTCATCGCCGGGTTGCGGGTCTCGCTGTCGCTGTAGCGCGCAGATCAGTTGCAGGCGAAGATGCTGAAATAGCTGGCGGTGGGCTTGCCCTGGCTCTGCTTGCGGCCGACCGCGAGTTGCTTGCTCGTCAGGAACGTCGCGGCAGCGTTCGCCGCCGCATCTTCGCCATCGCCGCCGTCCGATACGGCATAGAAGCCGGCAGGCCAATTGGCGCGGCCTTGCTCGCGGACGGTCCGCAGCCGCACGCGGCCCACGCGCACGCCCGGAGCGATCGCGCGGCCCCGCGCAGCCTCGATGCCGAGCAGTATACCGGCTTGGCGCGCCGCGGCATAATTGCCGGCTTCGCCCGGGCCCGCGCACCAGAACAGATCGACGTCCCAGCCGCTGTCGGGGCCCCTCGCGATCAACTGCGGGCCCAAAGTCACCTCGGCAGGGGGGACCGTGACGCCTGCGGTCTCGCCCGGATCGAGCGCGGTGGTCTGCACCTCGCTCAGTGCAACCTTCGCCGCCGTCGCCTGGCCGATCGCCTGCTGGACCAGCCGCGACGACTGGCCACCCGCTTTGAGTTGCGCGAGGGTCGCATTCAACTGGGCGATGCTCTTCTGCGCGACCTGGGTCTGGCGCTCGATCTCTGCGGCCTGGCGGCGGTTCTCGGCCAACAGCCATAGCATGATCGCCAGCGCGACGAGCGTGGCCAGGACGCCGAGCGCCGCGAAGGGCAGGGTACGCCGCCGCGTGCTGCTCAATTCGGCCAGCAGCGCTTCGGTCTGAGTCGTGAACGAGGTGCTCATGCCGTCGCGGCTTGGGTCGGTGTGGGGGCCGGTGTCGGGGCAGGGGGCGGCGCGGACGGGAGGGCGACGCCCAGGATCAGCCGCTCGATGATGTTGAAAGACTTGTTTAGATAATAGCTGATGCCCGCCGACGCTGCGGTCGAGATGCCGCTCGCCCCGAAGATGATCCCCATCGTCTTGGTGTCGACGACCTGCGAGTCGAACAGCTTGTAGGCGGCGAAGAGAAACAGGCCGAACGAGCAGACCCCGCAGATCACGCACAATATTCGCTCGAGCATGAACAGTTTCATGATCTGGCGGATGGCGTGGATCGCGTCGTCCAGTTCCTCGTGCTTGCTGGCCATCGCATGCACTCCTCTTGCATGAAGAGTGTCACGAGGAGGCGCCTGGTTCAAGTCGGAGGCAAAGAAAAAGCCGCCGCCCGGTCTACCGGACGGCGGCTCTTCTTGTTCAGCGCCTTAGAGGCCGAACTTAAGCGATCACTCGCTCTTGTTCAGATACTCGCCGGCATCCGCGTCGGTGCCGTGGCCCGAGGGGACCACGCTGGCCAGCGCGTCGTCGCCGGTGCCGCCGGCGTCGCGTGCCGAGCGGGCGAGTTCGGCTTCATGCTCTTCGGCCGCCGAGTTCGGCGCGATGAGCGAGGCTTCGTTCATCTTGCGCTGGGCGACGCGGAGCGCCGCATCACGCGACGAGGCCGCGACACGCAGGCGGTTCATGCCTGCGCCGGTGCCTGCCGGGATGAGACGGCCGACGATCACGTTCTCCTTGAGGCCGAGCAGGGTGTCCTGCTTGCCCTGGACCGCCGCCTCGGTGAGGACGCGGGTGGTCTCCTGGAACGACGCCGCCGAGATGAAGCTGCGGGTCTGCAGCGACGCCTTGGTGATGCCGAGCAGGATCGGCTTGCCCTGTGCCGGGGTCTGGCCCTTTTCGAGCTTGGCGTTCTGCTCGTCCATCTCGTCACGGTCGAGCTGTTCGCCCACCAGCAGGGTGGTGTCGCCGGACTCGATGATCTCGACCTTCTGCAGCATCTGGCGAACGATCACCTCGATGTGCTTGTCGTTGATCTTCACGCCCTGGAGACGATAGACCTCCTGGATTTCCGAGACGAGATATTCCGCGAGCGGCTCGATGCCGAGCACTTCGAGGATGTCGTGCGGATCGGGCGAGCCGCCGATCAGGTTGTCGCCACGCTTGACGTAGTCGCCTTCCTGAACGTCGATCACCTTCGACTTGGGCACCAGATACTCCACGACCTCGCCGCCGTCCTCGGGCATGATCCCGATCTTGCGCTTGGCCTTGTAGTCCTTGCCGAACACGACGCGGCCCGAGACCTTCGCGATGATCGCGTTTTCCTTGGGCTTGCGGGCTTCGAAAAGCTCGGCGACGCGCGGCAGACCGCCGGTGATGTCGCGGGTCTTGGCAGACTCGCGGCTGACACGGGCGAGAACGTCACCCGCCGACACCTGCGCGCCATCCTCGACCGAGAGCACGGCGCCCGGTGCGAGCATGTAGCGGCCGGCCTCCTCGGCGCTTTCGCCGGTGAGGGTCAGGCGCGGACGCAGATCCTCCTTCTTGGCGGAGACGCCGCGGTTCTCGGTGATGACGCGCTGGGCGATGCCCGTCGCTTCATCGACCTGCTCGGTCATCGTCTTGCCTTCGATGACTTCGACATACTTCACGGTGCCGGGGTTCTCGGTGATCACCGGCATGGTGAAGGGATCCCACTCCGCCATGCGGTCGCCCGCGCTGACGATGTGGCCGTCGTCGAACAGCACATAGGCGCCGTACGGGATGCGGTGCACTGCGAGCTCGCGGCCGTCCATGTCGACGATCGCGATTTCGCCCGAGCGGCTGAGCACCACGCGCCGGCCGCGCTGATCGACGATCAGGCGAAGGTCGCGATGCTCGATCGTGCCGTCCACCGGCGCTTCGAGGTTCGACTGCTCGTTGAGCTGCGCCGCACCGCCGATGTGGAAGGTACGCATCGTCAGCTGCGTGCCCGGCTCGCCGATCGACTGCGCCGCGATGACGCCGACCGCCTCGCCGATGTTCACCGGCGTACCGCGGGCGAGGTCACGCCCGTAGCATTTGCCGCAAACGCCGATGCGCGCTTCGCAGACCAGCGGCGAGCGGATCTTCATCCCCTGGATGCCGATGGCCTCGATCTGCGTGATCATCGCCTCGTCGAGCAAGGTGCCCGACGGGATGATGACTTCGCTGGTCTTGGCGTCGACCACGTCCTCGGCCGTGGTGCGGCCCAGGATACGCTCGCCGAGCGACGCGATGGTCGAGCCGCCCTGAACGATCGCGCGCATTTCCAGCGCACGCTCGGTCCCGCAATCCTCTTCCATGATGACGCAGTCCTGCGACACGTCGACGAGGCGGCGAGTGAGGTAGCCCGAGTTTGCGGTCTTCAGCGCGGTGTCCGCGAGGCCCTTGCGAGCGCCGTGGGTCGAGTTGAAGTATTCAAGAACGGTCAGACCTTCCTTGAAGTTCGAGATGATCGGAGTCTCGATGATCTCGCCCGACGGCTTGGCCATCAGGCCGCGCATGCCGGCGAGCTGCTTGATCTGCGCCTGCGAACCGCGGGCACCCGAATGGGCCATCATGTAGATCGAGTTGATCGGCTTCTCGCGGCCCTTGTTCGGACCGTCCTCATAGCGCTTCACAGCCTTGATCTCGTCCATCATGGCGCCCGCCACCTGATCGCCGCAACGGCTCCAGGCGTCGATCACCTTGTTGTACTTCTCCTGCTGCGTGATCAGACCGTCTTGATACTGCTGCTCGTAATCCTTCACGAGCGCGCGAGTCTCGTCGACCATCGCCACCTTGGCGTCCGGGATGATCATGTCGTCCTTGCCGAACGAAATGCCTGCCTTGAACGCGTGCCGGAAACCGAGCGCCATGATCGCGTCGGCGAACAGCACGGTCTCCTTCTGGCCGGTGTGGCGATAGACCTCGTCGATCACGTCGCCCACGTCCTTCTTGGTGAGGAGGCGGTTGACGGTCTCGAACGGCACCTTGTGCGACTGCGGGAGCGTCTCGCCGAGCAGCATGCGGCCCGGCGTAGTCTCGTAGCGCTTGAGGTACTGGTTACCCTCGGCATCGGTCTGCGGGACGCGGCTGGTGATCTTGGTGTGCAAGGTCACCGCACCGGCGTTGAGCGCCTGGTGGACTTCGCTCATGTCGCCCAGCAGCATGCCTTCGCCCGGCTCGCCGGTCTTCTCCATCGAGAGATAGTAGAGACCCAGAACCATGTCCTGCGACGGCACGATGATCGGCTTGCCGTTCGCGGGGCTGAGGATGTTGTTGGTCGACATCATCAGCACGCGCGCTTCCAGCTGGGCCTCGAGGCTCAGCGGAACGTGGACGGCCATCTGGTCACCGTCGAAGTCGGCGTTGAACGCCGAGCAGACCAGCGGGTGGAGCTGGATCGCCTTGCCTTCGATCAGCACCGGCTCGAACGCCTGGATGCCCAGACGGTGGAGCGTCGGCGCGCGGTTCAGCAGAACCGGGTGCTCGCGGATCACTTCGTCCAGGATATCCCAGACTTCCTTGCGCTCCTTCTCGACCCACTTCTTGGCCTGCTTCAGGGTCATCGAGAGACCCTTGGCGTCGAGGCGCGCGTAGATGAACGGCTTGAACAGCTCGAGCGCCATCTTCTTGGGCAGGCCGCACTGGTGCAGCTTGAGCTCCGGACCGGTCACGATGACCGAGCGGCCCGAATAGTCGACGCGCTTGCCGAGAAGGTTCTGGCGGAAGCGGCCCTGCTTGCCCTTGAGCATGTCGGACAGCGACTTCAGCGGACGCTTGTTCGCACCGGTGATGGTGCGGCCGCGGCGGCCGTTGTCGAACAGCGCGTCGACGGCTTCCTGCAGCATGCGCTTTTCGTTGCGGACGATGATGTCCGGCGCACGCAGCTCCATCAGGCGCTTGAGGCGATTGTTGCGGTTGATCACGCGGCGATACAGATCGTTCAGGTCCGAGGTCGCGAAGCGGCCGCCGTCCAGCGGCACCAGCGGGCGCAGCTCGGGCGGGATGACCGGCACGACGTCCAGGATCATCCATTCGGGCTTGTTGCCCGAATCGATGAAGCTCTCGACGACCTTGAGGCGCTTGATGATCTTCTTGGGCTTGAGCTCGGACTTGGTGACCGCGAGTTCTTCGAGCAGCTCCTTGCGCTCGCCTTCGAGGTCGAGATCCATGAGCATGATCTTGACCGCCTCCGCGCCGATGCCGGCCGAGAACGCGTCCTCGCCATATTCATCCTGCGCGTCGAGCAGTTCGTCCTCGGTGAGGAGCTGGAACTTCTCGAGCGGAGTCAGGCCCGGCTCGGTGACGATGTAGCTCTCGAAGTAGAGCACCCGCTCGAGCTGCTTGAGCTGCATGTCGAGCAGCAGGCCGATGCGCGACGGCAGCGACTTGAGGAACCAGATGTGCGCTACCGGGGCGGCCAGCTCGATATGGCCCATGCGCTCGCGGCGGACCTTCGAGACGGTCACTTCCACGCCGCACTTTTCGCAGACGATGCCCTTGTACTTCATGCGCTTGTACTTGCCGCACAGGCACTCGTAATCCTTGATCGGACCGAAGATGCGCGCGCAGAACAGGCCGTCACGCTCGGGCTTGAACGTGCGATAGTTGATGGTTTCCGGCTTCTTGATCTCGCCGAAGGACCAGCTGCGGATCCGATCCGGCGACGCAATGCCGATCTGGATCTGGTCGAAGGTTTCCGGCTTGGCCACCGGATTGGCGAAGTTGGTCAGTTCGTTCATTTCTGTTTCCTCATGGGAGGACAAATCTCTGGGCGGGCAGGGAGGGGCGCCACCCGCAGGTGGCGCCCGAACCCCTTATTCCGCTGCGATCTGGACGCCGTCGGTATCGAAGCCCGGCTCGTCGTTCTTGAGTTCGACGTTGAGGCCCAGCGAGCGCATTTCCTTGACGAGCACGTTGAAGCTCTCGGGGATGCCGGCCTCAAAGGTGTCGTCGCCCTTGACGATCGCCTCGTAGACCTTGGTGCGGCCGACCACGTCGTCCGACTTCACCGTCAGCATCTCCTGCAGGGTATAGGCTGCGCCGTACGCCTGCAGTGCCCAGACCTCCATTTCGCCGAAGCGCTGGCCACCGAACTGCGCCTTGCCGCCCAGCGGCTGCTGGGTGACGAGCGAGTACGGCCCGATCGAACGTGCGTGGATCTTGTCGTCGACCAGATGGTGGAGCTTCAGCATGTAGATGATGCCCACCGTCACGCGGCGATCGAACATGTCACCGGTGCGGCCGTCGAACAGCTCCGACTGCCCCGAGCTGTGCAGCCCGGCCAGTTCGAGCATGTCCGAAACGTCGCTCTCGCGCGCACCGTCGAACACGGGGGTGCCCATCGGCACGCCGGTCTTCAGATTGCCCGCCAGCTCGATGATCTGGTCGCTGGTGCGTGCCTTGATCTCGTCGGCATAGTGATCGCCATAGACTTCGAGCAGCCGCGACTTGACCGCCTCGGGCATGTCACCGCCCTTGGCATCCGGATTGGCTTCGCGCCAATCCTCGAGCGCGGTATGGATCTGCTGACCCAAATTGCGCGCGGCCCAGCCGAGATGCGTCTCGAAGATCTGACCGACGTTCATGCGCGAAGGCACGCCAAGCGGGTTGAGCACGAGATCGACCGGCGTACCGTCGGCGAGGAACGGCATGTCCTCGGCCGGCAGGATGCGCGAGATGACGCCCTTGTTGCCGTGACGGCCGGCCATCTTGTCGCCCGGCTGCAGCTTGCGCTTCACCGCGACGAAGACCTTGACCATCTTGAGCACGCCCGGCGGCAGCTCGTCACCGCGCTCGAGCTTCTCACGGCGGTCCTCGAACTTCTCCTTGATGCGCTTCACGGCCTCGTCATACTGGGCCTTCACCGCTTCGAGGTTCGACTGCATCGCGTCGTCCTGAACGGCGAACTTCCACCATTCGTGACGATCGACGCTGTCGAGCAGGTCGGTGTCGATCTCGGAGCCCTTCTTGAGGCCCTTCGGCGTCGCGGTCGCGACCTGGCCGAGCAGCATTTCCTTCAGGCGCGACCAGGTCGCACGGTTGAGGATGTTGCGCTCGTCGTCCGAGTCCTTCTTCAGACGCTCGATCTCCTCGCGCTCGATCGCCATCGCGCGCTCGTCCTTGTCGATGCCGTGGCGATTGAAGACGCGAACGTCGACGATCGTGCCGGCAACGCCCGGGGGCAGGCGCAGCGAGGTGTCGCGCACGTCCGAGGCCTTTTCGCCGAAGATCGCGCGGAGGAGCTTCTCTTCCGGCGTCATCGGCGATTCACCCTTGGGGGTGATCTTGCCGACGAGGATGTCGCCCGGCTCGACCTCGGCACCAATGTACACGATGCCCGCCTCGTCGAGGTTGCGCAGCGCTTCCTCGCCGACGTTCGGGATATCGCGAGTGATGTCCTCCGGCCCGAGCTTGGTGTCACGGGCCATCACTTCGAACTCGTCGATGTGGATCGACGTGAACACGTCGTCCTTCACGATCCGCTCGGAGATCAGGATCGAGTCCTCGTAGTTGTAGCCGTTCCAGGGCATGAACGCGACGAGCGCGTTACGGCCGAGCGCCAGCTCGCCGAACTCGGTCGACGGGCCGTCGGCGATGATGTCGCCGGCATTGACCACGTCGCCCACCTTCACCAGCGGGCGCTGGTTGATGCAGGTCGACTGGTTCGAGCGCTGGAACTTCATCAGCGTATAGATGTCGACGCCCGATGCGGTGGCTTCAACGTCGCCCGATGCGCGGATGACGATACGGGTCGCGTCGACCTGGTCGACGATGCCCGAACGGCGTGCGCCGATCGCGGCGCCCGAGTCACGGGCGACGGTCTCTTCCATGCCGGTGCCGACGAAGGGCGCTTCGGCCTTCACCAGCGGCACGGCCTGGCGCTGCATGTTCGAGCCCATCAGCGCGCGGTTGGCGTCGTCGTTTTCCAGGAACGGAATGAGCGACGCGGCGACCGAGACGAGCTGCTTGGGGCTGACGTCCATCAGGGTGATCTGCTCGGGCAGCGCCATCAGGAATTCGCCCGCCTGACGCGACGAGACCAGCTCCTCGGTGAAGCGGTTCTCGCTGTCGAGCTCGGCCGAAGCCTGCGCGATCGTGTGCTTGGCCTCTTCCATCGCCGACAGATAGACGACGTCGTTGGTCACCTTGCCGTCGATGATGCGACGATAAGGGGTCTCGATGAAGCCGTACTTGTTGACGCGGCTGAACGACGCGAGCGAGTTGATCAGACCGATGTTCGGGCCTTCCGGCGTTTCGATCGGACAGATGCGGCCATAGTGGGTCGGGTGAACGTCGCGGACTTCGAAGCCTGCGCGCTCACGCGTCAGACCGCCCGGCCCGAGCGCCGAGACGCGACGCTTGTGCGTCACTTCGGAGAGCGGGTTGGTCTGATCCATGAACTGCGAGAGCTGCGACGAGCCGAAGAACTCGCGGACCGCGGCAACCGCAGGCTTGGCGTTGATCAGGTCGTTCGGCATCACGGTCGAGACGTCGACCGACGACATGCGCTCCTTCACGGCGCGCTCCATGCGGAGCAGGCCGACGCGGTACTGGTTCTCGAGCAGCTCGCCCACCGAACGCACGCGACGGTTGCCGAGATTGTCGATGTCGTCGACTTCGCCCTTGCCGTCCTTGAGATCGACCAGCGTCTTAACCACGGCGAGGATGTCCTCGGTGCGCAGCGTCGTGACGGTGTCCTCGGCGTCGAGGTCGAGGCGCATGTTGAGCTTGACGCGGCCCACTGCCGAGAGGTCGTAGCGCTCCGGATCGAAGAACAGGCCGGCGAACAGCGATTCCGCGGTCTCGAGCGTCGGCGGCTCGCCGGGACGCATGACGCGGTAGATGTCCGACAGTGCCTGCTCGCGCTCCTCGGCCTTGTCGACCTTGAGCGTGTTGCGGATCCACGGACCCGTCGAGATGTGATCGATGTCGAGCAGTTCGAGCTTCTCGATGCCTGCCTTGTCGAGCAGTTCGAGATTCTCGGCCGACACTTCGTCGCCAGCCTCGATGTAGATCTGGCCGGTCGACTCGTTGATCAGGTCGTACGCCGAATAGCGGCCGAAGATTTCCTCGGTCGGGATGAGCAGCGTCTCGAGACCGTCCTTGGCCGCCTTGTTGGCTGCGCGCGGGCTGATCTTGTGGCCGGCGCCGAACACGACTTCGCCCGACTTGGCGTCGACGATGTCGAACATCGGCTTGGCACCGCGCCAGTTGACCGGATCGAAGGGGATCTGCCAGCCGTTCGGGCCGCGGACATAGGTCACGCGGTTGTAGAAATAGTTGAGGATGTCCTCGCTGTTCAGGCCCAGGGCATAGAGCAGCGACGTCACCGGCAGCTTGCGCTTGCGGTCGATGCGGACGTTGACGATGTCCTTGGCGTCGAACTCGAAGTCGAGCCACGAGCCGCGATACGGGATCACCCGCGCCGCGAAGAGATACTTGCCCGAGGCGTGGGTCTTGCCGCGGTCATGGTCGAACAGCACGCCCGGCGAACGGTGCATCTGGCTGACGATGACGCGCTCGGTGCCGTTGATGAAGAAGGTGCCGTTGCCCGTCATCAGGGGCATGTCGCCCATGTAGACGTCCTGCTCCTTGATATCGAGGACCGAGCGGGCTTCCGTATCGGGATCCACCTCGAACACGATCAGGCGAAGGGTAACGCGCATCGGTGCCGCATAAGTGATACCGCGCTGACGGCATTCCTCGACGTCGAACTTGGGGTCCTCGAGCTCGTAATTGACGAAGTCGAGCTCGGCGGTGCCGGCGAAGTCGCGGATCGGGAAGACGCTGCGGAGCGTCTTTTCGAGACCAGAGACATAGCCGATCGAAGGATCGCTGCGGAGAAACTGCTCGTAGGATTCGCGCTGAACCTCGATCAGGTTCGGCATCTGCACCACTTCGTGGATGTCGCCGAACACCTTGCGGATGCGGCGCTTCATCGTGCCGCCTTCGATCGCTTTGGTTGCCATGTGTGTTTGTGCCTCGTCAGCCGTAAGTTTGCCCCTGCCGGGGCGGGGGCGTAATTTCGCTGCCCCTGATCCGGGGCCGGGACGTGCCAAAGGACGCGAAAAGGCCGCGCGACTCCCTGTGCGGGTTTCGGCAGCTTTCGGCGTCCTGTAGAACCGCAGACCAATTCGATCGATGCACTGCGCGACGGCGCATCATTTCCCGGTGCTGTGGTGTGGTTGGCGATATAGGGCGCAGGGGGTCGCGTGTCAAATCGCGCAGGCGTGCAACTGCGTAGTTTTCCGTTCCGGATCAGCGCCGGACCAGCAGCACCCCGGCGACCATCAGCGCCAGCCCGATCAGCTTGGTGAGCGTGATCGCGTTGCGTTCGAGGCCGAGCATGCCGAAATGATCGAGTACCACCGCCGCGGTCAATTGCGCGGCGATGGTCAGGGTAAGGGTTACCGCGAGTCCCAGGCGCGGCGTCGCGAACGATACTGCGGCGACGAAAAAGGCGCCGTAGAGCCCGCCCACCCACGCCCAGGGCGGCGCCTGACGCGCGGCGGCGATCGGCGTGCGATCGATCAGCGCCCAGATCGCCAGCACCGCCGCGGTGCCGCCCAGGAACGAGATCGACGCGGCGAGCCACAGCGAGCTCGAGGCGCGGGCGAGCGTCGCATTGGTCGGCGCCTGCACCGCGACGCACAGTCCGGCGATCAGCGCGACGACGATCGGGAGCACGGCCTGCATCGGTTATTCCTCGAACGAGTGCGTGAGCAGGTGCCCTTGGCGGGTGCTCATACCCCGTCGAGCCGTTTGCGCCAGTCCTCGACGGTCCCCGTGACGAGCCGCCGCGCCGCGGTCTCGCGCCAGCGCGCGGGCAGCAGCGGCAGCGCGGCGATCGCCGCCAGGCTGTCGCGGTCCTTAACGTCGACATAGAGAATGCGGCGAAGGCGATCGATCGTCCATTCGGGCGCCGCGCGGTCGAGCAGGTGCAGCGTGTCGTCCGGGCCGACTTCGCCTTCCTCGATCACGCGATAATACCAGCCGGTCCGGCCGCTATCCTGCATTCGCCGCGCCATGTCGCGCAGCTCGAACCGCAAATTGAGCCGGAAGCAGGGTTGGCGGCCTTGCGAGACTTCGACCAGCGCAGTGCCCAGCCGAAAGCGGTCGCCGACTGCGATATCCACCTCGGTGAGGCCCGATGCGGCGATGTTCTCGCCGAACGCGCCCGGCCGGTCTAGCAGCGGGTGCGCGCCGATCTCGTCGCGCCATCGGGAATAGTGGTCGCTTGGATAGTGGTGGACCGCCTTGTCCGGGCCGCCATGATGCCGCGTGTCGCCCTGCTCGTCGCCGGCCAGGCCCGTGAAGGACAGCCGCAGCGTCCGATCCTGCGGGCATTTGTCGATCCCGCTCGCCACGTGCCGCGGACCGAGCGGTCGCACCGGGCCGGTCAGCAAGGCGTCGATCGCATGGTGTGCTGGGGGCTTCATCCTGTCTGTTCCGGCTGCCGGAAAGCTTCTCGGCGGAGTGGCGGCGGGCAATGCGCGATTGGGCACCGCCTATCAAGCCTTGCTTGCGGCGCGGGGGTTCGCGCCCCTATCTAGCCGTCATGCATGCGACATCCGACACGCTGGCCCTGATCGGCAACACTCCGCTGGTGCGGCTCAAGGGGCCGAGCGAGGCGACCGGCTGCGACATTTTCGGCAAGTGCGAGTTCGCCAATCCCGGCGCGTCGGTGAAGGACCGCGCCGCGCTGTTCATCGTTCAGGATGCCGAGGAGCGCGGGGCGATCCAGCCCGGCGGGACGATCGTCGAGGGCACCGCGGGCAATACCGGCATCGGCCTCGCGCTGGTCGCCAATGCCAAGGGCTACAAGACGATCATCGTCATGCCCGAGACCCAGAGCCGCGAGAAGATGGACACGCTGCGCGCCTTGGGTGCCGAGTTGGTGCTGGTGCCCGCGGCGCCCTATTCGAACCCGGGGCATTTCGTCCACACTTCGCGCCGCATCGCCGAGGAGACGCCCAACGCGATCTGGGCCAACCAGTTCGACAATATCGCCAATCGCCGCGCGCATATCGTTGGCACCGCCGAGGAAATCTGGGCGCAGATGGACGGCCGGATCCACGGGTTCACTTGCGCCGCGGGCACCGGCGGGACGATCGCCGGGGTCGGCATGGGGCTCAAGGCCAAGGACGAGGCGGTGTGCATCGCGCTGAGCGACCCGCACGGCGCCGCGCTCTACGACTATTATGCCTGTGGTGAATTGAAGTCCGAAGGCTCGTCGGTCGCCGAGGGGATCGGGCAGGGACGGATCACCGGCAATCTCGAAGGCGCGCCGATCGACACGCAGTTCCGCATCTCCGACGAGGAGGGGCTCGAATGGGTCCGCCGGCTGCTCGCCGAGGAGGGGCTGTGCCTGGGGCTCTCCTCGGGGATCAACGTGGCCGGCGCGGTGCGGCTGGCGCGGCAATTGGGGCCGGGCAAGCGCATCGCGACGATCCTGTGCGACACCGGCTTCCGCTATCTCTCGACGCTCTACAATCCCGAATGGCTGCGGGCCAAGGGGCTGCCCGTTGCCCCGGCGGCGGACGCCGCCTGAAACTTCGCCTCGACAAGTGCGGGTCCAGGCGTTACATTTTTGCCACAGCTATGAAGTCGGGATCGCGAGACTCAGAGCAGGCGATGCAGCGTGTCCGGGTCGGTATGACCGGGCTGGCGATGGTGCTGGTCCTTATCGGACTGGCCAGCGCGATCTTTTCCTCGGCCAATCGCGACGAGCCGGTCTCGGCGATCGGCGCGCCCAATGCCTCGGTGGTCGCCAACATGACCAGCGCGCCGGGCAACACTATCGAGAAGAAGGACGAACCGCTCGCCGAACTGGGCGTGGCGCCGAGCACTTCCTCGACCGACACGCCGCCGCACGAGCCGCAGCACAGCCGGCAGCAGTAATTCCCGTCCGCTGACGGGACAAGACGGGTGGGGCGGGGAGCGCCAGCGCCAGATCGACTCGCGCGCGCCGTGCGCCCGTCAAAAATGACCCCTCCTGCTCCTCTGTGCCTTGCCGACTGCGTGGCTGCCATGGGCTCCAGCCAACCTGATTGGAACTTATATAGAACATACCATGATTCAATGCAAAACCTCGCAATTCTGAGGGGCAAAGTGGGGCAAAATCCCGGCTGATCCCCGCTTTACCCGTTGTCACCCGCCTATAATTGTGTTCAAAAGGCTGTACAGGGGCGCGACCCTTTCACCGTGAGCAAAAGCGCCGGAGGGCAGCTGGCAAGCCGCGATTCCGGAAGCGGGAAAGTCGTGCCCAAAAGGGGTTTTGGGTTTTGGCGGACAGGGAGCTCTTCGAGGGATTTGCGCTCCAGGCGGTCGACCTGAAGGGTCGCGTCGCCATTCCCGCAGACCTGCGCGCCGCCGCCGAGCGCAATTCGGACATCCGCCAGATCGTCGTCGGCCTCCACCCGGAGGATGCGTGCCTCTCCGCGCACGACCTCAGCTGGTCGAAGGAGAAGTACGACCGCATCGATCGCAAGGAGCAGGCGGCCGAGGGGCGCGGCTCCGAAGTCGATACCCGTGCCAAGCGGCGCGCCTTCGGCCAGGTCGAGAAGGCGCCGTTCGATGACTCCGGGCGCTTCGTAATCCCGCCCTTCTTCCGGATGAAGGCCAAGATCGGGAAATGGGCTTTTTTCAACGGCAGCGGCGAGACGTTCGACGTCTGGGCGCCCGAAGTGCTGCTCGCCGACGAGAATGCCGATCCGGGCCTTCGCGAGATCTGCGAATATCTCTGCCAGTCCAAGGGCGTGAAGCTGTGAGCGCGCCCCACATCCCCGTGCTGCTCGGCGAAGTCGTCGACGGACTCGCCATCGTGCCTGGCGAGCGCCATGTCGACGCGACCTTCGGCGCGGGCGGCTATACCAACGCCATCCTCGAGCGGGGTGCCGAGGTGGCCGCCTTCGATCGCGATCCAAACGCGATCGAGGGCGGCCAAGCTCTCGTGGCGGAAGCGGGCGGGCGGCTGGTGCTGATCGAGGCGCCGTTCAGCCAGATGGAAGGCGAGCTTGCGCGCCGTGGCCTCGTTCCCGTCGATGGCGTGACGCTCGATATCGGCGTCTCGTCGATGCAGCTCGACCAGGCTGATCGCGGCTTCAGCTTCCAGAATGACGGGCCGCTCGACATGCGGATGAGCCAGTCGGGGATGACCGCGGAGGAGTGGCTCAACACTGCCGACGAAGAAGAGATCGCCGACGTCCTCTTTAACTATGGCGAAGAACCACGTTCGCGCCGCGTGGCGCGCGCGATCGTCTCCGCACGACCCCTTAAGCGGACTTCCGAACTCGCCAACGTGGTAAGGAAATCCTTAAACCATAAAGACTACGACAAGAAGGACCCGGCCACCCGGACCTTTCAGGCGATCCGCATCCACTTGAACCGCGAGCTCGACGAACTCGCGGAAGGGCTGGCTGCGGCCGAGCGCGTGCTCAAGCCCGGAGGCCGGCTGGCGGTGGTGACCTTCCATTCGCTCGAGGACCGCATGGTCAAGCGGTTCCTGCGCGAGCGTAGCGGCAGCGAGCCCGCGGGCTCGCGGCATCGTCCGATGGCGGGGCCCAAGGCCGCGCCGAGTTTCGAGACCCCCGCCAAGGCCGTGCGGCCCGGCGAGGCGGAAGTAGCGCGTAACCCGCGCGCCCGGTCCGCGACGCTGCGCGTGGCGCGTCGGACGGCTGCGGCGGCATGGGGCAGTGAGGGAGTGAACTGATGGCAGTGCAGGGCTTCAAGGGACTGGGATGGTTCCTGTGCGGCGTTGTCGTGGCGCCGGCATGTTACCTCGTCAATTCGCATGGGGCGGCCGAACAGGCCAAGCTCAACGCGACCAAGTCGGCGATCCTCCAGGCGCAGCGCGATATCCGCCAGCTCGAGACCGAGTTCAACACGCGCGCCAACATGGCGCAGCTCGAGCGCTGGAACGGCGACGTGCTGGCGCTCGCCGCGCCGGTGCCCGCGCAGTTCCTGGCCGGCGAGACCGCGCTGGCCAGCCTCGGCCAGCCCGCGGACATTCAGGTCGCCGCGCTGATCGTTCCGGCTGGCGCAGCCCCGGTCGAGACCGCCGCCGCAGTGGTGGCGCCCGTCGCCGTTCCAGTGCAGGCTGCAACCAGCGCCGCCGCGCCCGCCAAGAGCGCGGCCCAGCAGGACGGAGAGCTCAAGAAGCTTATGAAGAGGGCAGAGCGCCAGGCGATCGCATCGGTCGACAAGGGCGTGCTGAGCGCCTCGACGATCGACGACCTGCAGAAGCTGGCGAAGCGCGAGAAGCTGGCGCTGCGGTGATCGTCGTCGTCGCCCCGCCGGCCCGGCAGGGCCGCACGGGCGGTGCCCGTCAGGCGCTCGTCGCCATCGCCCAGGTGCGGCTGATGATCCTGTCGCTGCTGTTCGGCGCGGGCATGCTGGTGGTGATCGGCAAGCTCGCCCTTCTGGCGCTCTGGGCCGAGCCCGCCACTGCGCGCGACATCGCCTCCGCGCTCGTCCCGCCGCGCGGCGACATCGTCGACCGCAACGGCGCGCCGCTCGCGCGCAGTATCGATGCCTGGTCGATCGCGATTCACCCCAACCAGATCATCGGCGACAAGAACGCGCTCGCGCAGAAGCTCGCCGAGCTGATCCCCGAGAAGAGCGCCGGCGAATATTTTGCCGTGCTCAATTCGGGCAGCCGCTTCGCCTATCTCAAGCGCCGCGCGATGCCCGAGCTGGTCACCGCCGTAAACGCGCTCGGCGAGCCCGCGATGGAATTCCAGCGCGAGCCCGACCGGCTCTATCCGCAGTCGAGCATGGCCGCGCACGTCCTCGGCTTCGTCGATTCCCGCGGTATCGGCGTGTCGGGCATGGAGAAGGTGCTCGAGGCGCAGCTCAGTGATCCTGCGCGCCGCGGCAAGCCGATGGCGCTGTCGATCGACACGCGCGTCCAGGCCGCGCTCGAAAGCGAGCTCGGCGGCGCGATGACCGCCTTTCAGGCCCGCGGTGCCGCCGGCGTGATCCTCGACGTGCGCACCGGCGAGGTGATGGCGATGGTGTCGCTGCCCAGCTTCAACCCCAACGCGATCCAGGGCGTTCCGCCGCGCAACAACGTGACGCAGAGCGTCTACGAGCTCGGTTCGACCTTCAAGCCGATCGCCGTCGCCGGCGCGATCGAGAGCGGCACCGTCACGTCGATGACGCGCCGCTTCGATGCCACGAAGCCGCTGGAGATCGGCCGCTTCAAGATTCGCGACGATGTCGGCCACGTGCCGCAGCGCTGGCTCAACATCCCCGAGACGCTGATTCACTCCTCGAACGTCGCCACCGCGCGCATCGCCGACGAGATCGGCGCCGAGCGGATGCAGAACCTGTTCCGCAAGCTCGGCTTCGACCAGCGCCCGGCGATCGACCTTGGCGACGGCGCGCGTACGCTCTGGCCGGCGAGCTGGGGCCGCGTCACCGTGATGACCACCGGCTTCGGCCACGGCATCGCGGTAACGCCGATGCACCTCGCCAGCGCCTATGCCTCGCTGGTCAATGGCGGGATCTGGCGCCCGGCGACCTTGATGAAGCTGGAGCCGGGCAAGGCCACCGAAGGGCGCCGGGTATTCAGCGAGGCTACCAGCGCGCGAATGCGCCAATTGCTCCGCCTGATCGTGCTGAGCGGCACCGGGCGCAAGGCCGAGTCGATCGGCTACCGCGTCGGCGGCAAGACGGGCACGGCGGAGGCCGCGGTGAGCGGCGGCTATGATCGCCATCGCAACGTTTCGACCTTCGCGGCGGCTTTCCCGATGGACGCACCGCGCTATGTGGTGATCGCCATGCTCGACTCGCCCAAGGGCAATGCCCAAAGCTTCGGCCTCACCACCGCCGCCTGGACCGCGGCACCGGTGATCAGCCGCGTCATCAGCCGCACCGGACCGATCCTGGGCGTCACGCCCCAGGTCGGCCGCGATCTCGACGAGAGCGAGCTGACTCCGCTGATCTGGAAACCTGCCGATCCGGCAAAGGGCGGCGAATGAGGCTGGGCGCACTGACCGGCGGGGAAGAGGCTGCCGCGGTTACGGGTTTCGCGATCGACCATCGCAAGGTTGCTCCCGGAACGATCTTCGGGGCGTTCGAAGGCGCGCGGGTCAATGGCGAGGACTTCATTCCCGCCGCGGTGAAGGCGGGCGCCGTCGCGATCGTCGCGCGGCCCGAGGCCGTGGTGGAGGGCGCGCTCCACATCGCCGACGTCAACCCGCGCGAGCGCTTTGCGCGCCTCGCTGCAAAGTTCTTCGCGCCATTCCCCGGCACGGCGGTGGCGGTCACCGGCACTAACGGCAAGACTTCGACGGTCGAGATGACGCGCCAGCTCTGGCGGATGGCGGGGCAGCATGCCGCGTCGATCGGCACGCTCGGGGTCACCACGTCCGACGACACCGTCTCGACCGGACTGACCACGCCCGACGTCGTCACCTTCCTCGCCAACGTCGCGGGGCTGGCGCGCGAAGGCGTGACGCATGTCGCGTTCGAGGCCTCGTCGCACGGGCTTTCGCAATATCGAACCGAAGGCCTGCCGGTCCGCGCCGCCGCCTTCACCAATCTCAGCCGCGACCATCTCGATTATCATGGCGACATGGCGACCTATTTCCATGCCAAGCTCCGCCTGTTCGCCGATGTCCTCGATATGGACGGCGCCGCGGTGGTCTGGGCCGACGATCCGCATGCGATGCGGGTCGAGGAACTCGCCCGGATGCGCGGCAACCGGCTGATCACCGTCGGCGAACATGGCGAGACGCTCAAGCTCGTCGAGCGCGATCCGACCTTGCTGGGGCAGGGACTGGTGATCGAGGCCGAGGGTGCCACGCACAAGGTGATGCTTCCGCTGATCGGCGCCTACCAGGCGGCGAACGCGCTGACCGCGGCGGGCCTCGTCATCGCCACGGGCGGCGACGTGGCCAGTACGATCGCCAATCTCGCGCGGCTCCAGCCGGTGCGCGGCCGGCTCGAGCGCGCGGTGATCACGCGCGCGGGCGCGCCGGTCTATGTCGACTATGCCCACACCCCCGACGCGATCGAGGCGGCGATCGCCGCGCTCAAGCCGCACACCACCGGCAGGCTCATCCTCGTCCTGGGTGCCGGTGGCGACCGCGACCCCGGCAAGCGCGAGCCGATGGGGCAGGCCGCCGCGGCGGGCGCCGATGTGGTGATCGTCACCGACGACAATCCGCGCAACGAAGACCCGGCCGCGATCCGCGCCGAAGTATTGAAGGGCGCCCCCGACGCGACCGAGATCGGCGGCCGCCGCGAGGCCATTGCCGCGGCGGTGCAGATGGCGGGGGCGGAGGACATCGTCCTGATCGCCGGCAAGGGGCACGAGCAGGGACAGATTGTCGGGGACAGGGTGCTGCCGTTCGACGATGTCAGTGTGGCGCGGGAATGCGCGGCGTGACCCTCTGGACTTCAGGCGAGATCGCCTCTGCCACCGGCGGACTCGCTTCAACTGAATTCACGGTATCGGGCGTCACCTTCGACTCGCGCGAAGTCGGCCCCGGCGATCTGTTCCTCGCGCTCGGCGGCGAGACCACCGACGGCCATCGCTTCCTCGACCAGGCCTTCGCGCAGGGTGCGGCCGGCGCGGTGGTTTCCCGAGACACCGCGCACCCTAATGTCCGCGTCGATGACACCACTGCCGCGCTCGATGCGCTGGGCAGGGCATCGCGCGCGCGCATGGCGGGCAAGGTGGTCGGCGTCACCGGATCGGTCGGCAAGACCGGCACCAAGGAAGCGCTGTTCGCCGCTCTCGACCGCAGCGATCCCGGCTGCGCGCACCGCTCGGTCAAGAGCTACAACAACCATACCGGCGTGCCACTCAGCCTCGCCCGCATGCCGCGCGACACCCGCTTCGGCGTGTTCGAGATGGGGATGAACCACGCCGGCGAACTTGCCCAGCTGACCCGGCTCGTCCGCCCCCACGTCGCGCTCGTCACCACAATCGCCCCGGCGCATATGGGCTTCTTCGCCAGCGAGGAGGCGATCGCCGACGCCAAGGGCGAGATCTTTCAGGGTCTCGAGCCCGGCGGCACGGCGATCATCCCATTCGATAGCCCGCACCGCGAACGGCTTATTGCCGCCGCCAGGCCGCATGCCGGCCGCATCGTCACTTTCGGCCTCCACGACGGCGCCGATTTTCGTGCGGTCGAGCGCATGCGCGTCCGCACCGGCGGCACCTTCGTCACGGCGCGCTTCGATGCCCGCGAGCTGAGCTTCACGCTCTCGCAGCCGGGCGAGCATTGGGTATCCAACGCGATGGCGATCCTCGCTGCGGTCGATGCCGTCGGCGGCGATCTCGAAATGGCGGGCCTCGCGCTCGCCGAGATGGGCGGGCTTGCCGGCCGCGGACAGCGCTTCCTGGCGCAACTGCCAGGCGGCGAGGCGCTGGTGATCGACGAGAGCTACAACGCCAATCCCGCCTCGATGCGCGCGACGCTGGCGGTGCTCGCGCACGAGCCGGGGCGCAAGCTCGCCGTGCTTGGCGAGATGCGCGAGCTCGGCGACCATTCGAACGCCTTCCACGCCGAACTCGCCGAACCGATCGTCGCGGCCGGCGTCGAGCATGCGATCCTCGTCGGCGATGCGATGCGCACGCTCGCAAAGGCGCTTGAGGGCAGGGTCGAATTCGTCCATGTGCCCGACGCCGCAACCGCGCGCGAACGGCTGAACGCCGTGCTGGCGCCGGGCGATGCGGTCCTCGTAAAAGGCTCTAACGGCGTGCGTCTCTCGACGGTCGTGGCGGCATTGGCGGAAAGGGCGATGGCCTAATGCTCTACTGGATCGCGGAACAGCTGGGCTTCCCCGGCATCCTCAATCTCATCCGCTACCTGTCGTTCCGCACCGGCGCCGCGGTGGCGACCGCGCTGCTGCTCGGGCTGATCATCGGGCCCAGGTTCATCGGCTGGCTGCGCGTTCGTCAGGGCAAGGGACAGCCGATCCGCAGCGACGGCCCGCAGACGCACCTCGCCAAGCGCGGCACGCCGACGATGGGCGGGCTGATGATCCTCACCAGCCTGATGATCTCGCTGTTCCTGTGGATGAACCTCGCCAACCCCCTCGTCTGGGCATGTATGTTCGTCACCTTCGGCTTCGGCGCGATCGGCTTCCTCGACGATTACGACAAGGTGCGGAAGGCGAGCACCGCGGGCGTATCGGGCAAGGTGCGCCTGCTCGCCGAATTCGCCATCGCCGGGATTGCGAGCTGGGTGATCATCGCGCAGACCGGCACCCAGCTCTACGTGCCCTTCTTTAGCTGGATCCACCCCGATCTCGGCTGGCTCTACATCCCCTTCGCCGCCTTCACGATCGTCGCGTTCGGCAATGCGGTGAACCTGACCGACGGGCTCGACGGGCTCGCGACGATGCCGGTGGTGATCGCCTCGATGGCGTTCATGCTGATCGCGTATCTGGCGGGCAACAAGGTGTTCGCGACCTATCTCGGTATTCCGCACGTGCCGGGTGCGGGCGACCTGGCCATATTGTGCGGCGCGATGATCGGCGCGGGGCTGGCATTCCTGTGGTTCAACGCGCCCCCGGCGGCAGTGTTCATGGGCGATACCGGCAGCCTCGCTTTGGGCGGCGCGCTCGGTGCGATCGCGGTGTCGTCGCAGCACGAGCTGGTGCTCGGCATCATCGGCGGACTGTTCGTCGTCGAGGCGCTCAGCGTTATCATCCAGGTTTTCTTCTTCAAGCGCACCGGCAAGCGCGTCTTCAAGATGGCGCCGATCCACCACCATTTCGAACAGCTCGGCTGGTCCGAGCCGACCGTCGTCATCCGCTTTTGGATCATCGCGTTCGTGCTGGCGCTGGCGGGGCTCGCAACGCTGAAGCTGCGGTGATCACGAGTACGGCCTGGCGCGGCAAACGCTATGCGGTGCTCGGGCTTGCGCGGTCGGGTGCGGCGACGGTGCGCGCGCTGGTAGCGAGCGGGGCGAGCGTGCTCGGCTGGGACGATAACGAGGCTGCGCAACGTTCCGTGTGGGAGCAGCTCAAGGCCGATCGTCTAGAGCTCGACACCGAACCTGGCTTTACAACCAAGGACTGGGTGTCGTTTCCCGTCGATTTGAGTGGCTTCGACGCGGTCGTCGTTTCGCCCGGTGTTCCGCTGAACCGGCATCCCGTTGTGGAAAAGGCCGCGAAATATGGCGTGCCCGTCATCGGCGATATCGAGCTGTTCGCCCAGGCGCGCGCCGAACTCCCGCCGCACAAGGTGGTCGGCATCACCGGCACCAACGGCAAGTCGACCACCACTGCGCTGATCGACCATATCGTGCGCACCGCCGGGCTGCCGAGCCTCGCCGGCGGCAATATCGGCCTGCCGATCCTCGGCCGCGATCCGCTCCCCGAGGGCGGCGTCTATGTCCTTGAGCTGTCGAGCTACCAGATCGACCTGACCTACCGCCTCGACTGTGACGTTGCGGTGCTGCTCAACCTCACCCCGGATCATCTGGACCGCTATGAGGGTTTCGCAGGCTATGCCGCCTCCAAGGCGCGGCTGTTCGAAATGCAGTCGGCCGGCCATGCCGCGGTGATCGGCATCGGCGACGAACCCTCCGCCGCCATCGCCCGCCAGATCGCCACAACCGGCCGTTCCGAGGACATCACCAGGATCGCCCCCGGCGTCTGCATGGATCAGTCGCGCTGGCCTGCGCTCCAGGGCCAGCACAACGCCCAGAACGCGCTCGCTGCGATCGCCGCGTGCGAAGCGCTCGGCATCGACAGGCCTGCGATCGACAAGGGCCTCGAAACCTTCCCCGGCCTTCCGCACCGGATGGAGCGCGTCGCCAGCCGCAACGGCGTGCTGTTCGTCAACGACAGCAAGGCGACCAACGCCGATTCCACCACTCCGGCGCTGTCGGCCTATCCGCGCGTCCACTGGATCCTCGGCGGGCTCGCCAAGACCGACAGCCTGGAGGCATGCCGCCCCGGCTTCGGGCATGTCGTCCACGCCTATACGATCGGCGATGCGGGCGAGTTGTTCGCCTGCCTGCTCGAGGGCGAGATGCCGGTCGAGCGCTCGGGCACGCTCGACGCCGCGGTCCGGTCCGCCGCCGCCAACGCCCAGCCCGGCGAGACCGTGCTGCTGTCTCCCGCCTGCGCCTCGTTCGACCAGTTCAAGGACTATGAGGCGCGCGGCCAGGCCTTTCGCGACGCCGTGGAGGCGCTCGGGTGAACGACGTCGTCCCCGAACCCGAGAAGACCAATGGCGATGTCCGCCGCCGGGTGAGCAAGCAGCTCGGCCGCGCCAACACGACGCGCGCCGGCATGTGGTTCTGGGAAGTCGATCGCATGCTGCTGCTGCTCGCGATGCTGCTGATCGCGATCGGCCTCGTCGCGGTGGCCGCCGCTTCGCCGGCGACCGCCAAGCGCTATTCGGACGCCACCCATATCGTCCAGCCGATGTATTATTTCTGGCGCCAGCTGATGTGGGTATGCCTGTCGGTGCCGGTGCTGATCTTCGTGTCGATGCTGCCGGTCACCCTGGCGCGGCGGCTCGCCTTGGCCGGTGCGGCGTTCTTCCTGCTGCTGCTCGTGCTGGTGCCGATCCTCGGCTCGGAGACTAACGGCGCGCGGCGCTGGCTCGATCTCGGCGTCTCCGATCTACAGCCCTCCGAGTTCCTGAAACCCTTTTTCATCGTTGCGACCGCGTGGATGCTGTCGTTCCGCGCCAAGGATCCCGAACTGCCCGTGCTATTCATCACCGGCGGGATGACTGCGGTGATCGCCGTGCTGCTGATGCTCCAGCCCGATTTCGGCCAGACGATGGTTTTCGGGATCGTTTGGCTGATCCTGCTGACCATTTCGGGGATCTCGGCGGTCGCGATCGCGAGCCTGTTCGGCCTCGCCATCGGCGGCGTGGTCGCGGCGTATCTGTTCTACAGCACCGCGCGCACCCGCATCGACAATTTCCTCTTCCCCACCAAGGAAGCCGCGCTCGCCGACCGCTACCAGGTCGACATGGCGCACCAGACGCTGAGCGCTGGCGGCCTTACCGGCACCGGCCCGGGCAGCGGCCAGGTCAAGTTCAAGCTGCCCGAGGCGCATACCGACTATATCTTCTCGGTGATCGGCGAGGAGTTCGGGCTGATCTCGTGCGCAGTGATCGTCATACTCTATGCGGCGATCGTCATCCGCGTGTTCATGAAGATGCTCGACGAGGAGGACGCCTTCCGCCTGCTCGCCGCCTCGGGCCTCGCCGCGCAGTTCGGTGTCCAGGCGCTGATCAACATGGCGGTCAACACCGGCATCGCGCCTTCGAAGGGCATGACCTTGCCCTTCATCAGCTATGGCGGGTCGTCGATGATCGCGCTGTCGATCGGATACGGGTTGCTGCTCGCCTTCACGCGCCGAAACCCGTATCTGAAGCGCTCGCCATATACGGGTCGGTGGAGCAAGGGATGACGAAGTCGCGGAGCTATGTTCTGGCAGCAGGCGGGACCGGGGGGCACATGGTCCCCGCGGCGGCGCTGGCGGCGGAGCTGGCCAGAAGGGGGCACAAGGTCGCGCTGGTCAGCGACGATCGCGGGGTGCGTTTCCCAGGACTGTTCGAGGGAATCGACACGCATGTGCTGCCCGCCGGTCGGCTGGGTGGTGGGCCGCTCGGCTATATCCGTGCGGCCGGGCGTATCATGGCGGGACGATCGATGGCGCTGCGCCTGTTCAAGGAACTGCGTCCCGCGGCGGTGATCGGCTTCGGCGGCTATCCCGCATTGCCGACCCTGCTCGCCGCGTTCCGCGCCGGCGTGCCGACGGTGATCCACGAGCAGAACGCCGTGCTTGGCCGGGTCAACCGCTTCGTCGCCGGGCGGGTGAGCGCGATCGCCACTTCCTATGACGCCGTCGAGCGAATGAAGCCGCGCTGGGACGCCAAGACGCACCTCATCGGCAATCCGGTCCGCGAGGCGGTGCTCGATCTTCGCGAACGGCCCTATCCCGTGCTCGACGAGGATGGCATCTTCCGCGTCCTCGTCACGGGCGGCAGCCAGGGCGCGACGGTGCTGAGCAAGGTCGTCCCCGATGGGCTCGCCTTGCTCCCGGTGCATTTCCGCCGCCGGCTGCAGGTCACCCACCAGGCACGCATCGAGGATATCGACGCCGTCCGCGCCAAGTATCAGGCGCACGGCATCCCCGCCGACGTCTCGACCTACATCACCGATATGCCCGAGGCGTTGGCTTGGGCGCATATCGTCATCGCCCGCGCCGGCGCCTCGACGATCGCCGAGCTGACCGCGGCAGGCCGCCCGGCGATCCTCGTGCCGCTGCCCAGCGCGACCGATGATCACCAGACCGCCAATGCGCGCGAAGTCACCAATGTCGGCGGCGCGCGCACCATTTCGCAGCGCAACTTCACTGCGACCGAGCTCGCCAAGCAGATCCAGAAGCTCGGGCTCGACGCCCAGGGCCTCGAAAACGCTGCGACCCGCGCCAAGAGTGTCGGTCGTCCGCACGCGGCGAGCGACCTCGCCGATCTCGTCGAATCGATTCACGCTCCCACGGCGCCGATCAAGGTGCGCCGTGCGGCCATCCAGGGAAGGCTCGCCCACGCATGAAGGGTGTCGCAACCGACATCGGCACGATCCATTTCGTCGGGATCGGCGGCATCGGCATGTCCGGCATCGCCGAAGTGATGCACAATCTCGGCTACAAGGTGCAGGGCTCGGACGTCGCCGAGGGCTATGTCGTCCAGGGGCTGCGCGACCGCGGCATCGCGATCGAGATCGGCCACAAGGCAGAGAATATCGGCGATGCGGCCGTGGTCGTGGTCTCGACCGCGATCGTGCGCACCAATCCCGAGGTCGAGGCTGCGTACCAGCACCGCGTCCCCGTGGTGCGCCGCGCCGAGATGCTTGCCGAGCTGATGCGCCTGAAGTCCACCGTCGCCGTCGCGGGCACCCACGGCAAGACCACGACCACCTCTATGATCGCCGCGCTGCTCGACGCGGGTGGGGTCGATCCCACCGTGATCAACGGCGGGATCATCAACCAGTACGGCTCGAACGCCCGATTGGGTGACAGCGACTGGATGGTGGTCGAGGCCGATGAGAGCGACGGCAGCTTCCTTCGCCTCGACGGCACGATCGCGGTGGTGACCAATATCGATCCCGAGCATCTCGATCACTATGGCAGCTTCGACCGCGCCAAGGACGCCTATGTCGAGTTCGTCGAGAACGTGCCCTTCTATGGCGCGGCCTTGCTCTGCCTCGATCATCCCGAAGTCCAGGCGATCATCCCGCGGGTCCGCGATCGCCGGATTATCACCTACGGCTTCGCCGCCTCGGCCGACGTCCGGGGCGTCAACGTAACCCCGCATTCGGGCGGCAACCGTTTCGAGGCGATCATCCGCAACCGCGACGGCACCGTGCGTTCGATCGAGAATATCGAGCTGCCGATGCCCGGCCGTCACAACGTCCAGAACGCGCTCGCCGCGATCGGCGTCGCGCTCGAGCTCGGCATCCCCGACGTGACGATCCAGAAGGGCTTTGCGCGCTTCGGCGGGGTCAAGCGCCGCTTCACCAAGGTCGGCGAGACCCAGGGGGTGACGGTGATCGACGATTACGGACACCACCCGGTCGAGATCCGCGCGGTGCTCGCCGCCGCGCGCGAGAGCGCCGAGGGCAGGGTGATCGCGGTGGTACAGCCACACCGATATTCACGCCTCGAAAACCTGATGGACGACTTCGCCCAGGCGTTCAACGACGCCGACATGGTGCTGGTCACCCCGGTCTATGCTGCGGGCGAGGAGCCGCGCGAGGGCGTGCATGCCGAGGCTTTGGTCGACGGCATCCGCCGCCGCGGGCACCGCTCGGCCGACGCCATCGCCGACGCCGATGCGCTGGCACAGCGGCTCGCCGAAGTCACCGTGCCGGGAGACATGGTCGTGTGCCTCGGCGCGGGCGACATCACCAAATGGGCAGCTGGGCTCGCCCCTGCGATTGAGGCGGCGCGGCAGGGCGTGCCGGCATGAGCGACTGGTTCTCCACCGCCGTCGAGATGCAGCGGGAGATCCTCCGCGCGCAAAAGGCGCAGATGGACGCGGCGCAGAAGATGCTGGGCGCCGGCAAGCAGATGACCGCGTTGCAGGAAGCCGGGCAGAAAGCAGCCGAGGCCAACCTCGAAGCGTGGAAGCAATGGGCCAAGCTGTGGGGCTGGAAGTGAGCGAATGCTTCTGCTCTAAGCCCCTCCCCTTCAGGGGAGGGGTTGGGGGTGGGGCCTCGTTGTCTCACCGAGACCAATCGCCCGTGGGGAGGTCCCACCCCAACCCCTCCCCTGAAGGGGAGGGGCTATGAACGTCTGCTACGCCTTGCCCCCCGTCCGCGGAAAGCTCACCCACGCCGCCCCGCTTGCCCCACTCGTGTGGTTCAAGAGCGGCGGCGCGGCGGAATGGCTGTTCGAGCCCGCCGATGCCGACGACCTCGCCACTTTCCTCTACGCGCTCGATCCCGCGGTGCCGGTGATGGGCCTCGGCCTCGGCTCGAACATGATCGTCCGCGACGGCGGCGTGCCCGGCGTCGTCGTCCGCCTCGGCAAGGCATTCGCCGGCGTCGAGCAGCTCGACGCCACCACGCTGCGCTGTGGCGGCGGCGCCTCAGGCATTCTCGTCTCCTCCAAGGCGCGTGACGCAGGCATCGCCGGCGTCGAGTTCCTGCGCTCGATCCCCGGCACCGTCGGCGGGTTCGTGCGGATGAACGGCGGCGCCTATGGCCGCGAGACAAAGGACATCCTCATCGAGTGCGAAGTCGTGCTGCGCAGCGGCGAGCGCCGGACGCTGCAGCTCGCGGATCTCGGCTATACCTATCGCCATAGCGAATTGCCCGCAGGCGCGATCGTCGTCAGCGCGACCTTCCGCGGCCGGCCCGGCGACCCCGCCGCGATCCAGGTCGAGATGGACCGCATTGCCGCCGCGCGCGAGGAATCGCAGCCGCTGCGCTCGAAGACCGGCGGATCGACCTTCAAGAACCCCGAGGGGCACAAGGCCTGGGCGCTGATCGACGCCGCCGGCTGCCGCGGCTTGCGGCGAGGCGATGCGCAGGTCAGCGAAAAACACTGCAATTTCCTGCTCAATCTGGGCAATGCGTCCTCGGCCGATATCGAGGCGCTGGGCGAGGACGTCCGCGCCAAGGTCAAGGCCCAGTCCGGCGTCGGGCTGGAGTGGGAAATTCAGCGCGTCGGCAGGTTTGCCGAAGGCGCGGTCGAAGAGCGTATCGGGGTCGAGAAGTGAACAAGTTGCACATCGCCGTGTTGATGGGCGGGTGGTCCGCCGAGCGCGAGGTCTCGCTGATGTCGGGCGCGGGAGTCGCCGATGCGCTCGAGGGACTCGGCCACAAGGTCAGCCGCGTCGACATGGGCCGCGATCTCGCGGCCAGGCTGACCGAACTCGCACCCGACATCGTCTTCAACGCGCTCCACGGCACGCCTGGCGAGGACGGCACTGTCCAGGGCACGCTCGACCTGCTCGGCCTCAAATACACCCACTCCGGCCTGGTCACCTCGGTGATCGCGATCGACAAGCAGCTCACCAAGCAGACGCTGGTTCCGCATGGCATCCCGATGCCCGGCGGGCGCATGGTCCGCACCGAGGAACTGCATGCGCGCGACCCGCTGCCGCGCCCTTATGTCCTCAAGCCGGTCAATGAAGGTTCTTCGGTCGGCGTCGCGATCGTCACCGACGAAGGTAATATGGGTAACCCGATCAGCGCCGACGCCGCGGGTCCCTGGCAGGAATTCGACGAACTCCTCGCCGAACCCTTCATCCGCGGCCGCGAGCTGACCACCGCCGTGCTCGGCGACCAGGCGCTCGGGGTCACCGAGCTGATCGTCCGCAATGGCTTCTACGATTACGACGCCAAATACACCGACGGCCTTACCGAGCACGTCTTCCCCGCGGACATCCCCCAGGACGTCGCCGATGCGTGCAAGCGCATTGCGCTCGACGCGCACCGGCTGCTCGGTTGCAAGGGCTGCTCGCGCGCCGATTTCCGCTGGGACGACAGCCAGGGCGTCGAGGGCCTCTTCCTGCTCGAGGTCAACACCCAGCCCGGCATGACCGCACTCAGCCTTGTCCCCGAACAGGCGCGGCATCTCGGCATTTCCTATCCCGAGCTGGTCCAGCGCATCGTCGACGAGGCGCTCGCTTGAGCCGCAAGCCCGTCCAACGCACCGCCACCAGGCGGGGTGCGGCGCCCAGGAAGAAGGCGAACGCGCGTCGCCCGAAGCGGCCGAGCCTGCTCGACCAGGCGGTCGCCGCGTTGCCGTTCAGCGAGAAGACGCTCACCCGCATCGCCACTTGGACGATCGTCGGCTCGGTCGGCGCGGTGGCGCTTGCGGTGGCAACCTGGTTCGGCGTGCCGTCGATGGCGGGTGTCGCGGCGGCCAATGTCGTCGGCGAGGCGGGATTGAAGGTCGACGAGATCCAGATCGACGGGATCAAGCGCATGGACAAGATGACTGTCTACACCCAGGCGCTCGATCAGGATTCGCGCGCGATGCCGCTGGTCGATCTCGCTCTGGTCCGCGAGCGGCTGCTCAAATATCCCTGGGTCAAGGACGCCCGCGTCTCGCGTCGCCTGCCCAACACCCTGCGCATCGCGATCGTCGAGCGCGAGCCCGCGGCGATCTGGCAGAGCCACGGCCAGCTGATGCTCGTCGATCCGACGGGCGTGCCGCTCGAGCCGGTATCGACCGATGCGATGCCCGATCTGCCGCTGCTGATCGGCGAGGGCGCCAATGGACAGGAGCCGGCCCGGCGGAAGCTGCTCGACGCGGCGCCGTCGCTCAAGCCGCTGGTCAAGGCGGCAAGCTGGATCGGCAATCGCCGCTGGGACCTGGTGTTCGCCAGCGGCGAGAAGCTCCAGCTTCCCGAGGGCGAGGAAGAGGCGGCTAAGTCCTTACGCAAATTCGCAGAGTTGGATGCGGCGCAGGGTCTGCTACGTAAGGGTACGATCCGCTTCGACATGCGCGTGCCCGGGAATATGGTGATGCAGCGGCCGCAAGGGCAAGCGGCCGCGACGAGCGTTGTGACAGGGGAATAAGATGGCCAAGACGGTACCCGAAGGACTGATCACCGCGCTCGACGTCGGTTCGTCCAAGGTCTCGGCGCTGATCGCGCAGCGCAGCGACGACGGCCAGCTCGTCGTGCTCGGCACCGGCCAGCGCGAGAGCCGCGGCGTCAAGCGCGGCTATGTCGCCGACATGCACGCCACCGAACTCGCGATCCGCGAGGCGGTTGAGCAGGCGGAGCGCATCGCAGGTACCAATATCGAGGACGTCTGGGTCAGCTTCTCGGCGGGCGGCCTCCTCTCCGACGTCGTCAAGCTCGAGGCCGATCTCGGCGGACATCGCGTCGAGCAGGCCGATATCGACGAACTGCTCAAGGCTGGCCGCGACGCGATCGATCCGCAGGGCAAGATGGTCCTCCACGCCCAGCCGACCTGCTACACGATCGACGGGCTTGCGGGCGTGAAGCGTCCGCTGGGGCTGCATGCCGACCGGCTCGGCATCGACATCCATGTCGTCTCGACCGAGGGCTCGCCGGTGCGCAATCTCGATCTGTGCGTCCGCTCGGCGCATCTCGAGGTCAAGTCGATCATCGCCGCACCCGTCGCCACCGGGCTCGCCTGCCTCACCGACGAGGAACGCGAACTGGGCGTCGCCTTGGTCGAAATCGGCGCAGGGGTGACCAACGTCTCGGTGTTCGCCGGCGGCGTGCTCGCCGGGCTCGCATCGATCCCGATGGGCTCGGCCGACATCACCGACGACATCGCCTCGGCTTTCGGCACCGCACGGACCTGGGCCGAGCGCACCAAGTGCTTCCACGGTTCGGCCAATCTGTCGCCGCGCGACAATCACGAGATGATCGACGTCCAGCTCGCTATCCCCGACGACGGCGCTGAAGGCCCGCGCATCACCAAGGCGCAGCTCAATGCGACGATCCGCCAGCGGCTGGAGCGGCTGATGAGCGAGATCCAGAAGGAGCTCAAGAAGCTCGGTTTCCAGGATCCGATCGGCCGCCAGATCGTCCTCACCGGCGGCGGTGCCGAATTGAAGGGAATCGCCGATTATGCCCAGCAGTCGCTCGGCAATGCCGTCCGCGTCGGACGTCCCAAAGGGCTGATCGCGCTGCCCGAAGCGCATGCCGGCCCGGCCTTCGCCACCCTCGCTGGCCTCGCGCGCTTCGCCGCGGCCGATCCGATCGATCTGCGCGCGCTCGAGCCGTCGAGCCACCAGATGGTCACCAAGACGAGCCCCGGCGCGCTGCTCCAGCGTCTGATGACGGCGTTTCGGTCGAATTATTAAAGAAATACGACCGAACGGGCCTGTTTCCACTAGAGTCGGTGGGGCCCTTGGTGCATCACGGAGTTCAACGGTGCCGCCCCAGCGCGACGGCGGCGCCAGGGAGATATGGAATGAGCATCGAATTTCTTCCGGCTGAGGTTGACGAGCTGACGCCCAAGATCACCGTGATCGGTGTGGGCGGCGCGGGCGGCAACGCGATCGCGAATATGATCCGCGCCGACGTGCTCGGGGTCGAGTTCCTCGTCGCCAACACCGACGCACAGGCACTCAAACAGTCCTCGGCGGGGCATCGCATCCAGCTGGGCGCGAAGATTACCCAAGGGCTCGGCGCAGGCTCGCGTCCCGAAATCGGTCGCGCCGCCGCCGAAGAGACGATCGATCAGGTTCAGAAGGCGCTCGAAGGCGCGCATATGTGCTTCATCGCGGCCGGCATGGGCGGCGGCACGGGCACCGGCGCCGCGCCGGTGATCGCCAAGGCCGCGCGCGACATGGGCATCCTCACCGTCGGCGTGGTGACCAAGCCGTTCGCCTTCGAAGGCAAGCGCCGCGCGCAGTCGGCGGAATCGGGCATCGAAGAGCTTCAGAAGTATGTCGACACGCTGATCGTCATCCCCAACCAGAACCTGTTCCTGATCGCCAACGCCAACACGACCTTCAAGCAGGCGTTCGAGATGGCCGACGAAGTGCTCCAGCAGGGCGTCCGCGGCATCACCGACCTCATGGTCATGCCGGGCCTCATCAACCTCGACTTCGCCGACGTCCGCTCGGTGATGCAGGAGATGGGCAAGGCGATGATGGGCACCGGTGAGGCCGAGGGTGACGATCGCGCACTGATCGCCGCGCAGAAGGCAATCGCCAATCCACTGCTCGACGGCGTCTCGATGAACGGCGCCAAGGGCGTCATCGTCTCGATCACCGGCGGCGAGGACATGCGCCTGCTCGAAGTCGACGAAGCCGCGAACCACATCCGCGAGTTGGTCGATCCCGACGCCAACATCATCTGGGGATCGGCGTTCAACCCCGATCTCGAAGGCAAGATCCGCGTCTCGGTCGTCGCGACGGGCATCGATGCCGACGCCCAGGCGCGCGCCGCCCCGGCGCCCGAGCAGACGCGCGTCTTCTCCTTCGCGACGCCGCGCCGCAGCGCCGCAGCGGCGGCATCGGAGCCCGCGGCGGTCGAAGCTGCGCCCGAGCCCGGCTTCTCCGAGCCTGTTCTCGAGCCCGAAGCACCCGAGCCCGTCGCTGCGGCGCCGATCCCGGAAGCATATGAGCCGGAGCCCGAGCCGGTCGCCGCGCAGGACGAATCCGACGAGCTGCTGCTTGGCGAGCCGATGGCCGAAGCCGCGCCCGAGCCCGAACCGGCGCCCGCTCCGGCACCCGAACTCACCAGCCGCCGTCGCTGGCTGACCGGCGGCGCCGACGAGGAGCCCGCGCCCGAACCCAAGCCCGCCGGTCGCCGTGCCGGAGGCACGCTGTTCGAGCGGATGGCCTCGCGCGGTGCCTCGAAGGCGACCGAGGAGGAGGACAAGGATCCGCTCGACATCCCGCGGTTCCTGCGCAGCCAGAACAACCAGTAAAGGCGTTCGTCGCCGGCGGTGCCCGTTTCGACGAGCCGCCGGCGACGCGTCATCGGCCGTTACCCGATGACGTGTCTGGCGGTCCCTCAATGAAGCAGCTCGGCTCCCTCGACGGCATCGCACTGGCATTGGCGCTGGCTGCAACCGGCGCGCCGGCGCTCGCCCAGCACGGGCTGATGCCCACGCCCAATCCGCTCGCCGACCAGCTCGCGCAGGAGCTGCGCGTGGTCGCCGCCGATCCGCGCAACGTGCGTGCGCTGCTCGCGGCGGGGAATCTGAGCGCGAAGCTCGGCGATACCGCCGCCGCGCTGGCCTTCTTCGCGCGTGCCGAGACGGTCGATGCCTCCAACCCCGGCATCCTCGCAGGGCGCGGCGCGGCGCTGGTGCGGATGGAGCGCCCGGGCGAGGCGCTGCGGCTGTTCCAGGCGGCCGAGGCGCGGGGGCTTAATGCGCGCGAATATGCCGCCGATCGCGGCTTCGCCTATGACCTGCTCGGCCAGCCCGTGCTCGCCCAGGCCGACTACAAGCGCGCGCTCCAGGACGATCGCGACGACGACGAGACCGTGCGTCGCTACGCGCTGTCGCTCGGCATCACCGGTAATGTCGAGGAATCGATGCGCCAGCTCGATCCGCTGCTGCGTAAGAGCGACCGCGCGGCGTGGCGCGCGCGCGCTTTCGTCCTCGCGATGAACGGCGACATGCCCGGTGCCGAGCGTATCGCGGCGAGCATGATGCCGGGCAATATGGGCAGCTCGCTCGCGCCCTTCTTCCGCCGCCTCGCCAATCTCGCGCCTGCCGATCGCGCCTTCGCCGTGCATTTCGGCCAGATCTCGCCGACCGCGGCGCGCGTTGCCGACGCCCGGCTCGCGCCGGTACTGCCGCGCTATGTGCCCACGCGCCCGGTTCAGGTCGCCCAGACGCAGCCGACGCGCACGTCCGCTGCCGAGGCGCCAAAGAGCAGGGATCGCCGCTCGCGCCGACAGCGCGAGCGCGACGAACGTGACGCCGCGCCGCTCGCCCGTCGTGCCGCGCCGGTGGAAACCGCCGCGGCCCCGCCGCCGCCGTTGCCCGCCCCGCCACAGCAGGTGGTAATGCGCGAGGCAACGCCGATCGTCCAGCCGCTGCCCAAGCCGAAGTCCGAAGAGATCGACACGCCCCCGGTCCGCGAGGCGCCGGTCCAGACCGCGAGCCGCGAAGTCGCGCCACAGCCGAGCGCGATCACGCCGCCCGGTCAGGGCACGCCCGCCGCCGCTTCGGTCGGCGACACGGCGCGCACGCCGGTTACCGCGGCAGCGCAACCCCCGGCTACGCTTCCCGCTGCTGCGCGTCCCGAGCCCCAGCCCAATGCGATCGCCGCCGCGCCCGAGCCGGCGCCGCCCGGCCCTGCGCGCGTGGGGCAGGAGGATTCGGTCCTCGCCGCGATCGTTGCCGGGATCACCATCCCTGCGGAGGAATTGCAGGTCGTCACGGCGGTGCCGGTCGATCCGGTGCCCGAGCCCACGCGCGCCGTCGCGGCGTCGCCCGAGGTCGCGCGGCCCGCGCCCGAACCTGCCAAGCCAGTCGCGAAGCCCAAGCCCGAACCGGCCAAGCCCGAGCCCAAGGCTGCGAAGAAGCCGGAGCCGGCCAAGCCCGATCCCAAGGCCAAGAAGCCTGAGCCCAAGAAGCCGCCCGCCGAGCCCGCGCGCGTCTGGGTCCAGGTCGCCGGCGGCGCCAACGAGGCCAGCCTGCCCAAGGCATGGAAGGCGGTCGTCGCCAAGGCGCCTGCGGCTTTCAAGGGCAAGTCCGGCTGGTGGACTCCGCTGCGCGCCACCAACCGCGTCCTTGCCGGCCCGTTCAAGACCGCGGCGGAGGCGCAGGCCTTCGTCAACACGCTGCGCAAGGAAGAGGTGTCGGGCTTCGTCTTCACCAGCGAGGCCGGGCAGAAGGTGACCAAGCTGGCGAACTGATCCGACCAGTCGAAGCCTTCGACAAGCGAGGCCTGAGCCGCTAGGGCCCTTCGGGTGAAAGCGATTTCCTCCTGGGCGAGTACGCCGGAAACCAGCCGCGGTCGCCTCCACCCCGAACCAGGCGGTGCCGTCCGCGGGCCGCGCGACGCCTTCCAGCGAGACCGCGACCGGATCATCCATTCGATCAGCTTCCGCCGGCTGCGGCACAAGACCCAGGTGTTCATGGCGCCCGATGGCGACCATTTCCGCGTTCGGCTCACCCACAGCCTCGAGGTCGCGCAGATCGGCCGGACGATCGCGCGCGCGCTCGGTCTCAACGAGGACCTGACCGAGGCGCTGTGCCTGGCGCACGATATCGGTCATCCGCCCTTCGGCCATGCCGGCGAGGATGCGCTGGAGGCGGCGCTGGCCGGGCAGGGCGGGTTCGACCATAACGGCCATACGCTGCGCACGCTGACCGAGCTCGACCGGCCATATCCGCTATGGAACGGGCTCAATCTCACCTGGGAGACGCTCGAGGGGCTCGCCAAGCACAATGGCCCGGTCACGCGACCCGAATGGGCGCTCGCCGCCGCCGATGCCGCGTTTCCGCTGGAGCTGGCCGGATGGTCGTCGCTCGAGGCGCAGGTCGCGGCGCTCGCCGACGACATCGCCTATGACAATCACGACATCGACGATGGCCTGCGCGCCGGATTGCTGTGCCTCGATCAGTTGATGGAATTGCCGATGGTGGCGGAGGGCTGGGCGCGGGTCGAGGCCAAGTTCCCCGGCGTGCCCGCGCGACGGCTGGTCAGCGAATTGATCCGTTCGCAGATCGGCGAGATGGTCAATGATCTGATCGAGACTACGCGGACGCGGCTGGCCGAAGACGGGATCGAGACGGTCGCGGACGTGCGCGCCGCGGGGCGCTGCCTGGTCACCTTTTCGGACCCGATGCGCGACGCCGAGCGGGGGCTCAAGCGCTTCATGTACGCCAATCTCTATCACCATCCGAGCCAGCTCGAGGCGGCAGAGGCGGCGCATGGCGTGGTTGCGGGGCTGTTCGCAGCCTATGCCGCCGATCCTGGCCTGATGCCGGAGGAATGGCGCGAAGCGCTGCCGGCGGAGGCGCCCTGGCGGAGCCGCCATATCGCTGACTTCATCGCCGGGATGACCGACCGGTACGCGATTGCGCGCTACGAGGAAGTCGTCGGCCCGATCAGCCTGCCCGAAGGCTTTTGAGGGCCCCTGCCGGCTGGCTGGGACCCTCGTAAGGCTTAGCGCTGTGCGACGAGCACTGCCTCATCGCGCTTCGGTGCGCGGAACGAGACGCGGGCGCCGCCGGCATAGCCGTTCACCCAGTCGCCCTTGACGACGAGGCGGAACTTGCCGCCCTTCGAGGCCTTGCCCTCGAGGACGAGGCCGTCGCTGCCCGGGGTCGCGGTATAGGCATAGGTCACGCCTTCGTGCGTGAACACGCGATCCTTGGCGATGGCGGGAGCGGCGAAAGCGATGGTTGCAGCAGCGGCTGCGAGGAAGAGCTTAGTCACGATCTATCTCCTTCGGAAACTGGAAAGAGCCGGATCGGCATCCTTTGTTACGTCTTGTTCTGTTCTTGCGCATGAAAATGCTGCGCTGCATCAAATTGCGCAATCGCAAAGCGCGTCGGGTATGATTGCAATCGGTGCACGATTCACGACGAAGCGTGCAGATGACAAACTTCTGCGACATCTCGTGCGTATTTGCAGGGCAGGAGGTAATCGCATGGCGAAGGCAGGCATCGCGCTCAATCGCTTCGGCCTGGGTGGCCGCCCGGGCGACGCACCGGGGGCGGATCCCGCCCGCTGGCTGATGGCGCAGCTCGAGCGCTACGAAGCCCGGCCCGAGGTGATCGCAGCGCTCGCGCCCAGTAGCCAGATCGTCGGCGAACTTGCCGACTATCGCCGCGACCTGCGCGAGGCGCGCCGCGACATGCGGGCGATGCCCAGGCCCGAGGCGGATACCGAAGTAGCGATGCGTGGATCCGCAATGCCGCCGCGGCGCCGCGACCCCGACGATCCGACCGCGCAGGTCCGCCGGGACGCCCGTCTGCAGGCGCGTGACCATTATGCCGATGCGATTTCCGCGCGTGCGCTCACCGCGCTCAATTCGCCGGCGCCGTTCGTCGAGCGGCTGGTGCATTTCTGGGCCAACCACTTCGCGGTCTCCGCGGACAAGCTCGAGATGATCGGCCTGGCCGGCAGCTTCGAGTTCGAGGCGGTACGGCCGCACGTGCTGGGGAAATTCGGCGAGATGCTCCATGCGGTCGAGCGGCACCCGGCGATGCTGGTCTATCTCGACCAGGCGCAGTCGGTCGGGCCGAACAGTGCGTTGGGTCAGGCGGCGGGGCGGCGCGGCGGCAAAGCCGGGCTCAACGAGAACCTGGCGCGCGAAATCCTGGAGCTCCACACACTCGGCGTCCGTACCGGCTACAGTCAGGCCGACGTCACCGAATTCGCCCGTGCAATGACTGGTTGGAGCGTGGCCGGACTCGGCCGCGGGGGCGCCGATGACGGGCAGGGCGGCGGTTTCGCCTTCGCGCCGCGCCGCCATGAGCCGGGGACGCGCACGATCCTCGGCAAGAGCTGGCCGCAACAGGGCGAGGCCCAGGCGGCCGCAGTGCTCGACATGCTGGCCACGCACCCCGCCACCGCGCGCCATATCGCGACCAAGCTGGCGCGGCATTTCGCCGGCGACGATCCGCCGCCCGCGCTGGTCGGCAAGCTGGAAACTGCGTTTCTCAAATCGGGTGGCGACTTGCCCAGCGTCTATCGCGCGCTGGTCGAGGCGCCCGAATGCTGGGTGGCGCAGCCGGTCAAGTTCAAGTCGCCCTGGGAATGGACGATCTCCGCGTTGCGCGGTCTCGGCGCGGAGCAATTGCCGCCGATGGCGATGAACGGGCTGATGACCCAGCTCGGCCAGCCGGTATGGAAGCCGGGGTCTCCGGCAGGCTGGGACGATGTCGCCGGCAGCTGGGCCGGGCCCGACGCCGTGATGCGCCGGGTCGAGGCGGCCGAGCGGCTGGCCCAGCGCACCCGCGACACCGTCGATGCCCGCGCCCGCGCCGCCGAACTGTTTCCCGGCGCACTGAGCGAGAGCACCGCCCAGTCGATCGCGCGCGCCGAAAGTCCGGCGCAGGGCGTCGCGCTTCTGCTCGTCGCGCCCGAATTCCTGCGGAGATAGGCTATGCTCACTCGTCGCAATTTCGTCGCCCTCGGTGCCTCTGCGGTGGTCACGTCTGCGTTCGGCGCGCGGATGGCGCTGGCCCGCGCCGCTACCGAGCGCCGCTTCGTGTTCATCATCCAGCGCGGCGCTGCCGATGGGCTCGGCACGCTCGCCCCGGTCGGCGATCCGGCGTTTGCCGGCCAGCGCGGCGTGCTCGCGGAAGATTTCGCTGCGGCACCCAAGCTGGATGGCATGTTCGCGCTGCATCCGGCGATGACCAACACACTCGGCCTGTATCAGGCGAAGCAGGCGTTGTTCGTCCATGCGGTCGCCTCGCCCTATCGCGAGCGCTCGCATTTCGACGGGCAGAACGTGCTCGAGACCGGCGGAGCCTCGGCCTATGCGCAGAAGGACGGCTGGCTCAACCGGCTGCTCTCGCTGCTCCCCGCCGACGACAAGGCGATCGCGCTCGCCGCGACGATCCCGATGGCGCTGCGCGGGCCGGCCGAAGTGGCGAGCTACGCCCCCTCGTCGCTGCCCGACGCTTCGGACGACCTGCTCGCGCGCGTCTCGGCGATGTACCGCGAGGATGCCCAGCTCCACGCGATCTGGGAGCAGGCGACTGCGACGCGGATGCTGACCAGCGACTTGGCCGCCGACAATGGCCGCAACGCCGCGGCCACGGGCACGCTCGCCGCCAAGCTGCTCACTGCGCAAGGCGGCGCACGGATCGCGATGATCGAGACCGGCGGCTGGGACACCCACGCCCAGCAGCGCGGGCGGCTCACCGGGCAATTGAAGGGGCTCGACGCGATGGTTGGCGCGCTGCGCACCGGGTTGGGGCCGCTCTGGGCGAATACGATGGTGGTGGTCGCCACCGAGTTCGGCCGCACGGTCAAGGTCAACGGCACCCAGGGGACCGATCACGGCACCGGCGCGCTGGCGATGCTGATGGGCGGTGCGGTCAATGGCGGCCGCGTGGTCGCCGACTGGCCGGGGCTGGGCGACGCAGCGCTCTACGAGGCGCGCGACCTGCGCCCGACCGCGGGGCTCGATACGCTGCTCAACAGCGCAGTGGCGTCGCATTTCGATCTCCAGCCGGTGCGGACCGCGGCGAAGCTGTTTCCGGAGATGAAGAGTGCGGGGGTGGTGAAGGATCTGGTGCGGGCTTGAGTCGCGCCGGTCCGGGCGTTGGTCGGTTGACGAAGTTGACTCGATGGCGGGTTTCTCGGCGGAAGCGGCGGGTCTACGGCGGGGAAGCGTCTTAGACGCGGCTTGTACACGGCATCTGTGCGCAGGGGCGCGTGCCACTGGCGCTACGGTACGCGTCATCTGCGCGGCAGTAACGCGGCGACTACGCTGTACCCAGGCTGCGGCTACGCGGCGGGTAAGCGCCAGAAAGGCGACGCCGATGCGGCACGGCTGGGAGCGAGAGGCACGCTGATGTGGCATTAGTCTGAACAAAAGCAGAACAAACCCTACTTTACCACCGAAATTCCGATTTTGATTTCGCCCAAATCCCTCTCCGTTTGGGGAGGGAGTGATGGCGTCTAACGCCCCAGTTTCAGGCGTTCACGACCGTTTGACTGTTCCCTGCTTGCGGACACTCGAAGCAGCTGTAAGCTCAGCGAGTTTCAGGCGCCAGGTTGCATGATGGGGGGCTGAGTGAAAGGATGCCTACGCATTGTTGTTCCGATCATAGTCTTAATCACTGTGGCGATATATTGCGCTCTACCGCACCCTACTCTCGACCAAGGGCTAATGAAGGCAGTTGCGGCGGAATCTCAGCATCTCATGGCAACTTATCCGCTTAGCCCTTCAACGCAACGTGCTGACATCCCGAAAGGCAAATGGCCACCTGCTATCGCGCAGCTGAAGCCATATTCTGTGACCGTACTACAGGGGATGGTCGATATTACGACAAAACCATTCTTCGATGGTGGGTTGGGCTATGGCTACGCTCCCGACAAACAGGACCTGACGATGCTTGTCGAATGCTGGTCAGAACTGGGTCACAGCGTATATTGGCACGGCCCCTGCTGATCAGGGCTTCACCGAAGGTGCGCGGTTGCCAGTTGGAGCTCATCGGTGTCCGCCTTGGCCAGCTTTCGCTCCAATCCGGGCAGACCGCAAACCACCCAATAGCCGCCATCCTTTCAGCATCGCGTTCCCCACCCCAATTGTCCCCACGCGCCCCATCCGCTAAGGCGCGCGCTTCCGTTCGCTGTTGGAAGCCCGATGACTCTCTACGTCCGTTTTGCCGCGCACCTGGATGCCGCTCTCGATGCGCTCGTCGCCGCCGGCGACTTGCCCGCCGGGCTGGAGCGACGCGCGGTCACGGTCGAGCCGCCGCGCGATGCGTCGCATGGCGATCTGGCGACCAACGCCGCGATGGTGCTCGCCAAGCCGGCGGGGACCAATCCGCGCGCGCTCGCCGAGAAGATCGCCGCCGAGCTCGAGAAGCTCGACGCGGTCTCGGCGGTGTCGGTCGCGGGCCCGGGGTTCATCAACCTGACGCTGACCGACGACACCTGGCGCGGCGAGTTGACCGACATCCTCGCGGCCGAGGGCGATTACGGGCGCTCCTCGATCGGCGCGGGCGCGACGGTCAATGTCGAATATGTGTCGGCCAATCCGACAGGTCCGATGCACATGGGGCATTGCCGCGGTGCGGTGGTCGGCGACGCGCTTGCCGCCTTGCTCGAATATGCCGGGCACAAGGTGGTGCGCGAATATTATGTCAACGACGCGGGCGGACAGGTCGACGTGCTCGCGCGCTCGGCGCACCTGCGCTACCGCGAGGCGCTCGGCGAGACGATCGAGATCCCCGAGGGGCTCTATCCGGGCGAGTATCTCAAGCCGGTCGGCGAGAAGCTCGCGGCCGAGCATGGCGACGCCTTTGTTGGCAAGCCCGAAAGCGCGTGGCTCGCGCTGTTCCGCAAGGAAGCGGTCGCGTCGATGCTGGTGATGATCAAGGCGGACCTCGCCTTGCTCGGCATCCATCACGACCTGTTCTCGTCCGAGGCCGAGCTGCAGGCGGCCGGCAAGCCCGAGGCCGCCGAAGCGTGGCTGCGCGAACGCGATCTCGTCTATGACGGCGTGCTCGAAGCGCCCAAGGGCGAGACGCCCGAGGATTGGGAGCCGGTCGAGCTGCCGCTGTTCCGCTCGACCAAGTTCGGCGATGACCAAGACCGCCCGATCAAGAAGTCGAACGGACAATGGACCTATTTCGGTGCGGACCTGGCGTATCACTTCCAGAAGGCGCAATCGGCGGACCAGCTGATCGACATCTGGGGCGCGGATCACGCCGGTACGGTCAAGCGGATCGTCGCGGCAGTGGCGGCGCTGACCGACGGCAAGACCAAGTTCGACGTCAAGCTGGTCCAGATGGTGCGGCTGCTGCGCGCAGGCGAGCCGGTCAAAATGTCCAAGCGCTCGGGCAACTTCGTTACGCTTGCTGATGTCGTCAACGAAGTCGGCAAGGACGTGGTGCGCTTCACCATGCTGACTCGGAAGGCCGACGCGCAGATGGACTTCGACTTCGCCAAGGTGGTGGAGGCGTCGAAGGACAATCCGGTCTTCTATGTGAACTATGCCCATGCCCGGATCGCGTCGCTCCATCGCAAGGCCGCGGAGGCGGGAATCGACTGCCCAAGCGCCGATCTGTCCCTGCTTGATACGGAAGAGCTGGCGCTGGTGAAGCTCGCGGCGCAGTTTCCACGCACCGTGGAGGGCGCGGCACTGGCGCGCGAGCCGCATCGAATTGCCTTCTATCTCTATGACTTGGCGGCGGCTCTGCACGCCTTGTGGAATGTCGGCAACGACCGTCCAGACCGGCGCTTCCTCCTGCCCGAGCAGCCCGGGCTGACCTGTGCGCGGCTTTTCTTGGCGCGCGGCGTTGGACAGATTATCCGTAACGGGTTGGGTCTCATGGGTGTCGAGGCCGTGCAGGAGATGCACTGAGATGAATCTGCGTTCGGGCCAGGGCTATGACGAGGATCGCCTTCCCTGGCTGGAGACGGCCGAGGAGGATTATCCGCAGGACCATTCGGTCGCGCGCTTCATGCTGCTTGCAGTGCTGGCGCTCGCGGTGATCGGCACCGCGGCACTTGGCTGGTTCTGGTATCAGCGGACGCAGAATCCGGTGAACGGCAATGGCGAGCTGATCAAGGCGCCGCCGGGCGACTATAAGAGCAAGCCCGACGAGCCGGGCGGGATGAAGGTCGAAGGCGAGGGCGACACCGTGTTCGCCACCAGCCAGGGCGCGGCGAGCAATGCGAGCATCAATGTCGGCGCGGTCGCCGAGGCACCGGTGCAGGGCACCCGCGCCGCTGAGCCCGGCGCTGCTACGCCGGGCAGCAAGAACGTCAAGCTTTCGATCCCCGGGCCGACGATCGTCGATTCGAAGGCACCTGCGGCGAAGCCCGCGGCGGCGCGGCCGGGTTCGGGCTCGCTGATCCAGCTCGGTGCCTTCCCCAACGAGGGGGGCGCGAACACCGCCTGGGCGCGGCTGGCGAAGCGCTTTTCGTACTTGGCGCCGCTTGGCAAGTCGGTCGAGCGCGGCGATGCCGATGGCCGCACGGTCTGGCGGCTGCGCGTCAACGCGGGCAGCAACCCCCAGGCGCGCGAGTTGTGCGGCAAGCTCAAGGTCGCAGGCGAGAACTGCTTCATCGCGAATTGAGGATCGTCTAGAGCGGGCCCATGAAACCCGTCATCTTCGGCATCTCCGGTCACGAACTGACCAGCGACGAGCGCGCTTTCTTCAAGCAGGCCGATCCGCTCGGCTACATCCTGTTCAAGCGCAATTGCGGCGACCGCGCCCAGATGAAGGCGCTGACGGACAGTCTGCGTGACCTCTCGGGCCGTAGCGACGTGCCGATCCTGATCGACCAGGAGGGCGGGCGCGTCTCGCGGATGGTGCCGCCCGAATGGCCGGCGTTCCCGGCGGGGGCGGCATTCGACGCGCTGTACGAGCTCGCGCCGATCTCGGCGATCGAGGCGGCGCGCGCCAATGCGCAGGCGCTGGCGATGATGCTCGCCCAAGTGGGAGTGAATGTGAATTGCGCACCGTTGCTCGACGTGCGCCAGCCCGACGTGACCGCGGCGATCGGCGACCGGGCTTTCGGCGGCGATCCGATGCGTGTCGCGGCGCTGGGCAAGGCAATGCTCGAAGGCATGCGCCGCGGCGGTGTCGTGGGCGTGGTGAAGCACATGCCGGGGCACGGCCGCGCGCTGGTCGACAGTCACTATGACCTGCCGCACGTCAAGGTGGAGGACACCGCGCTCGAAGTCGATCTCGAGCCTTTCACCCGGCTCAGCGACGCGCCGATGGGGATGACCTGCCACGTCGTGTTCGAGGCTTGGGATGCCGCGAACCCGGCGACGCTCTCGGCGGGGGTGATTCGGGATGTGATTCGGGGTCGGATCGGTTTCGATGGACTGCTCATGACCGACGATATCGACATGAAGGCGCTGTCGGGTACCGCGGGCGAGAAGGCGGCGCAGGCGCTGGCGGCAGGGTGCGACGTGGTGCTCGATTGCTGGGCGCGGATGGACGAGATGGTGGAGATCGCCGGGCGGATCGGCGAGGCGACGCCGGAGTGCGTGGCCCGGCTGGAGCGGGCAATGGCGACGATCGCGGGAGGTACGCAAGATGCTGACTTTGATGCGTTAATTGCGAAGCGGGACGAATTGCTGGCGCTGGTCTGAGGGCTCTGCTTAACTCGTCGGCGATGAGCGAGGATGCGACACTCCAGATCGACATCGAGGGCTGGGAAGGACCGCTCGACCTGCTGCTGGCGCTTGCGCGGAACCAGAAGGTCGATCTGCGGGCGATCTCGATCCTCGAACTGGTCGAGCAGTATCTCGGCTATGTGAACCACGCACGGGCGCTGCGGCTGGAGCTGGCGGCGGACTATCTGGTGATGGCGGCGTGGCTCGCATACCTCAAGTCGGCGCTGCTGCTACCGCGCAACCCGGAGGAGACGCCGAGCCCCGAGGAACTGGCGCTGCGGCTCCAGCTCCGCCTGGAGCGACTCAATGCGATGCGCGAGGCCGGGGCGCGGCTGGTGGCGCGCGACCGGCTGGGACGCGACGTGTTTGTGCGCGGGGCGCCGGATGGGCTCAAAGTGGTCCGGAAAGGGCGATACGAGGCCGAAATATACGACCTTATCGCCGCTTATGGGCGGATCAGCGCACGGACGCGACCGGTGATGCACGTCGTCGCGCAGCGCGATGTGATGACGCTGGAGGAAGCGATCGACCGGGTCTCGGCGCTGATCGGCGCGCGGATCGAGTGGAGCACGATCGAGACCTTCCTGCCCGATGGCGCGAGCGGCACCTATCGGAAATCGGCGCTGGCATCGTCGTTCGTCGCCGCACTCGAACTGGCGCGGCAGGGACGGTTGGAATTGCGGCAGCAATCGGCGTTCGCGCCGCTCTATCTCAAGGCCACGGCATGAACCCGGACGACCTCGGCCGCGCCGTGGAGGCAGTGCTGTTCGCGTCCGAAAGCCCGATGACCGTGGACGAAATCAAGGCGCATATCGGGCCCGAGGCCGATGTGCGCGGTGCGCTGGCGCGGCTCGAAGCGCAGTATGCCGGGCGGGGGATCGAATTGGTCCGCCGCGGCGAGCGCTGGCACTTCCAGACCGCCGCCGATCTGGCGCACCTGCTGCGCCGCGACCGCGAGGAGAGCCGGAAGCTCAGCCGCGCGGGGATCGAGACGCTGGCGATCATTGCCTATCACGAGCCGGTCACCCGCGCCGAGATCGAGGCGATCCGCGGGGTGCAGATCTCCAAGGGGACGATCGACGTGCTGATGGAGGCGGGCTGGGTACGCCCGGCGGGACGCCGCGAAGTGCCGGGTAGGCCGCTGACCTATGCGACCACTGCGGGGTTCCTCAGCCAGTTCGGGCTCGCCAGCCGGCGCGACCTGCCCGGAATCGACGATTTGAAGGCGGCTGGACTGCTAGATCCGGTCGATCTTGCGTTCGAGACCGAGATGGAGACCGGGGCAAGCGAAACTGTCACGGAAGCCGAATAGGGCTCGCGCTCCGATTCATGGGGCAGGCCGTTGCCCCGGGCGCGCCACGCGCCTAGATAGACCCCGATACGAGGAGAGTTCCCATGGGTAGCATGAGCCTGATGCACTGGCTGATCGTCGGTGTCCTGGTCATTTTGTTGTTCGGCGGCAGCCGTTTTTCCAACATGATGGGCGACGTCGCGAAGGGCATCAAGCAGTTCAAGAAGGGCATGGCCGAGGATGACGAGGCCGAAACCCCCGCGAAGGCAACGCGCATCGAAGGCAAGCCCGCGCCGACGCCCGACGCCAGCTTCCAGACCGAAGCCGAGCGTACGCGCGAAGAGCGCTGAGCGACCCTTTTCCACCCGTTGATCCGCGCCCCGTTCCGAGGCGCGCCCGAGGCAGTGCCGAATGTTAGACGTAGCGCCGACCGAGTTGCTGCTTGTGGCCGTGGTGGCGCTGCTGGTGATCGGACCCAAGGATCTTCCCAAGGCAATGCGCTTCGTCGGCAAATGGGTCGGCAAGGCGCGCGGCGTCGCGCGGCAGTTCCGCTCGGGATTCGACGCGATGGTGCGCGAATCCGAGCTGGCCGAGATGGAGAAGCAATGGGCTGCGGAGAACGAGCGGATCATGCGCGAGCATCCGCCGACGCCCGCGCTCCCGGCACCCGAGGCCGATCTTGGCGGGCACGACGCGACCGCTTCTGATGCAAGCATGGCGGAGGCGGCGTTCCACGACCCGGCCGATGCCGCCCCAGTGATGGTCGAGCAGCCGGTGCTGTTTCCCGGCGATGCCGAAGCGCCGGCACCCGCCAAGCCCAAGCGGGTGCGAAAACCCAAGCCCGCATCCTCGGACGAGCCACAATCGTGAACGAGATCGACGACAGCCAGGCCCCCTTGCTCGACCATCTCATCGAGCTGCGGCGGCGTCTCCTCTGGTCGCTGGCGGCGCTGGTGCTTTGTTTCGGCGGGTGCCTGTATTTCGCGCGGACGATCTTCGCGTGGCTGGTCCATCCGCTCAAGGCGGCGGGACAGACGACGATCATCAACACCCAGGTGTTCGGCGGCTTCCTGGTCGAGATCAAGATCGCGTTCTTCGCCGCGCTGATGCTCGCCTTCCCGGTGATCGCCAACCAGCTTTGGCAATTCGTCGCGCCGGGGCTGTACCGCAAGGAAAAGAAGGCGCTGCTGCCTTTCCTGCTCGCCACCCCCGTGCTGTTCATCGCGGGCGCGTGCATGGCCTATTTCGTGGCGATCCCCGTGGCGCTCAAATTCCTGCTGAGCTTTCAGGGGCAGCTCGGCGATACCGGGGTGCAGCAACAGGCGCTGCCCGACGTCAACGACTATCTCAAGTTCGTGATGCAGTTCATCTTCGGCTTCGGGATCTCGTTCCTGCTTCCGGTGCTGCTGATGCTGCTCGAGCATGCCGGGATCGTCACGTACGAGCAATTGAAGGGCGCGTGGCGCTATGCGGTGGTCGGCGCATTCGCGCTGTCGGCGGTGCTGACGCCGCCCGATGTCGGATCGCAGCTGCTGCTCGCGGTGCCGCTTTGTGCGCTCTATTTCCTGGCGCTGGTGGCGATCCGGATCACGCACAAGCGGCGCGAGCGCGCGGCCGAGAGCGAAGAACCGGCGACTTGAACGGAAAAACCCCTCCCCGCGCGAGCGGGAAGGGGCCTCTCCTGTAACTTGTAGGGGACGATCTTACTTGGCGTCGTCCGCGGTCTTGGCGACGGTGTCGCCTGCCGACGATACGTCGCGGCCGACGCCCTCGACGGTGTTGCAGGCCGAGACGAGGACGGCAGCGGCAAGCGCGGCACAGGTGAAAATCTTGCGCATTGAAACTCTCCAGCTTGTGGGGCGGGGGAGAAATGCCCGGACAGGCGAAATCGTTCCGCGACAGGCATGAAACTGCCTGGGGGCGGGATCGGAGATTTTCGATGTCGGGAGAAAGTGTTAGGCCCGGAAGCGTCACCGGGGGGGGGGAGGGTTGACGCTTCCGGGCCCATGTCTTGGATAGCGAGAGCGGGGGGGCAAAAGGTCACTATCCGAATAGCAGAACGGTCATTGCGGTCCGGGGTTCCCGGGCTGGTACGTTTTTTTTTGAAATAATTTCGGACGGGTTTGGCGCTCCCTCCCCGGCTTCGCGCGGGGTGGCATCCGACCTCAATACGCTTGAGACCGGAATAGCCGGGTTTGCGCTCGGATGGTGTAGGTCCTCGAAAGCTTGGACGGTTCTCAACTAGCCGCCGCGCTGTTGCTGCGCCTGAACGGCCTCGACCGCGAGAGAGCGCTTGAGGATGCGCGACCACGGGTCGGCCACGACGTGCGCGTCGGCGGGAACGGGGATGGTCGCGGTGCCTCCTGGCATCGCTACGGTCCGCACCTCGCCGTCGACCTGGACTTCGAGCGGAAGCGGGAAGGGGCGGTCGCCCGGCGTCTTCCAGCGCAGCGTCAACCGGTCGCCGGTACGGGTCTCGAGCAGCTCGGGGAGCGCCGCTTCGCGCAGATAGACATCGAAGAACCAGGTCAGGTCCTTGCCCGTCACCTTGTTGACGATCCCGACATATTCGTTGGTGGTGGCGAAGCGCGGCTGGAAATTGCCCGGCTTCGGGTCGGGGCGGCCATAGACGAGGCGCGTGGTGACTTCCTTGAACGCCGCGTCGCCAATCAGATTGCGCAACGTGTGGAGCACCCAGGCGCCCTTGACGTAGATGTCGCCGCCGGGGCCGCCCTTGTCGGCCTCATACACCTCGTCGGAGGTGCGGACCTGGCCCGAGACGATCGGCGCCTGGTTGGTGATCTGGTTGCGGAACACCTCCATCATCGCCGCATAGCGCGCCTCGCCCTCGCGCCAGCGACCGTAGAGCGGCTGCATGTACTGGCCATAGCCCTCGTGGAGCCAGAAATCGTCCCAGTTCGAGGCCGACATCTGGTTGCCGAACCATTCGTGCGCGAGCTCGTGCTGGAACAGCCAGTCGAAGCCGTCGGGGGTCTTCTTGTAGTTGTTGCCATAGGCGTTGATCGTTTGGTGCTCCATGCCGAGATGCGGGGTCTCGGCGACGCCCAGTTTCTCGTCGCTCCACGGATACGGGCCGACATTGGCCTCGAAGAAATCGACGGTCGGGGCGAATTCGGCGAACAGCCCCTTGGCCTTCGCCTCGCGGCCCACGAGGTGCCAATAGGTCATCGGGAATTTGTTGCCGAAGCGGCTGGTGTAGGTCGCGGTGATCTCGCGATACGGCGCGATGTTGAGCGCGATCAGATAGGGGTTCGGACTGCGCGCCTTCCAGTGCCAGGTACTGCGGCCGTCGGGGAGCTTGTCGACCTTCTGGAGCACCCCGTTCGACGGCGCCGAGAGGCCGACGGGCACGGTGATGTGGAGATCGACGGTGGCCGGCTCGCCCGCGGGAAAATCGAGGCACGGCCAGAACAGGTCGCAGCCATAGCCCTGCGCGGTGGTGGCGATCCACGGCGCCCCGCCGGGGGTCTTGGCCCAGACCATGCCGTCGTCCCAGGGCGCGCGCACCGCGACGTGCGGCGTGCCGCCATAGACGATCTTGACCACCGCGCGGGCGCCCGCGGCGAGCGGCCTGGCAAGCGTGATCACCAGCCGCCCCTCGGGGTTGGTCCAGCTGGCGCGCGGCAGCGCGGCGCCGTCGACGCTGACCGCGCTGACCGGCAGGTTCTTGTCGAGATCGATCTGCAGCCGCTTCTGCGGCGATGCGGTGACCAGGGTGAGCGTCGCAGTGCCGGCGAGGCGCTGGGTGTCAGGGAACACTTCGATCGCGAGGTCGACATGCTCGAGCTTGAGGGCCGCGCGCTCGGCGTCGATCGGCCCGCCCGAGGCTTCGGTGAGCGGCGTGATCGGCGGCTCGCCCGGCTTGACCTGGGCAAGGGCGGGGGCGGTGCTCAGCGCGAGTGCGGAAGCGGCGATCAGAAAGCGCGTGGTGATGGGAACCTCCATAAGGCGCTGGCGGACAGGGATTTGCCAGTACGCGTATCGCCAAAGCGGCCGACGCGCCATGCCATGCGTTGCATCGGTCCACAGCCAATCATTCTGCGGAGATTGATGCGGCTGGCGCAGGCACCATATATAGTGGAAAGTGAGGGCCGCTCGGGCCCAGGAGTATCCATGAAGCAGTCCTATCCCGTCCTGCCGCTTCGCGACATCGTCGTCTTCCCGCACATGATCGTTCCGCTGTTCGTGGGTCGTGACAAGTCGGTCGCGGCGCTCGAAGCCGCGATGGCGGACGACAAGGAGATCTTCCTCGTCGCCCAGCTCGATCCCGCCGAGGACGATCCCGGCCGCGAAGACCTGTACGACACCGGCGTCTCGGCCGAAGTGCTGCAGCTCCTGAAGCTGCCCGACGGCACCGTGCGCGTGCTCGTCGCCGGCAAGGAGCGCGGCGCGCTCGACACGGTCGACGAATCGGGGGCGTTCCTTACCGCGACGGTCAGGCCGGTCGAGGAAGCCGAAGTCGAGGGCGCCGAGGTCCAGGCGCTGATGCGCTCGGTGGTCGACCAGTTCGAGAATTACGCCAAGCTCAACCGCAAGCTGCCCGCCGAGACCGCGGTCCAGCTCGCGGAGCTCGACGATGCGTCGCGCCTCGCCGACGCAGTGGCCGCCAATATCGCCGTCAAGGTTGCGGACAAGCAGTCGCTGCTCGTCGAGAAGGATCCTCAGAAGCGCCTCGAGATGGTGTTCGCCTTCATGGAGGGCGAACTGGGCGTGCTGCAGGTCGAGAAGAAGATCCGCAGCCGCGTCAAGCGCCAGATGGAGAAGACCCAGCGCGAATATTACCTCAACGAGCAGTTGAAGGCGATCCAGCGCGAGTTGGGCAATGAGGGCGACGAGGGCGACGGCGACGAGGTTGCCGAGCTCACCCAGAAGATCGCGACGCTCAAGCTGAGCAAGGAAGCACGCACCAAGGCGACGTCGGAGCTCAAGAAGCTCAAGACGATGGCGCCGATGTCGGCTGAAGCCACCGTGGTGCGCAATTATCTCGACGTGCTGCTGGGACTCCCCTGGGGCAAGAAGTCGAAGCTCAAGAAGGACATCGCCGAGGCGCAGGGCGTGCTCGACGAGGACCATTATGCGCTCGAGAAGGTCAAGGACCGGATCGTCGAGTATCTCGCGGTCCAGGCGCGCACCAACAAGTTGAAGGGGCCGATCCTGTGCCTCGTCGGGCCTCCCGGCGTCGGCAAGACCTCGCTCGGCAAGAGCATCGCGAAGGCGACCGGGCGCGAGTTCATCCGCCAGTCGCTGGGCGGCGTTCGTGACGAAGCCGAGATCCGCGGCCATCGCCGCACCTATATCGGCTCGCTGCCGGGCAAGATCGTCACCAATCTCCGCAAGACCGGAACGAGCAATCCGCTGTTCCTGCTCGACGAGATCGACAAGCTTGGCCAGGACTTCCGCGGCGATCCGGCCTCGGCGCTGCTCGAGGTGCTCGACCCCGAGCAGAACAACAAGTTCAACGACCATTATCTGGAGATCGACATCGATCTTTCGGACGTGATGTTCGTATGCACCGCGAACTCGCTCAACCTGCCCCAGCCGCTGCTCGATCGCATGGAGATCATCCGGCTCGAAGGCTATACCGAGGACGAGAAGGTCGAGATCGCCGAGCGGCACCTGGTCGACAAGCAGATCGAGGCGCATGGCCTGAAGGAAGGCGAGTTCACGCTGACCCAGGAAGGGCTGCGTGCGCTGATCCAGAAGTATACGCGCGAGGCGGGCGTCCGCACGCTCGAGCGCGAGATCGCCAAGCTGGCCCGGAAGGCGCTGCGGAAGATCCTCGAGGGCAAGGAGACTTCGGTCACCATCACGCCCGAGAACCTCCACGAATATGCCGGGGTCCAGAAGTACCGCCACGGGCTGGGCGAGGAGGAGAACCAGATCGGTGCGGTTACCGGGCTCGCCTGGACCGAGGTCGGCGGCGAGTTGCTGACGATCGAAAGCGTCACGGTGCAGGGCAAGGGCGCGATCAAGACGACCGGAAAGCTCGGCGACGTGATGAAGGAATCGGTCGAGGCCGCGTTCAGCTTCGTCAAGGCGCGCAGCCCGAGCTACGGGATCAAGCCGAGCCTGTTCGCGCGCAAGGACGTCCATGTCCACTTGCCCGAAGGCGCCGTCCCCAAGGATGGACCCTCGGCGGGCATCGGCCTCGTCACGGCGATCGTCTCGACGATGACCGGAGTGCCGGTGCGCCGCGACATCGCGATGACCGGTGAGGTCACGCTGCGGGGCAGGGTGCTGCCGATCGGCGGGCTCAAGGAGAAGCTGCTCGCGGCGCTGCGCGGCGGCATCAAGACCGTGCTTATCCCGCAGGAGAACGAGAAGGATCTCGCCGAGATCCCCGCGAACATCCGCGAGGGGCTCGAGATCATTCCGGTCAAGCATGTCGACGAGGTGCTGCATCGGGCGCTCACCGAGCCGCTCACCGCGATCGACTGGACCGATGCCGATGAGTTGGCCGCCCAGCCGCCGGTGCACGTCCCGGGGATCGGCGACGCCGTCCATCACTGATCGCGCGTAACTTTTTGATACGCAACCCGCCGCTAGGGGTTTGACAGCGGCGGGGGCTGCGTGCTGTCTGGCAGACCCGGCCTGTGCGCCGCGACTCAATTTTTCGACGTACTAAAAGGGGGAATCCATCAGCATGAACAAGCAAGAGCTGATCGCGACGGTCGCCGACACCTCGGGCCTCGGCAAGGGTGACGCCACCAAGGCCGTCGAAGCCGTGTTCGAAGCGATCTCGGCGTCGCTCAAGAAGGGCGACGAAGTGCGCCTGGTCGGCTTCGGCACCTTCTCGGTGAGCAAGCGCAAGGCTTCGACCGGCCGCAACCCGCGCACGGGCGAGGAGATGACGATCAAGGCGTCGAACCAGCCCAAGTTCAAGGCCGGCAAGGGCCTCAAGGATTCGGTCAACTGATCTGACCGAAAGCGGGGCCTGGGGGCTGGACAGCGCGTTCGCTGCCGCTTAAAGGCCCGCTTCCCATTTCCGCCGCAAGGCGAATGGGCGCGTAGCTCAGTGGTAGAGCACACCCTTCACACGGGTGGGGTCGCAAGTTCAATCCTTGCCGCGCCCACCATGTATTGAGCCCGCCGGTCCCGCGACCGGTGGGCTTTTTGCTGGCCGCAGTTTACCCTTGCTGCCCCGCCTGCTAGGCTTTGCCCGGCATGGCGACTGCATCCGATCCCGTGCGCTTCAGCGTTTTCGACGGCCTGGCCGGACGGTTCGTCCGGCCGTTGCGGCTGGCTGTGGTCGCGTGGCTGGCGGTGTTCACCGTGCTGGTCTGCGCGGTAGTGCCCGCCGGTCTGCCGCTGACTGCGGCGCAGGGTTCCGCGTTCAATCCCGCGACGACGGCCGTCGCGCTCCAGGTCAAGGCGCCGCAGACGCGGCTGCTGGTCAAGCGGTTGATCGAGCCCGATGGCGGCGACGCTCCGATTGCTGCCGTTCCCTACTCGGCCTCGATGTTCGCGGCGGGGCTGGTTGTCGCGCCGCCTGCGCGCGTTGGGTACTTCCACGGCGCGACCGATAGTGGCTCGCTCGCTGCGGCGGCGCTCGATGCGCTGCCCTGGGCACGGGGCCCGCCGGCCGCCTGAGCCGCCGGATGCGGCACGGGCAGCAACGCTCCGCCCGGCGCATCGTTATTTCTCTGACCGGGAAGCCGCGATTACGCGCTTCCGCAAGGAGATCGTCATGAAGAAGAAAAAAACGGGCAAGCGGCCACCCTGGTGGTTCCCGCTTGCCGTCTGGGGCGGGATCGCCGGCGCTGCCGGTCTTCTCGCCGCAGCCGTGGGGATGGCTTCGGCCTGATCCGCCCGGCGACGGGGCTGGTGGGCTCTCCCTCCTGCCGGCCCCGGCGCCATACCGCATTCTGGAGATTCGATGCTGCACCACACCCCGCTGATCGCCACTATCGTTGCAGGCCTTGTCGTCGCTTTCGTGATGGGCGCCATTGCCCATCGCCTGAGGGTGTCGCCGATCGCGGGCTATCTGCTGGCGGGGGTGTTGGTGGGGCCGTTCACGCCCGGCTTCGTCGCCAATGCCGGGCTCGCCAACGAACTGGCCGAGATCGGCGTGATCCTGCTGATGTTCGGCGTGGGCCTGCACTTTTCGCTGCGCGACCTGCTTGCGGTGCGCAACATCGCGGTGCCCGGCGCGATCGTCCAGATCACGGTGGCCACGCTGATGGGCATGGGGCTCGCCTGGCTGACCGGTTGGGGGCTGCTCGCCGGGTTCGTGTTCGGGCTGGCGCTGTCGGTCGCGAGTACGGTGGTGCTGCTGCGCGCGCTCCAGGGGCGCGACATCGTCCAGACCGAGCGCGGGCGGATCGCCGTCGGCTGGCTGATCGTCGAGGATCTGGTGATGGTGCTCGCGCTGGTGCTGCTGCCGGTGCTCGCGGGGATCATGTCGGGCGCCGCAGAATCGGGCAGCGCATCGATCCTCCAGCCGTTGCTCGCGACCTTCCTCAAGGTCGCCGGGTTCATCGCGCTGATGCTGATCGTCGGCCGCCGGGTGATCCCCTGGGCGCTGCAATGGGTGGTGGCGACCGGGTCGCGCGAGCTGTTCCGCCTCGCGGTGCTGGCGATCGCGCTCGGCGTCGCGTTCGGCGCGGCGCTCGCATTCGACGTGTCTTTCGCGCTCGGGGCGTTCTTCGCCGGCATGATCCTGGGCGAGACGTCGCTCAGCCGGCGCGCGACCGAGGAGACGCTGCCGCTGCGCGACGCATTCGCGGTGCTGTTCTTCGTGTCGGTCGGTATGCTGTTCAATCCGTCGGTAGTGGTGCAGCAGCCGCTGGCGCTGCTCGGCACAGTGGCGATCATCGTGTTCGGCAAGTCGCTCGCCGCCTATCTGATCGTCCATGCCTGGGGCTATCCGCGCCAGACTGGGCTCACCGTCGCCGCCAGCCTCGCGCAGATCGGCGAATTCTCGTTCATCCTGGCAAGTCTCGGCACCGAACTCGAGATCCTTCCCGCGGCGGCACGCGACGTGATCCTGGCAGGCGCGATGATCTCGATCTTCCTCAATCCCTTCCTGTTCTCGCTCACCGCCGGACGCCATGACGAGGCCGAACCCGAGCGCGGGCCGATCACGCCCGCGCAAATGCCGCCGGGGCACATCATCCTCGTCGGCTATGGCCGTGTCGGCAGCATGATCGGTGCCGAATTCCAGAAGCTCGGCAAGGCGTTCATCGTCATCGAGGACCAGGGCGACGTCGTCCGCCGCGCGCGCGAGGAAGGCGTTACGGTGATCGAAGGCAATGCGCTCGAGGCGCGGACGTTGGTGTCCGCCGGAATCGGCAGCGCGAGCAAGCTGCTCATCGCGATCCCCGCAGGGTTCGAGGGCGGGGCGATCCTCCAGCACGCGCGGCTGCTCAACGCTACGCTCCCGGTCATCGCCCGCGCGCATTCGCAGGACGAGGTCGAATATCTCACCCGCGCCGGCGTCGATCACGTCGTGATGGGCGAGCGCGAACTGGCCAATCGGATGATGCAACTCTCGGCGACGATGGCGCCGGCGAGCAATGTGAGCGACGCCCCCGGAGCGACTGTCACACCGACGTAACGAAAGCGTCTCGAAAGATTCTCCGTTCTCCAACACTCCCGTCATGCAGCCCGCCTAGCGCGGCGCTGCGGCGACGGGGGTTAAGCCGAGTCGATCCCGCACAAGTTTCGAACCGCGCAACCCGGCATTCCGCCGGAACGGAGACCTTATGGCCAGCTACAATCGCCTCAGCCTCGCCCTCATGACCAGCTGCGCCGCGCTCAGCCTCGCAGCCTGCGATGGCGCGAGCAGCGTCGCCTCGCCCGGCGAAGGCGCTTTCCCGCCGTCCACTCCGGCGCCGACACCGGCTCCCGCAACGCCGACGCCGACCCCCGGCACCGCCGCCGCGGCATGCCCCACCGGCACCGGCCAGGCGCTCACCGACGCGGGCGTGATCGGCGCGTATCGCATCTGCCGCATCCCGACGCTGGTCACCAACCTGTCGCTGCCGAGCAAGGCCGCTGCGCCGGGCGTCGCTTATGAGATCAACGGCCGCGTCGACGTCGGCACCGATCGCGGTTCGCAGGGCCTGATCGGCACTGCAGGCACGCTGAGCATCGGCGCCGGCGCGGTGCTGTTCGCCAACACCACCAACGCCGACAACGATTTCCTGATCGTCAATCGCGGCTCGACGATCAACGCGCAGGGCACCGCCACCGCGCCGATCATCTTCACCGCCGAGCAGAACCTGCGCGGCACCACCACCGAGGACAGCCAGGGCCTGTGGGGCGGCGTGATCCTCGCCGGCCGCTCGCCGGTGGCGAACTGCATCGCCGGCTCGAACGACGCGAACGGCACCAGCACGACCTGCGAAAGCGTCGTCGAGGGTACCGGCAACGCGCTGTATGGCGGCAATGCGCCCGGCGACAGCTCGGGCGTGTTCCAGTATGTCCAGATCCGCTACTCGGGCACCGTCATCAGCCCGAACAACGAGCTGCAGGGCCTGACTCTCGCGGGCACCGGTTCGGGCACCACGATCGATCACGTCCAGGTCCACAACAGCTCGGACGACGGCATCGAGGTGTTCGGCGGCACCGTCAACCTGCGTCACCTGGCGATCACCGGCGCCGATGACGACGGCTTCGATTTCGATGTGGGTTGGCGTGGTCTCGTCCAGTTCCTGATTACTGCGCAGAAGCCGGGCTTGGCTACCACCGACACCTATTCGCTCGAGATCGACTCGAGCCAGAGCACGGCGGGCGCCAACCCCGAAGACGCGCTGCCGCGCACCTGGGGCCGTATCGCCAACGCGACGCTGATCCAGACCAACACCAGCCTCACCAACCCGTTCGCCGCGATCCGCCTGCGCGGTTCGGCCGACCTGACGCTGGTCAACTCGATCCTCGTCACGCCGGGCAACTGCCTCCTCACCGAAGCCGGCACGGCTGCACGCGGCACCGTCCGCGCCGCCGATGCGGCGCTGCAGGACCAGGGTCCGCCGCGCTTCAACTCGGTCTACTTCGCCTGCGGCACTGCGCTGGCGACGCAGAACGCGGTCAACGGCCAGACGATCACCACTGCCGAGCAGGAAGCGTTCTTCACCTCGGGGGGCAGCGCCAACAACATCGTCAACGGCACCGCCGCCGCGGCGCTGGTCAACGGCATCTACCCGGGCACCGGCCCGCAGGCGTTCACGGCGGCCAACGTGTTCAACAACACCCAGCTCAACCCGTCGGGTTCGGCGTTCCTGGTCGCCACCAACTATATCGGTGCGGTCAGCGGCACGACCGACACCTGGTTCCAGGGTTGGACCTGCAACTCGAACCGGGCGAACTTCGGCACCACCAGCGGCGCCTGCACTGGCCTCTAAGACCGGGAATACGGGCAGCGGGGGCGGCGGCATGGCCGCCGTCCCCGGGCCTTTTCCGATGCCCATACCCCAACAGCGGATGTCCCGATGAAAACTCAGCTCGCCTTCGCCAGCCTCCTGGCCCTTACGACCAGCCTCGCTGCACCGGCCGCGCTTGCGCAGACGGCGGGCGCGTCGCCGCCGCCGCCAGCACAGTCCGCGCCGCAGACGGACGAGACCACAGGCGAGCCGGCCGAGCAGGACGTCGAGATCTCCGCACCCGGCGCCGGCGGCGAGAATGAGGACATCGTCGTCATTGGCCGCAACATTCCCAACGTCGTGCGCAGCACCCCGCAGGTGGTCTCGGTGCTCTCCGCCGAAGATATCGCGCGGACGGGCGAGGGCGACATCGCCGGCGCGCTCCAGCGCGTCACCGGCCTCAGCGTCGTCGGCAACGGTTTCGTCTACGTCCGCGGCCTCGGCGACCGCTATTCGCTGTCGCTGCTCAACGGCCTGCCGCTGCCGAGCCCGGAGCCGCTGCGCCGCGTCGTGCCGCTCGACATCTTCCCGACGAGCGTGATCGCTTCGTCGCTGGTCCAAAAGACCTTCTCGGCCAACTATCCCGGCGAGTTCGGCGGCGGCGTGATCAACCTCACGACCAAGGCAGTTCCCGAAAAGTCGTTCTTCGCGATCGGCGGTTCGGTCGGCTTCGATACGGAGACGACCAGCGAGCTCGGCTACACCTATGACGGCGGCAAGCACGACTGGCTGGGCTACGATTCGGGTGAGCGCAAGGTGCCCGGCTTCGTGAAGCAGGCCGGTATCGACCGCACCACGATCCCGACCAGCCAGGCGATCAACCTGACCAACGCCGAGACCTCGGTGCTGTTCGAGAATTATCACATCCCGCCCAATTTCTCGGGCGAGGCCAGCATGGGCACGTCGGTCGATATCGGCGGCACCCGCCTTGGCGTCATCGCAGGCGGTGGGATCAGCAACACCTGGCGCACCCGCGACGCGGTCGCTGGCATCCGCAACATCCCTGCGACCACCTTCCGCCGCGTCACCACCGATCACCGCGCGCTGGTCAACGGCCTGCTCGGCCTGGGCGCCGAGTTCGGCGAGCACCGCATCCGGCTGACCAACCTCTATATCCACGACACGCTCAAGCAGGGCCGCCTCGGCGCGGGCACCGGCGAGAACTTCGAATCGCCGATCGAGGGCAAGGCCCCGATCATGGAGCAGAACACCAACTGGTTCGAACGCCAGCTGTTCACCAGCCAGTTGGTCGGCGAATTCGATTTCGGCGACCTCGATGTCGATGTGCGTGGCGCCTATGCCAACACCAAGCGCAAGTCGCCCTATGAGCGCGCCTTCCGCTACCTCTATGACGCTTCGATCCACGACTATCGCAACACGCTCAACGGTGGCTCCTCGGCCACCATCGCGTTCAGCGATCTCAACGAGAACCTCTGGGCCGGCGGCATCGACCTCGCCTACGATCTCAACCTGGGGCGGCCGTTCACCATCCAGGCCGGGTACGCTTATCAGGACACCGACCGATCGTCGTACCGCTATACCTTCGATTACGTCATGCCGGGTGGCACTGCGCTTCCGAACCCGTTCTCGCAGATGCGCCCCGACTTCCTGCTCTCGGACTATACGCTGCAGACCAACGGCATCGTGCTGCGTCCCTCGACGACCAGCCAGGGCGCGCGCGCCTATGACGCCGAACTGACGATCCACGCCGGCTATGCCCAGCTCGAAGGCGAAATCGCCGACGGCCTGCGCGCCACCGCCGGCGTGCGCTACGAAACCGCCGACCAGTCGGTCATCCCGACGGACAACCAGCCCGCCACCGTGCTCAGCAACGATTACTGGCTGCCCGCGGCGACACTGACCTGGAACTTCGCCCCCGACATGCAGTGGCGCCTCAACGCCTCGAAGACGATCGCGCGTCCGCAGTTCCGCGAACTCGCGCCGCAGCTCTATCTCGATTTCGACTCGGATCGCGTGTTCTTCGGCAACCCGTTCCTCAAGGACAGCAAGCTCACCAACCTCGAGGCGCGCTATGAGTGGTTCTTCGCCAAGGACCAGCGGATAACCGCGGCGGGCTTCTTCAAGAAGATCAAGGATCCGATCGAGACGGTGAGCTTCCAGGTTGCCGGCAGCAACGCCACCCAGCTCAACTTCGCCAACGCTCCCGAGGCGCATCTCTACGGCGGCGAAGTCGAGCTCCAGAAGTACGTCCCGCTCGATTTCATCAACAACGAGCTGTTCACGACGCGCCGCCTCGTGCTCATCGCCAACTACACCTACAGCCATTCGGAAGTGTTCGCGGGCAATCAGCTGATCCGCGATCCGATCAACCCCGCGTCGGTGACGCGTCCGGCCAACCAGGTGTTCACTTCGGGCCAGCCGCTGGTCGGCCAGTCGGACCATCTGGTAAACCTGCAGCTCGGCATCGAGGACACGACCAAGCTCTCGCAGCTCACCTTCCTGTTCAACTATGCGAGCGAGCGCAACGTCGCGCGGGGACTGCTCTCGGGCGGCGGGCTGCCGCCGATCGTCGAGAAGCCGGGCGTCCGCCTCGATTTCGTGCTGCGCCAGGGCTTCGACGTGCTCGGCGGCCAGTGGGAGATCAAGCTCGAAGGGCGGAACCTCACCGGCACGCGCTTCATCGAATATCAGGATTTCGGTGGCGACATCGGCATCGCCGATACCAACACCTTCGATCTCGGCCGCACTTTCTCGATCGGGCTCAGCACCCGGTTCTGATCCCGTCTAAAAGGGGGATCGGGCCTCGGCGGGGTACAACCTGCCGGGGCCCTTTCTATGTCACCAGCCCCAGGGGCGTTCGCGGAACCACTGGGTGATGACATATTTGGTGCCCGCGCGGACCTTCATCGCGTGGTGCAGCGTCGAGGGGTTGGGCGTGCCGTTGGCGCGTAGATTGTTCCAGGCGAGCACCTTGCCGACCTCGGGCTCGACCATCTTGTCGATCGCCTTGAAGCGCGTCACGCCGCCGGCCTCGACCTCGTTGAGATAGAGCATCACCGTCCAGGTGCGCTGGCCCGAGACGCTGCAATATTTTTCGTAGTCGGCGCCGCTGGGCTCGAAATAATCGGTGTGCGCCTTGAACTCCTGACCGACTTCGTAGCGCTGGCCCTGCATCGGCTCGGCATGCGCGGGATCGATGCCCGTGAGCGCGATGATCCGGCGCTTGAGCTCGATCGTCAGGGGATCGTCGGGATCGAGATCGCAGGTCTCGCTGGTCCGGAAGGCGTAGTCGCCGTTGGAGTCGGCGAGGGTCGAGGGGCGGCGCTTGGCGTCGATCTGCTGGATGAGCGACTGGCAGAGTGCGGGCTCGAGGAACTTCTTGCCGATGAACATCGCCACCTTGGGGTTCGGCACGCGCTGGATGCCGGGCTGGTGGAGCATGTGCGCGATCACGGGTTCGGAAGGATTACCGGACCCGAAATTGGGCGGCGCGGGCGCGGGAGCGGTGGCGGTCTGCATCGCGGGCGATTTTGCCAAAGCGCGCCCGATTCCGCCAGTCCGGCGTGGTAAAACGGCAATCGTAACAAAAGTGCAGGCAAGTCGTCACATTGCGCGGGCAGGCGAAAGGGATGGCCGTCGATACCCGGATCGAAGCCGCATCCCCGCCGCCGGCGGGCGCCGATGCCTTGGACCTGCTGGGCCTGCCGGCGCGGCTCGCCGCGGCGATCGCGAGTGCCGCCGAACGCCCGACGGGGCTGATCGCGATTGCCGGGCGCGGTGCGGCGGAGACGGCGACGATCCTGCACCGCCGCCTCGCAATTCCCTATGCCGGCGGGATCACCGATCGGGTCGCCGCCAATCTGGCGGTCGAGGCCGCCGATCGCGGGCTGGTGCTCGCCTGCTTCGATAGCGGCGACGTGGTCTCGACGATCCTGGCGCTGCGCAACCTCGCGACCGACCGCTTCGCGCTCGCCGCGGCGCTGCGGCTGGTGATAGCGCAACGAATCGCACCCGGGCTGTGCGCCAACTGCCGGCGGCCGGTGCAGGCATTCGGATCGACTGCGGCGTTGCTCGGGCTCGATCCGGGGGCGATTCTATGGTCGGCGCCGGGATGCGAATCCTGCGGCGGGCGCGGGCAGGGACCCGAGGTGCGAATCTTCGAGGGAATCGAAGTCGATCCGGCGATGCGGCGGCTGATCTATGACGGTGCCGACGCGCCGATGCTCGCGCGCCACGCCTTTCTGACCGCGCCCAATTTTGCCTCGGCGGCGCGGGCTTTGGCGCGCGACGGCGGGATCGCGCCCGAAGATGCGGTCGCGGCCTCACGCAATGATCTTGCGCTTCGCGAAAGCCCCCGCTAAGCGGCCCTTCGTTCGTGGCGACCGTAGTTCAATTGGTTAGAGCGTCGGCTTGTGATGCCGGAAGTTGCGGGTTCAAGTCCCGTCGGTCGCCCCATTTCCCAACGACCGCTCGCGCCGGACGACGGGCGGCATCGCCGCAGGAAACCGACGCGTGATCACCGACTGGGGCTTCCCCGATTTCGACGACCATGAGGGCGTCCACCTCTTCAGCGACCGCGAATCGGGGCTGAGCGCGATCATCGCGATCCACTCCTCCAAGCTGGGCCCGGCCGCGGGCGGCGTGCGCTTCTGGCACTATGCCGACCACCGTGCCGCGATCACCGATGCGCTGCGCCTGTCGCGGGGGATGAGCTACAAGAACGCGATGGCCAATTTGCCGCTCGGCGGCGGCAAGGGCGTGATCCTGGCCAGCGAACCGGGCGCGACGGTGACCACGGCGCAGCTCGAGGCCTTCGGCCGCGCGGTCGAATCGCTTGGCGGCAAGTATGTCACCGCCGAGGATGTCGGCATGTCCGAAGAGCGGATGAAGGTCGTCGCGACCCAGACGCGCCACGTCTCGGGGCTGCCGGTGGCCGAAGGCGGCGCGGGCGGCGATCCCGGGCCGATCACTGCGCGCGGCGTTTATCTCGGCGTCAAGGCGGCAGCGAAGCGTGGGCTCGGCGCGGACGACATGCGCGGTGTTCGGGTTGCAATTCAGGGTGTCGGCTCGGTCGGCGGGGGGGTCGCGCGGTTGCTCGCGAAGGACGGGGCGAAGCTGGTGCTCGCCGACGTCAACGCCGAGCGCGCCAAGGCGCTCGCGGCCGAGCTGGGCGCCGAGGCAGTGGATGCCGGGGCGATCCTGACGCTCGACACCGACTTGTTCAGCCCGAACGCGCTGGGCGCGATCCTGACCGAACAGTCGATCCCGGCGATCAAGGCCAAGGTGATCGCCGGCGGGGCGAACAACCAGCTGGCGACGCGGGCCGACGGCGCGCGGCTGCACGACCGCGGCATCCTTTATGCCCCCGACTACGTCATCAACGCGGGCGGGATCATCAATGTCGGGCTCGAATATCTCGGCCAGGGCAACATGGCCGAGGTCCAGAGCCGGGTCGACAAGATCCCCGATCGGCTGATCGAAGTGTGGGACGAGAGCGCCCGCACCGGCGATCCCGAGAGCGAAGTCGCCGATCGCATCGCCCAGCGGCTGATCGGGCGCGGCTAGGCAGTTGCCGCCGCGGCGGACCGATCGTAGATCGCCCGATAGCGCGTACAGGAGCGATCGAGGCCGAATGCCTGGACACGGCGGCGCGCGGCGGCTCCCATAGCCTGGCTGCGCGCGGGATCGGCGACGAGCGTCGCGATAGCTTCGGCGATCTTCTTCGGACGCCGTCTCGGCACCCAGAGCGCCGCCTCGCCCAATGCCGCGGGCGTGCCGCCCACGGCAGTGGCGATGCAGGGCAGGCCGCTTGCCGCCGCTTCGAGCAGCGCCAATGGCGTGCCTTCATGATCGGAGGGCAGCAGGAACGCGTCGAGCCCCGCGAGCCAGCGCGGCATATCGGCGACAGGGCCGTCGAAGCGGACGTCGAGGCCGTACGCCGCTGCACGCAATTCGGTGTCGAGCGCGCCTTCCCCGGCGATCCGCAGCCGACAGGGCATGCCCCGCGCCGCCAGTAGCCGCAGCGCGGCGATCGCATCGTGGTGGCGCTTCACCGGATGGAGCCGTGCGGCGATGCCAAGCGTGAAGGCCGTGTCCCGCCCCCGTGCCACGTCGAAGCGCGCGAGATCGAGGCCGGGGAGAACCGTCTCGATGCGCCGGCCGGCAACGAACCGGAAGCGTCGCGCGAGGTCGTCGGACACTGCGGTCAATTGTCGCGCCACGCGCAGTCCGCGGCGGATCGCCGGCAGCCAGCGCCACCCGCTCCCGAGCGCGACATGCAGGGTCGCGACCATCGGCACCGGGATGCCTGCCGCAAGGGCGGCCGGGACATGCCCCTGCGCATGCAGCACGTCGATCCGCTCCGCCGCGACGAGCGCGTTCAGCCGTCCGGGGAGATCGGGCAGGTTCCGGTCGAGCGGATGCACCGGCACGTCCACTGCGATCCGCTGCCCTTCGGCATGCGGATCATAGGCGATCACCTGGGCATCGATCCCGAAATCGGCCGCTCGCGCGCAAAGGTCCGCGACCATGCGCTCGCGACCGCCGGCGAGCAGGTTCGGCACCAGATGCGCGACGCGCAGCATGCTCAGCGCGTCAGGCGCTCGGCGGCCTCTCGCGCATATTTGCGGAACGACGGCGCGTGCTTCTCGACGCGCGCGGCCGACTCGCAGTGGCAGTTCGGGCAATTGAGCAGGAATGCGTCGCGCGCCGCCTGGTGGTGCGTCTCGGTGTAGAGAATCTCGCTCAGCCTCTTCTCGTGGAGGTTCCCGAGCGGGAAGGTGACGTAGCAAAGCATAACCGATCCGTCGGCGCCGATCCACAGCAGCTTCCGGGCGTCGCAGGGGATGCGCATGTCCTCTTGCTTGAGCGCCCAGTCGCCGATCGAGGCGAGCGCGACCGGGCTCGCGGTGAGCAGGTCGGGACGCTTGATCTTGGTTTCGAGCAGATGGTCCACGACGCGGTCGATCGCTGGCTTGTCCTCCGGGCGGAACTGGAGCTCGCGCTCGGGACCTTCCTGGAAATAGGGCAGCGAGTAGTGCAGCACATCGACCTGCACCTGGCCCTGGAAGCGATCGGCAAAGGCGATCATCTCGTCTACTGCCGCGACGCTTGCCGAGCGGCGGCTCAGGAGGAAATTAAACTGGAGCGGCAGCTTGTCGGGGCCGAAGCGGGCGCGGGTATTGGTCAGGCTCTCGACCAGTCGCTCGTAGCGGCCGGGGCGTTGGACATAATCGTCGAACGCGCCGTCCTGGCCGTAATAGCCGATCGTCACCTTGGACAGGCCGGCGCCGTGCAGCGCGTCGATCTTGCGGTCGAGGATCAGCGCGTTGGTGGTCATGTACGCGCCGACGCTATTGGTAGTGGCGATCTCTACCATCTCGACGACGTCGGGGTGGAGCAGCGGCTCGCCGCCATAGAGGCGCACCGCGGGCACCTTCGCCGCGGCGGCGTCCTCGAGCAGCCCGCGAACGATCTCTAGCGGGAGCTGCGCACCGGGCATGAAGTCGCGCCCGTATTTGCAGCCGCGGCAGCGCAAATTGCAATGCGCAGTGATCGCAATGGTGATCTTCTCGGTCCGCGCGCGGATCAGCGAGGGCCAGTGCCCCGCCATCGTGCTCATCATCCGCTCGCTCGCGCGATAGCCGGCCTTGAGCGCAGGTGCCGTCGCAGGAACCGCGCGGGCCAGCGAGCGTGCAACGCTTTCGATCGTCATGAAATGCCCTCCGAGCAACAGGATAGGCAGAGGCCGGTTAAGGAAAGATGCGGAGGCGTGCAGATGCGCGCGAAAAGCGCCCCAGGGAATGGCCTAGCGCCCCGCGGGCACCCAGGGAGCATCGTAGTTCAGCGTCCGCACCGGGCGCGCCGCCAGTTCGCCGAGCTTCTGCCGATCGAGGATCGTCATGTGCTGGCCCTGCTGGGCAATCAGTCCGCGGGCGCGCAGGTCGCGCAGGGTTCGGTTGATATGCACGCTGGTGAGCCCGGTGATGTCGCCGAGCTGCTCCTGGGTCAACGGAAGTCGATACATGCCGTTGCTGGCGAGCCCGATCGCCTCGAGCCGTTCCAGCAGGTCGATCAGCAGCGACGCCACGCGTGCCTCCGCCGAGGTCCGGCCCACCGATGCGAGCTGGTCCATCAGTGCCACGCGCTCGAGCTGGCTGGTCAGCATGAATTGGGCGGCGATACGCGGATGGTCCTCGAACAGCTTTCCGAACCGTTCGAATGGAACCTCGGACACGAAAACCGGGGTGATCGCGGTAAGGATCTCCACCGTCCGGGTGACGCACATGCTGGGCGTGCCGAGCGCATCGCCGGGCAGGTGCACCTTGACGATCTGGCGGCTCCCATCGGGCAGGATGATCGACGCCTTGGCCCAGCCTTCGAGCAGCAGGAAGAAGCTGGTGGGGACGATCCCCTCCGGCCGGATCGTGGCGCGCTTCTCGAACGCGAGCGCGGGGTTCCCGAGTGCGACGATCGCGCGCAGCTCGGTCTGGCTGAGCGCGCCGAATTCCTGGAATCGATTCAATGGCAGACGGTCGGTCAAGCGTATCCTCTCCACCGATACGCTAGCGGTCCGACCCTGGCGCGACCTTAACCTGAATCAGGTTCCGAGCGCTAAGGACTTGGGATCAATTGATGTCCTGGCGCCTGAAGGCGAACAGGCAAAGCGCGCCCAGGCCGACGATCCACAGAGTCAGGGCGACGAGCGAGGTCGTCTGCGAATAGGAAACGATCGTGCCGCTTGCGAGCTTGAGCTGGTAGCCGGTGCCATCGCGCAACCAGCTCGTCCAATTGTCGAGGTGATAGCTCGGCAGGACGCGATAGGGCACTGCCAGCCATTCCACCCCGAAATTGCTGAGCCCGCCGACGATCTTGCCGAGCAGCTCGTCGAGCGTGACGAAAACCAGCGAGATCAGGAACGCGGCGAGCGTCGAGCGAGTGAGCACCGCCATCACGCTGGCATAAGCGGCGGTAATCAGCAGCGGCGCGATGCCGAGCAGCACCAGCTTGCCGTGCGCGGCGAGGATCGCGGCAAGCGTGACGCCCTGGGGGATGGATTCGCCCGCAATGCCGAACTTGGTGAACTGGAGCAGGGCCGCGATCGCCGCAGCGCCAATCCAGGCGAGATAGAGCAGGCCGGTCGCCACCAGATATTTGGCGCCGATCAGCTTCCAGCGCGCCGCGTGCGGCACGACGAGCTTCCAAGTGTTCCAGCCATATTCGCCGGCGAAGACCAAGGCGAAATAGGCGGCGACCAGATAGCGGCCAAGGCTGATCATCGGCACGTACCAGATCGGCGTGGTCTGCTCGATCCATGTCTTTGCGGTGATTGCCGTGGCGGGATCGCGGCTGGCGAGCTTCACGCCGATCGTAATCGCCATGATCAGCCCGACGGCGATCGGATAGAGCCAGACCAGCAGCCAGGTGCCGCGATGCGGGAGCAGCTTGGTCCATTCGGCGGAGACGATGTTACGCATGTCCGGTCTCCGCCTGGCTGGTGATCGCGAGAAAGGCTTCTTCGAGCGAGCGCTGATGAGGGGCGAGGGTAAACACGTCGACCTGCGCGGCGACGAGGCGGCGGAGGATCTCGGGCGCGGCGGCACTGGGCGCGCGGACCTGCAGCGCGTTGCCGGCGATCGTGCAGGGCCAGTCCGGGGCGAGCGCGGCCTGGGCCTTGTCGAGCGGGGTGGCGACGATGCGCAGGCTCTCTTCGGCCTGGAGCAGCCCGGCGACGCTGTCCTCGCGGATCAGCGTGCCGCGATCGATGATCCCGATGCGGTCGCAGACTTGCTGGACTTCGTTGAGCAGGTGGCTCGACAGGAACACGGTCTTGCCGTGCTCGGTCGCGAGCGAGCGGATCAGCGTGCGCATCTCCTGGATGCCCGCGGCGTCGAGGCCGTTGGCAGGCTCGTCGAGGATCACCAGGTCTGGATCGTTGAGCAATGCCGCGGCGACGCCAAGGCGCTGGCGCATGCCGGTCGAATAGCCCTTCACTTTGCGATTGGCGGAACCTGTGAGCCCGACCTGGTCGAGCAGCGCGTCGATCCGCCCGGCGCCGAGGCTCTGGGTGCGTGCGAGCACGTCGAGGTTCCGGCGGCCGGTGAGGAAGGGATAGAAGGCGCCGCCGTCGACGAGCGAGCCGACCTTCCGGGGCGGCTGGCCGTGAGTCACGTCCTGCCCGAACAGCCTGATCGAGCCCGCGCTGGGCGAGATCAGCCCGAGCAGCATCCGGATCGTGGTGCTCTTGCCCGCGCCGTTCGCGCCGAGAAAACCGTATACCTCGCCGGCGCCGACGGTGAGCGACACGTCCTGCACGGCGCGCACGCCGCCGGCGCGCCTGCCGTAGGTCTTGCTGAGTGCTGCAATCTCCAGCACCGGATTGTCACGCATGATCAGGCCCCCGATCTTAGTCGCGCGGTCGGGCGACTGTTATATATTGCTAATACACTTCGGGCGCGGCCGTCAACCCGGCGATGCGAGGTGCGGCTATTGGAGCGAAGGGCGCGCGGCCGCCTCCGCCGCGTCGAGCTGCGCGCAGGTCAGCTCGGCCTTGACGCGCTGGAGCTGGGCGCGGACCTGGTCGATCGTCGCCATCAGCTCGGCGAGGTCGAGCTGCATCGCGGTGATCGCGGCGGCGCTGCGCGGATCCTGGCCTTGGGTCATGCGATGCTCCTTCACGCGTATAACGCCCGTGCGCCACGCTGGATGCGTCGCGGCGCGCTGTCCAGCGGCGTCTGGGCGGTTAACGTTCTTAATGGGATTGACGGACGCATAACCGCACGGTTATGAAAACGCATAACCAGTGAGTTATGAGTCTTATGATGCCGTTGGGTGCCGATATGCTGTTCAAGACGCTTGCCGATCCGACGCGGCGCGCGCTGTTCGAGCGGCTGTGCCGTGAAGGCGAGCAGACCGTGGGGGCGCTGACTGCGCGTGCCGGCGTGTCGCAGCCGGCGGTGTCGAAGCATCTCGGCGTGCTGCGCGAGGCGGGGCTCGTGGTCGATCGGCAGGCGGGGCGGCAGACGCATTACACCGCGCAGCCGGGGGCGCTGGCGCCGCTGATCGACTGGACCGGGCAGATGGCCGGCTTCTGGGAGCGAAAATTCGACGATCTCGAGGATCTGCTGAGGAGGATGGACCAGTGAGCGACAACCAGTGAGCGACAGGCGCAGCGTGGTGATCGAGCGTGAGTTCGCGCATCCGCCCGAGCGGCTGTGGCGCGCGCTGACCCAGCCGCATCTGATCGCCGAATGGCTGATGGCGAACGATTTCGTGCCCGCCGTGGGGCACCAGTTCAAGCTGCGCGGCGACTGGGGCGGGGTGCTCGACTGCGAAGTGCTCGAAGTCGAGCCGTTGCGGACGCTGTCCTATACCTGGAACTTCGCGCACGACGACCCGGCCTATGCGCTGGAAAGCGTCGTGACCTTCACGCTGACGCCGACCGCGGCGGGCACGCATCTGCGGATGGAGCAGGCGGGGTTCGGGGCGAGCCAGAAGGCGGCGTATGGCGGCGCGCATGCCGGGTGGAAGAAGTTCCTCGACCAGCTCGATCAGGTGGCGGGGAACAACGACTGAACGAGCTTTGGGAGGAGGAGTGTCATGCGGTTTGGTCTGTGGGTGCGGCAAGGGCATCGCTGGTTGGCGATCGCGTTCACGCTGGGCGTGCTGGCCTATATCGTCGCGATGCGCGGCGGTGGGCAGCCGCCGGCATGGCTGGGGCTGCTGGCACTGGTGCCGCTGATCCTGCTGTCGGTGAGCGGGCTGTATCTGTTCGCGCTGCCCTATGTCGTGGGGGCGCGGAAGGCGGGGGCGTGACGGTGAAGCTGCTGTCCGCGGGGTTAATCCGCAAATCGCCGAGGCCGGCCCATATCGCGATGCTGCGCGGCTGGATTTCCTGAAAAGGAGGATATGATGACGAACGAGACGCCGTCCGAATTGATCGATGCGCGGATCGCCGAGCTGGGCGACTGGCGCGGCGAGATGCTGGCCAGGTTGCGCGCGCTGGTCCACGAAGCCGATCCCGAAGTGACCGAGGAGTGGAAGTGGAACGTGCCTGCCTGGTATCATAATGGGCTGCTGTTCACCGGCGAGAGCTACAAGAAATCGGTCAAGATGACCTTCGCCAAGGGCGCGGCGCTGGCGGATACCCAGGGGCTGTTCAATTCGAGCCTCGACGGCAATGTGCGGCGCGCAATCGATTTCTTCGAAGGCGATGTGCTGGACGAGGACGCGCTGAAGGCGCTGTTCCGCGAGGCGGTGGCGCACAATCTCGCTAGCAGGGGCTAGAAAATCCTTCTTTCGGCATCCTGGCCTAAGGCCGGCCGGTGATCGCGATCGAGGTTTCGTAGGCGCCGACCAGTGGGTCGTGGTGGAGCTTGGTGCGCAGCTGGCGTGCCAGGCCGGCGATGATCCGGCCATAGCGGTTCTCGAGCTGGGACCCCAACTCGGCGCTTTCGACCAGCGAGGGCGAATTGACGCGCAGGATCGCGCGATCCTCTTCTTCGGCGCCCTTGATCGAGATGCGGATCTGCGCGGCGGGATTGCAGCTCACTGCCAGCTCGACCAGCTCGGTGAGCAGGAAGGCGACGGCGATCGCCACGTCCTGGTTGACCAGCAGCGGCTCGATCTCGAGCGTGATGCCGAGGCCCGCGGCGCGCTCGGGGGCGGTCGCGCGGATATTGGCGGCAAGCTCGCCGATGATCGAGCGCAGGTCGAGCCCGCGATTTTCCTCGAGTTCGGCATAATGGTGGCGATGGACCACCGCGAGCGCATCGACGCGGCGCTGGATCGACGAATAGGCTTCGGTCGCCTCGGCATTCTTCGCACCGCGCGCGTGGAAGTTGATCAGGCTAGAGATGACCTGAAGGTTGTTCTTCACCCGGTGATGAACTTCGCGGGTGAGCTTGGTCTGGCGGACCAGCCCGTCGGCGAGATCGGCTTCGTGCGCCTGGACGGTGCGGGTGATCTGCTGGAAGGTTTCGCCGAGCTCGCGGATTTCCTGTGCGGGCATTGCCCCGAAGCGGCGCATGTCGAGCACTTCGCCGGGCTGGTAGCGCCCGACGCTGGTGCGCAGCTGGCGAAGCGGGCGGATCAGCAGGATGTTGACGACGAACCAGCTCACGACGGCGGCGACGATCCAGATCACGACGAGCAGGATCGTGGTGAGGATCAGCGGCGAGGTGACCGGTGCGCCGGGCATCGACATTTCTAGCGCGAGACGATCGATCGCGAGATCGCTCCGCGCCGTCTCGCGCCGGCCGAGCGGGCCGGACTTGTCGAGATTGCGCAGCACGAGGCGGTCGTCGTCGCGGAGGAGCGCGGCGCCGTAGTCCGGAACGAAGCCACTGGGGCGGGCAAGCGCGGCGAGCGCCGACACCGGATACCAGGCGGTTGCGGTCAGGCTGCCGGAGCCGCCCACGCGCAGCGCGAGTCCGCCGGCGAGGAACGAGGCGCGTACCTCGGCCGCGCGCAACGGATCGGAAGCGGGTAGCGTGAAGCGCTGGCCGCAGAGCACACGCCCCTGTGCATCGGCGATGGCGAAGCGCACGCCGCCCTGGCTGGCGAAGCTGCCGGCCAGCCGCATGCAGCTCTCCGTGTCCTGCGGGTCGCGCTCGAGCGCGGCGAGCGTGTCGCGGAACTGGTTCGCTTCGTTGGTGAGGGTATTCTCGACCACGCCGGAACTCTCATCGGCGATGGCGGAAAGGCGCGCGCGCGCCTCGGTGTCGGCGGTGCGGGTGGTCTGGATCGTCGTGAACAGCGCGATCAGCGCAAGGGGCAGAAGCGCGCCGACAAGGATCAGGAACAGCTTCGCGCCGGTGGGCATGCGCGCCATCGCCGCCGCGACCCTCTTGGCACGCGGCTCGAGATCTGTTCCGTCCATATCGCTTGGCTAGTCGAGCTTCTTCAGAAGGTCGAGCAAATCGTCGGGCACGGTTTCGCGAACGGCCTCGTCATAGGCCTGACGCAGCGCATCGCCCACATTGCGGCTGGGCTTGCTGCTTTCCGACCCGCCCTTGGACTTGGGCGACCTCTTTTTTTCATCCTTTGCGGAATGCACCAATTTCCCCCGTAAGGACCCGAGATGTCCGGGACCCGGACTGTTGAAATACGCGAGCACCGGATGCCCGATTAACGCCGTGACGCCGGAGCGCAAGCGCCTCCTTTTCAGGATGCGCGAGCACGCCTGTGGCTGCTTGCGCGCCACGCGGCTTGGACGATGAAACCAAATAGCGCGTCGATTGTTCCACAGGCGATGCGAAATCCGGGGAGGGGCTCCTTTGGACAGCAGAAACGATTGCAATGCAGGCGTAGGGGCGCGAGATAGCGGCCCGCGCACTCGAAGGAGAATAGTTACCTCATGTCGCTTGGACAGCAACTCGCGCCGCATCTTCCCCTGCTGCGCCGCTATGCGCGCGCACTCACCGGCAGCCAGGCCGACGGCGACCGCTATGTGCGCGCCGCGCTCGAAGCCATCGTCGCCGCACCGGACCAGTTTCCCCGCGAAGTCGATCCGCGCCTCGGTCTCTATCGTACCTTCCAGGCGATCTGGCAGTCGACGCACCTCGAGGAAGAGGATGTGATCGAGGATAGCTCGAACGAGGCTGAATCGATCGCGCGCAAGCGTCTCGCCCGCCTCACGCCGCTGTCGCGCCAGGCGCTGCTGCTGACCACGGTCGAGGGGTTCAGCGTCGAAGACGCGGGATACCTGATCGAGGAGGATCCGGCGCAGGTCTCGCAGCTCGTCTCCGAGGCGGTGGCCGAGATCGAGCGCCAGACGCGCACCCGCGTGATGATCATCGAGGACGAGCCGCTGATCGCGATGGACCTCGAGCAGATCGTCCGCGATCTCGGCCATGAGGTTACCGGCGTCGCCGTCACTCGCGACGAAGCGGTGGCGCTGGCGATGGAGGACCGTCCCGGCCTCGTGCTCGCCGACATCCAGCTCGCCGACGACAGCTCGGGGATCGATGCAGTCAAGGACATCCTCGCCGAATTCTCGGTGCCGGTGATCTTCATCACGGCGTTCCCCGAGCGGCTGCTGACCGGTGAGCGGCCCGAGCCGACCTTCCTGATCACCAAGCCGTTCCAGCGCGAGACCGTGAAGACGACGATCAGCCAGGCGCTGTTCTTCGATCAGGCGACGGTGCCCGCCGCGGCCTGAAAAAATCCGGCGCGGGTTCCACACGATACGGACCCAAAACGGTTTTGGTGGGTTGAAGGGGCATGGCTGAGAACGACGAAACCATCCATGTCTCCACCGAGCGGGCCCGCGCCGGCGCCACGCCGCACATGACGCGCTATGTGCTGGGCTTCGGCCTGGCGCTGGTGATCATCGCCTTCGCCGTCATCCTCTGGTTCTGACGCTTCATTCCGGGGGTTTAAATGCTGGCAATCGCGCCTGTTGCGCCTATCTCCAATCCATGCGGCATTTCGGCACGCACAAGTGAACGGGATCGAATGACTGAGTCCGAACAGCCTGACGATCGCGACGAGGATGCGGCTGCAGAGCCGCCGCGCGAGCACGTTGCGCTCTCCGATCCCGAATTCAAGAAACAGCTCGCCACCGTAATCCCGCATCTGCGCGCGTTCGGGCGTTCGCTCTCGGGCAGCCGCGACCTAGCCGACGATCTGGTGCAGGAGACCTTGCTCAAAGCCTGGGCGGCGCGCCAGCGCTTCCAGGCGGGCACCAATATGCGTGCCTGGACCTTCATCATCCTGCGCAATCTTTATCTTAGCCAGATGCGCCGTGCGCGCTTCAAGGGAGAGTGGGACGATCTGGTCGCCGACCGGCTGCTCGCCGCGCCGGCGAGCCAGGATCGGCATGTCGAATTGAACGACATGCAGCGCGCACTGCTCCATCTGCCCCAGCCGCAGCGCGAGGCGCTGATCCTCGTCGGTGCGGGCGGGTTCGCCTATGAAGAGGCTGCCGAGATCTGCAACGTCGCCGTCGGCACGATCAAGAGCCGCGTGGCGCGCGGCCGGGTGGCGCTCGAATCGCTGCTGACCGAGGGGCAATTGCCTTCGCGGCGCGATAGCCTGCCCAATCCGGGCGGCAAGAGCGCGCTCGACACGATCATGGGCGAAGTCGACGACCTCAGCCGCGAGCGCTGAGCGACCCCGTCAATACCAACTCGTTCGTGCTGAGCTTGTCGAAAGCAGCGTACTTCTCATTCCCATCCCGGGAGAAAGAAGAGCGGCCTTTCGACAAGCGCTGGGCGAACGGGTGTTTCTGTTCTCGGGCTCAGTAGCCCGTCGACATCTCGTGGTTGAGCTGCTGGAGCAACGCGGCCATGTCTTCTGGCAGCGCTGCCTCGCGCTCGAACGCGTCCCGCAGCGACAGCGCAACGGCGTCGCTGGCGTGCGGACGGCCGACGCGATAAGCGCAGGTCTGGGCCTCGGGGGCGGAAGAGGATGACGGTCGGTTCACAATGCAGAAACGTGCAGGATTCACATTTGTTGCTTGACAATTGTAAATCTGTTGTTCTTGCAGCGTATCGATACGGCGTTCCCGCATGATTTCCGGGGATTTGCAGTCCGCCGTTGAACGCTCACGCGCGCATGCGCCGTTCCTGGCGATGCTCCTGGATCGCGAGTCGCAGCTTCTCGACGATCTGGAGGCGGCGCTGGCAGATCCGCTTGCGACGGCGGGGTCGCTGGATGCCGACCTGCCGGAGTCGCGGCGGTTGCGGCTGGCGCGGCGGCGGCTGGCGCTGCTGGTCGCCCTGGGCGATCTTTCCGGCCGGTTCGACCTTACGCAAGTTACCCAACTGCTCAGCGACTTCGCCGACGATGCCCTGGACCGGGCGATCCGCGCCGCGATCCGCGAGCGGACGCCCGATGCCGAGCCGATCGGGTTCGCGGCGATCGCGCTCGGCAAGCAGGGGAGCAGGGAGCTCAACTATTCGTCGGACATCGACCCGATCCTGGTGTTCGATCCGGCGACGCTGCCGTGCAAGCCTCGCGAAGTGCCCGAGGAGGCTGCGGTGCGGATCGGCCGGCGAGTGATCGAACTGCTCCAGTCGCGTGACGCCGACGGCTATGTGATGCGTGTCGACCTGCGGCTGCGGCCGTCGCCCGAAGTCACCCCGATCGCGCTGCCCGTCGAGGCGGCGATCTCCTACTATGAATCGCAGGCTTTGCCGTGGGAGCGCGCTGCGTTCATCCGCGCGCGCGCCTGTGCCGGCGACAGGACGCTCGGCGACTATTTCCTCTCGGCGATCCGCCCGTTCGTGTGGCGCCGTGCCGTCGATTACGGGACGATCCGCGAGATCCGCGACATTTCGCGCCGGATTCGCGATCATTATGCCCAGTCGCAGGCGTTCGGCCCCGGCTACGATCTGAAGCGCGGGCGTGGCGGTATCCGCGAGATCGAGTTCTTCGCGCAGATCCACCAGCTCATCCACGGCGGGCGCGATCCGGCGCTGCGCGTGCCCGCCACCCGCGACGCGCTTGCCGCGCTGGCTGCGGACGGGCGGATCGATGCCGAAGACGCGGCGGCGCTGAGCGCGGCCTATGGCGAATTCCGCACCGTCGAGCATCGGCTGCAGATGGTCGACGATCTTCAGACGCACACGTTGCCGGTGGGGCAGGAAGCGCTCGACAATGTCGCGAAGCTTGCCGGGCTTGCCGATAGCGGCGCGCTGATCGAGCGGCTGCGACCCCATGTCGAGCGGGTAGGGCGCGTTTATGATTCGCTTGCGGGCGACGAGGAACCGCGGCTGCCGTCGAATCCCGAAGCGCTGGAGCCGCGGCTCGCCGAGGCCGGGTTCGAGAGTCCGTCAGGCGCGCTGCGCATTGTTGAGGGCTGGCGCGGCGGCGGCTATCCGGCGCTGCGCAGCCCGCAGGCGCGCGAGGCGCTGGAGGCGTTGCTGCCGGGGCTGATCGCCGCCTTTGCCCAAGCGCCCGACAGCACGCATGCGATCACCCGGTTCGATGCGATGCTCTCGCGCCTGCCGAGCGCGATCAACTTCTTCCGCCTGCTCGAGGCGCAACCCGGGCTGCGCCAGTTGATGAGCGCAATCCTGTGTCATGCGCCGACGCTGGCCGAGCAGCTCGGGCGCCGCGCCGAGCTGCTCGACGGGCTGATCGATGCGAGCGCGCTCGAACCCGTGGCCGAAATCCCCGTGCTGATCGGCGAGATGGCGGCATGCGAGCGCGGCGTCGATTACCAATGGCAGCTCGAGCATGTCCGGCGGCTGGTCAACGAGAAGCGTTTCGCCCTCGGCGCGCAGATCGTCGCGGGGGCGAGTGACCCGATCGAGGTGTCGCACGGCTATGCGCGGATCGCGGAGGCGGCGATCGACGTGCTCGCCGCCGCGACGATCGCCGAGTTCGAGCGCGCGCATGGCCGCGTGCCAGAGAGCGAACTGGTGATCCTCGCGCTCGGCCGGATGGGCGGGCAGGCGCTCACCCACGCCTCCGACCTCGACCTGATCTATCTGTTTACCGGCGCCTACGATGCCGAATCCGATGGGGCCAAGCCGCTCGGTGCGGTGGTCTATTACAACCGGCTGGCGCAGCGGGTGACCGCGGCGCTGTCGGTCGCCACCGCGGCGGGGCCGCTCTACGAAGTCGACACCCGGCTGCGGCCCTCGGGCGCGCAGGGGCCGCTGTCGGTCTCGCTCGACGGCTTCGCGCGGTACCAGCGCGAGGATGCCTGGACCTGGGAGCATATGGCGCTCACTCGCGCCCGGCCCGTGTTCGGATCGCCGACCGCGCGATCGGCGGTACAGGCGATTGTCGACGAGGTGCTTCACGGCGCGCGGCCCGAGCGCGATATCCTGGCCGATGCCGCGAAGATGCGCGACGAGATGGCGGCGCACAAACCGCCCAAGGGACCGCTCGACGCCAAGTTGCTGCCCGGCGGGCTGGTCGATCTCGAATTCGCGGTGCACGTTCTCCAGTTGCGGCATCGCACGGCGTTCACGCCGCGGCTGGGCAGGGCGATCGACCTGCTGGTGGAACAGGGGCTGTTCTCTCCGGCGATGCCCGCCGCATACCGGCTGCTTTCGCGGCTGTTGGTAACGCTGCGGCTGGTCGCGCCGGATGCGCAGCCACCGGGCGAGACGACTCAGGCGCTGATCGCACGCGCGGTCGGGCTCGAATCCTGGGATGCAGTGGTTGCCTCGCTCGAAGCGACCCGGCAGGAGGTGGCCGAATGCTGGGCGGCGATCCGCGTCGGCGACTGACGGAGACCAAGGATGATCGAGCCGGGCGACACGCTGCCGGATGTCACGCTGGAAGGCGCCGACGGACCCTTTCGGCTGGCGGAGCGCAAGGGGCCGCTGGTCCTGTATTTCTATCCCAAGGACGACACGGCGGGCTGCACGCGCGAGGCGCAGGACTTCACGGCGCTGGCGCCCGACTTCTCCGCACTGGGCGTGAATCTTCTCGGTGTCTCCAAGGATAGTGCCACAAAGCACCGGAAGTTCACCGAAAAATACGGCCTGGGCATTCCGCTCGCGACCGACGACGGCCCCGTGATGGAAGCTTTCGGGGTGTGGATCGAGAAGCAGCTCTACGGCCGCAAATATATGGGGATCGACCGCTCGACCTTCCTGTTCGACGCCGGCGGCACACTGGTCCGCGAATGGCGCAAGGTGCGCGTGCCCGGCCATGCCGAGGCGGTGCTCGCCGCGGCGAAGGAGATGCTGAACCCGTGACCCGCAGCGTCGCCGAGGCGGCGCGCGCGGTGCTCACCGCCGCCGAACCGCTCGCCAAGATCAAGGCGGCGCGGGCAGCGGCGCGCGACTGGCGGCTGGGGCGGCTCGACCATCGCTTCGACGTCGCGATGCCCGATCGCCCGGCACGGCCCGACCAGCCCGAACTGCTCCCGCCCAAGCGCATGCCCAAGCGCGGCAAGGGATCGGAACACGGCCGCGTCGCGCTGATCCACGCCATCGCGCATATCGAGTTCGCCGCGATCGACCTGGCGTTCGACGCCGTCGGTCGGTTCGGCGGCGAATTTCCGCGCGGTTTCACCGACGACTGGATGCAAGTCGGTGCCGACGAAGCGATGCATTTCGCGCTGCTCGACCGGCGGCTCAGGCAACTCGGCAGCTTCTATGGCGCGATGCCGGCGCATGACGGGCTATGGGATGCGGCGGCCGCGACGGCGCAGGATTCGCTCGCGCGGCTGGCGGTCGTCCCGATGGTCCTCGAGGCGCGTGGGCTAGATGTAACCCCTTCGACGATCGAGCGTTTTCAGAGAGTGGGCGATGCCGCCACCGCGCGGATCCTGACCCGCATCCTGAACGACGAGATCGGGCATGTCGGCGCGGGCACGCGCTGGTTCGAATCGCGCTGTGCTGAACAAAATATTAACCCCGAAACGACCTGGCACGAACTCGTGCGGACCCATTTTCGGGGCCTGATTAAACCTCCATTCAACGACTCGGCGCGCGACGAAGCCGGTTTGACGCGTGGTTACTACGCGCCTCTTGCAGCTTCCTGATTTCTCAGGCCAAACCCCGCCACGTCCAAAGGCGGAGGGGCTGCTACTTGGACATCGTTATTTTTGGTAGCCGATCACCGGGTCGCATCGGTGCGTGCTTGCCTGACTTGCCGGGGATTCATGGCTGACGCTTCGAACAAGAAAACTGCGAACCTCGGCCAGCGGTTCCGCAAATTTTTCACCACCCGCGATTTTATTTTCCATGACGGCCGCGACCTGCGCCGCTTCAGCCTCGCGGGGCGCACCCAGGCGCTGTTCGCCGGCGTCGCGACGGTGACCGTGCTGTTCTCGGGCTATGGCGTGTCGCAGGCTATGGCCGGCGTGATCGCCGTCAGCGGCGTCGCCGGTTCGCCCGAGGCGCAGGTCGCCCAGATGCGTGCCGAAGTCGATCGCATGCAGGACGAGATCGATGCCGCCAAGCAGGCCGCCAAGCTCCATGCCGCCCGCGTCGAGCAGCGCCAGGCGCTGATCTCCGCAGTGCTTTCGGGCAAGACCGATCCCGGCGCGCTCGATCAGGCGCTTCCCGCGACCGGCGCCAAGACCAGCGGCGTCACGGCCGAGCTGGTCGCGCCGCTGCGCGAAGTCGAGCAGCGCCAGGTCGCGCTTGCCGGCAAGGCCCGCGCCGCCGGCGAGGCGCGCTATCAGCAGACCGCCAGCCAGTTCCGCCGCCTCGGCCTCGCGCCCGAGCGCTATGTCCGCGTCGTCCATGGCGCGATGGGCGGCCCCTTCGAACCGATGGACAGCAACGACACCGCCGCGGGTTCGGATTCGGCCGAGAGTGCCGACGCCCAGTTCCGCGCGCTGTTCCTCACCTGGAAGAAGCTCGACGCGCTCGAGCAGACGGTGATCTCGATCCCGTCGATGCAGCCGGTCGACAAGCTGCTCTTCACCTCGAGCTTCGGCGTGCGCTCGGATCCGTTCCGCGGCACCGCGGCGATGCATGCCGGTGTCGATATCCCCGGTGCGATCGGCACGCCGATCTACGCGACGGCCGATGGCATCATCAGCCACGCTGGCCGCCAGGGCGGTTATGGCAACCTCGTCCAGATCAACCACGGCCGCGGCATCGAGACGCGCTATGGCCACCTTTCGAAGATCCTGGTCAGCGACAATACCCGCGTGCGTCGCGGCCAGATGATCGGCCTGATGGGCTCGACCGGCCGTTCGACCGGCAGCCACCTCCATTACGAGGTCCGCGTCGACGGCAAGGCAGTCAATCCGATCCCGTTCCTGCAGAGCGGCGAGTATCTCGCCTCGCAGGGCGGCACGGCGGGCGGCGTAGGCGGCCCCGCCAAGTAAGAGGCAGGAGAGGAGAGGGGTCGTCCGCGAGGCGGCCCCCACCCGCGTCGCTCCACTTATCTTCCCTGCCAGCCCCGACAGGTGTATCCTGTTCGCATGGCAAAGCTCTCTCCCATCGAGTCGGAATTCGCCACCACCGAAGAGGCTGAGGCGTATGACGCGTGGTTTCGGGCCAAGGTCGAGAGGGCGATGAACTCGACTGAACCTAGCATCCCGCACGAAGAGGTCATGCGCGAGATGCATGCGATCATCGACAGCTATCGCGATGCTCCCGATACGCTGGCGTCCTGAGGCGCGCCTCCAGCTTTCCGCCATCACGCATGACATCGCTCGAAGGAATCCGGCAGCGGCGGATCGCCTCGGTGCAGCAATCAAGCACACCGTATCGCAATTGCCTGGGCATCCTCATATTTATCGCCCGGGCCGCATGGAGGGCACGCGCGAAGCGATCGTCCACCCCAACTATATCCTCGTCTACCGCGTCGGCGACGCGATCGAGATACTCTCCATTCTCCACGCTCGCCAACAATATCCCTGAGGGCGGCGCCGTAGTCGCATTGCTCTCCGTCCCGCCGCGCCCTATCTCCCCCACATGGCCACGATCACCCAGCCGGACATTGCGCTGACTCCCGCCGCCGCCGCCCGCGTCGCCGCGATCGCCGCGAAACAGTCCAAGCCCGCGATCCTTCGCCTATCGGTCGAGGGGGGGGGCTGTTCGGGCTTCCAGTACAAGTTCGGCATGGCCGAGGCGCCCGAGCAGGATGACCTGGTCGCCGAGACCGACGGGGTCCGCCTCGTCGTCGATTCGATCAGCCTCGATCTGGTCCGCGGCGCGCAGGTCGACTTCGTCGACAATCTGGGCGGCGCGCATTTCGCGGTGACCAATCCCAACGCTGCCTCGGGCTGCGGTTGCGGCACCAGCTTCTCGGTCTGAGCGCACCCCTGTGAAAATCGTCAGCTACAACGTCAACGGGATCAAGGCGCGTATGGAGCGCCTGCTTGAATATCTCGCCGAGCAGCAGCCCGATATGGTCTGCCTCCAGGAGCTCAAGGGGGCCGACGAGACGTTGCCGGTCAAGGACATCGAGGCCGCGGGCTATGGCGCGGTGTGGCACGGGCAGAAGGGCTTCAACGGCGTCGCGGTGCTGGCCAGGGGCCAGCAGCCGGTGGAGCGCCAGCGCGGGCTGGAAGGCGATCCCGAGGATGCGCACAGCCGCTATATCGAAGTCGAGGTGGGCGACCTGATCGTTGCCTCGATCTATCTCCCCAACGGCAATCCCCAGCCGGGGCCGAAGTTCGACTATAAGCTCAAATGGATGGACCGGCTCGCCGACCGTGCCCGCGCGCTGCTCGCCGAGGAGCGCCCGGTGGTGCTGGCAGGCGATTACAACGTCATCCCCAATGACGACGACACCTTCTCGGTCCGCGCGATGGCGAGCGACGCGCTGATGCAGCCCGAATCGCGTGCACGTTATCGCGAGCTCCTCGCGCAGGGCTGGACCGATGCGCTGCGCACGCGCTTTCCCGCCGGCGGGATCTGGACCTTCTGGGACTATCAGGCGGGTGCCTGGCAGCGCGACGCAGGGTTCCGCATCGATCACCTGCTGCTCAGCCCGCAGGCGGCTGACCGAATGGTCGGGGCTGGGGTCGACAAGGACTATCGTGGCCGCGAGCGCGCCAGCGATCACGCCCCGACCTGGGTCGCGCTGCGCTGAGCTGACCACTTCCGGACACTCGCTACTGTCCCTTTCCGGACAGTTCTCTGCCCAAAATCCCAACTCTTGGTGTGTGTTGCCGTGTTATAGCGGTGACGCTATGTTGTCATATTCTTAACTAGCTGATTTTCCACGACTCTTCGACTTGGCACGGTCGATGCAATGTTCGAGACGCAGGCGGAACGACGGAGCGCCTGGTGTCTGAATTTAGAGGAGTACAGGGAATGATCAGCACTCGCACCACCGGCCGCGTCTCGAGCTTCGCCGCCGCCATGATCGCCGCCGCGGTTCTCGTCGCAGGCGCCACTGCGCCGGCGCAGGCATCGGATCAGACCGTCGGCGCCGGCTCTGCCGTAACCGCGAAGGTCGAGAAGCCCAAGCGCTACTGTGTCAAGCCGCAGGCGACGACGGGCACGATCCTCGCGCGCAAGACCTGCATGACTCGCGAGGAATGGGTCGCCAAGACTGGCCAGGATCCGGTTGTCGAGCAGAAGTAACCGAGCGGGCGACCGGCGGGCGCAGCGCGCTCGCCGGTTGCACGCACCCGATCAGAGCGGCTTCTGGTAGATCACATATTCGCGATTAATGCGGCTCTCGATCGTATCGGCGATGGCGATCATCCCCTGATTGTCGTCCAGGATCCAGCCGATCTCGCCGCGGGTGGCGCCGTAATTGGGCACTGCCGAGCGGCGGATATATTCGATCATCATGAAGGCGAGCTGGCTCGCCATGCGCGAGCTCTGCAGCCGCTTGACCACGCCCATCAGCGGCACGCGCATCGTCCTTGCCTTGGGGCGTCGCAGCCAGAGCAGCAGCTTGGCCCAACCGAATGGGAAGAGCTTGCCTTTCAAGGGTTTGAGCGGCTCGTTGAAGTCGGGGAGGGTGATCATGAACGCCACCGGCTCGCCTTCGAGCTCGCAGATCATGATCAGGTCCTCGAACACCAGCGGCTTCAATTTCTTGCCGACATCGTCGATTTCGGGCTGGGTCAGCGGCACGAACCCCCAATTGTCCGACCATGCATCGTTGAGGATCGCCAGGATAATCGCGGCCTCCTCGTCGAAGCGGGACTTGTCGACCTGCCGCACGCGGATCTTCGGGTTGCGCTCGCCCGCGGCGATGATCCGCTGGACAAGCGGCGGGAATTCCTGCGTGATATCGAGGTCGTAGGTAAGCAGCTTCTTGGCGGAGGCATAGCCCAGCGCCTCGATCCAGCCCTTATAGGCGGCATTGTGGTGCCCCATCAGCACCGTCGGCGAATGGTCGTATCCCTTGACCAGCAGCCCCGGCTCTTCCCAGATCGACAGGCTGACGGGCCCGAGCGCGCGCGTCATGCCCTTGTCGCGCAGCCATTGCTCGGCCCGGGCGACCAGCACGGCGGCGGTCTCCTGGTCCTCTGCTTCGAACAGTCCCCAGAACCCCGTGCCCGGGCCGAAACCCTGCTCGGGGGGCATTTCGAGCGCGAGCCGGTCGATATGCGCCGAGATGCGACCCACTGGCTTGCCGTCCCGCTCGGCGAGGAACAACTGCGCCTCGGCATGGCTGAACCAGCCGTTCTTCTTGGGATCGATCGTTGCCTTCACTTCATCGCGGAGCGGCGCGACCCAGTGCGGATCGTTCGCGTTCAGGCGATAAGCGAGTTCGACGAAAGCATGGATATCCGCCTTGGAATCGATCGGGCGGACGACGGGTGCGGGCATAAGGGAGGCCTTCCAGAGAGCTGCCGCGAAGTCCGGCCAGACGGGCATGCTTGTCAAGCACAACCTGCGCCGGCCCCGGTCCGCCCCTGTTAACGCCAAGTTCTAGCCACTATCTAGGTGCAATGGACCTAGCCATGAACAGCTCTACCGCACTGGATTTGCGCGAAACTGCGCCGGTCGAACCGGTGGCTGCGGCACAGACGCGTATCGCCGACGACAAGGCGATGCTGCGCGCCGCCGCCGAGATCGCGCGCGACCTCCACAAGCCGAGCAAGGCGATCTTCTGGGCCGACATGCTCGGCTCGGCCGCGCTCGGCTACGCAGCACTCGCCGCGACGATATTGGCGCCGTCGCTCGGCTGGGCGATGCTCGCCGGCTTGGTTGCAGTGCTCGCGCTCTATCGCGCGTTGCTCTTCATCCACGAGATCAGCCATTTGAAGCACAGCAACCTGCCGGGCTTCCGCCTGGCGTGGAATGCGCTTGTCGGCGTGCCGCTGATGGTGCCCTCGTTCATGTACGAGGGCGTGCACAACCTCCATCACAACCGCACGCGCTACGGCACGGTCGAGGATCCCGAATATCTGCCGCTCGCGCTGATGAAGCCTTGGACGCTGCCGGCGTTCGTGGCGATCTCGGCGCTCGCGCCGATCGGGCTGCTGCTGCGCTACGGCGTGCTTTCGCCGCTGGCGCTAATAGTGCCGCCGCTGCGCAAGCTGGTGTTCGAACGCTATTCGGGGCTGGTGATCAACCCAGCTTTCCGCCGCCGCCCGCTCGAAGGCGACGATCGCAGCCGCTGGCTGATGCAGGAAGTCGCGACCAGCGCCTGGGCGATCGCGCTGATGGGGCTGACCGCTGTGGGCGTGATTCCGCTAAAGGCGTTCCTGGTGTTCCTCGCCGTGATCAGCGTCGTCACCGTGCTCAACCAGATCCGCACGCTCGTTGCGCATCTCTGGGAGAATGAGGGCGAGGCGATGACCGTCACCGCGCAGTATCTCGACAGCGTCAACGTGCCGCCACCCAGCCTGCTGCCCGGCCTGTGGGCGCCGGTCGGCCTGCGCTACCATGCGCTGCACCATTTGCTGCCGAGCGTGCCCTACCACAATCTCGGCCAGGCGCATCGCCGCCTCACCGCGATGCTCGAGGAGGGCTCGCCGTACCACAAGGCGAGCTACAAGGGCCTGCCGGTGCTGGTGTCGCAGCTCGCCCGCAGCACGATGGGCGTGCGGCGGTAGGCGAACCGCTCGGTTGGAACGAAAAAAAGGCCGGTCTTTCGCAGGGCCGGCCTTTTTGGTGTGGCGGAGGCATCACGACCCGACGAGGCGAGTCTATTCCTCGGTCCGCAGCAGCACCGCTTCGCCGATCATCAGGAACAGCAGGAACGGTGCCCAGGCGGCGAGGAACGGCGGGTAGGCGCCGAGATTGCCCATCGCCAGCGCGAAATTGTCGGCGACGAAGAAGAGGAAGCCGAGCGCCATCCCGATCACCGCGCGGACGAACAGCTTGCCCGAGCGCGCGATGCCGAACGCCGCCACTGCGCCGAGCAGCGGCATCAGCACCGAAGACAGCGGCCCCGACAATTTGTGCCACAGCGAGCCCTCCAGCGCCTTGGTCGGCCGGCCGGCGAGTTTCAGGTCGTCGATCACTTCGCGCAGGTCACCGAACGACATCCCGTCGGCATTGATGTTGCTGAGCGTGAACTGGTCGGGGCGGACGCCATCGGCGATGCGCATCGGGGCGAGCGGGGTGATCGTGCCCGCCGCGACGTCGAAGCGCTGGACGCCGTCGACGCGCCAGCCCGTGCCGTCGCGCACGCCGTGCTTCGCGGTCAGGATCGTACGGAGCGATTGCCCGCTGCGCCCATAGACGGTGATGTTGTAGAGCTGCGCCGCATCGCCCTTGCCGCGGATCTGGTCGACCACGATCAGGTCGCTGCCGTCCTTGACCCAGACGTTGGAACGGTCCCCGCGATCGATGGGCAAGGGTCCGTAATCGACCTTCTTCCATTGTTCGAGCGTGGTGGTGGCGCGCGCGACGACGCGGTCGTTGAACGTGAAGGACAACGCGGCGACGCCGAACGCCGTAAGCAGCAACGGCGCCAGCACCTGGTGCGCCGAAAGCCCCGACGCCTTCATCGCGATGACTTCGCTGTTCTGGTTGAGCTGCGACAGCGCGAGGATCGTGCCGAGCAGGACTGCGAAGGGCAGGAAGGTGGCGATGAGCTGGGGCGTGCGCAGCCCGACATAGCGCCAGACCTCGGCGTCGCCATTGCCTGCAACCGCCAGGATCTTACCCGACTCGCTCAGCAGGTCGAGCGACTGCAAAATGAGCACCAGCCCCGCCAGGATGGCGAAGGTGCGCACCAGGAACATCTTGCCCATGTAGAGCGACATCGTGCGCGACGGGAAGAAGTTGAGCAGGCTCATGCCGGGATCTCGGTGGTCTTGCGGCGGCGGCCGGGCAGGCGCCTGCGGATCGCGCTCCAGATCTTGGCGAACACCTTTTCGAGCGCACCGATCGGCTGGCCGCCGGGCACATAGGCCAGGGTGTAGTACATCCAGAATATCACCCCCGCGAAGAACGCGAACGGCACCCACAAGGCGATGATCGGATCGATCCGGCCCAGGCTGCCGATCGCCTGCGCATATTCGTTGATCTTGTGATAGGTCACGATCATCACGATCGACAAGAACACCCCGAGCGCCGAAGTCGAGCGCTTGGGCGGGATGCCCAGCGCCGCGGCGAGCATCGGCAGCAGGAACATCGAAACGACTTCGGCGAGGCGGAAGTGGAAGGCGGCGCGGCTGGTGGCGCGCAGCTCGTCGGGGATCGCGTGATCCTTGCCGAGCACGGCGAGCTCGGGAAGCGTGCGCTCCAGGCTCTTGTCGCCGCGCTTGCGGAACTGCTCGTATTTGGGCAGCGGGATCGGCAGATTGTGCGTGTCGAAGGTGAGCACGCGCGGCACGGCCGAGCCCTGGGCGCTATGCACCAGCGTGCCCTTGGTCAGCCGGAAGATGATCGTGTTGGGATCGTCGGCGCGCAGGAACTGGCCCTTCTCGGCAGTCACCGCGACCGGCCCCTCCTTGGTCGCCATCCGCACGAAGATGCCCGAAAGATCGCGCCCCTCATTGGCGCTGCTTTCGATCCGCAGCGTCATCTGCCTGCCGAAATTGGTGAACTCGCCGACCTTGATCGATGCGCCGAGCGCGCCCGAGCGCAGCTCGAAACGGAGCGCCTCGTAATTGTAGCGCGCGCGCGGCTGGACGTAGCCGACGATCGCAAGGTTGAGCGCGGCAAGCACCGCGGCATAGACGAACGGCACGTACAGCAGCCGCGTGTAGCTGATCCCCACTGCGCGCAGCACGTCGAGCTCGGACGAGGTGGCGAGGCGGCGAAAGGCGAGCAGGCAGCCGAGCATCAGCCCGATCGGGATGCCCAGGCCCAGATATTCGGGAAGCAGGTTGGCGAGCATCCGCCAAACCACGCTCACCGGGCCGCCTTCGGTCGCGACGAAGTCGAACAGCCGCAGCATCCGGTCGAGCACCAACAGCATCGCCGCGATCAGCAATGTCGAGATCAACGGCACTGCGATCAGCCGCGCCATGTAGCGATCGATCGAATTCATGCGGTGCGCCGGTCGCCTTGTGTCTCGCCGACGCGAAGCGCGCCGCTCGGTTTAACGCAATAGCCTATACAAGCGGTTCCAGCGCGCGCCACCCAGAAACGACGGTCCGCCCTTGATGGGGTGACGGATCGGCGGCAACCTCTATATGGGCCCCATGCATTTTCTGGATCAGGCGAAGATTTTCGTGCGCTCGGGCGCCGGCGGACCCGGCGCGGTGAGCTTCCGGCGCGAGAAGTTCATCGAATATGGCGGCCCCGATGGCGGCAATGGCGGCAAGGGCGGCGACATCGTGTTCGAAGCGGTGGCGGGGCTCAATACGCTGATCGACTTCCGCTACACCCAGCATTTCCGCGCGCAGCGTGGGCTCGGCGGATCGGGATCGAACCGCACCGGCGGCGGCGGCGACGACTTGGTGATCAAGGTGCCGATCGGCACCCAGATCCTCGCCGACGACGACGATCGCACGCTGCTCGCCGACTTGACCGAGGAAGGCCAGCGCATCGTGTTCCTGCGCGGCGGCGACGGCGGGCGCGGCAATGCCAGCTACAAGACCTCGACCAACCGCGCGCCGCGCCAGCACGGCACCGGCTGGCCGCATGAAGAGGCTTGGGTGTGGCTGCGGCTCAAGCTGCTCGCCGATGCCGGACTGGTCGGGCTGCCCAATGCCGGCAAGTCGACCTTCATCAACCAGGTGACCAACGCCCAGGCCAAGGTCGGCGCCTACGCCTTCACCACCACCCGGCCGCAACTCGGCGTGGTGCGCCACAAGCAGCGCGAGTTCGTCGTCGCCGACATTCCCGGACTGATCGAAGGCGCCGCCGACGGCGCGGGGATCGGCGACCGCTTCCTGGGGCATATCGAGCGCTGCCGGGTGCTGCTCCATCTGGTCGACGCCAACGACGCCGATGTCGCCGAGAGCTATCGGATTGTCCGCGACGAGCTCGAGAATTACGGCGCCGGGCTGACCGACAAGCGCGTGATCGTCGCGCTCAACAAGATCGACACGCTCGACGACGAACTGATCGCCGCGCTCTCGGCCGAATTGGAAGAGGCGAGCGGCGCCGAAGTGATCCCGCTCTCGGGCGCCGCCGGCACCGGCGTCGATTGGGTGCTCGACAAGCTGCTCGAGGCGATCGGGCCGGAGGCGAGCGCGGTGGGCGAGGACGACGAAGGCGAGGACGCGATCGAGTGGTCGCCGGTTTGAAACGGCGTTCCCGCCGCGACTCCCTCGTCATCCCGGCCTTGTGCCGGGATCCACCGTGCCGCGGCGGCTGAACCAGAAACATCCAGGCCATCGTTTGCCTCCCGGTGGACCCCGGCACAAGGCCGGGGTGACGGGGAATTTGGTGCAGCGTTGTCGTTCGATCCGTCTAGCCCGTTGGTGAAAGCCGACCAGACTGCTAAGCTCAGGGCATGTTTGGCGAGCCTGCTTATCGGCTGGTGACGGCAGCCGAATTCCTCGAATTCAGTTTCAGCGATCGTAGGGCTGAGCTGGATCGAGGCGTCGTTCGTGTCCTTGATGGCGTCACGGCTCGGCATGCGATGGTGCAGGGCAATCTGCTGGCATTTTTAAAGCACCAGCTGCGCGGTTCGGATCACGTTGTTTTCCCATCGATGATGCCGATCCAGACTGGTCCCAACTGTGTGCGGATTGCCGACCTGACTATCTCCCGTCGCGACGAACGCTTGTTGAATGAGGATCTGGACGCTCTGACCACCCCGACGACGATATTTGAACTTTACGCCGGAAACACCACGCGAACGAATCTCTTCGTCAAGCTGGAGGAGTACAAAGCGATCTCTAGCGTCGAGATGATCGTGTTCGTGGATGTTACCGGCGAACGGCTCCGTGCTATTCAGCGGACAGGCCCGAATGGATGGAGCGACGTTAGCCATGAGGCTCCGATGGACCTGATCCTGTCGTCGATGGATATCACCATCCCCCACGACGAAATCTTCGCGCGGGACTGATTGGCGTGGAGCGGTCGCCGCGCTAAGCCCGCCGCCAATGTCGCTCTTCCCGCCCGCCTCCTGCCCGCGCATCGTCGTCAAGATCGGTTCGGCGCTGCTCGTCGATCCCGAGGGCGGGGTGCGGCGCGACTGGCTCGCGGGTATCGCCGGCGACATCGCCGAGCGGGTGCGGGCTGGGCAACAGGTTGCCGTGGTCTCGTCCGGGGCGATCGCGCTCGGCGCGCGGCGTTTGAAACTTCCGAAGGGCGGACGTGCCAGCCTGGAAGATGCGCAGGCCGCGGCGGCGACCGGACAGATCGCATTGTCGCAGGTCTGGGCCGAGACGCTGGGTGCCGAGGGGCTCACCGCTGCGCAGATGCTGGTGACGCTCGACGATCTCGAGCATCGCCGTCGCTATCTCAACGCCGCTGCGACGCTCGACCGGCTGCTCGGGCTCGGCGTCGTACCCGTGCTCAACGAGAATGATAGCGTCGCGACCGAGGAAATCCGCTTCGGCGACAACGATCGGCTCGCGGCGCGGGTGGCGCAGGCGGCGGGGGCGCAGGGCGTGGTGCTGCTCTCCGATGTCGATGGCTTGTACGATCGCAATCCGGCATTGTCGGGCGCGCAGCATATTGCGCGGGTCGAGCGGATCGACGGCGCGATCGAGGCGATGGCCGACAAGGGCTCGGCCTCGGGCATGGGGTCGGGCGGAATGATCTCCAAGATCCAGGCGGCGCGGATCGCCAATGCCGCGGGCGCGCATCTCGCCATTGCCTCGGGCCGCGTCGATCGCCCGCTCTCGGCGGACGCGAAGCACACGCTGTTCGTCGCCGAGAAGGCGGCTCCCGCCCGGAAAGCCTGGCTGGCGGGCGGGCTGACCGCGCGCGGCACGATCCATGTCGATGCCGGGGCGGCCAGGGCGCTCGCCGGGGGCAAGAGCCTGCTCGCCGCGGGCGCGACACGGGTCGAGGGCGATTTCGTGCGTGGCGACCTGGTCGTGATCGCCGATCCCGAAGGACGTCCGCTTGCGCGCGGCCTTGCCGAATATCCGGCCGAGGATGCCGCCCGTATCGCCGGCCACCGCAACGACGCGCAGGCGGAGATCCTCGGCTACGCGCCGCGCTCGGCGCTGGTCCACCGCAGCCATATGGCGCTGCTGTGAGGAGCATGGGGATGCGTAGAGGCAATCAAGCCCCTCCCCTTCAGGGGAGGGGTTGGGGAGGGGCAGTGCCCCAGGCCGGAGTCTCTGTGAGACGGACAGACCCCGTCCCTGACGTGGAGGGGCGTTAGCATGGCAGTCCTCGCCATCACCGGCGGCACCGGCTTCGTCGGCTCGCGCCTCATCGCGCTCGCCACCGCGGCGGGACACCAAGTCCGCGCGCTCACGCGCCGCGAGCAGGCCGCGCGCGAGCGCATCGACTGGATCGCGGGCGATCTCCAAGCCACCGACGCGCTCGCGCAGCTCTGCGCAGGTGCCGACGCAGTGATCCACGTCGCCGGGGTGGTGAACGCACCCGATCGCGCCGGTTTCGCCGCCGGCAACATCGAGGGCACCCGGAACATGCTCGCCGCCGCCGAGCAGGCGCAAGTCCGCCACTTCGTCCATGTGTCGTCGCTCGCCGCGCGCGAACCGGGCATGTCGGCTTATGGCTGGTCCAAGGCCGAGGCCGAGCGGCTGGTCGACGAATCGTTGCTCGATACCGCGGTGGTACGTCCGCCGGCGATCTACGGTCCCGGCGACCTCGAGATGCTCGAGCTGTTCAAGCTCGCCCGCAAGGGTCTCGCGTTGCTCCCGCCTGGCGGGCGGCTGTCGGTGATCGAGGTTGGCGATCTCGGCCGGCTGCTGCTTGCGCTGGCGGCCGGCGGCAATGGCGGACGCAGCTATGACTGCGACGACGGCCGCGAGAGCGGTTGGAGCCATAAGGAATTCGGCCTCGCGATCGGCACCGCGGTCGGCAAGCGCGTCGCGCCGATCGCGCTCCCGCGCCCGCTGATGATGGCCGGCGCGCATCTCGATCGGCTGGTCCGCGGCAAGCGCGCCAAGCTCACGCCCGACCGGGTCGCCTATTTCTGCCACGAGGACTGGGTGATCGACGCCGCGCGCCGCCCGCCGGCCGATCTATGGACGCCGCAAGTGAAGACGCCAGCCGGGCTTGCGGCGACGGCTGCCTGGTATCGCGAGCAGGGGCTGCTCTGAATCCCTCCAGGTGCTCCTGCGAAAGTAGAAGCACGGATTAGCTTGAAATGTAGGATTTCACCTGCTTGCCTGAACGCCGGCGTGGCCAAGCCAGCGCCCGCTCTTTGACGGTGTCGATACTGGCAGCCACCCGCGCAAGATAGTTTCGCGCCCGCGCAACTTCTGGAACGATTAAATGCGCAAAGTGCGAAGTTAAGCGCGCCGAATCCAACAAACTATCCTGCGCCCGTCATGCTCCGCGCCATTGCCTCGGCCACCTTGATCCCGTCGATCGCAGCCGAAAGGATGCCGCCGGCATAGCCCGCGCCTTCGCCCGCCGGGAACAGCCGCGCGACATTGAGGCTCTGGAAGTCCCCTCCGCGGGTGATCCGCACCGGTGAGGAGGTGCGCGTCTCGACGCCGGTCATCACCGCGTCGGGATGGTCGTAATTGGCGATCTGGCGGCCGAACACGGGCAATGCCTCACGGAACGCCTCGATCACGAAGCCGGGCAGGCACGCCGACAGATCGGTCATCGTCACGCCGGGCTTGTACGAGGGCACGACTTCGCCGAGTTCGGTCGAGGCGCGGCCGGCGAGCAGGTCGCCGACCTTTTGCCCCGGCGCGTGATAGTTCGATCCGCCGGCGAGATAGGCCAGGTCTTCCCACTGGCGCTGGAATTCGATCCCTGCCAGCGGTCCGCCCGGATAGTCGCGCGCCGGATCGATGGCCACCACCAGTCCGGAATTGGCGTTGAACTCCGCGCGCGAATATTGGCTCATCCCGTTGGTGACGACGCGGCCCTCTTCCGAGGTTGCAGCCACCACGCGCCCGCCCGGACACATGCAGAAGCTGTAGACCGTCCGTCCGTTGGCGCAGTGATGCGACAGGCTGTACGCCGCCGCACCGAGATCGGGATGCCCCGCGCACTTGCCGAAGCGCGCGCGATCGATCCACGATTGCGGATGCTCGATCCGCACCCCGATCGAGAAGGGCTTGGCCTCGAGATGCACGCCGCGGCGGTGGAGCATCTCGAAGGTTGGCCGGGCGCTGTGCCCGACGGCGAGCACGACATGATCGGCCTCGAGGAAGCTGCCGTCGTGCAGGTGCAGCCCGCGGAGGCCGTGCTTGCCGTCGGGCAGGCGTTCGAGTTCGATATCGTCGACCCGGGTTTCCCAGCGATATTCGCCGCCGAGTTCCTCGATCGTCCGGCGCATGCTCTCGACCATCGTGACGAGGCGGAAGGTGCCGATATGCGGATGCGCCTCCCACAGGATGTCGTCGGGTGCGCCCGCCTTGACGAACTCCTCGAGTACCTTCCGCCCGAGGAAGCGCGGATCCTTGACCCGGCAATATAGCTTGCCGTCGGAAAAGGTGCCCGCGCCGCCCTCGCCGAACTGGACGTTGCTGTCGGGGTTGAGCTCGCCGCGCCGCCACAACCCCCAGGTGTCCTTGGTCCGCTGGCGCACCACCTTGCCGCGATCGAGGATGATCGGGCGGAACCCCATCTGCGCAAGGATCAGGCCGGCGAACAACCCGCATGGCCCGGCGCCGATCACCACCGGCCGCAGCCCGCTCCAGTCCTTCGGCGCCTGGACGACGAACGTGTAGCCCATGTCTGGGGTGGGGCGCAGATCCTTGTCGCCGGGGAAGCGTGCCAGCACGGCCGCCTCGTCGGCCAGTTCGACGTCGACGGTATAGACCAGCTGGATGGCATTGCGGCGGCGGGCATCGTTGCCCCGGCGATAGATCGTGAAACCCGTGAGCTCGGCGGGTGCGATGCCCAGCCGCCGGGCGATCGCGGCGGGCAGCGCGTCGAGCGTATGGTCGAGCGGCAGGTAAAGTCCGGAAAGACGAAGCATGGCGCAGCCCTAGTCGTTCGCGCGGGATGCCGCCAGCGGGCGCGACCGTCCTACAATGAAAGCCATGTGGACCGCACCGATCAAGCTCGTCATCTGGGATCTCGACGATACGCTGTGGCGCGGCACGCTTGCCGATGGCGACGCGGTGGTGTTGCACGAAGGGCGCGCCGAGCTGGTCCGTGCGCTCAACGCCCGGGGCGTGGTCTCGTCGATCTGCTCGAAGAACGACTTCGAGGCTGCGAAGGCGAAGCTCGTCGATCTCGGCCTCTGGGACGAGTTCGTGTTCCCGCACATCGCCTTCACGCCCAAGCCCGCGGCGATCCGGGCGATCATCGAGGACATGCAGCTCCGCCCCGCCAACGTGCTGTTCGTCGACGACAATCCGGTGAACTTGGGCGAAGTCCGTCATGTCCTGCCCGAGATCCAGATTCTCGACATCACCGCGCCCGATGTCGACGACCAGCTCGCCGGCCTGCTCGCGCTCCAGGCGGGCACGCGCAGCCGTGTCGCCGACTATCGCATGCTCGAGCGCAAGCAGCGCGACCGCGCCGACGCCGCGCTGTCCAACGAGGATTTCCTGCGGTCGTGCGGCATACAGGCCTGCGCGCCGCATATGATGGACAATCTCGATTTCGCCCCGCGCATCGCCGAGCTGATCAACCGCTCCAACCAGCTCAACTACACCGGCTCTCGCGTCGAGGAGGCGGGGCTCACCCGCGACATCATCGACCTGATGGGGTTCGACAGCTGGTCGATCTTCGCCTGGGACCGCTATGGCCGCTATGGGTTGATCGGCTTCGTCATGGTCGATCGCGCGGCTGGAGCTCTCAAGCACTTCACCTTCTCGTGTCGGGTGATGCACATGGGGCTGGAGGAATATGCGCTGGCCAAGGTGCGCGAGAAATGGCCGGCGCTCGACACCAGCGAATGGGACGGCCGGTTCAGCCGGACTGCGCCCGACTGGATCGCGGATCGCGACTTCAACGATCCCGAGCTTCGCGATTCACTTCGGGGTGAGGAGGCCGTGATCGATCCGGCGATCCGGATCATGTTCGACTGCCAATCGGGCGGGATCGCACATTTCAGCCGCTTCCGCCCAGCGATCGAGTTCGACAACCATCCGCGCGTTTTCTCGATGCGGATGATGACCGATGGCACGCATCTGGAACAGAATTTCCCGCCTTTGCTCGTCTACGGCGCGACGGTGGACTATCTCGACGTGCGCTGGCCCGATCAATGGCACCTGATCGACATCGGCTTGTACGAGACCTGCGTGATCCGCACCTGCATTTTCCTGCTCGAGCGCGGGCTACGCATGCTGGTGGTGCTGCCGCCCGAGGACGCTCCCGAGGAGAAGTATCGACACGGGCTCAACCACACACCCGAGCGCTCCGTCCGTTTCAATGCATTGTGGCGCAAGGCGGCGCGCGAGAATCCCGGGAATGTCTGGGTGCTCGATACCGCGCACCTGATCGATCATGCCGATGAGATGGCCGACGTGACGCATTACCATGCCGGGCTGCTCGGCAAGATCGCCGGGCAAGTCGATTGCTGGGTCGAGCAGCAGGTCGCGCTGGCGCAAGCGGCCTAGTAGCTGCCGTGCGCGCTCTTCGGATACCACCAGGCAAAGCGCGTGCCGAGATCGTTGGTGCTGAACACCACGTTGCCGCGGTTGCGCTCATAGCCCATCGCTGCCTTGCCGTTGATCTGACCCGACCACCAGCCACTGTTCGCGCGGCCGATAAATGTCACCCGAATGCCGGTACCGGTGAAGGTCATCCGGTGGCCGCCGCTGGGCAATGCCTGATCGGCGAATACACACGTGCGTTCGGGCCCGTCGTTGAGCGAGCATCGCACGCTCTCGCGTGAGGTCGTGCCCTGCGCCGTGGCGACGGAGGGGAGGGCGGCTGCGGCAAGCGCGATCAGGATCGAGATTCGCATGGCCCCTCGAACGCAGTGCGTGCCGCAGCGTTCCGTGCTCAGCGTGCCATTTGCGCCGCGGCCTCGCCGCGGCGCGTAGCCTCGCCCGCGGTATCGGCCGGCCGCTCGTAGAGCCGAGTGACGATCTCGGCGGCCGAGCGCGCATCGGTGGCGCCGCGTAGCGCTCGGCCCGCACCGGCCTCGTTGTGCGTCAGCTCGTGCTGGACGAACCGAAGCTGCTCGGCGAACGACGATCCGCGGATGTCGTGGCCGGCCCAGGCGGCAAAGTCGCGCTGGCGCGGCCCTTCCCATTGCGCGAGGCCATAGCCGGGGCCGCCGCCGATCTGGCGGATGCCGGGTTCCATCCGGCTCTCGGCATCGAGGTTGGCGACGAGGCCGATCGCTTGGGCGCGGGTCCAGCCCTGGCCCTCGAAATAGGTGATCGCCTGGTCGATCCGCTCCTGGCGGGTGCCCTGGCCGGTGGGGACGGTGCCGCCGGTGGCCTGGGTACTTTGGGTTTCGCCGCCGCCGGTGCCGCCCGGCGCGCGGAGAATCACCGCGCCCTTGCCTACCGCCCAGCTGAGATTGTTGGTCGAAATGCGCTGGGTGCCGTCGGCATTGACGTTGTTCGATCCGATCATCTTGCCGGGGCCGGAGACGATCTCGGTATGCGAGACACCGCCGCCCTGGATGATGACGACATCGCCGCGCTGGGCCTGGGAAGCGGGGACTGCGGTCCAGCCCTGCGCCAGCAACGTGGTCTTGAGCTGTGCGACCGAGTCGGTGTGCAGCCCGGCCGGGAGCCGGCCGGCCTCGGTCAGCACCGCCGAGACGAAATTGGCGCAACACACGTTCGAGGGAACGCCGGCATTCATCGGCAGATTGTCGTTCTTGTTGACCTTCAACGACGAGGCGTTCTGCCCGAGATACTTCTCGGCGATCGCGGCGACGTCACCCGATCCGCCGCCGACGCCGGTAACCGGCGATGGGCCATCGACCGCGCCGCTGCCGCCGGCACTGCCGGTCCCGTTGGGAATGGTCAGCGTCTGATTGGGGAAGATCAGATTCGGGTTGGACAGATTGTTGGCCTGCGCCAGCGCTTGCCAGGTCGTGCCGAAATGTCCGGCGATCGACGAGAGCGTGTCGCCCGACCGAATCGTGTATTCGCGCGGCGCCTCCGCCGCACCGCCGCCCGCGGGGACATTCACATGCTGGCCGGGGCGGATCAGGTCCTGGTGGAGGATCTGCGGATTGGCCTTGACCAGCGCACTCAGCGAGACGCCCTTGTCGCGCGCGATGCCGCTCAGCGTCTCGCCGCTCTTGACGATATGGCCGCTGTCGCCGCCGCCGCTCGAGGAATTGGTCTGAGACTGCTGAACCGAAGAAACTGCCGTCATGGCCCATACTCCGCCAGAAACGATTGTGTCGCAGTGTGATAGCGGAGGCGGACGGGCGGGTCGCTAATCGGAACGCTTAGGCGTTTGAAGTCCCCCTTCCTGCTTGCAGGGAAGGGAGATTCGCTCAAATCACCGGGTCGAGCGCGACGCGGTAGCGCATCTCGGCGGAGAAGCTGCGCGTCACGGCCTTCAGGTTGGCGTCGGCATCGGGGTCGCGCTGGACCGATTCGAGCGCGGCGAAGGCGGCGGCGCGATGCTGCTTGCTGCGGAACAGCGGGGTCGCCAGTTCGGCGACGCGGCGATCGCCCGCGGGCCAGCTTGCCATGCAGGCGAGATCGGTGGTCAGCCGCCGCATCTGGCCCTGGCTGAACGTGATCTTCTTGAGGCTGCCGGTGCGGCGATAGGCCTTGGGCCAGTCGCGCTCGAAGCCGTCGATCGCCGCCGCCTGCGCCGCTGCGTCGATAGAATGCGCCGGGCGGCACACCGCCGGCGTCGGAGTCGTGGCCGTGCCGGTGATGCCGGCGCCCTGCGTGAGCGTGGCCTGGCGCGGGTGCATCCGGCCATTGGCATAGTGGAATTGGACAAGCGGGCCACCGGCGGGGGAGGCGGGCATCGCCACGGTGAACTCGCCGCGCCGCAGCCGCGGTTGCGCGGCGGTGCTGCACGTGCCGAAGCTCTGTCCGACCTGCGGTGCCTGGCCGGGGCGGGCGACGATCACGGCGTAGCGCGCCGGGCAGTCGCCGGCGCTGGTGCCACGGATGAGATGAAGCTGCGCGCCCTTGACTGGATAGCTGCCCACCACGGCGAGACGATCGACCAGTTCCACGCCGAACGGGCGCGAGATAACGGTCTTGCCGACCCGGATCGCCTGTTCGCTACCGGCGGAAACCACGGTCGCTTTCTGGTCGGCGGCCAATGCCCCGCCGGCCGTCAGCAGAAGTGGGACGGCAAGCATCAACGAGCGGCGCATCGAAAACCTCGTGGCTGGTGAAGGTATCGCTAGCACGCGCGAAATGGCGCGGAGTTCCAGGAAAAGCGAAATCAGCCGCGATTTTGTGCGGAAAGATCGGCCGTCGCGGCTTCGAAGCGCGCAATCACGCCGTCGAGGCCCGCGGGGGCATCGGTATTGGCGGCGCCTTCGAGCGCAGCGCGGACGCCGCCGACCTGCTGATCGCCGGGCGCGCCCGACATGCCGGCGATCTGGACCACCGCCTGGCGGGTGAAATCGTCGAGGGCGCGGCGCAATTCGCCTTCCTGTGCCGGGCTGCCGCCGAAGCGCGCGGAGAGTTCGCTGGTGAGTTCGCTCAAGCCATAGACGTCGCCGCGGCGGGCCAGCTCGCCCATGTCGGGCGCGAAGCCGCTGCCATTGCCGGCGGTCCGGCTCCAGGCCTGCGCGCCGCTACCATTGCCTCGGCTGGCAGCATCGACCCAGGCGAGGACGCGGTGCCCGATTTCACCCATCGTCTCGATCGCCGCACCGCGCGCGTCAGTCGACGCGGCGGTGGTGGTGGGAGCGAGGGGCGAGAGGCCCGAAAGGCGATCGATGCTGGTCATGATCCTGTTCCGTTACTTCGAGAGCCGGTCGAGCGGCGAGGGCGTGTCGAGCAACTGCTCGAGAGGACCCGGCGCTTCGAGCGGCGAAGGGCGGCCGGCGGCGCGGACGGAGTCGCCCGCTTCGTGCTGGCTTTCCACCGCCATGTCGTTCTTCTGCTGCGAGCGCGAGGCGAGCGTCACATCTACATTGACGTTGGTGCCCGGAATGCGCGCGCCGATCTCGATCGACATATCTACCTCCATCTTCCCTGCCTATCTGGGGCCTGAAGGCACCGCGCGCCATAATCGCAATGATTAGCCCGGCTGGTGATGGATGCCGGCGGAGACGGAAATCTCCGCCGGCGTCCTAGACGGTATTGTCAGCCCTGCCGCTCGGCGGCCGACTTGCGCGAGCGCGCCAGCCAGGCACCACCCGCGAGGCCGGCGGCTGCTGCTGCGGCCACGGCATAGATCACGGTATTGTCCTCGCCTTCGTTGCGTGCGGCGGCGACCTGCGCGGTCGGCTCGGCGGTGGGCGGGACTTCCGGTGCCGCGGCGACCTGTTCTTCGCTCGTGCCTTCGGCCGCGCCGACGCCGCCCGGCACGAAGCCGTCGTCGGTAAGGTCCATCGCATCGAGGTTGAGCCCCGAGGCGCGCGCACCCTTGCGGACCGCGGCGGCCAACTGGCGCAGCTTGGTCGGGTTGCCCTCGGCATCATCCATCATCGAGCCGAGCAGCGCAGCCTGGATCAGATTGGCTTCGGCCATTTCCTGCTTCACGGCGTCGCTGGCGCTCGCCATTTCGGGCACCGACGCCATCGCGCGTGCGGCCTGGGCACGCACCGCGGCGATCTGGCGTGCAGGCGGCGTATCGTTCCGCTGGCGCGAGGCGAGCCAAGCGTTGAGCCACCAGATCGCATAGGCGTCGGCGACATTGTCGGCGCGCATGCCGAACTGCCCGATCGCGCCGCCGATCTTTTCGATCACGTCGCTGGAGAGCTCCTTCTGGAGGTCTGCTGCGGCTTGAGGGTTCTTCTTGCGCGTCTTCTCGATGAACTGTGCGAAATTGGCGCGCCGCCGCTCTAGCGACGGCTTGTAGGTCAACCGGACGGCGGGTGCGGGCGCAACGCGTGCGCGTCCGCTGCCGCGGCGGTTGGACGACACCGAACCGCGCGCGGCATCCATCACGCTGTCTTCCATCGCGTAGATGCCCATTCCGGTCATATCCATCGCGGCGAAGTCCTGTGCGGCGGCGGGCGCGGCCACTCCGGTGAGGAGCAGGGCGGTGGCGGCAAGGCGGCTGCGCGTATTCCGGAAACGCATCTTCATTCTCCCAAACAGGTGCTCGCCCCGGGGCGATGGGTCCCCGAGGCGAGCGGTTAATGCGGGTGGCGCGGTTACTGTTTGCGTGCACCCTGGGCCAGCGCCTCGCCCAACGTCTTGATGACGGTGTTGGCCGAGCTGAAGAACTGGCTGAATTCCTGCGACTTGGCGCCGAACTTGAGGTTCTGCGACGACTTGTTCTCGCCCTCGCCGAGGGTCTTGCTCATGCCGTCCATTTCCTTGGCGAGCTTGTCCGAGGTTTCGCCCAGCGATTCAGCGATCGCCATCAGCCAGCTGCGGCCACCGCTCGACTTGGCTTCCTTGGCCTCGCGGCTTTCGGCGAGGTTGGTCGACATCTTGTCGATCACGTCACCCAGTTCGCGCTCGGCCGAGGCGGCTTCGAACGGGCTGGCGCCGGTGCGCTCTGCGATTTCCGACACGACTTCGCCGAGGTTGCGGGTTGCGCCGCGGGTATCGCCGATCGAGGCGCAGAAGGCGCCCTGGGCGAGGTCGATCGTCGACTGCGGCAGGCCCAGCTTTTCACCGAGCTGCTGGATGATCTGCTGGCCGACCGCCGACATCAGCGTCTTCGCCGCGAGACCGGCCCAGCCGCCGGGGCCCATCGCGATCATCGCGAGGCTGCTCGGGTTCACCAAACCTTTTACGAGACCACCAATCATCGCCTTACTCCTACTTCGAGGGCGGCGGCGCCGCCGAAATTGTCAGGTGCCGATGTCCTGATCGACGATGTCCTTTGACCACTTTTCTCTTCGGCTGGCTCTCCGCGAAACGATTAGGTCCGGCTAGTCGATCCGATTAGGTCCTAGTCCGAGGGGTAGAAAAGCAGCCCGGCGAGCGCCGCCAGTTCGCGCATCCCGTCGAGCTCCAATTTCCTCGCGACGTTAGAGAGGTGTACGCGCACCGTGTTCTCCGCCATCAGCAGCAAGGTGGCGATGTCGCCGTTCGAGCGGCCCCATCCGAGGAAGCGGATGCAGGTGATTTCGGTTGGCGTCAGCTTGAGCAGCGTCTCGCGGTGGCGCTTGGGGACGCGCGCCGCCTCGATCATGTGCTCGCCCAGCGCGACTCGCTCGGGCGCGCCCGGCATCGCATCGGCCTTGCGCAGCAACTCGGCGATCGCGGCGAGGCGCTCGTCCTCGGTCATCGGCTGCGGCGCGGGCTGCATGGCATTCAATGCACCAGCCCTTTCAGGATATTGAGGATCACGTCGGGGCGGCTGAGGATGTCGCGGCTGATCGCCTCGACGAACGATCCGATCAGCAGAAGGACGATCGCGGTGGCGGCGAACGCCTTGATCGACATCGAGAGCGTGAAGACGTTGAGCTGCTGGGCGAAGCGGTTGATCAGCCCCAGCCCGATGTCGATCAGGAACAGCACGGTAAGCACCGGCGCGGCGAACAGCGTGGCGAGCACCATCAGCCGGCCGAACTCGGCCTCGAACAGCCCGAGCCCGCGCTGGTCGAGCAACGGCATCGGCGAGGCGACGGGCCACAGCGCATAGCTTTCCATCAGCACATGGACGAGCAGCGACAGCCCGCCGGTAAAGATGAACACGACTCCCGCCAGCCGCGCGAAGAATGCGCCGGTGAGCGAGGTCTGGTGCCCCGAGAGCGGATCGACGATCTGGGCCATCGTCGCGCCGACCTTGGTGTCGATGATCTGCCCCGCCGCCTCGAGCGCCCACAGCACCGATCCGAAGAAGAAGCCGATCACCAGCCCGACGAACACTTCCTTGGCGAACATCGTCGCCCACTGCCCGGGCCCGAGCATCGACACGTCAAGCGACGGCTGAAGCGCGAGCGAGACGATCCCGAGCGAGACAAGGATCGAATTGCGGACCATCGCCGGGATCAGTTCGGGGGAGAACAACGGCATCAACATGAACGCCACCGCGATCCGCGCGGTCGCGACGCCGAGCAGGAGCATGGGGTCGCTCCAGCCGCTCACCGCCGGATCATCGCCGGGAATTCGCTGAAGATGCGGTCGCTGTAGCGATAGAGCGAGGCGCCGATCAGCGACGCGGTGACGAACAACGTCAGCACGATCGCGAAGAACTTCGCGGTATATTGCAGCGTCTGTTCCTGGATCTGCGTCGCCGCCTGGACGATCGCCACCAGCAGCCCCGCCACCGACGCGACGATGATCGGCGGCGCCGACAGGATCAGCACGAGCCACAAGGCGTCGTTGGTCAGGCTGATGAAGTCGCCGTTCATGCGCGTGCCTCAGGCATAGGACAGCACCAGCCCGTGGCTCAGCTTCACCCAGCCGTCGACCAGCACGAACAGCAGCAGCTTGAACGGCAGGGATATCGTGGTCGGGGACAGCATCATCATCCCCATCGCGAGCAATATGTTCGAGATGACGAGATCGATGACCAGGAACGGCAGGAAGATCAGGAAGCCGATCTGGAACGCCAGGCTCAGCTCCTTCACCACGAAGGCGGGAATGACGATGATCAGGTCGCGATCGGTCATCGCCTGGGCGTGCTGCGGATCGCCGACGCGCTGCGCAGTGCGCAGGAAGAAGGCGCGCTCGTTGGCGTCGCTATGCTTGATCAGGAAGGCGCGCAGCGGCTCCTTGCCGGCGTCGATCGCGGTGCTGATCCCCTCAGTGGATTGCATCGCGCTGCCTTCCACCTGCCGCTGCGCGATGGCGTCCTGCACCTGCTGGCCGACCGGATACATCACGTAGAGCGTCAGAATCAGCGCAAGCCCGTTGAGCACGATGTTGGGCGGCACCTGCTGGAGCCCGAGCGCGTTGCGGAGCAGGCTGAGCGTCACCACGATCTTGGTAAACGACGTCACCATCACCGCGAAGAACGGCGCGAGCGCCAGCGCGACGACGACGACGAGCGCCGAGCCGGGCGTGAAGGTCGAGAGTTCCATCACGCGTCCCCGTCGGCAGTGACTCCGGTGATCAGCACGCCGAACCCGTCGCCGACCGCGACGATCTCGCCCTCGGCGATGCATTGCTCGCCGGAAATCAGCCGGACGGGCAGCGTGCCCCCCGCGGCGGGCAGAGGAAGCACGCTGCCCTTGCCCAGCGTCGCCAGCTCGGCGGCGGTCATCCCGGATCCGATGATCTCGATCGTGGTAGGCAGCCGGACATCGGCCCATCCGCCTTCGCCGCCGCCGGCGGCGGAAGCAGACGCATCGTGCACACCGTCCATTGCGGCATCATCCTGCAAAACGAGCACCCCCTCGTTGAACGCAATTCGCGCACGTGGCGCATCGTTTCGACCCGGCAATGACAACTTCGCGACCCGTGCCCCGGTTCCCAGTAATAACAGGTCGCCGCGAGATATTGCTGCAAGGCTGCTGTCGCGCACTGCGGGCCCGTCGAACCGCGCGGTCCAGCGCAGCCGCAATCCGCCGATCGCGGTGGCGGCGAGCGCGATCTCGGCGAGCGGCTCGACGGCCGTGTCGGGCGGGATCGCCAGCAGCAAGCGGTGCTGGATCACGCCGTTGCCGGTGGTCGCATCTAGCCGGAGCAATACGGGATCGCCGGTATAGCTTTTGTGCAGCCCGGCGGGCTGGAGCTCGCAGCCGAGCACCAGCTCGAGCGCGCCGACCAGCGGCTCGATCCGGCCGAGCGTCGCGGCGGCGGCGGCGGCATCGACGCTGCCCTGCGCGCCCGAGACGCGGGCGAGCGCGCCGTCAACGAGCAAGGGCGCGACCTGGACGAGATGCTCGCCGCTGCGGAACTGGATCCATGCCACCGCGGCGCGGCGGTCGCGCTCGGTGGCGATGCGCACGCTGGTCTGGAGCGCGTCGATCAGCCGCCGGTTGAGGGCGCCGATCAGCGTGGTTTGCAACTGCGCCCTGGGCGAGTCGATCGCGCGAAGGTTGGCGCGGAGGTCGGAACGCACGTTCACTGGATCGTCTCCGATGCCGGCGGCGCTGCCTCAACAGGCTGCGCGGGGGAAGCGCCGGTTCCCCAATTACGCAGCAGCGAGATCGATCCCGAGGTGACCCCGACGAGCATCAACTCGCCCTCGGCCTCGACCAGCACGAGCCGTTCGCGCTGACCTACGGGCAACGCGCGGACGAAGCGGATCTGGCGCTCGGCACCGCCGTCGCGACCGCCCAGCCCGCGATCCTGCCATTTCCGGAGCGCGCGCAGGCTGACCCAGGCGAGCCCGAGCACCACCGCGAGCGCAATGATTGTCCCGAGCAGTCCGGAAAGTGCAGCGCCGATCGTCGAATCCATCAATGGGGCCTCGTGAGTTCAGGTTCGGTAAGGTCGGGAGCGGTCTGGCCGTCGCGGACGCGCTTCGCCCAGAGGATGATCTGGGCAATGGCATCGAACATGTCGCGCGGGATCAGTTCGTCGGGCGCGCCGTCCTCATAGAGTTTCCGGGCGACCTGGACGTGGCGGATGATCGGGATGCCGGCTTCCTCTGCCGCGGTGCGCATCGCCGCAGCGAGCGGGCCTTCGCCCTTGGCGGTCATCATCGGCACCGGGCAGTTCGCCTCGTCATAGGCGATCGCGATCGCGATATGGGTGGGATTGACCACCAGCACGTTGGCGTCGCGCGTGGCGCCGACCGCGTTCTGGCTGGCCCATTCCTCGTGGAGCTGGCGGCGGCTCGACTTGATGAGGGGGTTGCCCTCATTCTCCTTCGATTCCTCGCGGATGTCGCGCATGCTCATCCGCAGCTTCTTGATGTAGCTGTGCTTCTGCCACGCCATGTCGAGCACCGCGACGAGCAGGAACACGCCGAAAGTCCACAGCAGGGCGGTGCGCACCAGCCCGCCTGTATAGAGCAGGATCGATGCGGCGGCCGAGCGCCCATCGGTGTCGGCGACGGGAAGCAGGCTGGGACCGGTGCGCTCGATGATGTCGGCCAGCGAACCGCGCAGCACCAGCCATACGACGAACACGATCAGCGCAACCTTGGCGAGCGTCTTGGCCAGTTCGACGAGATTGTCGACGCTGAACATCCGCTTGAAGCCCTCGACCGGGTTCATCTTGTCGAGCGTCGGCTTCATCTTCTCGGTAGTGAACACCCCGCCGGCCTGGAGGAACTCGCTGAGCACTCCGGTAACCGCGGCGGGAATCAGCGCCACCGCGGTGATGCCGAGCAGCGCCCATATCGCGCTCCAGCCGAGCTGGGACAATGCGGTGTGGAAGGGGGCGTTGCCGCTGATCAGCACGAAGCCTTCGTCGAACAATGCGACGACCTGGTTTCCAGCATAGCCCGCGCCGAACAGCAGGACGAGCAGCCAGACGAACAGCGTGGCAGTCGCGGTGATGTCGCGCGACTTGGCGATGTCGCCTTTCTTGCGCGCATCCTGAAGCCGTTTTGGAGTCGGCTTTTCAGTCTTGTCGCCGCCGTTGTTCTTCTCGGCCAATCGCACCTCCGGGCAATACGCACCTCGCCCGAACGACGGACGAGAGGAGAGCGCCGGATGCGCCTGCCGACCGCACCCGGTGAGGCGCGGCAAGCAAAGTTTCTAGCGTTAGGAGCGCAGGACCAAGTGCGTGCCAAACGCGGGCCTTTTCGTGCAAGGCGCGCCTCAGGTCAACTCACCGGCGATGGTAGGAATCGTCACTAAAGCGAAGTAAATTGGTAATGATTTGGTCCCGAATCACTGAAGCTGCGACGGCATTCTGCCGATTGTTTCGAATACGGTATGACCCAGGGCTCCGCGACGAACCGCCATGTCGCCGGGACGGATCGGTTCAAATCCGCGACAACTTGAAGAAATCGGGGGGTGTTCGAAGCGAGTAATCGGGGTAGCCTTTACTGGCCGGATCTAAAGTCCGGATCGCAGGACCGACATGTGCGCCAAACGATCGTCAGCAACGCCCCGATGGGCTTGCAGGGAGATCGTGTATGCGCTTTTCAAATTCTGCCCCGACACTGGGTTTCGCATTGAAACTAGTTGCGTTCGGAGGCGCTGCCATTACCGCTACATCGGCACAGGCAAGTAATTGTAATGCCGGGGCGATCGGCACGCGCTATGTTGAGGCGTTGCGCTTCTGCGGGCCGCAGCCGGCCGACGAAGTGCGTACCGAGGCGCAGCCCGTGGTGCTGCCCGAGCGTAGTTCGGTGAGCATCAGCATGCCGGGCTTCCGGAAGCGGCTGGCGCAGGCGACGCGGGCGGTGCGCTCGCGCGGCGGCAGCGGCGCCAACGACGCGCTGATCCATTCGGTGGCCGCGCAATATCGAATCAATCCGAACCTGCTCGCCTCGATGGTGCATGCCGAGTCGGCCGGGCGCCAGCGTGCCGTGTCGCACAAGGGCGCGCTCGGGCTGATGCAGGTGATGCCGGCGACGGCGCGGGGTCTGGGCGTGCGCAACCCGCAGGCGCTGCTCGACGATCCGGTGCTCGCGATGCACACCGGCGCCAAGTATCTCAAGCAGCTCCAGGGCGAGCTGGGCAACGATGTGACGCTGGTCGTCGCGGCGTACAATGCCGGCCCTGGCGCAGTACGCAAGGCCGGACGCCAGGTGCCGCGCTATCGCGAGACCCAGGCCTATGTGAAGAAGGTCGTCGGCCGCTACCAGGCCGCGCAGTCGGGCAGGGCGCGCTGAGGCGGCCATGAGCGTCGAGCGGTATCTCGCCAGCAGCAACGCAGCCAAGCCGCAGCCGCTTTCGGCGCGGATCGCGGACCTGTTCCTGATCGTCGGCGTGATCGCGATCGTCGGGCTGATGATCCTGCCGCTGCCGACGCTGCTGATCGACATGCTGGTGGGCGTCAACATCACCTTCGGGGTGATGCTGCTGCTGACGACGCTCTACATCAGAGGGCCGCTCGACTTCTCGTCCTTCCCGTCGATCCTGCTGATCTCGACGCTGTTCCGGCTGGCGCTGTCGATCGCCACCACGCGCATGATCCTGGTCGAGGGGCATGCCGGCGACATCATCCACACCTTCGGCACGATGGTCGCGGGCGGCAACATCGTCGTCGGGCTGGTGGTGTTCCTGATCATCACGATCGTCCAGTTCATCGTCATCGCCAAGGGCGCCGAGCGCGTCGCCGAAGTCGCGGCGCGGTTCAGCCTCGATTCGATGCCCGGCAAGCAGCTGTCGATCGACAGCGATCTGCGCTCGGGGCTGATCGACAAGGACGAGGCGCGCCGCCGCCGCCGTACGCTCGAGCTCGAGAGCAAGCTCCACGGCAGCCTCGACGGCGCGATGAAGTTCGTGAAGGGCGATGCGATCGCCTCGGTCGTCATCGTCATCGTCAATTTGATCGGCGGCCTCGCCATCGGCGTGATGCAGCAGGGCATGGAGATCGGCGCCGCCACCTCCAAATATTCGATCCTGACGATCGGCGAGGGCCTGGTTGCGCAGATCCCGGCGCTGCTCGGCGCGATGGCGGCGGGCCTGATGGTCACCCGCTCGACCGACGAGGAGACCGATTCCAATCTCGGCCAGGCGATGCACCGCCAGCTCGTCGCCAATCCGCGCGTGCTGCTCGCGGTCGGCGGGATCTGCTTCCTGATGGCGCTGATCCCCGGCTTCCCCGCCGCGGTGTTCATCGTCCTGGGCTTCGTGTCGCTGTTCTCGGGCGCGGCGCTGCATCCGCGCCTCAAGCCGCATATGGTCCGCCATTCGGGTCCGATGCGGAAGCTGCTGACCGGCGGGCGCGAGGCGCCGCGCGCGGTGACGTTGCTCGCCGAGCCCGAAGCGCCCAAGGCCGTGGTGCCGCTGCTCCTCCAGCTCTCGGGCCCGCAGCCCAGCGTCGAGGACGAGGCCGAGCTGTCCAAGGGCCTCACCGCGATGCTCGAACGGCTGCAATATCGCAGCGGCGTGCCGCTTCCCAAGTTGGCGATCCATTTCCTCGCACCCGATGGTCCGCGTGCCTGGCGGCTGCTCGCGTTCGAGCTTTCGGTCGGCGCGGGCGAAGGCAGCGATGCCGAGACCGTGGTGGCCGCGGTGGAGGGGCTGATCCGCCGCAATCTGTCGCGCTTCCTTGGCGTGCAGGAAGCCGTCGGGCTGCTCAACCGCGTCGGCGACGACTATCCCGAGGTGGTCAAGGAAGCCGTACGCGCGGTTCCTGCTGCCCGCATCGCCGACGTTCTGCGCCGGCTTGCCGAGGAAGAAGTACCGCTGCGCAACATGCGTGACGTGCTCGAAGGGCTCACCGACGCTGCCAATCAGGAGCGCGAGGTCGCGCGGATCGCGGATCTGACCCGCATAGCGCTCAAGCGCTATCTGCTCGACACGGTGTCGCAGGGCGGCGGCATTCGCGCGCTGGTGGTGACGCCCGAGCTGGAGACTTTGGTGCGCGAGGCGACTCGTCTGGTCGACGGCGTCGAGCGGCTCGCGGTCAAGCCGGAGGTGGCGCGCGAGCTGGTCGCGACGATCGGGCGCACTGCAGGCGAGACCGGCGCCAACGCGCTGGTCACCTCGTTCGAGGTGCGCCGCGCGGTGCGGAAACTAATCGAGCCTGACCTGTTTGAGCTGCCGGTGCTCGCTTTCAACGAACTCTCGCCGACCACTTCGGTGGAAATGGTCGGCCAGATCGGACTCCCGCCAGGGGCTTTGGCGGAAGAGTCGCAGGCCGCGCTGGCGGCGGAATAACAACGGAGGGCTGATTGAAGCTGTACAAGAATCCGTCGATGCTGCTCGTGGCCATGGCCGCGCTGCCGGTGCCTTTCGCGGCACATGCGCAGACGCCGCCGCCGGCTGCGCAGAACGCGCAGATATCGATCGTCGCGCGCGACCAGCCGATCGCGGCGTTCCTGCGCGATCTGTTCGGCAAGGTCGGGCGCCCGGTGGTGCCCAGCGCCAAGCTGACGGGTACCGTCAACGGCGTGTTCCAGGGGAGCGTCGAGAAGATCTATGGCGACATCGCCAAGGCGTTCAGCCTGATCTCTTATTATGACGGCGCCGCCATCTATGTGTACGCGCCGACCGAGCTGGGCGTGCAGAACCTGCCGCTCGACCGCGCCTCGGCCGAGCGCGTGTCGCGCCAGGCGCGCGCGCAGCGGCTGCCCGACCGGCGCAACATGCTGCGCGTCACCACCGACGGCCTCGTCGTCAGCGGTACCCCGCGCTTCATCGAGCAGGTGACGACGATGGCGCGCGGCGAGGGCGGGCTGGCCGATGGCGCCCCGGCGGCACCCGGCGGCGCCTATCCCGGTGCCGGCGGCGGCCGGGGCGGCTATTATGATGCGCCGCGCGGGCCAGTGAGCCAGCCGATCGAATTCCGCGTCTTCTACCTGCGCTACGCCCGCGCCGAGGACACGTTGGTCACCGCCGGCGGCCGCGAGACGCGCGTGCCCGGCCTCGCCTCGATCCTTCAGAACCTCGTGCTCGACCAGAAGCCCGGCGGCAGCGCGATCGTCCCGTCGCTCGGCGCGCGGCTCGTCCGCCAGACCCAGCCGCGGCTGAAGGGGCAGGGGCTCGACTCGGTCGCCCCCGACGGATCGCAGGCCGGCGCCTATGCCGCGACCGACGTGCTCGGCGGCGGCGATGGCATGGGCCTCGCCGCGCCGCTCACCCAGGACGTCGTCCGCATCGAGCCGAGCGCGTACCTCAACGCGATCGTGGTGCGCGATGTCCCCGAACGCATGGCAGCGTACGATTCGCTGATCCGCGCGCTCGACGTCGAGCCGCAGATCGTCGAGATCGAGGCGACGATCATCGACATCAACGTCGACAAGCTCCAGCGCCTCGGGATCAACTGGCGCTTCGGCAGCGGCGGCTTCGGCGCGCTGTTCGGCAACGGCTCTGAGTCCGACACGCGGCTGTTCCCGATCCCGGGCTCCAGCCGGCGCAACAATGTCAGCAACATCACGCCCTCGGGCGCGGGCGGGACGATCTCCACGATCATCGGCAGCCAGCGCGAGTTCCTCGGCCGGATCACCGCGCTCGAGAACAAGGGCGCGGCGCGGATCGTCTCGCGGCCGCAGATCATGACGCTGTCCAATGTCGAGGCGGTGTTCGACCGGACGCGGACCTTCTACGTCAAGGTCGCGGGCCGCGAGGAAGTCGACCTGTTCAACGTCACCGCCGGCACGGTGATGCGCGTCAATCCGCACGTCTTCCGCGACCACGACCAGACTCGCATCCGCGTGCTGGTCAACATCGAGGACGGCAGCATCAGCCCCGATTCGATGGTCGAGAACATCCCCGTCGTCGATCGCGCCAGCGTCGCGACGCAGGGCATGGTGCTCGACGGCGAGAGCCTGCTGCTCGGCGGGATGACGATCGATGCCGAGACCAACGACGAGACCAAGGTGCCGCTGCTCGGCGACATCCCGCTGCTCGGCGAGCTGTTCAAGTTCCGCAACAAGTCGCGCGGGCATACCGAGCGGCTGTTCCTGATCACGCCGCGCCTCGTCCCGCTCGCCTCGCGCGCGGTGCCCGCCGCGGCGGCGCCGATGCCGGCTGGGGAGCAGTCCGCCAAGATCCCGGCCACGACCAGCGGGGAGGCTCCGGCCCAATGACCTCGCCTGCCGTTCTTCGCGTGCTCAACGGCCGGCTCGCCGGCACCGAGAAGCAATTGCCGACGAGCGGAACCGTGTCGATCGGCCATCAGTTCTGGCAGGATGTCGTCATCCGCGATCCTGCGACCAAAGGCATTGCCGTCGACCTGCTGGTCGATGGTGATGTCGGAGCGCAGATCACCGTGCTGACGGGGGAGGCGCTGCTGCTCGGCTCGCATGTGGGCGAAGGGCAGACCGCGATCCTCCCGGCGTATGTCCCCTTCTCGATCGGCGGGATCGCACTCGCTTGGGGCGACCCGGAGAGCGCGCGCTGGGCCGAGGCGAGCGGGATCGCCGGCAGCACGCCTGCACCGCCGCTGCCCCCGCCCTCGGCGCAGGACGAGGCGATGGCGCTGCTCGGCAAGGCCGGCGGTCATGTCAGCGGCTGGTTCACCCGGAAGCGCGCGATCGCGATCGGCGCGGTCGCCACGCTGGCAGCGGGCGCGGCGCTCGCGGTGCCGACGATGGACGCGCTCGGGCTGCGCGGCGACGAGGCGGCACGCGCCGAGCATGTCTTGAACGGCGCCGGGCTCTCGGCGCTGCGGACGATGCACGATCCGGCGAGCGGCGCGGTGATCGTCAGCGGTGTCGTCGCCAACGATGCCGAGCGTACCAAGGCACAGGAAGCGCTGCGCGACCGCGGCATTCACGCGACGGTCAACCTCCAGACCAGCGCCGAGCTCGCCCAGGCAGCCGCCGATGTCGCGCGGATCCACGGGCTCGAGGCGGTCGGCCGGCCGATCTCGCGCACCGGGGTCGAGCTCCGCGTCACCCGGATGACCGACGACCAGCGCGGCAAGCTCGCTTCGGCGATCCGCACCGACGTCAAGCAACTCGGCCGGCTCGTCTTCCGCGACGACCTCCCGCCGCGCGACGACACGCCGATCCGCACGATCGCCGATGCCACCAAAAAGGTCTCGACCGTCGTCGCGGGCGACCCGGCGTATATCCAGACCGTCGATGGCGCGCGCTATTTCTCGGGGGCGATCATGCCGAGCGGCCACCGCCTCATCACCATCCAGGGCGACACAGTGTTCTTCGAGAAGAACGGCCGCCAGACGCAATTGAAGTTCTGATCATCGTACGAGTGAAGGAGTAAGAGTCATGTCGAATTCGATCACCAACGGGCTGACCAACATCTCGATGTCGGCGCTGACCGGCAACCGGATGAACAAGGGCTCGGCGCCCGGCACCTGGTTCGAAGCGCTGGCCGACAGCTGGGGCAAGACGCTCGACAGCCAGGCGACCCGGATCGAGCAGATGTCCGACGCCGTCGGCAATGGCGGCAGCGACAATCCCTCGCAGATCACCAAGCTGACCGCCGAATCGATGCGGATGTCGTTCATGGCCAACAGCTCGTCGAGCTCGATCGACAGCGTCGGCAAGGCACTCGAGACGATGGCCCGCAAGAACTAAAGGGAGGCGATCATGTCGATCGAAGCAATTGCAGGGGCGATGGCGAGTTCCGCCTTCGCCCCCATGCCGGCCGACCTCGTTCAGGCTAGCCCGAATGCGTCGGTCTCTGACGTCACCAGCTTCCAGGGCTCGCTTTCGGCGATGAGCCCTGGCGGCGGCGTCGGCGCGGACGCGCTGGGGCCGGCGATGCAGGCGATGTTCAGCCAGATCGAACGCGTCAACGGCGAAGCCAAGAGCGTGTCCGAATATGCCAAGACCGCGCAGGCGAGCGGATCGGAAATGACCCCGGGCGAAGTGGTCGATCTGACCATGAAGTGCCATGAGTTCATGTTCCACTGCCAGCTGACCTCGAACATCGCCAACCGTACCTCGGACGGCATCCAGCAGCTGTTCCGCCAGCAATCGTGAGGCCCGCCCCGGCGGGTTCTCGCGTGGAGAACTGACATGGGCAAGTTTGCCCGCAATATGCGCCCGGCCCTGATCGGGCTCTGCCTGCTGCTCGCCGCGTGCGGCAAGGCGGAGCTCTATTCGAAGCTCACCGAGACCCAGGCCAACGAGATGATCGCGGTGCTTCAGAGCGCCGGGATCAGCGCGACCAAGAGCGAGGCCGGTGACAAGGGCTGGACGCTGCAGACCGAGAAGGGCGATTTCAGCCGTGCGGTCGAGGTGCTCCACAGCCAGGGCTATCCGCGCGAGGAATTCGCCTCGCTCGGCACGGTGTTCAAGCGCGAGGGGCTGGTCTCCTCGCCCACCGAAGAGAAGGCGCGGCTGGTCTATGGCATGAGCCAGGAGCTGTCGCACACCATCTCGGAGATCGACGGCGTCGTCCAGGCGCGCGTCCATCTGGTGATGCCCGACGACAAGCCGCTCTCCGAGACCGGCCAGCCCGCCTCGGCATCGGTGTTCATCAAGTACCGCCCCGGCGCCAATCTGGAGACTCAGGTCGGCAAGGTGAAGGCGCTGGTCGTCAATTCGGTCCAGGGGCTCAAATACGAGAATGTCTCGGTCGAGACCTTCCCCGCCCAGCCGCTGCCCACGGTGGCGCGCAAGGATGGTGGCGACGTGCTCAACGCGAACCTCGTCGGCATCGCGATCGCCGGCCTGCTCCTGCTGGTCGCCGCGCTCGGCTATCCCAGTCTCCGGCGCTGGCAGCAGCGGCGCAGCGCGGTTGCCCGGCGCGAGGGTGGCGCATGAGGGCGGCCGATCAGCGCGCGACGCTCGCGGCGATCGGCAACGATCTCGTCGCGGTCGAGGGCGGCCCGGGCTCGCGCCGTGCCGCATTGTTCCTGAAGCAGCTCAGTGGTTGCGAGGATCCCGCGGCGTGCTTCACCGATCTGCCCAGCGCGCCGGCCTGGCTGCGGTTGCCGGCGGCCGCGCAGCACAAGCTGGCGCTGCGCGTCGCTTTGCTGTGGATGGGCGATGCGCTGGGCGGATCGATCGACGGCGCCTGGCTCGGCAAGCTCGCCGAAGTCGCCGGCGAGGATCTGCTCGACTGGGCGATCGCCACGGTCCCCGAGATGCCGGCAGCGCCGTCGCGCCGGCTCGAGCCGGACGAATTGGAGATCTACGGCTTCTCGCTGCTGCGCGCGCAATTGCCGATGGCGCTGCGCGGCTATCTACCCTGGCGTGCCGACCATCTTGCACTTTCGTGCCCGAGTGAGGCGCTCGACGCGTTCATCGCCGCATCGGTCGATGCCGGGGGACGCGCATGACTTTCCTTGTCCTCCACGCCGATCGGCTCGCTACCGCGCTGACCGACGATCCGCTGGTCCCCGCGCGCGATGTCGGCCGTGTGCAGGATGCGCTTGCCTTGTTCGCCGAGGCGGGCAGCCTGCGCGGCGGCGCCGAGGAGGCGATCGAGGCGGCACGCGCCAAGGCCCAGGCCGAAGGGTTCGAAGCCGGCCGCGAGGCGGGACTCGCTGCGGCCGAGACCGAGCGCCAGGCCGAGCTGTTCCGGATCGCGATGCGCGACAGCGAATTGCAGCGCGAGCGCCAGAAGGACATCGCCCGGCTCGCGCTCGAAGTCGTGCGCCGCATCGCCGGCGATCTGGAGGGCACGATGGTCGCGGGACTCGCCGAGCGCGCCGCTGCGCAGCTCGCGCCGGACAGCGTTGCCGTGGTCCGCGTTGCCCCCGGCGCGGTCGACATGGTCCGCGCGCAACTTGGCGGGCGCACGGGGCTGAGCGTCGAGGCCGATCCGTCGCTCGGCGCACAGGATTGCGTGATCGAGACCGCGCTTGGCCGTACCCATGCCGGGCTCGATACCCAGCTTGCCCAGATCGAGCGGATGTGGGCCGAGACGCTGCATGGCTGATGGCCCGCTCACCACCGTCGACCAACTCCTCGCCGGGCTCCAGCGCAGCCCCACTGTCGAGCGGCGCGGGCGGCTGGTCGAGATATTGGGCACCACGCTCAAGGTGACCGGGATTGCCCCCCGGATCGGCGACTTCTGCGAAGTGATCGAGCCGTCGAGCGGGCGTGTCGTGCCCGTCGAAGTCGTCGGCATCGCGGGGCAGGCGACGATCCTGACGCCGCTTGGCGATGTCCGCGGGCTCTCGGTCGATGCCGAGGTAATCGTGCGCAGCGGCGAGGATTTGGTGCCCTGGGGCGAAGGGTTGCTCGGCCGTGTGCTCGACGGGCGCGGCCGGCCGATCGACGGCAAGGGCGATCTCGCCCCCGATCTCCAGCGCCGGCCGCTCCATGCGCCCGCGCCGCAGCCGATGGAGCGCGCGTTGATCGATGCGCCGCTGCCCACCGGCGTCCGCGCGATCGACACCTTGCTCACCCTCGGCCGCGGCCAGCGGCTCGGGGTGTTCGCTGCGGCGGGCGGCGGCAAGTCGACCCTGCTCGGTATGCTCGCGCGCTTCGCCAGCGCCGACGTCATCGTCATTGCGCTGATCGGCGAGCGCGGCCGCGAAGTGCGCGAATTCATCGAGGATGCGCTGGGCGAGGCCGGTCTTGCACGCGCCGTCATCGTCTGCGCCACCTCGGATCGTGCCGCGATGGAGCGCGTCCGCGCCGCGCATCATGCCACAGCAATCGCCGAGGGCTTCCGCAGCGAAGGCCGTAACGTGCTGCTGCTGATGGACTCGGTTACCCGCTTTGCCCGTGCGCTGCGCGAGATCGGGTTGGCGGCGGGCGAGCCCGCGGTGCGCCGCGGCTTCCCGCCCTCCGTGTTCGCCGAGCTGCCCCGGCTGTTCGAGCGCGCGGGTAACGACAGCGTCGGCTCGATCACCGGCATCTACACCGTGCTGGTCGAGGACGAGGAAGGCGACGATCCGATCGGCGAGGAAGTGCGCTCGATCCTCGACGGCCATGTCATCCTGTCGCGAAAGCTGGGTGCGGCGGGCCATTATCCGGCGATCGACGTGCTGGGCAGCCTCAGCCGGTTGTTCCCGAGGCTTGCCGATCCGGCGCATCGCGACGCGGCGACGCGGGTGCGCGCGCTGCTCGCCAAGCATGCCGAGATCGAGTTCCTCGTGCAGGTCGGCGAATATCGTGCGGGTGCCGATCCGCTGGCCGATCGCGCGATCGCGGCCAAGCCCGAGATCGATACGTTGCTCCGCCAGGACACCAACCGCTCCGAGGATTTCCAGACCTCGCTGATGCTGCTGCGCGGGGTCGCCGGATGACGGCTGCGCGCGATCAGCAGCGCCAGGCCAAGTCGCTGGTCCGGCTGCGCGCGGTGCGGATGCAGAGTGCCGCGGTCGCGCTGGCCGAGGCGCGCGCCGCCACCGCCGCCGCCGAGCGCGAGCGCGCCGATGCCGATGCCGCCGCCGAAGTCGCCGACAGCGCGATGGCGCAGGCGCATGCCGATCTCGCCACCGATCCGGCCGAGGCCGAGCGGCTGCTCGCGGTGGTCGATCGCAGCCATTTCCGCCGTTCGGTCGCCCGCAGCGCGCTCAACGACGCGCGCGAGGCCGAGCGGCTGTGCAGCGAGGCCGAGGCCGATCGGCGCAAGGCGATGATCGTCGCCCGGGCCCGCCACGATCGGCTTGCCGAACATGCCGGGCAGGCATTGCGGCGTTGGGAGCGCCGCCAGGAAGAGCGCATCGCGCTCGACACTCTCGAAGCAAGGAAGTCGTGATGACTCGCGTCAGTTCTTCGGAAGCCAAGCCGATCCGCCAGCTCGATCGCGCGCCGATTCAGGGCCGCAACCAGCCGGCGCCCGACGATGTCCGCGCGATGAAGGATGCGCTCGGCAAGGCACGCAGCCAGTTCCAGGTCAAGGAAGTGCCCGTGAAGGAGCAGGGCACGCAAGCGCCGAAGCTGGGCAAGGGGCTGGCCCAGGCCGATCGTCGCGGCGAAGTGCCGGTCCAGCAGCGCGAGGCAGCGGGCGATTTCCGCGAGGCGTCGCTGCGCCAGGAGCGCGAGGCGCGCGAGCGGCAGGATGGGTTGTTCGGCTTTGCCGGCAATGCCCAGCCCCAGGCAATGCCGATGCCGGCGATGCCCGCCGCGCATGTCGATCCCGGCGCCTTCGCGCAGATGCTCGCCGATCTGTGGACACGCGAGAACGGCAAGGGCACCAAGGAAGTCACCGTCACCTTCGGCGACAGCGCCTGGCCCGCTACCGGCGCGCGGCTGGTTCGAAACGCCGCGGGTGCGCTCGACGTATCGCTGCTGCTTGGCAACGGCGCGCCGCCGTACGATGGCACGATGCGCGAGTTGGAGGCGCAGCTGCGCGAGGCCGGCGTGGCGCTGGGCAGCCTGTCTACCGAGGCGGCGTTCGCTTAAGGCTCACAACCGCGGTTCGTTTCGAGCGAAGGTCAGTTCGCCCGCTGGGCATTCGCCTTGAGGATCGCCAGCACCTCGGCCGGCACCGGCTTCGCACCCGTCCCGGCAGGCGGCCATTGCCCCGCCGCCGCGGCGTTGCGCACTTCGCGAAACGAGGGAACGGGCTCCGGCCATCCCAGCTTCTTGAGCCGCGCTGCCAGCCGCTGCTGCGCCTGCGCTTCCTCGGCGGAGTCGGTAAGCATCTTGGTGGTGGCCGCGGTGCCCAAATTGGCGCCGCCGCTGTCGATCGCCCAGGGATCGGCGCCGCGGTCGAGCAGCAGCTCGACGATGCGGAAATGCTCCATGTCGAGCGCGGTGTGGAGCGGGCGGTTGCCCGTCGCTTCCATCACATCGGGATCGCCGCGGAAATCGAGCAGCATCCGCACCGCGCCCAGCGAATTGAGCGTGACGGCGGTCCGGAACGGCCCGCTCGGATTCCCCTTCGGATTCGGGCTGGCGCCTGCTTCGAGCAACAGATGCGCGAACTTCGGTTCGGTCGCCCGCAGGGCCAGCCGCAAGGGCAACCCCTTGTCCTCGACGCCGTCGAGCGGCGCGCCGCCCTTGACGACGAGATCGACCGCTTCGACTCTGCAACTCGCCAGCGCGACCGACAGCATATCGTATTGCGCGCCTACCCGACGCCGGGCGAGCCCTGGGTCGCCGCGAAGCAGATCGGCCGCCCTGGCGAGATCGCCGTCGAACAGCGCCTCGGCGAAATCGCGTGCTGCGGCGCCAAGGCGTTGATCGGTAAGCGTATTCTTTCGGGTGGGCAACTCGGTGCCAGGCACGAAGCATCCCGCCTGCGCGTCGCCTTCGCAACCTATCGCCATCACCGCCAATACCGGGCTGAAAAGGAGGAATTTCCGCACACGCCGCACCCTCGTCCAGTTACTGGCGGTGCGTCAACCGTTCAGCGCTCTGCCTGTGCCGCAGTGCCGGCGAGCACCCAGTCCATGCTGTGGCGGTCGATCGGGTTGATCGAGTCCCACCAATGCTTGCCCTCGGGCTGGACGTTGGGGAGGTCGTGCTGCGCGCCATAGGCTTCGGGCAGGTCGACCACCGCGCCGCCGATGATCCCGCCGCCGACGCCGCCGGTGACCAGGCTGCCTAGGCCCGCGCCGATCACGCGGTCGCCGCCTTCCTGGATCGACGTCAGGATCTCGCCGGGGACGCGGTAATTGTTGATCGACGACGTCCCGCGGCCCGCTGCCTCGGCGATGGCCTGCGCCTTTTCGATCGTGTTCTGGTGAAGCCCCGCGGCGTTGAACGTATCGGCCGGGCGACCCGAGGCGATCGCCGCCTCGGCCGCGAGCCCGCCGCCCAGCGAATGGCCGACCAGGGTGACATCGGCATCGGTGCGGGCGAGCTTCTTCCCGATCTCGAGCGCATTGGCATAATGGGTCGAATCGAGGCCGATGCCCTGCTGGGCGTTGCTCTTCCAGTCGTCGCCCGACTGGCTGCCGCGGAAGACGACGGTGTATTTCTCCTGCCCCGCTTCGCCGCTCACATACACCCGGGCCCTGAAGCTGCTTTCGCCGGGCTGCTCGAGCATCTCCTGGGTGAGGCCGAGCCTGGCGAGGTCGGCATCGCTCGCGGCGCGATAGCCCGCCGGCGGGCTCGGCACGTCGTTATAGACGTCCTTGGCGAGCAGCGCATTGGTGTGGACCTGGCCGAGATCGGGCGCATCGTTCGCGGCAAGGCGCGGCGCGGACGGGGCCGAGACGCCGGTGACGGCCGAGAGCGTCGCGAGATTCGTCGGCTGGGCCTCGGCGACGGTGCCGCTGCCCGCGACGAAGGGCGTGCCCTGGTCGTTCGCGGGACGCGGCTGGGTCAGGTCGGCGCCATCGGCTCGGGGGGATGAGGATACCGATGGCGCCGAATGCAGTGCCGCAGATACGCGCGGCGACTGCCAGTCCGAACGATATGCCTCTGCCTCGCGTGAGGCAGTGGAGGGGGGCGTCGACGGGGGAGTGGACGCCGTGGTGTTGGGGGCTGCTCTGTTTACTTGCATCGCGCGCCGTCCTTCGTTCGGATGCTGGTTAGATGCCGTTTGTGGGGCGTGGGCGCCATAATCGATCCGATTATCGCGCAGGCGCCGCGCCGCGCGCATATGTCGCGCAAATATTGGGAGAGTCGGCATGCTCGAGGCCGCTGCTAGTGTTGCGTCACGCTTCAACATGGATTCGCTGCTCGCGGGCAGCGCGGTATCGGTTCCGGGATTCCGGATCCCGATCGACGGCGGCGGGACGAGCATCAAGCCTGCCGAAGTCCGTTTCGACGCCGCCGATCTCTACGGCGCGCAGGGCCCGCAGGCGGCGGACATCCGCCAGGATGCGCTGGGCGACTGCTATTTCGTCGCCACGCTCGGCGCAGTGGCGCAGCAGCAGCCCGACGCGATCCGCAACATGATCCAGTTCAACCCGGCCACCGGCAACTTCACCGTCCAGCTCCACGACAGCAGCGGCAATCCCCAGACGGTGACGGTCACCCAGGCCGAGCTGGAGGACAATCTCGCGCGCTCGGGCGGCTCGACCGCCGACAATACCGGGCTCGACGGCCCGATCTGGCCCGCGGTCGCCGAGACCGCCTATGCCAAGATCCACGACAGCAACCCCGCCGACGGGCTGACCGAGGGCTACAACGCCATCGCGAACGGCGGCTGGCCGCAGGATGCGATGCAGGCGATCACCGGTGATCGCGGCGAGGAAATCCGCTATTCCGAAGGCTTCTTCGAGAGCGAGAATTCGGCGCTCGACCGGATGGCCGGGCAAGTCGATGCCGCGCTTGGCAACGATCGCCCCGTGACCTTGTGGACCGTGCCCGAGAATCGCAGCCTGTGGGACAAGATCCGCGGCAACGAAGGCACGCAGGACGGGCTGGTCGACAACCATGTCTACACCGTCGAGGGCATCTCCAAGAATGCCGATGGCGAATGGATGGTCACGGTGCGCAATCCGTGGAGCACCAACATGAATGTCGGCGAGGGGCAGGACACGTCGTCGCCGACGATGGAAGTGCCGCTGCGCACGCTGACCGACACCGGCGGCGCCGAGGCCTTCACCGTCGGCCCGGCACCGCGCTGAACTTCGTGCGTTCTGGGTTGAGCAACCCGCGATAAGCGGGCAAGCTTGGCAATGAAGGACAAACCTTGCTGAAAGCGGCGCTCTTGAGTCTGTTAGCCTTTCTCGGCCTCGTCCGCGGGCTCGACCTCGCGTCGCTGCCCGCGCCTGCCAATGCGCAGCAGGGGGCCGCCGTTGCCCAGCAGCACGCCCTCCACGCGCTGGTTGCCGACGTCTCGGGCGGCAAGGCAACGATCACCGGCGAGCGGCTGTTCACCGTCGACAAGAGCGTGCCCTGGGCTGCGATCGCCAAGCGGATCGACAACATCGCCCGCGAGCGTGGCGCTACCGCGGCGGCGCTTCCCGGTGCCGATCCGGGCAAGAAGCTGGCGCAGGCCTGGCGCGCCAAGGACGGCAGCGGCGTGATGGTCGCGATGGTGCCGTCAGCCAGCGGCGGGACGGTCGGCTATTTCGCGGTCAAGCTCGTAGATTAGGCGTCAGCTGGGGTGCGCAACCGCGCCTCGGGCCCTTGCGCGTTTTCCGCACGTCTATCGGTATTTGATCCGATAATCTCAAAGAGCACGCCAGCAATGCCCGCCCCGAGGCGAGCAGACGAAATCCTCCATTTGCAAGTGGATGCGCGTCGCGCCGGGTCGCCGCTTGAATATCCTTGACTTGTAGGATTGTTCTTGATCTGTTCCGGATGTGGAGGGCAGAGCATGCAAGGACCGGCCCTAGGTTTCGATAGCCCGACGCGATCCGCGTTTCGATTGTATCTGCGAACGGGCCGGAGGGCGCTGGCAGATGGCGTCGAAGTCAAATTCAATCCCTATCACGATCCGCGAAACGGACAGTTCACTTTTGCACCCGGAGGGCCAAGGTCGCTGACTGATGTCATCGTATCTCTTCGAGGCTATGCCGCGGTCCGGCCGGGTGGTCCGACGACAAGGGGCGCCGCCGGGAGAGGCGGGAGCAATAGTGAAGCTTTTCAGGATCCTATGACGCTTCACCGGGTATTTCCGACCTGGCGTGGCGCCGTAGGGGGCGCAGTTCTAGCTCCGTTCGACCATTTTTTCGGGCCAAAGCAGCCCGCCCATGATCTCACGGTTGCTTTAACGCAGAAGTTTGCTGCGACGATCATAGCGCAGACGAAAAGCATAGATCCTAAATATGTCGTGTATGAAAGTTTTCCGACCACCTTCGAAGGTCGGATGAACTATCTGGATGGCTTGCGGATGGACCGAGCGCGCGCATTTTATAACCTGCGCGGCGATCCCAGGCCGCTTCAAGTGGAAACGTTCCGATTTCTGCAGAGAAGGGTCGATGAGGCTTATAGGCAGGGTCTCAAAGCATTGAGAGAGGGGCGTCTGAGGGGAAGATTGTCGGATCAGGAGGCCTTGGGAAACTTCATAGATATTCAGGTTCGAAAACAGCTGCGGCAGCTTTACAGTTTCCCTGCGATCACCAGTAATCCGCGCCACCCCGTGCGGGTGGTTGGGCGAGAATATCAGACTGGTGAGTCGGATAGGACCTACACTATTCCCGATTCCCGTGTGGGGAACGTCGCGTTCGACGCAACGCTTGCTCGAAAGACATCTGGAATGAAGCAGATAAGAGGTTTCTTCGCCAGCGACTTTCAGCCTGACATAGTCATCATCGTACGGCCGACCGAGGCTGGTGGTTCCTACGCCATAACGCGTCCGCGGAGGTAGCAGCGATGCGACCTTACCAGCCTTATATTCCGCAGACCCCAGGTGAAATCCGAGACCAGATCGGCTCGATGATACTCAGCGCACCGAGGTTCATCGACAGCTCAGGTTATTTTCTGGGACAGAACATCGCTACCGAGTTTCACGCCCTCACCGAAGGCTTCGGCGTTATCCGCAAGAAGCTTGGTGAAGAGCGCTATGCGAAGCTCATTGCGTTGGCTGCGCACGCGAAGGCGCATTTCGGCGAGACCTCGGACGACGATCTCGACGGGATTCGGGCGGGGTGCGCGATGCTGTTCGAGATGGAGGATATCATCGACGAACTGCGACGCGGGAAGCAGGCGAGCGCTACCGACCCTGCTTAACTGCCACCACCGCCGCATCCAGCGCCTGCAAGAACCGCGACCTGTCCGCCGTCGCGAACGGCTTGGGCCCGCCCAGCTGGTCCCCGCCCGCGCGCAGGTCCGCCATAATTGCGCGGACGGCGATGGCGCTGCCGATCGAGCTGGTGGTGAAGGGCTTGCCGGTGGGGGAGAGGACGCGGGCGCCGGCCTTTAGCGCGCGGTCGGCGAGGAGGATGTCGGCGGTGATCACGATCGCACCGGGGGCGGACTGCTCGGCGATCCAGTCGTCGGCGGCGTCGAAGGCGTCGCTCACGACCTGGCGGGTGAGGAGCGGGTGCGCGGGAATGCGCAGGTGCTGGTTGCTCACCACCACCACCGGGACTTCGTGGCGCCAGGCGACCTTGTAGATCTCTTCCTTTACCGGGCAGGCGTCGGCGTCGACGAGGATGCGGGGGGTGGGCATGGGTTCTCCTTCGGGTCCGCGGGCGGGCTTCGGTGCCGTGCTCCTGCGAAGGCAGGAGCCCAGGGCCATACGCGAATTGCCCGGTGCCTCTGGGCTCCTGCTTTCGCAGGAGCACTGGAGGGGGCGGTACTTGGTCCTCCCCCGGAGGGCGAGGTGGCAGCCGCAGGCTGACGGAGGGGTATTCTCCGCGGGCGACGTCGCTTGTGGAGACCACCCCTCCACCGCTTCGCGGTCCCCCTCCCCCTCCGGGGGAGGAATTGGGAGGCTTTGTCCACGTTGAGAGGAGGCGCGCGGGCCGGCCTTCAGCGCTGCGGCGGGCCCTTGCGGTGGGGCTTGGCCTTGTAGGGGCCGGCCGGGCGGCTGGGGTCCTGGCGGCGGCGGGGGCGGTCGTCGCCGCCCTGCGGACGCGGGCCGCTGTGGTGCGAGGGGCGTCCGCCGCCGTGGCGCGGGGCGCCGCCGCCACCACCGCCGCCGTGCTGGGGCGGGCCGTCGCGCGAGGGCTCGATATTGACGTCCTCGTCGCCTTCGTGCGTGCGGGCGATCGCGGCGGCGAACTTGGATGCGATGGCGCTGGGGACCTGGAAGAAGGTCTCGTTGGGGCCGATGCGGATCGCGCCGATCTCGTTCTTGGTGATGTGGCCGCGGCGGCAGATCAGCGGCAGGATCCAGCGCGGATCGGCGTTCTGGCGGCGGCCGATATCCATGTGGAACCAGGCGATGTCGTCGAAGCCGGGGCGGTGGCGCTCCTGCTGCGCGGCGCGGCGGCCGTCGGGCGTCTGCTCGATCATCTCTTCGGGCTGCGGCATCGCGGCGCGATGGGCATGGACGAGCGCGGCGGCGATCTCCTGCGGCGTCTTCTCGGCGAGCAGGCGCTCGGCGAGGGCGGCGTCCTCTTCGTCGGTCTCGACGGGGGCGAGGAGGGCGGCGAGCAGGCGCTCGCGATCGTTGGCGCGGATCGCCTCGGGGGTCGGCGCCTCGATCCACTCGGCGTTGATCCGCGCGCCCTTGAGCATCATCTCGACGCGGCGGCGGCGCGGATAGGGGACCAGGAGGACGGCGGTGCCCTTCTTGCCGGCGCGGCCGGTGCGGCCCGAACGGTGCTGGAGCGCCTCGGCGTCGCGGGGCAGCTCGACATGGATGACGAGGCTGAGCGTGGGCAGATCGATGCCGCGCGCGGCGACGTCGGTGGCGACGCAGACGCGGGCACGGCGGTCGCGCAGCGCCTGGAGCGCGTGGTTGCGCTCGGACTGGCTATGCTCGCCCGAGAGCGCGACGGCGGAGAAGCCGCGCTCGACCAGGGTGGCGTGGAGATGGCGGACATTGTCGCGGGTGGCGCAGAACAGGATCGCGGTCTCGGCCTCGTGGAAGCGGAGCAGGTTGATCACCGCGTGCTCGGTGTCCGAGGGCGAGATGGTAACGGCCTGATAGGCGATGTCGCCATGGCCGCGATCCTCGCCGACGGTCGAGATGCGCAGCGCGTCGGTCTGGTAGCGGCGGGCGAGCGCGACGATCGGCTTGGGCATCGTCGCGGAGAAGAGGAGGGTGCGGCGCTCGTTGGGGGTGGCGTCGAGGATGTGCTCGAGATCGTCGCGGAAGCCCATGTCGAGCATCTCGTCGGCTTCGTCGAGCACCGCGGCGCGGAGTGCGGAGAGGTCGAGCGCGCCGCGTTCGAGATGGTCGCGCAGGCGGCCGGGGGTGCCGACGACGATGTGCGCGCCGTGGTTGAGCTGGCGGCGTTCCTTCGAGGCGTCCATGCCCCCGACGCAGGTGGCGATGCGCGCGCCGGTGGGGCCGTAGAGCCAGATCAGCTCGCGGCTGACCTGGAGCGCGAGTTCGCGGGTGGGGGCGATGATCAGGGCGAGCGGCTCGCGGCTGGGGACGACGCGGCCGTCCTCGCCGATCAGGTCGTCGGCCATGGCAAGGCCGAAGGCGACGGTCTTGCCCGAGCCGGTCTGCGCGGAGACGATGAGGTCGCGGCCCTTGGCTTCGTCCTGGATGACGGCGGCCTGGACAGGGGTGGGCGCGGAATATTCACGCGCGGCGAGCGCTTCGGCGAGAAGCGCGGGGAGGTTCTGGAATTCCATGGAGCCGGCCACATGGGCGCGCCGGGGCCCGAGGGCAAGTGAATTCGGGGCTGATTGCGGCAAGTACGGAGGCGGGCGGGTTAAGGCGCGGTTCAGTGGAGGCAAGGGAGGCTGGGGCGTTGCAGGGAGATGGGCATGCGCTGGCTTGCGATCGGAACAGGGGTTCTCGTGGTTTTTGCGGCGCCAGCGTCGGCGCAGATCTCCGGATCGATGCGCGGGCTTTCGGGCAGTCCGTCGTTCCGCGGGGACATCCTCGCCGATGTGCCGGGGGATGCCGCGCGGACCCAGCGGGTGGCGATCGGGCGCGAGCTAGGCGGGCTGCGCGACGATATCCACGATGCGCGCGAGGCGGGGCAGCTCAGCCGGCGCGAGGCGCGGGCGCTGCGACGCGAAGGCTTGCGGATCGAGGCAGTGAGCTCGCGATATGCGCGCGGCGGCTATTCGGATGCCGAGACGGCGATGCTGCGCGGGCGGACCGAGGCGCTGCGCAGCGCGATCGCGGCGAAGCGGACGCAGGGATTGGGCCGATAGGAGGCGCCGCGGGGTGCGGCGCCTCCTGAGGGTCAGAACGACGCCCAGTCGTCGCCGGCGGGGCTGCGCCTGAGGGCGGAGACCGCGGCGGCGGGGAGCGGCTTGACCGGGCCATCGAAGCGCGCCTTGGCGCGGGAGGACCGCGGCGCGGTGCCGTTGCCGACATCGAACCGGGCAGCCTGATCGGCGAGCGCGGCGACTTCGCCCGAGAGGTTGCGCGCGGCAGCCGAGGTTTCCTCGACCATCGCGGCGTTCTGCTGGGTCGACTGGTCCATCGTGCCGATTGCGACGCTGATCTCGGTGATCGCGGTCGACTGCGCCTGGTTGTCGGCCGCCATCTGCCCGAGCAGGCCATGGACCTCGCCGACGTCGCCGGCGATATCGGCGAGCGCGTGATCGACCTTCTGGACCATCTCTACCGCCGCGACGATGTCGGTCTGGGTGGCGGTCAGCTGGTCGCGGGCGCGGGCGGCTTCTTCTTCCGAGCGCATCGCAAGCGCGGAGACCAAGTCGGCGACGACCGCGAAGCCGCGGCCCGCTTCACCCGCCCGGCCGGCTTCGACTGCCGCGTTCATCGCGAGGACGCGGGTCTGGAAGGCGATCTTGTCGAGGCCCTCGATGACGCTGTCGATGCCCTTGGCGCCGTCGGCGACGCGGCTCATCGCCTGCACCGCGTCGTCGGCGACCGCGCGGCCGCCCGAGACCGTGGCGATGGCATCATCGGCGCGCTCGACGGTGCGGCCGGCCGAGGCGGCAGTGGCCTTGAGGCGGCCGTCCATCTGGGTCACCGCTGCCGACGTCTCCTCGAGGCTCGCGGCATTGGCTTCGGTGCGGCGGGCAAGGTCTTCCGACGCTTGGGCGATCTCGCCCGAGCCGGTCTGGATCGACGCAGCGCTTTCCATAACCGAGCCGATCAGCGTGCGAAGCGAGGCAAGTGCTTCGTTGAAGTTGGTGCGCAGCTCGGCATAGCTGGCGGGGAAGTCGTTGCCGATCTCGGCGGTAAGGTCCCCATGGGTCATGCGCTCGAGGCTGGTGCCCAGGCGGCTGACCGCGACCTGTTGTTCGGCGGACAGGCGGTTCTGCTCGACCGCGGCGTCGCGGAAGGCGAGCATCGCCTGGGTCATCCGGCCGACGCAATCCTTATAGTCGGTGAATTCGATCGGCGTGGTCAGGTCGCCCGCGGCAAGACCTTCCATGCGCACCACGGTCGACACATAGGGATCGGCGATCGCGGCGCTGTAGCGCACCAGCTGGATCGCCGAGCCGACGATGATCAGCGCGACGAGCGGGGCCGCAACGAGGGTGGGGGCGAACAGCGCGACGAGCGCGATCGCGACCATCGCGGCGAGGATTGCGTTGCGCGCCACCTGCAGCTTGAGGCGAATGGGCGCGGTGGCCCTGAACCAATCGATGTTCAAAATGCGTCCTCCTTGGATTGGCTCCGGCGGAGGTTCGACCCGAGGAGCCGGCTCCAGCACTTTACGTGCGCGGAACCTTTGATCCTTTGTAGAGGACATGCGGCGGAAACATTCGATGCCGCAAAAAAATCAATAAGGGTTTTTACGAGTGGGAATCCTGCGGGGCGCGAAGACGCTAGGGAAAGCGCGGCAGAGCGTGCTTTATGAAACATTATGCCGGCAGGACGACCGATCAAATTCATGTTGCTGAAGCGTTGCCGGACGGTAAATCAAATGTTTCCTTCTGATTTCAAAGAACCTGTGCGGCTGCCCAGCCGCTGGCCCAGGCCCATTGGAAGTTATAGCCGCCGAGCCAGCCGGTGACGTCGACCGCCTCGCCGATCGCGTAGAGGCCGGGCACCTTCCGGGCCGCCATCGTCTGCGAGGAGAGATCGGCGGTGCTGATCCCGCCGATCGTGACTTCGGCCTTGGCGAAACCTTCGGTGCCGTTCGGGAGGAAGGTCCAGCCGGCGAGGCGGCGTGCGGCCTCGTGGAGCTTGCGATCGGCAAGGTTGGCGATGTCGCCGGGGAGGGCAAGCTGCTCGGCGAGCGTTTCGGCAAGGCGATCGGGCAGCGCTTCACCGAGCAACTTGCGCAGCGTGGTGCGCGGGCGGGCGCGCTTGGCCTCGATGAGCCAGGCAGGGTTTCGGCCGGGAAGGAAGTCGATCGCGATCGGTTCGCCGTGGCGCCAATAGCTCGACACCTGGAGAATCGCGGGGCCCGAGAGGCCGCGATGGGTGAACAGCGCCGCTTCGGGGAAGGCGGCCTTGCCAGCACGCGCGACCACGTCGGTCGATACGCCTGAGAGTTCGCGGAACAGCGCCTGGTCGGGGGGCAAGGTGAGCGGGACGAGCGCGGGGCGGGGCTCCACCACCTTCAATCCGAAGCGGCGGGCGAGGTCATAGGCGAAGCTGGTGGCGCCCATCTTGGGGATCGACGGCCCGCCGGTGGCGATGACCAGAGCGGGGGCCGTGTCGTCGCCGACCCGATACACGCCATCGGCATGATCGATCGCGCCGATGCTGTGGCCGGTGCCGATCGTCACCTCGCCGCGTGCGCACTCGTCGAGCAGCATGTCGACGATCTGGCGCGCCGAGCCGTCGCAGAACAGCTGGCCCAGCGTCTTTTCGTGCCAGGCTATGCCGTGGCGCTCGACGAGGTCGAGAAAGTCCTGCGCAGTGTAGCGGCCGAGCGCCGACTTGGCGAAATGCGGGTTGGCCGAAAGGTAGCGATCGGGCGCGGTGTGAATATTGGTGAAATTGCACCGCCCGCCGCCGGAGATGAGGATCTTCTTGCCGACCCGATCGGCGTGATCGAGCAGCAGCACGCGCCGCCCGCGTTGCCCGGCGACAGCGGCACACATCAGGCCGGCGGCGCCTGCGCCGAGGATGATCGCGTCGTACTGAGGCATGCTGGCGCGTTAGCCGCGGGGGCGGGGTTCGTCACCCCTTGGTGAATTTCGGCTTCTCTCCGGGACTGCAGCCGGCTGACATGTGGCGGCTGCCGTGAACCTTTCGGGCAGGCCCGCGACTACAGAAGGGAAAGGACGGGCGAACCAATGCCGCAAACAGGCGCGAGCGAAGAAATGCAGATCGAGGACGCGTTGCTCGTCGTTCGCTGCCAATTGGGCGAGCGCGACGCGTTCGAAGCGCTGATCGTGCGATGGGCGGGCCCGGTCGCCGGCTATGCCCGCCGAGTTAGCGAGGATTCCGAGGCGGCGGCGGAGCTTTCGCAGGAAATCTGGGTCCGGGTGTTGCGGGGCATCGACCGACTGAAAGAGCCTCGATGTTTTCGCGCGTGGCTTTTCGGTATCGCGCACCGCGCCTCCATCGATGCGCTGCGGCGCCGATACAAGGCGCCGTCACCGGTCCACGATCTCGACCTGCCGGAGGAGGACGAATCCTTCGACGAACAGGACGATATCGAACGCATGGAGGCGGGGCTTGAACGGCTCCCGCCTGTCGAGCGCGAAATACTGACGCTCTTCTACCTGCACGAACTGACGATCGAGGAAACCGCGGCGGCGCTGGCGGTCCCCGCCGGTACCGTCAAATCGCGTCTGCATCGTGCGCGGCGGTTGCTGCGCCGTGAACTGGAAATGGGAGACACGCTGTGAACGCTACTCGAGATGCCGATCATGCCGAGATCGTACGCCGGATCGCGGCGGCGCAGCTGTCGCTATGGCCGCGCATCGCTCACGGAGCCCTGCTGGCGGCGGCGCTTGCCATGACGATCGTCCTGGTCTCGCTATGGCTAACCGAGCCCGACTTGCCGTTGCGCACGCGCACCGCTTTCGCCGTGCTCGCGGCAATCGGCGGCCTGTGGTCGGGATATGCGGCCTGGGTGCTCACCGCGCGCCGGGTGCTGTTCGCTCGCCAGCGGGTCGTCGCCGGCTGGCTGGCACTGGCATTCACGACGATCTTCACGACCGGTGCGTTCGCAATCGCCGCAGTGACCCAGTCCCCTGCGGGGTGGGCTGCCGGCAGCTTGGGGCTAGGGCTGATCGGGGTCTCCACGCTCGTGCTTCTGCAATCCAGGGCACGCCTCGCGGATTTGATGAATAACAAGCGCATGCTCGAGGCCCTGCGTGCCGGAGCTGTTCGATGACGGCGCGGACACTGGCGAAAGCCGTATGCGCAATCCTCGCGATACTGGCTGCCGGCCCCATCAAGGCGCAGAGCACTGACCCGGTCCTCGAGCAGATCCAGGCGCGACCCCGGGCCGCTCCCGATGGGCGGACGATGGAAATCACCACGGGGTTCGTCAGCGTTCCGGAGCGCCGTGCAGATGCCGCGCCGCGACCCCGGCAGATCCGTCTGGCGGTGGTCCGGATTCGCTGGGCAGGGGCGGGGCAGGGGGTGGCCAACATGCTGCTAGCGGGCGGCCCGGGCGATTCCGGCACGCGATTATTGTCGGGCTTGCCTGCGGCGCGTGCCGCTGCGTTGCTGGATCTGATGGGCGGAGACGTGGTCAGCTTCGATCAGCGCGGCACCGGCCGATCGCAGCCCAACCTCGCATTGCCGGACCCCATCATGCTGCCGTTTGAGGTAGCTGGCTCGATCGAGGCATGGCTGCCGCCGATCGAGGCTGCCGCGCGCCGCGCGAGACGGCTTTTTGTCGATAGCGGCGTCAACCTTGCGGCATATAACAGTATCGAGAGCGCTGACGATGTCGATGCTGTCCGGCGCGCGCTGGGCTATGCCAGGATCAGCCTGTGGGGCCGAAGCTATGGCTCGCACCTCGCACTCGCGACGGTGCGGCGCCATCCGGAAGGCATCGCGCGGCTGATCCTGGTTGGTCCAGAGGGGCCCGACCATACGCTTAAGCTCCCGTCTCAGACCGATGCGGTAATCCGCCGCATCGGCGAACGCGCAAGCGCTCCCGAATTGCCCGACGTCATGCGGACCGTCCTCGATCGCCTCCGTCGCCGCCCGGTCCTGCTGACGGTGGCGCAGCCAAACGGGGCGGAGCAGCGCATCACGGTCGGCGCGTTCGACTTGCAACGGCTGACTGCGCAAGCGCTCGGCGACCCTCGGGCATTGGCCACGCTGCCGATAGCGTACCGCGAAATGGCCGCCGGTGATTTCAGCCGGGTCGGCCCGCTCCTCCTTTCGTCGCGTACGTGGCGTCTCGGATCGGCGATGAAGCAAATGATGGATGTCGCATCCTATGCCAGTCCGTCCCGCGTAGAGCGTATCCGACGCGAAGCAAAAGCGGCACTTCTGGGCAGTGCGATGAATTTTCCAACCATGGAATTGCATACCGCCTGGCCCGACGCCGACCTTGGCGCCGACTATCGCATGCCGGTACGCAGCGATGTGCCCGCGCTCATCCTAGTGGGCGACCTGGATGCGCGCACGCCCGTAGAGAATGCACGCGAAATTGCGCTCGGCCTGCCGAATGCGAAGGTTGTGGTTATCGAGAACGGAGCGCACCAGTTCGACATGTTCGGCGAAACCGCGATCCAGCCAGTGCTACGCGCCTTCCTCGGCAACCGGCCAGTGACGGTCGAAAGCATTCGCCTGCCGGCTATCCCGTTCCAGCGATGAACCTGTCTGGAGCGCGCAACCCGCTCAGCGCAGCTTGGCGATGCTCAGCCCGTCGGCCTTGGCGCGTTCCTTGACCGATTCCTCACTGCGGGTGAGCGCCTTGGCGATCGCCTTCAGTGCCATGCCCTTCTTGGCGAGGGTATGCAGCTTCTGGACTTCGTCGGTGCGCCAGGGCTGGCGGTGGCGTTCGAAACGCTCGGACATGGGGATCTCCTGTTCAGCCATGCGCAATGCCAGTTGCGCGAGGCTGTGACCAGACAGGGGAGACGCACCGATGCAAATGCTGCTTGCCGTTGCGCTGATCGCGCAGGCTGCCGATCCGATCTGCGCCGACATCGCGCGGCTGGCCGAGGGCGCGCGCGAGGAAGTGCCGTTCGCCAGCCTGAGTGCTGCAAAGTTCGCGCCGGGGCTGCTCGGTCCGGCGGGCTGCAACGGCTATCCGCGGGTCTATCTCTGCAAGCGCAGCCTGTTGCCCAGCGAGATCACCGAGGCGGGCGTCGCCGCGCAGATCGCCGCGTGCCTGCCCGACGCCAAGATTTCTGTGGAAAAGCGCGACCGCTGGGCGCCGGAGAAGACGATCGTGCGGGGATCGGGGCTCGCCTTCACGCTCGACGAGTCGGGGACTGATCGCTCGCATGTGGGGCGGACGCTGTTCATCACCATCCGATCGGTGGGCGATCCGGGCGACTGAAACGCGAACGGGGCGCGCCTCTTTAGAGACCCGCCCCGCTGCTGTTCGTACGGTGCGCCGGCGGGTGCCGGCAGCGACCTTACTTGACGTGCTTGGAGATGTGCTTGTTCATCTCGAACATCGTCACCTTGTCCGCGCCGAAGATCGGCTTCAGCTTCGCGTCCGCCAGAATTTCCCGCTTGTTTTCAGGGTTCTGGAGGTTGTTCTTCTTGATGTATTCCCACATCTTGCTGACGATCTCGCTGCGGGGCAGGTCGGCGGTGCCGACGATCGCGGCCAGCTCCGGCGAAGGCGTTACCGGCTTGGCGATGCCACCGCGTGCTTTAGTCTCGGCCATTCTGTCTTCTCCTGTTCGCACCCGTTTCCGGGCTATTCCCTCGTCAGCGCCGCCGGCTTGTGCGAAGCCTTCCCGCCGTTGTCGCTCTCGACGATGTACTGTGGTTCGTGCTCGGATGCACGGACCTGATGCCCTTTGATCGTGGTATCGCGCGTCTGTCTAGAGAGCACTTTGCCATGCGCAGTGCCGCCGTGCGATTTCCAGGTGACCCGATCGCCGCGTTTCAGCCCTTGCGCCATGCAATTTCTCCTTGGTTTGCAAGGTGTAAGCGCGGCTGGACGCGGATGGTTGCCCCTGCGCAACACTTCGTCGTGTTCGTGCGCCGCCTCGGCGGAAAGCGCGGCATAGCGCCTCCGCGCGCCGGCTTTTGCCGTGCGGCGGGGAGGGCGGCGTGCTATCGCACTCCCTCTTCGTGGGAGGGAAACGATGCGGTTGCTGCTGTTGGTCGGGGTAGTGGGCTTGAGCGGATGCGGCGGTGGCGGCACCACGGGCACCAATTATTCGGACGCCCCCCCGATGGCCGAGATCGTCGCCACGCCCAGCCCCAAGGCGAGCGAGACCCCGGAGCCCGAGGCGACCCCCGAGGCTGCGAACGACAGCGCGCCCGTCGAGGAGAATGTCGCCGACGCCGTCGTGAGCGACAACGCGGACGAATAGGCGTCAGGCCGCGCGACGTACCTTGGCGAAGCCCTCGAACGTGGCGCGGACGTCGGCGGCGGCATCGGCGGCGAGTTCGCCGATGCGCGCGATGAAGCGTTCGGCATCGGTGCCGGCGGTGCGGTGCGCCATCGACCACTCGCCGAACTCGCGCGCCTCGATCGTGCGGCGCGAGAGCAGGACGATCGCGCGGTGGCGCGGGTCCCGGCGGATGCGCTCGAACGCCGCCTCGACCTGCTCGGCCGGTCCCTCCAGCGCCTGGAGGAAGCGGGCGCTGTCTGAATAGAGCAGGCCGGTGATGCCGTCGCGGGCGTTGTTGGCGCGCGATGCGGCGAGGATCGCGGCCGCATCGATCGGCCCGGCATTGGGGCTGACGCTGCTGACATAGACGAGCTGAAGCATGCCAAATCCTTGGGTGTGCGCGCAGTGGCATCGGCTATGCCGATCAAATATGAGGATTTTCTTGATGTGGTGGACAAGCCCCGTAGGCCGCGCCATTATCGCGCCGTGACCGACGCGCTGTGCCTTCTGCGACTTATCCGCCCTTAGGGGCCGATCGCGTCACGCGCACGTCCCTAAGGGCAAGACTTCCAGCTTGAACGGGCTCGCGCTACGGCGCGGCCGCGACTCCCTTGAGAGGCTACCCATGTTGCGCGATCCGAGCGTCAAATACCGTCCCTTTCCCCAGGTCGACCTGCCCGATCGGCAATGGCCCTCGAAGACGATCACCCGGCCGCCGCGCTGGCTCTCCACCGACATGCGCGACGGCAACCAGGCGCTGATCGACCCGATGGACAGCGAGAAGAAGCAGCGCTTCTTCGACCTGTTGTGCAAGGTAGGGATCAAGGAGATCGAAGTCGGCTTCCCGAGCGCAGGGGCGACCGAGTTCGACTTCATCTCGGGGCTGGTCCGCGAGGGCCGCATTCCCGACGACGTCACCGTCCAGGTGCTCACCCAATCGCGCCAGGACCTGATCGAGACCAGCTTCCAGTCGCTGAAGGGCGCCAAGCGCGCCATCGTCCACCTCTACAACGCCGTATCGCCGGCGTGGCGCGAAGTGGTGTTCCGGATGTCGCGCGACGAAGTGCGCGAGATCGCAGTGGCGGGCGCCAAGGTGCTGCGCGACGAGGCGGCCAAGCAGCCCGACACCGACTGGCATTTCGAATATTCGCCCGAGACCTTCTCGACCGCCGAGCTCGATTTCTCGGTCGAGGTGTGCGAGGCGGTGATGGATATCCTGCGCCCGACGCCCGAGCGGCCGCTGATCCTCAATCTGCCCGCGACGGTCGAGGCGGCGACGCCCAACATCTATGCCGACCAGATTGAATGGTTCTGCCGCAACATCCGGAACCGCGACAGCGTCGTCATCAGCCTGCACACCCACAATGATCGCGGCACCGGGGTGGCGGCGGCCGAGCTCGGGCTGATGGCGGGGGCCGACCGCGTCGAGGGCTGCCTGCTCGGCAATGGCGAGCGCACCGGCAATTGCGACCTGGTGACCGTCGCGCTCAACCTGTACACGCAGGGGATCAGCCCGGGGCTCGATCTTTCGGACATCGACGAAATCGTCAACACGGTGAACTATTGCACCAACATCCCGGTGCACCCGCGCACGCCCTATGCCGGCGACCTGGTGTTCACCGCCTTCTCGGGCAGCCACCAGGACGCGATCAAGAAGGGGTTTGCGGCGCAGGAGGCGCGCAACGACGAATATTGGAACGTGCCCTATCTGCCGATCGACCCCAAGGATCTGGGGCGCGATTACGAGGCGGTGATCCGAGTCAATTCGCAGTCGGGCAAGGGCGGTGTCGCCTGGGTGCTCGAGCAGGATCGCGGGCTCAAGCTGCCCAAGCGGATGCAGGCAGACTTCTCGAAGCATGTCCAGCAACTGGCCGACGAGACCAGCCGCGAGCTCAATGCCGCCGATATTCGCGCGAAGTTCGAGGCGGTGTACCTGCCGGGAGAAGGCGACCGCATCGCGCTGGTCGATTACGAGGAGACCGGCGCCGCGGGGAGCCGGGTGTTCGTCGGGCGGATCGCCGTCGATGGCGTCGAGCGGTCGATCTCGGGGCGCGGCAACGGGCTGATCTCGGGGGTGATCGACGCACTCGCCGGGACGACCGGGCCGAGCCTCGACGTGGTCGATTATAGCGAGCACGCGATCGGGCACGGCGCCGACGCCCAGGCCGCCGCCTATGTCGAATGCCGCACCGATGACGGGCGCACCGTGTTCGGCGTGGGGATCGACGCCGATATCGCCACCGCATCGGTGCGCGCGGTGCTCAGCGCGGCGAACCGGGCGGGCTGAACAGGTGAGCCGCTTTGTCGTCGTCTCCGGTTGTTCGGGTGGCGGCAAATCGACCTTGATCGAGGCTCTGGCAAAGCGAGGCTTCTCGACCATCGAGGAGCCAGGGCGCCGGATCGTGCGCGAGGAACTTGCCGGGGACGGGCTCGCGCTTCCGTGGGTCGATCTTGCGGCATTTGCGCGGCGGGCGGTCGCGATGGCGATCGCCGACCGTGCGGCCGCCGAAGCGATGCCGGGCCCGATATTCTTCGATCGCGGCCTGATCGATGCGGCGATTGCGCTCGAGCATGCGACCGGCGAGGCCGTCGCCGCGCCGATGGCGGACGCGCATCGCTATCATCGAAAGGTGTTCCTCGCGCCACCCTGGCCCGAGATATGGGTGAAAGACGAGGAACGGCGGCACGACCTGACGAGCGCCGAAGCAGAGTATGACCGGCTTGCCCGGGCCTACCCAGCGTTCGGCTACGAAACCCTCGTCCTGCCAAAGGTCGATGTCGAGGCGCGGGTCGCGTTCGTGCTTGCCGCGCTGGGCTAGCGCGCCGGGTCGATCAGGTATTTCTCGCCGGTGGCCTTCTTGGCATAGGCGGCTACGACATCGGGCTTGAGCACGTCGGCGAGCGAGATCGTCGCGGTGTAGTTGCTCGCGAAGGTGGTGGTCAGCTCGGCCGCGACGCGGGCGCGGAGACGCAGATTGCCCTCCATGCCGAGCTTGATCAGGAACGGCGTGAGCAGGAAGCCGCTGACGCCCCAGGCGAAGCCATAGCCGCGATCGAGCTCGGTCGGCCCCAGATCGAGCGCGCCGTAGATATAGACCTGCTTGAAGGTCGACGAGCCGTAGCGGCTATATTCGGTCGCGGTGCGGTTGGCCGCGGCTTCCATCGCGTGAAGGATCGTGTTGGCAAGCTTGCCGCCGCCGATCGCGTCGAAGGCGAGGGTGGCACCGGTCTCGGCGATCGCGTCGGTGAGCTTCTCGCGGAAGTCCTCGGCGGTGCTGTCGACAATGTATTTCGCGCCGATCTCGCGCAGGATCGCGGCCTGCGCCTCGCTGCGGACGATGTTCACCAGCGGAATGCCGTCGGCGATGCAGATACGGTTGAGCATCTGGCCGAGGTTCGACGCGGCGGCGGTATGGACCAGCGCCTTATGCCCCTCGATCTTGAGCGTCTCGACGAAGGCGAGCGCGGTCAGCGGATTGACGAACATCGACGCGCCGTCGGCCGCGCTCGCGCCGTCGGGGAGCGGGATGCAGTCCCGTGCGGCGATCTTTCGATATTGCGTGAACATCGCCCCGCCGATCATGCCCACGCGCTTGCCGAGCAGTTCCGCCACGTTCTCGCCCGCGGCGACGACGGTGCCGGCACCCTCGTTGCCGACCGCCATCGACTGGTCGAGCCGGGTCTTCAGTCCGGCAAGCCGGCCCTGCGGCACGTCAGCGGTCAGGGTCGGGCGCTCCGCCGTCCCACCCGCCTGCAGCGTGGAAAGATCCGCCGGTCCGAGCAGCAGGAACAGATCGGACGGATTGATCGGAGCGGCTTCGACGCGAACGATCAGTTCGTCGGGGCCAGGCGGGGAAAGCGTCACGGGCTCGAGCGAGAGCGTGAGCTTCGCGTCGCTGGAAATGGTCGAGCGCAGCTCGAGCCCGGTTACGGTGTCGGTCATGGCAGCTCTCCTGTCAGCGGCGGCGGATGATCTCGCAGCCGATTTTGGCGTCGGGATAGATGTCTAGCTTCATCGAGCGGACGCGGACCTGCGTCACGCGCGGGTCGGCAAGGGCGAGTGCGGCGACGTGGTCGCACAGCACTTCCTGAAGCTCGAAGTGGCGCGAGGCGGCGAGCGTGCGGATCTGTTCGCGAAGGAAGTCGTAATCGACAACGTCTTCGATGCGGTCACGCGGCGCGTCGTCGTAGTGGCAGGTCATCGCGACATCGAGCACCACGCGCTGCGGGGCGGCGCGCTCCACTTCGTGGATGCCGAGGCCCATCGCGACTTCGAGCCCTTCGAGGTGGATGGCGTAGTCAGGCATCGGGGCGCTCGCGGCCTTCGAACATCACGTCGCCGTCGCGCGGCAGGAAGCGCTGGCCGCAATCGACGAAGACATTCTGCCCGGTGATGCTGCGCGTGACGAGCAGATACTCGACGCTAGCGGCGATGTCGTCGAGCGCGACGGGCTGCTGGAGCAGGTTCTGGCGGGCGTGCTGCGCGAATTCCTCGGGGCTCTGGTCGAGGCTGGGGAGGGTGAGGCCGGGCGAGACGGCATTGACCCGGATGCGTGGGGCGAGGCCGCGGGCGAGCAATTCGGTGGCGGTGGCGAGCGCGGCCTTGCTCAGCGTGTAGGTGAGGAAATCGGGGTTGAGGTTGGCGAGCTTCTGGTCGAGCAGATTGACCACCGCGCCGGCTTCCAGATCGTCCTGCGCGGCCATCGCCGAGGCGAGCGCGACCGGGGCGCCGCAGTTGATGCGCATGTGGCGGTCGAGCAGCGCGAAGTCGGTGAGCGGCAGCGCGTCCCAGGCGAATTGCGAGGCGTTGTTGACGAGGCCGTCGATCGCGCCGCCCAGCCCTTCGCGCGCCACCTCGATCAGCGCGGGGGCGGTGCCGGCGTCGGCGAGTTCGCCCGAGACCACGCATGCCGTGCCACCCGCGGCGGTGATCGCGCTACGCAGCGTTTCGGCTTCGTCGGGAGCGCGGTGATGGTGGATCGCTACGGCATGGCCGCGCAGCGCGAGCCGGCGGGAGATACCCGCGCCGATCCGCTTGGCGCCGCCGGTGACGAGAACGCGCATCTAAATGCTCCCCCGGAGGGGGGGGTGGCAGCGACGCTGACGGAGGGGTAGTCTCCACGAGCGACATCGCCTGTGGAGACTACCCCTCCACCAAGCTGCGCTTGGTCCCCCTCCCCCTCCGGGGGAGGAATGAGAAAACCCCGCCACTCAATACCCCATCAGCTTGAGCACTTCCTGGCGGCTGCGCTCGTCGTCGCGGAATACGCCCATCATCCGGCTGGTGACCATGCCGACGCCGGGGGTGCGGACGCCGCGCGCGGTCATGCAGGCGTGGCTCGCCTCGATCACCACCGCAACGCCGACGGGCTTTAGGCCGTTCCAGATGCAGTCGGCGACTTCGGCGGTGAGCCGCTCCTGGACCTGGAGCCGGCGGGCGAAAGCGTGGAGCACGCGCGCGAGCTTGGAGATGCCGACGACATGGTCCTTGGGAAGATAGGCGATCGAGGCCTTGCCGATGATCGGCGCCATGTGATGCTCGCAATGCGACTGGAAGGGGATGTCCTTGAGCAGCACGATCTCGTCATAGCCGCCGACTTCCTCGAACACGCGACCAAGGTGATATGCGGGATCCTCGCCATAGCCCTGGCAATATTCCTTCCAGGCGCGGGCGACGCGGTGCGGCGTGTCGATCAGCCCCTCGCGGTCGGGATCGTCGCCAGACCAGCGAATCAGCGTGCGGATCGCGTTGGCGACCTCCTCCGGCACGGCGATCTTGGCGGGGCCGGCGACGAGATCGCCGTCTTCCGCAGGATCGTGAATTTGTGCCATTGCGTATCCTTCCAGCCTTAACCCGATTTACGTTACGGCAACTGCGATGTTGCCGTGCCCTACCTGTTGCATCTTCGACCCGCCTGGCCAAAAACGACGGGAAACCGCGGTGTTCCGCACTTTGCCCCCGTTGACGGGCTAAGAAATGCAGCGTTAGTTTCGAACGCAATAAAAGCAACGCCGACACCGAACCATAATCCGGCGACGATCCAGGAGGGAACGAACCCCATGAAGAAGCTCGATCTGCTTGCGGCTACCGCGCTGAGCCTGCTGCTCGCGACCCCGGCCTTCGCGCAGGACACCGCCGATCCCGCCGCCCGGGCGGGCGACGAGACCCAGACCGAGGAATATCAGGGTGCGAACGACATCGTCGTCACCGCTACCCGGCGCAACGAGACCGTGCAGGACATTCCAGTCGCGGTGACCGCGCTGGCCGCCGAGCTGCTCGCCAATTCAGGCGTGCAGGACATTCGCGGGCTCGAGCAGATCGCGCCTTCGGTGCAGACCTCGACCGGCCAGTCCTCGGCGACGGGCACCACGCTCTATATCCGCGGCATCACCACCGCGGGCGACAATCCCGGCTTCGAGCCCGCGGTCGGCGTGTTCATCGACGGCGTCTATCGTGCGCGTGCGGGCGTCGCGGTGGCCGAGCTTCCCGAGCTCGAGCGGATCGAAGTGCTGCGCGGGCCGCAGGGCACGCTGTTCGGCCGCAACACCTCTGCCGGCGCGCTGTCGATCGTCACGGCACAACCCAAGTTCGAATTCGGCGGGTTCGGCGAGTTCACTTATGGCAATTACAACGCGATCGAAGCGCGCGGCGGGCTGACCGGGCCGGTCTCCGAGCAGCTCGCGCTGCGGCTCGACGGCGGCTATCGCAAGCGCGACGGCTACATCGAGGACGTCAACAGCGATCGTTCGATCAACGACGTCAATCGCTGGTACGCGCGCGGCCAGGCGCTGCTCGATACCGGCGACATCACTTTCCGGCTGATCGGCGACTATTACGAGACCGACGAGCAGTGCTGCGGCGCGGTGAGCGTGATCCGCGGGCCGACCGCGGCGGCAATCGAAGGCATCGCCGCGGCGCAGGGGCTCGACGGGCTCTACACCGGTGCGCCGCGCGAGCGCCGCATGGCGATCTCGCCCAATCGCGATTTCAGCGAGCGCGTGCGCGATTGGGGCGTCTCGGGCGAGCTTAACTGGGATCTGGGCGACGTGTCGTTCACCTCGATCACTGCTTATCGCGACTGGCGCGCGCGGCGGAACCAGGACATCGATTTCTCCGGGATCGATCGCGCCTATCGCGACGGCTATCTCACCGAGATGACCGACTTCACCCAGGAAGTGCGGTTCAACGGCAAGGCGTTCGACGGCAAGCTCGACTGGCTGATCGGCGGCTTCTACCTCAACGAGACCAACAAGCTGCGTGACACGGTGCGGCTGGGCAACGACGCCAACCGCTATGTCGACACGCTGCTCGGCGCTGCGATCGCTGCGCCGCCGGCGCAAGGCGGGCTTGGCGTGCGCGCTCAGTTCTTCGGCACCTCGACGGTGCCGACCTTCGGCCAGCTTGCCGCTTCGTTCCAGGGCGGTCCGGCGCTGCCCGCAGGTACGGTGCCGCTGGCGAGCCAGCTCATCTATCTCCAGAACCCGCTGATCCCGGTGCCCGGCGTCGGCAATGTCCGGCTCCAGACGCTCGCGCCTCCCGGATCGCCGCTGTTCGCCTATCTCAACACGCCGCTGACCCAGAACGCGGCGGGGCAGGGCAATACCGATAATTTCCGCGTGAAAACCAACGCCTTCGCGCTGTTCACGCACAATGTGATCAACCTGGCGGACAATCTGTCGCTGACGCTCGGCGCGCGCTGGAATCATGAGAGCAAGGATCTCGACGCGTCGATCAGCAACAACACCGCGGCCTGCGCCTTCTTCTACAGCCAGGATCCGCGCGCGGCGACGCTGCGCGCGCTCTACCAGGGGGCGAGTTCGGCGCTGTACAACAACCTGTTCCTGCTGAGCTGCAACCCGGTGGTGAACACCTCGGTCAACGGCAACTACACCGACGACCGTTCGGAGAACGCGCTGACCGGGACCGCCAAGCTGGCGTTCAAGATTACCCCCGACGTGCTGCTCTATGGCGGCTATGACCGCGGCTACAAATCGGGCGGGTACAATCTCGACCAGTCGTACTTCGCGATTCCGGCGCCGGGGACGACGACCAACACCGCACGCGGATCGGACCTCCAGTTCGACAAGGAGACGGTCGACGCATTCGAGATCGGGCTCAAGACGCGCTGGGGCCGCGCCTTCACCTTCAACATCGCGGGCTTCTACCAGACCTTCCACGGGCTGCAGTCGCTGATCTTCAGCGGCAACAACTTCGTCGTCCAGAACATCGACAAGACGGTGAGCAAGGGCGTCGAGGTCGAATCGATCATCCAGCCGGTGCGCGACCTGACCTTCCGCCTGGGCTACAGCTATATCTCGGCGACGTACGACAAGAGCAACGACTTCACCGGCACGCCGCTTCAGGGCCAGGAAGGCTTGCAGCTCAACAACCAGCCCGAGCATACCGTAGCGGTCTCGACGACCTGGACGCCGACGATCAGCGGCGACATCAAGGGGCTCGTCCATGTGGACATGCGCTACAACAGCGAAGTCAACATCCCGTCGAGCAGTCCCAACCCGGTCACCGGGCGTACGGCGCTCTACAACCAGGGCTATCCGCTGATCAATGCGCGGATCGGCGTGCAGAGCGCCGACCGGTCGAAGAGCCTCGAATTCTTCGTCGAGAACCTGACCAACGAATTCTACTATGTCACCGGCTTTGCGGTGCCCGAGCAGACCGGGACGTACGCCGGCTATCCGGGGATGCCGCGCTTCTATGGGGTAAAGGCGCGCTTCGGGTTCTGAAGCTTTGATTCCCCTCCCTGCTTGCAGGGAGGGGAGTATAAGGCGTTACTTCTTGAGGAAGGCCGCGACGATCTTGAGCTTCACTTCGTCCGACACCATCGGGATGCCATAGCCGACATTGAACTCGCTGCGCTTGATCGAACCCGTGGCTTCGAACCCGACCTGCTCGCCGCCGCCCATCTGCTGCGGCGCCTTGCCCGCGCCGTAGAAGGAGACGTCGAGCGTCACCGGCTTGATAACCCCGTTGAGCGTCAGATTGCCGGTCACCTTGGCGGTGGTGCCCGAGGCGACGACCTTGGTCGAAACGAAGCGCGCGTCGGCGGGGGCGGCGCCGAAGAAGTCGGCGGTGCCGCCGGCTTCCTTGGGCGCGCGCAGCAGATGCGCAGTGAGCCCGGCGCTGGCAGTGGTGACCTTCGAGACGGGGATCGTCACGTCGACCTGGGCGGCCGAGAGGTTCTTGGGATCGAGCGTCAGCGTGCCCGCGACGTCGCCGAAGATGCCGAAATAGGGGGTGAAGCCGAGGTGATCGACGGTCCATTCGACCAGCGAGTGGCCGGGATCGGCGGTATAGGTGCCGGCGGTGACGAGCGCGGCATTCTTCTGGCCCGGGATCTGCATCGCCTGCTGGGCGACGAGCGGGGCAGCGACGGCAAGCGTGGCGGCAAGGGCGAGATAGCGGACGCGCATGGAAACCTCCTGTTTGGGAGGCGAGGTGTCGGCAGAAATGCGCGCCGGGTCAAACGGCAAGTTGGAAACCGAGTGTTTCCGCAGGGTCGAGGAGGCGGCGCGCCTTTCTGCGGTGTCAGCCTGCACCCTCTAACTTCCGTCACCCCGGCACAAGGCCGGGGTGACGAAGGGAGCGACCTGCGCTGGCCTCAGTTCTTGTCCTTGTCGACCAGCTTGTTGGCGCCGATCCACGGCATCATCGCGCGGAGCTCGCTGCCGACTTCCTCGATCTGGTGGCGCTTGGCGGCGATGCGGCTGGCCTTGAGCTCCGGCTGGCCGGCGCGGTTGTCGAGCACGAAGTCCTTGACGAAGCGGCCCGACTGGATGTCGGCGAGGACGCGCTTCATTTCCTTCTTGGTCTCTTCGGTGATGATGCGCGGGCCGGTCTTGATGTCGCCATATTCGGCGGTGTTCGAGATCGAGTAGCGCATGTTGGCGATGCCGCCCTCGTACATCAGGTCGACGATGAGCTTGAGCTCGTGCAGGCACTCGAAATAGGCCATTTCCGGCGCGTAGCCGGCTTCCACCAGCGTCTCGAACCCGGCCTGGACCAGCGCCGTGGCGCCGCCGCAGAGCACGGCCTGCTCGCCGAACAGGTCGGTCTCGCATTCCTCGCGGAAGTTGGTCTCGATGATGCCCGAACGGCCGCCGCCGACGCCCGAGGCATAAGCGAGCGCGACGTCATGCGCATTGCCGCTGGCGTCCTGATGGATCGCGATCAGGCAGGGCACGCCGCCGCCGCGGACATATTCCGAGCGGACGGTGTGGCCCGGGCCCTTGGGCGCGATCATGATCACGTCGATGTCCGCGGGCGGCTCGATCAGGCCGAAATGGACGTTGAGGCCGTGCGCGAAGGCGAGCGCGGCGCCGGGCTTGAGATTGCCCTTGAGATCGGTTTCGTAGATCGCGGCCTGGTGCTCGTCGGGGGCGAGGATCATCAGGATGTCGGCCCAGCCGGCAGCCTCCTTGTTCGACATCACCTTGAAGCCGGCATCCTCGGCCTTCTTCGCCGAGGGCGAGCCGGGGCGCAGCGCGATCGCGACGTTCTTGACGCCGCTATCCCGGAGATTCTGCGCATGGGCATGGCCCTGCGAGCCATAGCCGAGGATGGCGATGTTCTTGCCCGAGATCAGGTTCAGATCGGCGTCGCGATCGTAATAGACTTTCATTGCTAGCTTCCCTTTCAGCAATTTCCGTCATGCTGAACTTGTTTCAGCATCCATCGCGCAACGGGCGACCTAATCGCCAGTGGAGAAATGGGCCCTGAAACAAGTTCAGGGTGACGGGTGGTTCAATCAGGCGGCCTCGCGGCCCCGTGAAATTGCGACGACGCCGGTGCGGGCGACTTCGACCAGCCCCAGCTCGCGCATCAGTTCGACGAACTTGTCGATCTTTTCCGAGCCGCCGGTGACCTCGAACACGAAGCTGCTCGTGGTCGCGTCGACGACGCGCGCGCGGTAGACCTCGGCGAGGCGCAGCGCCTCGATCCGGTGGTCGCCGGTACCCGCGACCTTGACCAGCGCCAGCTCGCGCTCGACATGCGGACCGAACGCCGTGAGGTCGGTCACCTTGTGCACCGGCACCAGCCGCTCGAGCTGCGCGATGATCTGCTCCATCACCGCGGCGCTCGCCGAAGTGACGATCGTGATCCGGCTGATCCGGTTGTCCTCGGTGATCTCCGAGACGGTCAGGCTCTCGATATTGTAGCCCCGCGCCGTGAACAGCCCGGCGATCCGGGCGAGGATGCCCGGCTCGTTGTCGACGATCACGGCAAGCGTGTGCCGTTCCTTGTTTTCTTCCTTGATGTGCATGGGATCAGACCAGTGCCTTGGCTTCGTCGTCCATTTCGCCGGAGACTTCGGCGGCCTGGAGCAGCATTTCGGTATGGGCGGCGCCCGATGGGATCATCGGGAAGCAGTTGGTGAGCTTGGCAACACGGCAATCGACGATCACCGGGCCGTCATGGTCGAGCATCGCCTGGATGCCGTCCTCGAGCTCGCCACGCGCGTCGATGCGGATGCCCTTCCAGCCATAGGCCTCGCCCAGCTTGACGAAATCCGGGAGCGCATCGCTGTAGCTCTCCGAATAGCGCGACTGATAGGTCAGCTCCTGCCACTGGCGGACCATCCCCATATATTCGTTGTTGAGGATGAAGATCTTGACCGGCAGCCGGTATTGGGTGGCGGTCGCCAGCTCCTGGATGTTCATCTGGATGCTCGCCTCGCCGGCGATGTCGATCACCAGCGCGTCCGGATTGCCGAGTTGCGCGCCGATCGCGGCGGGCAGGCCATAGCCCATCGTGCCGAGACCGCCCGAGGTGAGCCACTTGTTGGGATCCTCGAAGCCGAAGTGCTGCGCGGCCCACATCTGGTGCTGGCCGACTTCGGTGGTGATGATCGGCGCGCGCGCCTTGGTCGCTTCGTAGAGCGAGCGGATCGCCTGCTGCGGCATGATGACGTCCGCCTTGTCCTCGAAATCGAGGCACTTGGCCTGGCGCCAGCCGTCTATCCGGCTCCACCATTCGGTGAGGTCTGGCTTGGGATGCTGGCGCGTCTTCCAGCAATCGATCATCTCGCGCAACGCGATGCCGACATCGGCGATGATCGGCAGGTCGACGCGGACATTCTTGTTCACCGACGACCGGTCGATATCGATGTGCACTTTCCGGCTATTCGGCGCGAAGGCGTCGAGCCGGCCGGTGACGCGATCGTCGAAGCGCGACCCCAGCGCGATGATCAGATCGGCCTTGTTCATCGCCCAATTGGCTTCGTAGGTGCCGTGCATGCCGAGCATGCCGAGCCACTTGTCCGACGAGGCGGGGAGGGCGCCGAGACCCATCAAGGTCGACGTGACCGGCGCGCCGGTGATCTCGACCAGCTCGCGCAGCAGCCGCGACGCCTCGGGCCCCGAATTGATGATCCCGCCGCCGGTGTAGAAGACGGGACGCTCGGCCGCGGCGAGCATGTCCACCGCTTCCTGGATCTTCGCAGCGTCGGGCTGGGTCTGCGGGCGATAGGTTTTGTGCTGGATCGGGCCGGGCGCCTCGTAGCGCGCCGTGGCGACCTGCACATCCTTGGGAATGTCGACGACCACCGGGCCGGGGCGGCCCGAGGTAGCGATATGGAATGCCTCGTGGATCACGCTGCCCAGCGTCTCGGGCGCCTTCACCAGGTAATTATGCTTGGTGCAGTGCCGCGTGATGCCGACGGTATCGGCTTCCTGGAACGCGTCGGTGCCGATCAGTGCGGTCGGCACCTGGCCGGTGATCACGACCATCGGGATCGAGTCCATCAGCGCGTCGGTGATCCCCGTGACGGCGTTGGTCGCGCCCGGGCCCGAGGTAACGAGGACGACGCCGGGCTTGCCGGTCGAACGCGCATAGCCCTCGGCAGCATGGGTCGCGGCCTGCTCGTGGCGGACGAGGATGTGCTTGATGCGGTTCTGCTTGAAGATCGCATCGTAGATCGGGAGTACCGCGCCGCCCGGATAGCCGAAGATGACTTCCACGCCGAGGTCGGTCAGCGCCTCGATCAGGATGTCTGCTCCGCTCTTCTCGGTCACGTCGGCCTCCTATGTTGCGATGCGCCATAGCACCGCCGGAGGGGCGCTGCTACTGGCAAGAAAATGGCTCGTCAAGCACTATATAGGAAATTTAGTTTCAAATATAGCTAGCCTAATGTCTTTTTCTGTCTCGACTATCCGCGCCCACTCAGGCGGAGGCTGGCGACGGAACCAGGTATATTGCCGCTTGGCATATTGCCGCGTGGCGAGCGCGCCGGCTTCGGCAGCCTTTGCCACATCGGTCTCGCCGGCAAACAGCGCGCGGTGCTCGGGGACGCCGATCGCGCGGAGCACCGGCGCGTCGTTGGGGATGTCGGTGCGCGCCAGCAGCGCGGTCGCCTCGGCGCGGCCCTGGTCGAGCATGTCGGCAAAGCGGCGGTCGATGCGTTCGCCGAGCCAGTCGCGGTCGGGAAGCAGGATCGCCGCCGCAAGGCGGATATCGTTCGCGATCCCGCCCAGCGTGCGCGCCTGCCAATGCGCCAGCGGCTTGCCGGTCGCGCGGACGACTTCGAGCGCGCGAGCGACGCGGGTCGTATCTCCGGGATTGAGCCGGGCGGCCGCCTCGGGATCGGCCTCGGCGAGCTGGGCATGCGCCTCGGCGACGGGGAGCGCGCGCACGGTCTTGCGGACCTCGGGATCGATCTCGGGGACCGGGGCGATCCCTTCGAGCAGAGTACGCAAATACATGCCGGTGCCGCCGACCAGGATCGGCAGGCGGCCCTCGCCATGCGCTTCGGCGATCGCACCCCGCGCCTCGGCCGCCCAGCGCGCTGCCGAATAGGCGTCGGCGCCGTCGACATGGCCGAACAGGCGGTGCGGGACGCGCGATTCCTCCACCTGCGTGGGACGCGCGGTCAGGATGCGGAGATCGGCATAGACCTGCATCGAATCGGCGTTGATCACGGTCCCGCGGTGCTTTTCCGCCAGCGCGAGCGCCAGCGCGGACTTGCCGCTCGCCGTCGGCCCTGCGATGAGCGCCACCGTTGGGAGGGTCGCCACCTGCCTTACCTCCGTTTGCCCTGAGCTTGTCGAAGGGCCGTTCTTCTTTGCCACCTAGCAAGAAAAGGACGGTGCTTCGACAAGCTCAGCACGAACGGGGAGGGGGTTGCCCGCCGTAATGAGGGGTTGAACGTGTACATCGCAACGCTTGTAGCAGACGGTCTCAGCACAGGGCAGCTTTCCGAAGCGACGGATCGCCTCGCTGGCACCGATTGTGCGCCGGGCGGCTGGGAATGGCTCGACTCGGGCAAGGCGGCCGACCTGCGCTTCGCTGCGAGCCCCGATGCTGCGCGCACCGCGCTCGAAGGCGCGCTCGCCGCGACCGACGTGATCGTTCAGCCCGAAGCCGGGCGCGCCAAGAAGCTGCTCGTCGCCGACATGGATTCGACGATGATCACGGTCGAGTGCATCGACGAGCTTGCCGACTATGCCGGGATCAAGGCGCAGATCGCCGAGGTCACCGAGCGGGCGATGCGCGGCGAGCTCGATTTTGCCGAGGCGCTCGATGCCCGCGTGGCACTGCTCAAGGATCTGGAGGAGGCGGCGATCGACCGCTGCCTCGCCGAGCGCGTGCGGCTGATGCCGGGCGCGAAGGCGCTGGTGCGGACGATGAAGGCGCGCGGCGCGACGACGATCCTCGTGTCGGGCGGCTTCACGCGCTTCGCCGAGCCGGTGGGCAAGGATATCGGCTTCGATCGAGTGATCGCCAATGTGCTCGAGATCGGCGAGGCGCGGCTGACCGGGCTGGTCACCAAGCCGATCGTCAACAGCGGCACCAAGGAGACGACGCTGCTGGGTGCGCTGGCCGAGCTGGGGCTGGAAGCGGCGCAGTCGATGGCGGTTGGCGACGGCGCCAACGACCTCGCGATGATCCGCCAGGCCGGGCTGGGAGTCGCGTATCATGCCAAGCCGATCGTCGCGGCGGCGGCAGGCGCGCGGATCGATCACGGCGACCTGACGACGCTGCTTTATGCGCAGGGGATTGCCCGGTCGGAATGGACCGAAGAGTGAGTCGAGAGTCTTCGTCACCTCGGCCTTGAGCCGGGGTCCCGCTGCCTTCGACCGAGCAGAAGCGGGATCCCGGCTCAAGGCCGGGATGACGGCGATCTACAACGACTTGGAGGCCTTACTTCGCCGTCTTCGCCTTGGTCCAAGGCACGAACTTGCCGAGGATGACGAACCCCCGCGGAAAGCGGCTGGTCCGGTCGATCAGGTTGACCGTGTCGACGCTGCACAGCTGCGAACCGAACATCTTGGTCACAAGCACATCGTCGTCGTTGAGCGACTCGGCGCCCGAGCGCGGCTCGTTGACGTAGAGCTTGGAGCCGACGCGATAGACGATCGCCTTGCCGTCGATCACCTGGCTCGAATTGCCCGGCGGAAGGCTGATGCAATTGACCGGCTCGCCGGCGACTCGCCCCTCGAGCAGCTTCTGAAGCTTGATCTCGGGCGTGTCGCGCGGGGCGGCGAGGGCGGGGACCGCGATCAGGCTCGCGGCGACGAACAGGGTCTTTACGAGGCTAGGCATGCGAAGGTCCTAGCACATCGCGGCTGAACCTGCGCTGACGGATGTTAGCTGTCGAAATTGATTCGGATCGAGTCGCTGCTGCGCTGGTGCGGGCCGTGGAAGACCGCCTCGATATTGTTGCCATCGGGATCGAGGAGGAAGGCGGCGTAATAGCCGGGATGATAGGGCCGCTCGCCCGGCGCGCCATTGTCGGTGCCGCCCGCGGCGAGGCCCGCCTTGTGGAAGGCCTCCACCGCCGCCCGGTCCCTGGCCTGGAAGGCAAGATGGTGGCGGCCGGTGAGGTTGCCTTGCGCCGCATCGCTGTCCGCAGTGGAGACGAACAGCTCGTCCGCCCAGAAATAATCCTCGGCGGCGCCGCCGATCGGCACGCCGAGGACTTCGAGCAAGGCTTCGTAGAAGCGCCGGCTTGCTGCTAGATCGCGGACGACCAGATGGAGGTGGTCTATCAGCCGCCCGCGATGCAGTTCCTGCGCTTCCACGACGGCGCTACCGGCTGCCGCCGAAGGTGAAGGTGAGTGCGGCGCCGCCCGAGAACTGATTGCGCGAGCCGATCGACCGGACGATCGGCGAATCGGCGGCGTCCTGCACCAGGCGGTCGTACTTCGCGAAGCCGTAGATGCCCCAGCGTTCGTCGAACTGGTAGAGCGCGGTCGCGGCGGCGCCAGCCGCCTGGAGCCCGCCGCCCGGCGAATAGACCGGCAGGCCGGTGCGCGCGGCCGCGTTGGTGTTCACGCCGAAATAGGCGCGCTGGTACTTGCTGTCGGAGAGGGTGACGCGCGGCCCGAGCGAGAAGAGCCACTTATCGCCGTCCCGCGCGACATAATCGAGGCTGACATTGCCCACCAGCGCCTTGTGCCCGGTGATGCCCTGCCGGATTTCACCGCGCGCGCGGATCGACGAGCCGAGCCACACATCGGCGAACGCGCCTGCTTCCACCGAAATGCCGACTTCGTCGACCGGCAGGTCGGTTTCCTTGCGGCGGCGGCTGCCTTCGATGTTGAACGAGGGGCCGATCGCGAAGCGCGGGGTGTTGACCAGTGCGATCCCCGCGCTCTGGTCACCCGACTTGTAGCGGAATTCCTCCAAACGCGTGCTCGAGACTTCGATGAGCGGCGTGACGATCATCTTGTCCGCGCCCGGATAGGATGGGACCACCTGCGGGCCGAGCGCCACGCGATAGCGGCGGGGTTGAGGAGTCTCGTCCTGCGCGGCCGCACCGGTCGCGAGGAGGAGGGCGGGGAGGGCGGCAGTCGCCAGGAGCGCTTTGATCATGGGGCGCGAAACGCGCTTGTTTGACTTTTGTTGCGCTTGCGAAGCGATTTGTTTCTGCAGGTGCAAAAAAGTCGCAAATTCAGCGGGTGACCGGCACGCACGGCTTGATGCTGGCGCAGGCCGAAGCCGCCGCCGCGCGCGAAGCATAGGGGCCGACCAGCAGCTTGGTCAGCGCGCCTGCCTTGACGTAGGAAGGCTGGCGGCCGGGGAAGCGCCCGCTTACCTGGCTCCACAGCTTCCGCGCATTGCCGGGCTCGCCGAACGCGCCGAGCTGGACGCGCCAGCCGCCGTCGCGTGCGGGTGCTGCGGCGACGGGCGCGGGTGCCGGCGGGGTCGGGCGGGGTGTAGGCCGAGTGACCGCGGGGGGCGGCGGCGTCGGACGGCTGGTGGTCGGCGCCGGCGTGGCCCGCGTGTCCGCCGCGACTTCGACCGGCGGCAGCGGGCGGCCGCCGCGGCCGAATTCCTCGTCATATTTCCGCGAGAGCGCCAGCCCCTGCTGGCGGTCGTCCATCGGCATATATTGGTCCATCTGCGCGCGCGCCTTGACCGCGGCGTCGAGCCCCGAGCCTGACGAACGCACCATCAGCGCATAGGCGCGGACCCAGTCCTTCTTCACCCCGTCGCCGTTGAACAGCATGATGCCGAGGATGTACTGCGCCCGCGCATCGTCGCGGCTGACTGCGCGCTGGAGCCACGGCGCGGCCTCGGCCTTCTTGCCATTCTCGAACAGCGCCAGGCCGTAATAGCCCTCGGCCTGCTCATGGCCCTGGAGCGCGGCCTTGCGATACCATATTTCGGCCTGCTTCAAGTCGGCGGGGACGCCGCGGCCGAGCTTGTAGGCCTGGCCCATGTTGAACTGCGCGTCGGCATTGCCCTTGTCGGCCGGGCCGCGCCACTGCGCGACGGCGGTGCGATAGTCGCCGCGCTCATAGGCTTCGACGCCGGCTTTGACGGGATCGCCCTGCGCGCAGGCCGGCGCGGCGATCAGGAGGGCGCCTGCAAGGGCAATCGGAAACTTCATTAAACACGCTCCACCGCGCTGCGATCAAACCATAGGGCTCTTAAGCCTTGGACTACGAACATATCCTTACTGCCGCGGAAACCAAAATCGGTGCCCCCACGAAACGCGTTAACTCCTTCTTATCTACCCCCATGCCATCTGGAAGCCTGCACTTATCGAGCATCCGAGGGGGTTCATGCGCGTTCTGGCGATGGCATCGCAGAAAGGTGGGTCTGGCAAGACCACGCTGTCCGGTCACCTTGCGGTGCAGGCACAGCTGGCTGGCCACGGGCCCGTCGTTCTCATCGACATAGACCCTCAGGGTTCGCTCTCCGACTGGTGGAACGAGCGCGACACCGAATATCCGGCGTTCGCGCAGACCACGGTCGCGCGGCTCCAGGCGGATCTCGAGGTCCTTCGCCAGCAGGGCTTCCGCCTGGCGGTGATCGACACGCCGCCGGCCATCACCATGGCGATCCAGAGCGTGATCCAGGTCGCCGAGCTGATCGTCATCCCGACGCGCCCGTCGCCGCACGATCTGCGCGCCGTCGGCGCCACCGTGGATCTGTGCGAACGCGCCGGCAAGCCGCTGATCTTCGTGGTCAACGCCGCGACGCCCAAGGCGCGGATCACTTCGGAAGCCGCGGTCGCGCTGTCGCAGCACGGCACCGTCGCGCCGATCACGCTCCACCACCGCACCGATTTCGCCGCGTCGATGATCGACGGCCGCACCGTCATGGAAACCGATCCGCGCGGCAAGTCCGCCGGCGAGGTCGCCGGGCTCTGGGCCTATATCTACGACCGGCTCGAGAAGAATTTCCGCCGCACCGTGTTCGCGGCGCCGGCGCAGCCGAGCCAGTTCGGCCAGGCACCTCGCGCAGGTGGCTTCGGCCGCCGCGTGGTCGGCTGAGGGGGGGCGCAATGTTCGGCCACCCCAAGCCTACCGCTTCGCTCTCCTCAAGCTTGCTCGCCCGCAAGGGCCAGGCGCGTCCGGCGATGCGTCCGCAGGGCTTCCTGCAGATGAGCGCCGGTGCCCAGGAGGATCTCGGCTGGAACGACATGGGCGAGGATTTCCGTTCCGCGCCAGCGCCTTATGTGGCGCCGGTCGAGCATGCCTATGAGGCGCCCAAGCCCGAAGTGCTTCGCCAGATCGAAGCGCTCGACGAGCAACTGGCCGTGCCGCACCCCGAACCCGAACCCGAACTCGCGCCCGAGCCGGTGCTCCAGCCCCGGAAGATGAAGCGCGAGCCGGTGCTCAAGCATGCGCCGGTGGTCCCGGAAGCCATGCTCGCCCGCGTCGCCCGCGAAGTCACCACCCGCAAGGCCAAGGCCGCGTTCACGCTGCGCCTCGACCAGGAACGCCATCTCAAGCTTCGCCTCGCCTCGGCCATCACCGGCCGCTCGGCGCAGCACCTCGTCACCCAGGCGCTCGACCAGTTCCTCGAAACGATCGAGGGCGTCGAGGCGCTCGCCAGTCAGCTCGACCCCGCACAGGACCGTGCGTGAAGGACATGACCATGAACACCGCCAAGATGATCAAGTTCGGCCTCTCGGCACTCGTGCTGGGCGGCGTGGCCGTCACCGGCGTGGCGACCCAGGGGTTCACCAACTCGGCCTTCGCGACTTCGGGCGCCAGCGCTAAGAAGGCGGCCGCCGAAGCCAAGGATGCGCGCAAGGCGCTTGCCAAGCGCAACGGCGACGTCGCCGTGCGGCACGCCGAGGCCGCGGTTGCCAATGATCCCACCAACGCCGACTATCGCGCGCTGCTCGGCCAGGCCTATCTGCTTGCCGGCCGCTTCACCTCGGCTGGGCAGGCGCTCACCGACGCGCTGACGCTCAACCCGCAGGACGGCCGCGTCGCGCTCAACCTGACGCTCGCCAAGGTCGCCCAGGGCGATTGGGCCGGCGCGCGCGCGACGCTCCAGGCGAACGAAGCGATCATCCCGGCGAGCGATCGTGGGCTCGCCTTCGCGCTGGCCGGCGACCCGGTGACCGCGATCGAGATCCTCGGCCCCGCCTCGCGCGATGCCACCGCAACCGCCAAGACCCGCCAGAACCTCGCGCTGAGCCTCGCGCTCGCCGGGCGCTGGAAGGAAGCGGCCCAGGTCGCGGCGATGGACGTGTCGCCCGACAAGCTCGGCGCACGCATCACCGAATGGGCGCAGTTCGCGCGCCCGACCAATGCCTATGATCAGGTCGCATCGCTGCTCGGTGTGCAGGCAGTCGAGGATAGCGGCCAGCCGGTCGCGCTCGCGCTGTCGCAGCAGCCGAACGTCGCGGTCGCCGCGGCAGCCCCGGCCGATCCCGTCGATGCCTATATGCCCGGCGCAGCCCCGGTTGCCGCAGAGGCTGCCGTCGAAGTCGCCGCCGCGCCCCAGGCCGACGTTCAGCCCGAACCCGCGCCGGTCCTCCAGCAGGTTGCCGGCACTGGCCCGCAGGTCGTGTTCGGCCCGCGCGCCGAAGTCGTCCAGCAGATCCGCGTCTCTGCGCCGGCGCCTGCCCGTGTCGCCAAGGCGCCGGTCGCCGAAAAGCCCGTGAAGGCGCCCGTCGTCGTCGCGCCGATCGCCGTCGCGCAGGCCAAGCCGGGCAATTACTATGTCCAGCTCGGCGCCTATGAGAGCGCCGGCGTCGCGCGCGACGCCTGGGCGCGGCACACCCGCCGCGTTCCCGCGTTGCGCGACGAGATTCCGCAGGGCGCGCAGGTTTCGGCGCGGGGCGGGAATTTCTATCGCCTCTCGGTCGGCGGCTTCGCGCGCAACGACGCCGCGTCGCTCTGCCAGCAGGTCCGCGCGAGCGGCAGCCCGTGCTTCGTGCGCATCGGCGCCGGCGACAGCGTCGCCGCCTGGGTCAAGGGCGGCGGCCGTACCCAGCTCGCCGCACGCTAAACGCCAACACTTTCGTCACGGGAAAGGCCGGGGCTCACGCTCCGGCCTTTTTCGTCGGGCCTCAGGCGATCGCCGTGCCGCCCTTGTAGAGACCGAGCACCTTGCCCTGGACCGGCAGGCGGTCGAACGGCGTATTCCCCGCGCGCGCGACCATGCGCTCCGCTTCGATCTGCCACGGGGCGCCGGGGTCGAGCACGACCAGGTCGGCGGGCTTGCCCGGGGCGAGCGTGCCGGTGTCGAGCCCAAGGATCTTGGCCGGATTGGCGGCGAGCAGCGCAAACAAGCGCTCGATCGGGATCAGCCCGTCGCGAACCAGCCCCAGTGATAAGGCGAGCAGCGTCTCTGCGCCGGACATGCCGGGCTCGGCATCGCTGAACGGCAGGCGCTTGGCCTCGGGGCCACGCGGATCGTGGCCCGAGGCGATCACGTCGATCGTGCCGGCCTTGACCGCGGCGAGCGCAGCCTGGCGGTCGTCCTCGGCGCGGAGTGGCGGAGAGAGGCGCGCGAAGGTGCGGAAGTCGCTCATCGCGATATCCGAGAGCAGCAGGTGCGCCGGCGTAATGCCGCAGGTGACGCGCACGCCGCGGCGCTTGGCCGAACGGATCAGGTCGAACGCGGCGGCAGTGGTGACCTGACGGAAATGGATGCGCGCCTGGGTTTCCTCTGCAAGCATCAGATCGCGGGCGACGGCGAGCGCTTCGGCGATGGCGGGCGCGGCGGGGAGGCCATGGCGCGTCGCGGTTTCGCCCTCCGTAGCGACGGTGCCGTCTGCCAGCCCGCCATCTTCGGCATGCGTCACGACGACGAGGCCGCAATCGCGGGCATAAGCGAGCGTCTTGCGCATCGTGTTCGAGCAGGCGATCCAGCGCCGCCCGGTGGCGACCGCGCGCGCGCCGGCCGAGGCGTTAATCGCCATCTCGCCAAGGTCCTTGCCTTCCAGCCCGCGCGTCGCGGCAGCGAGCGGGTGGACCCAGAGCGCGGGCTTGCCCGACAGCGCGGCGCGGCGAATGATGCCGGGATCGTCGAGCACCGGCGACTGATCGGGCATCAGTCCGACGCGCGCGATCCCGCCGGCGCGGCATGCGGCCCTGTCGACCGCGAACACGCCGAGATCGATCAGCGCGGGCGCGATCGTCTTGCCGGCAAGGTCGATCACCTGCGCGTCGGACGGCGCTTCGAACGTGCCGGTTGCAACGATCGCCTCGCCTTCGACCAGCAGGTCGCCACTGGTGACACCGCCGGTAGGGCAGACCAGCTGCGCGTCGCGGAATAGCGTCTTCATGCCCAGCCCTCCACGCCGCGCTCGGCCCTGGTCAGCACGTCGAGGCACGCCATCCGCACTGCGACGCCCATCTCGACCTGCTCGGTGATCGCGCTGCGAGTCGGGTGATCGGCGACGCTCGATTCGATCTCGACGCCGCGGTTCATCGGTCCCGGGTGCATCACCAGCGCATCGGGCTTGGCGCGGGCGAGCCGCTCGGGGGTGAGGCCGTAGCGCATGTGGAACTCGCGCGTGGAGGGGATGTAGCCGCCGGCCATCCGCTCGTTCTGGACGCGGAGCATCATTACCACGTCGGCGCCGTCGAGCGCGGCGTCGAAATCGGTATAGGGCTGGACGTACATCCGCTCGATCGCGGCGGGCATCAGGGTCGAGGGCGCGACGACGCGGACCTCGGCAGCGAGCGCGGTCAGCGCGAGCATGTTCGAGCGCGCGACGCGGCTGTGGAGGATGTCGCCGCAGATCACCACGCGCTGCCCCGCGATCGCGCCGCGGCGGCGGCGGATGGTCAGCGCGTCGAGCAGCGCCTGGGTGGGGTGCTCGTGCCAGCCGTCGCCGGCGTTGAGCACCGGGCAGTCGACCTTCTGCGCGATCAGGTCGACTGCGCCCGAGCTCATATGGCGGATGACGATAACATCGGCGCGCATCGCGTTGAGCGTCACCGCAGTGTCGATCAGCGTCTCGCCCTTCTTCACCGAGCTCTGCGCGGCGTGCATGTTGACCACGTCGGCACCCAGACGCTTGCCGGCGATCTCGAACGACAGCAGCGTGCGCGTGGAGTTTTCGAAGAAGGCGTTGATCTGGGTGAGGCCTTCGAGCCGCTTGTCGCTCTTGGCGCGCGTGCGGTTCGCCTCGACCCATTGCTCTGCCTCGTCGAGCAGGAAGACGATCTCGTGCGGCTGGAGGCCGGCGATGCCGGTCAGGTGCCGGTGCGGAAAGGCGGCGCGGCCGGGAAGCTGCGCCGCGGGGCTGTGATCGGAGGCTTGCATTAAAGGGGCGGGTTAGACGGGCGGGGCAGGGGTGGCAAGCACCCTCAGGCGTTGACCAGCGCGTCGATCGCCGCCTGGAGGATGTGCGCCGCGGCCATGTTGTCGATCATCTCGGCGCGGCGGGCGCGGCTGAAATCCTGTTCGATCAGGGTGCGCTCGACCGCGACGGTAGACCAGCGCTCGTCCCAGAGCAGGATCGGCAGTCCCATGTCGTCGCAATTGCGGGCGAAGGCGCGGGTCGATTGGGTGCGAGGCGAATCGGTGCCGTCGAGGTTGAGCGGCAGGCCGACGACCAGGCCCTTCACCTGCTGCTTGGCGATCATCTCGGCGAGCGCAGCCTTGTCCTTGGTAAACTTGGATCGGCGGATGAGCTGGGCCGGGCTGGCGAAGCTCCAGCCCGCGTCGCACAGTGCCGTCCCGATCGTCTTGGTGCCCACATCGAGCCCGAGCAGGCGGCCGCCAACCGGGAGGGCCGCGCGGAAATCGGCGGTGGCGGTGGTGATCATGGCTTGTACGCCGCCAGCCGGCGCTCGGCGTCCTTCCGGACGTTCGCCCAGAACAGGCTGTAGTCGAACACGTGATAGTTGTTGCCCGGCAGGACGTACTGGCCGAAATCGGGCGGGCTGTCGCCTATCGTCAGGAAGCCGCGGCCTTCGCAGCGCGCGGGGACGCGGCCGGTGACGAGTTCGGCGGACTGGAAATTGGCATCGGGGATCAGCGTGCCGAGATTGGCCTCGGCGCCGGCCGCGCCGCCGGGAACGCCGGTGAGCGGATTGGTGCAGACCATAAGTGTGCCCCTGCGCGCCGCGCCGGTGAAGCCGGTGGTCGCGTCGAAGGTATCGACGATCAGCGATGGATCGGCGGGCTCGGAGAAGCTCTGCCACGAGAGGATGCAGCCGGTCTCGTCGGGCCCTGCGCAGGCGGGGAGGCCCATCCTCGGCAAATCGGCAGTGACCGAAACCGGCCAGCCAACGACATAGGCGGCGACGATGCGCTTCGCGATCGGCTTCCCCGCGACGCGATCGACCAGCAGGCGCGAAAGATGGAGCGCGCCCTGGCTGTGCCCGGCCAGGACGATCGGGCGGTCGCCGGCCTCGCCAACGAACTGGTCGAACGCCGCGAGGACGTCGCGATAGGCGAAGTCGAGCGCCTTGCCTGCGCTCGCCTTGCTGGTGAGGAATGCGCCGAAGGTCGCTTGGCGGTAGCGGGGGGCCCAGATCGCGCCGACCGAATTGAACGCGCTTGCCTGGCCGCGCAGGAACAAGGCGGCGCGGTTGTTGGCATCTTCGTTGTCGAGCGGTGCATTCCAGGTCTGGGTATCGAGGAACGAAGTGGGATGAATGAAGAACACCGCCGCCCGGGGGGTGGACGCGGGCTGGTAGCCGGCCGGAGTCCACAAAGCGGGGTTGCCGGGCTTGTCGGGCCGGGCGATCCACATGTCGGGGCGGGCATAGGCCGCACGGTCGGGCGGGGGCAGCGCCACCGCTTCGCCGCCCGGCACCATGAACTGGCGCATCAGCTGCACGCCGTAGAAACGATAGGCAAAGGCGGCGGCGAGCACGAGCACGATCAGGACGGCGACGACATAGAGGAACTTCCGGGCCAAGCGCACTCTCCATTGTGCGTTGCAGCATAAGCCGGCGGCGCTGCAACCGCGTTCCCGTGGCGCACGCTACTGAAGGATGCAACCGCGTTGACGCAACGCCGCGCCCCGGGGATGGTGCCGCGCCGAAACGAGGGAATGCCGATGGAAAATGCCGACGCCGCCCTGCGCGAAACGCCCGACTGGCCCGCGCGCCCGCTGATCCTTGGCGCGATCGGGCTGCTCGCCGGACTGCTGGTCCACCTGATCCTCGGCCGCGGCTATGGCGGTAATCTTTCGACGTTCGACGCCGCGGCGCTGACCGGCGTGACGCTGGCGGCGGGCCTGACCGGATACACGCTCGAGCGACGCCGGTGGCTGTGGTCGGTGGCCTTCGCGCTGGCGCTTGCCCTGGTCGGCGCGCTGGTGGTGGCATGGAACGGCGCGCCCAAGGACGCCGATGGCTGGCGCATGGTGAGCCTGTTGCTCGCCGTGGCGATCGCCGCGCCGCTGTTCCAGGCCGCGCGCGACCAAGGTGCGCGGCGCTTCCCGTACGACATTGTGCACGACCATGCCTGGACCAATGTCGTTTTGTGGTGCGCCTGCTGGGTGTTCGTGGGGATCGTGTTCGCGCTGGCCTGGCTGCTCGCGACCCTGTTCGACCTGATCAAGATCGACTTCCTCAAGGAACTGCTCGAGGAAAACTGGTTCTGGCGCGCGCTGATCGGGCTGGCCTTCGGTGCCGGGCTGGGGCTGCTGCGCGAGCATGACGGCGTGGTGCGGCTGCTCCAGCGGGTGGTGGCGACCGTGCTGGCGGTGCTGGCGCCGGTGCTCGCGGTCGGTCTGGTGCTGTTCGTGCTGGCGCTGCCGTTCACCGGGCTCGGTACGCTGTGGGAGGCGACCAAGTCGACCACGCCGATCCTGCTGAGCTGCGTGATCGGCGCGCTGATCCTGGCAAACGCCGTGATCGGCAACGCGCCGGAGCAGGAGCGGCGCTTCCCGGCGCTGCGCTTCGGCGCGATGGGGCTCGGGGTGGTGATCCTGCCGCTGGCGCTGCTCGCCGCGGTCGCGACCGGGTTGCGGATCGGGCAATATGGCTTCACGCCCGAGCGGCTCTGGGCTGTGGTGTTCGTCGCGCTCGCCTGTGGGTATGGCGGGGCCTATCTCTTCGCGCTGGTCGCCGGACGGCTCGACTGGAGCGCGCGAGTCCGCCCGCTCAACCTTGCGCTGGCGTTCGTGGTATGTGGTGTCGCGCTGGTGCTGGCGACGCCGCTGGTGAGTTTCAACGCGATCTCGACGCGCGACCAGGTCGCTCGACTCGACTCGGGCAAGGTGACGCCTGAGCAATTCGACTGGCGGGCGCTGCGCTTCGATTTCGGCGCGCCGGGCGCGGCGGCGCTCAAGCGGCTGCAAGCATCGGCAAACCCTGCGGTTCGGGCCAAGGCAGTCGAAGCCGCCAAGGCGGAAAGTCGCTGGGAGATCAAACAGGACGCTCGCGCCGATACGCACCGCCGCGAAGTCGCCGCGAACATGCGCGTGCTGCCGCGGGGCGCTGTCATGCCCGATGCGCTTCGCAATAAACTTGCCGAGAGCGGCCTATGTACCGGCAAAGCGGCATGCGCCCTGCTGATGACTGGCCCGAGCGAGGCGCTGCTGCTCCGGGAAACCTGTTTCCCCAAACCTAAGCCCGGAGAAGATTTGAGCCGCTTCTACGTTTGCGGCGACGCAGATCGGTACGTGCTCGAAGGGGCGGATTGGAAGCCCTACCATCAAGTGGGACGCAAACCCGTCGACACCGGCGCGCTCCATGCCGGCTATGCTTCGGGTACGGTCGAGGTACGCACGGTTCCGCGCCGCCAGTTGTTCGTCGGCGGGGTGCCGGTTGGCGAGTCGTTCGAATAGCGGCGCTTGAAGGGGCCGCGTTGCGCTGATAGTCGCGGCCCCATGTCCGTAGACACTGCAACCGTGAAGAAGGTGGCCAGCCTCGCCCGGATCGCGATCAGCGATGCCGATGCCGAGCGCCTCGCGCCAGAGCTCAACAATATCCTCGGCTGGATCGAACAGCTGGGTGAGGTCGACACTGCGAATGTCGATCCGATGACCGCGGTCATCCCCAACACGCTGCGCCTGCGCGAGGACGTCGTCACCGAGGGCGGCCAGCGCGACGCCGTCCTCCAGAACGCGCCGCAGGGCGAGCACGGCTTCTTCACCGTGCCGAAGGTGGTCGAATGACCGACGTTACCGATCTCGGCATCGCCGAACTCCGCGACGGTATCCGTCTGGGCAAGTTCTCGGCGCGCGAAGTTGCCGACGCGTTCATCGTCAAGGTGAGTCGCGCCAAGGCCTTGAACGCGTTCATCGTCGAGACCCCCGACCACGCGATCGCCGCCGCCAAGGACGCCGATGCCGCGCGCGCCGCGGGCGAGACGCTCAAGCCGCTCGCCGGCGTGCCGATCGGCATGAAGGACCTGTTCGCCACCAAGGGCGTCCAGACCACCGCAGCGAGCCAGATGCTCGAGGGCTTCAAGCCGGTATACGAATCGACCGTCTCGGGGCGTCTCTGGGATGCCGGCGCAGGGATGCTCGGCAAGCTCAACCTCGACCAGTTCGCGATGGGCTCTTCGAACGAGACGTCCTATTTCGGCAACGTGATCTCGCCCTGGCGGCGCGGCGGCGGCGACAATGCCGCGCTCGCCCCCGGCGGCTCGTCGGGCGGTAGCTCGTCGGCGATCGCGGCGCGTCTGGTGCCGGGTGCCACCGGCACCGACACCGGCGGCTCGATCCGCCAGCCTGCGGCGTTCACTGGCATCTCGGGCATCAAGCCGACCTATGGCCGCTGCTCGCGCTGGGGCGTAGTGGCGTTCGCCTCGTCGCTCGATCAGGCTGGGCCGATGGCGCGCTCGGTCCAGGATTGCGCGATCCTGCTCGAGAACATGGCAGGGTTCGATCCCAAGGATTCGACCTCGCTCCAGCTGCCGGTGCCGAAGTGGGAGGACAATCTCTCGGGCTCGCTCGCAGGCAAGAAGATCGGCATTCCCAAGGAATATCGTGTCGACGGCATGCCCGAGGAGATCGAGGCGCTGTGGCAGCAGGGCATCGACTGGCTCAAGGATGCCGGCGCCGAGATCGTCGAGGTATCGCTGCCGCACACCAAATACGCGCTGCCGGCCTATTACATCATCGCGCCCGCCGAGGCCTCGTCCAACCTCGCGCGCTATGACGGCGTGCGCTACGGGCTGCGCGAGCTGGCCGAGGGGCAGAACCTCCAGGAGATGTACGCCGCCACCCGCGCCGCCGGCTTCGGCGACGAGGTCAAGCGCCGCATCCTGATCGGCACCTATGTGCTCTCGGCGGGCTTCTACGACGCTTACTACACCCAGGCGCAGAAGGTGCGAACGCTGATCGCGCGCGATTTCGACAATGCCTGGGCGCAGTGTGACCTGCTGCTCACCCCGACGGCGCCGTCGGCGGCGTTTGCTCTTGGGGAAAAGTCGGCCGATCCTCTGGCGATGTATCTCAACGACGTATTCACCGTCCCCAGCTCGCTCGCCGGCCTCCCGGCGATGAGCGTGCCGGGTGGTCTCGACAAGGCGGGGCTGCCGCTGGGGCTGCAGATCATCGGCAAGCCGATGGACGAGCAGGGCGTGCTCAACGCGGGCCTCGCGATCGAGCAGCGCGCTGGATTCGTCGCGCGGCCGGAGAGTTGGTGGTAATATTGCCTGTGCTCCTGCGAAAGCAGGAGCCTAGGGTTTCTTGGCACTGGGCTCCTGCTTTCGCAGAGCACTGGGAAGAACGGAATTATGAGCGAATCAACCTACCGCATCCAGGGCGACACCGGCGAATGGGAGGTCGTGATCGGCCTCGAGGTCCATGCCCAGGTCACCTCCAACGCCAAGCTGTTCTCGGGCGCCTCGACCGAGTTCGGCGCCGAGCCCAACAGCCAGGTGTCGTTGATCGATGCCGCGATGCCCGGCATGCTGCCCACGCCCAACCGCGAGTGCATCCGCCAGGCGGTGCGCACCGGCATGGCGATCGGCGCAGTGATCAACAAATGGTCGCGGTTCGACCGGAAGAACTATTTCTACGCCGATCTGCCGCAGGGGTATCAGATCAGCCAGCTGTTCCACCCGCTGGTCGGCGAGGGGCAGATCGAGATTAGCCTCGACGACAAGAATCCCGATGCCGAGACCAAGTCGATCGGCGTCGAGCGTATCCATGTCGAGCAGGATGCCGGCAAGCTGATGCACGATCAGCATCCGACGCGGTCGTACGTCGATCTCAACCGTGCCGGCGTCGCGCTGATGGAGATCGTCTCCAAACCCGACATGCGCTCGCCGCAGGAGGCCGGGGCCTATCTGAGCAAGCTGCGCTCGATCCTGCGCTATGTCGGGTCGTGCGACGGCAATATGGACCAGGGCTCGATGCGCGCCGACGTCAACGTCTCGGTCCGGAAACCCGGCGACGCGTTCGGCACGCGTACCGAGACCAAGAACGTCAATTCGGTCCGCTTCGTGATGCAGACCGTCGAGATCGAGGCGCGCCGCCAGGTCGAAGTGCTCGAGGCCGGCGGCAAGATCGTCCAGGAGACCCGGCTGTTCGATCCCGATCGCGGCGAGACTCGCTCGATGCGCTCGAAGGAAGACGCGCACGATTATCGCTACTTCCCCGATCCCGATTTGCTGCCGCTCGAGCTCGACGATTCGTTTCTCGAGGCGTGCCGCGCGAGCCTGCCCGAACTGCCCGACGCCAAGCGCCGCCGCTACGAGGCTGATCTTGGGCTGAGCGCGTACAACGCCGCCGCGCTCACCGCCGATGCCGACACCGCGCGCTGGTTCGAGGCACTGCTGGCCGAGAGCGCGCGCGTCCAGAAGAAGGGCGAGCAGGAAGTCGCGCGCCCCGCGGCCAACTGGCTGCTCTCCGACCTGTTCGGCGCGCTCAACAAGCTCGGCAAGGATCTCGATACCAGCCCGGTCAGCCCCGAACAGGGCGCCGAGCTGCTCGCGCTCGCTGCCGACGGTACATTGTCGGGCCCGCTCGCCAAGCAAGTGTTCGAGATCATGCTCGAGACCGGCGATCCGGCGGGCAAGATCGTCGAGGAACGCGGGCTCAAGCAGACCAGCGACACCGGCGCTATCGAGGCGGTGATCGCCGAGATACTCGCCAAGAATCCGGGCCAGCTGGAGCAGTATCGCGGCGGCAAGGAGGCGTTGTTCGGCTTCTTCGTCGGCCAGACGATGAAGGCAATGGCGGGCAAGGCCAACCCGGCGGTGGTCAACGAACTGCTCAAGAAGGCGCTGGCGGGCTGATTTTGATTTGTGGCCGGCGCAATCTGCCCTTTGCCGCGTGGAGGAATGAAATGCGCTGGATCCTGGCCTTTCTGCTGACGCTGGTAGCGTTTCCGGCTGCTGCTCAAACCGCAGCAACCGCGCCGTCATCCGCCAACCCCCGCGTCGCCTTCGAGACCGCCGCCGGGCGCTTCGTCGTCGAGGTCTATGCCGACAAGGCACCCATCAGCGCGCGGAATTTCCTGCGCTATGTCGATGCCAAGCGGCTCGACGGGATCGTCTTCTATCGCACGGTGAAGGTCGCCGATCGCTTCGGATTCGTCCAGTTCGGCGTGCAGAATGCGCCGGCGAAGATGTACCCGCCGGTCAAGCACGAACCGACCAGCGCCACCGGGATCAAGCATCTCGACGGCACGCTATCGATGCCGCGGCTGGCGCCGGGTAGCGCGCGGGGCGAGTTCACGATCATGCTCGGCGACCAGCCCTCTTTCGATGCGGACCCCACCAAGCCGGGCGACAATCTCGGCTATGCCGCGTTCGCGCGGGTGGTCGAGGGGATGGACGTGGTCCTCAAGGTATTCGACGCGCCGGTCTCGCCGAGCAAGACGCTGCAGGGCAGCTTCAAGGGCGAGATCCCGGAGGCACCGGTCAAGGTACTGACCGTGCGGCGCGTGGCGCCCTAGCGCGGGCGCCGTTCGAGATAGAGATAGGCAGGGTCGAATTCGCCAGCGCGGCGCAGTTCGGCCAAATCGCCGATCACGACCTTGCCGCCCCGGAACTCGACCAGGCCGCGCTCGCGCAAATCCTTGAGCACGCGATTCACGTGGACGGAGGTCAGGCCGAGGCATTCGGCGAGGTCGGTCTGGGTGATCGGCAGCGCATATTCGCGATCGCTGGCGAGCCCGACGACGCTCAGCCGTACGTGCAGCTCGCAGAGAAGATGCGCGGTGCGCTCGAGCGCGCTGCGCCGGCCAAGCGAGACTTCCCATTCGCGGTGAATCGCTGCGTCGAGATTGGTCATGAACCACAGCATCCGCGTGAGGTGCGGATGCTGCTCGGTGATCGACTGGAGCCGCGCATGCGGGAACTGGACGACCGTGCACGGCGTCAGCGCCATGATGTTGTGGTCGAGATATTTGAGCGTGAAGCTGTGCAGGTCGGGAAAGTCGCCGGGAACGTGGAGGGCGGTGATCTGGCGCTGGCCGTCGCTCAGGTCCTTGTAGCGACAGATCAGCCCTTCGAGCAGCAGCGTGGAGTTGCCGAGCTCCTGCCCCGCCGTGACGAAGGTCTGGTCCGCGGCGTAGCGGACGACATCTCCGGCCGCCGCGGCCAGCGCCGCTTCCTCCTCGGCGCTGATCGCGTCGCGGATGCGCAGCTTCATCAGGTGCTTTTCGATCATTCGCCCTCCGCGCGCCCCTTCCGGCCCAATTTATAGACCAGGGCAGGACGGCAAAGCGATCATAATCGGTTGCGCGGCGCTATTGCCGGCGTCAGGCCACCGGTTGGCCGGGCGCGACGCCGGGATCGGTGCCGGGCTGGAGATCGGGCACGTCGACATCGGGACCGGGCGGCGCATATTCGGGCGGCGGGGTGGTCGGCTGGGCGGGCTGCGGGGTGCCCGGGGTCTCGACGGGGGCGGGCTCGGGGGCGCCGGGGATCGGGGGTTCGACGGGCATGGAAGTTTCTCCTTTTCCCCTGCTCAACGCCGGGCGCCGCCAGGCGTTGCTTCGCGACTTGCTCCCGGCCACACGACTGGTATAGAGCCCGCCGACCGGCGGTGCCCCTGCGGGCGTGGCGGAACTGGTAGACGCGCCAGATTTAGGTTCTGGTATCGAAAGGTGTGGGGGTTCGAGTCCCTTCGCCCGCACCAGGCACCGCCGCTCTCTGATCAGCGTTTCCGGCGCCGCGATCTCATTCTTTTTGGAAGTTCGAACTGATGCAGACTGTCGAGACGTTGAACGAGGGCCTCAAGCGGGCTTACACGCTCAAGATCACCGCCAAGGACATCGACAAGAAGGTCGATGCCGAAGTGAAGCGGGTCGCCCCGCAGGTCCGCATGCCCGGCTTCCGCCCCGGCAAGGTTCCCGCCAATCTCGTGCGCAAGATGCATGGCGAGGCGATCACCGCCGACGCGCTCAACACCACGATCCAGGAAGGCGTCCAGAGCCTGATTGCGGAGCACAAGCTGCGCCCGGCGATGCAGCCTTCGGTCAGCCTCGAGGGCGACTATGCCCCCGGCGGCGATGCCGAGATCAAGATCGAGCTCGAAGTGCTCCCCGACGTCCCGACTCCGTCGATCGATGGCCTCAAGCTCGAGCGCCTCACCGTCCCGGCCGACGACGCCGCGATCGACGAGCAGCTCAAGCAGCTCGCCAGCAACCAGAAGGGCTGGGACGATGCCGGCGCCAAGCACAAGGCCGCAACCGGTGACCAGGTGACGATGGACTTCGTCGGCAAGACCGCCGACGGCGTCGCCTTCGAGGGCGGCACCGGCACCGACATGGCCGTCGAGATCGGCTCGGGCCGCCTGATCCCGGGCTTCGAGGACCAGCTGGTCGGCGTGAAGACCGGCGACGAGAAGCAGATCTCGGTGACCTTCCCCGAGGACTATGGCTCGAAGGATCTTGCCGGCAAGCCCGCGACCTTCGATCTCAAGATCACCGCGGTGAAGACCGCCGGCGAGACCAAGATCGACGACGATTTCGCCAAGGCGCTCGGCCTGCAGGATCTCGCGCAGCTCCAGGGCCTGCTCAAGGGCCAGATCGAGCAGCAGCTCAACGGGCTGACCCGCACCTACATGAAGCGCAAGCTGCTCGACCAGCTCGCCGCGGGCCACGATTTCCCGGTGCCGCCGTCGATGGTCGATGCCGAGTTCCAGCAGATCTGGCACCAGCTCGTCCACGAAACCGAGCATGAGGAAGATCCCGCTGCCGCGCTCGCCGAGCTCGAGTCGGAGCGCGACGATTACTTCAAGATCGCCGAGCGCCGCGTGCGCCTGGGCCTGCTCCTCTCCGAGATCGGCACTGCTAACGGCGTCGAAGTCAATCAGCAGGAAATGAGCCGCCTCATCGCGCAGGCCGCGCAGCAATACGGTCCCGAGGATCGCCAGAAGTTCATTCAATATGTCCAGCAGGAGCCGATGGCGGCTGCCCAGCTGCGCGCGCCGCTGTTTGAGGACAAGGTCGTCGACTTCCTGTTCGACAAGGCCGAGATCACCGATCGCGAAGTGACTCGCGAGGAGCTCGAAGCCGCGATCGAGAGCGACGAGGGCTTCGACACCGGCACCCACCATCACGACCACGACAACCACAAGCCGAAGGCCAAGAAGGCTGCGTCCAAGAAGGCCGCTGCCGACGAGGGCGAGGCCAAGCCGGCAAAGAAGGCGAAGGCCGAGCCCAAGGCTGAGGAAGGCGCTGAGGCGCCCGCCAAGAAGGCCGCTGCCAAGCCCAAGAAGGTCGAAGCTGCCGATATCGAGCCCGCAGCCCCCGGCGACGATCTCGTCGAGGCCGAGCCGGTGAAGAAGGCGGCGACCAAGAAGGCGCCCGCCGCCAAGGCCGAAACCGCCGAGGAAGCGCCCGCCAAGAAGCCGGCTGCCAAGAAGGCTCCGGCGAAGAAGAAGGCCGACTGAGGCTTTCCACCTTCGAGCGAAGTTCGGGCCCGCTGCTCCTTCCTGGAGTGGCGGGCCTTTCCTTGTTCATGGATATATGGCTGCCGGCAGCAGCCACAAAATTATCGAACTTCTATCGTTTCGGCCCTAGAGCAACACCATGACCAGCCCGCGCATTGCCGTACTCCTGCCCTGCTACAACGAAGAAGCCGCGATCGCGCAGACCATCGCCGGGTTCCGCGCGGCGTTCCCGGACGCCGTCATCCACGTCTACGACAACAACAGCCGCGACCGCACGATCGAAGTCGCGCGCGCGGCCGGTGCAGTGGTCCGCAGCGAGCGGATGCAGGGCAAGGGCAATGTCGTCCGGCGGATGTTCGCCGATATCGAGGCCGACATCTACGTGATGGCCGATGGCGACGCGACCTATGATGCCAGCGTCGCGCCGCTGATGGTCGATCGGCTGGTGCAGGAAGGGCTCGACATGATCGTCGGCACGCGCGTCCATGAGGCGGCCGAGGCGTATCGCCGCGGCCACGTTCTCGGCAATCGCGCGATGACCGGGCTGCTTGCGTCGCTGTTCGGGCGGAGCTTCACCGACATCTTCTCGGGCTATCGCGTCTTCTCGCGGCGCTTCGTCAAGAGCTTCCCGGTGCTCTCGGCAGGGTTCGAGATCGAGACCGAGATCAGCGTCCATGCGCTCGAATTGAAAATGCCGGTGGGCGAAGTCGAGACGCGCTATTTCGCCCGGCCCGAAGGCTCGGCGTCGAAGCTCAACACCTATCGCGACGGCTTCCGCATCGCCAAGACGATCGCGGTGCTCTACCGGATCGAACGGCCGATGCTGTTCTTCGGGTTCATCGCGCTGGTGCTGGCGATGATGGCGCTGCTGCTCGCGGTGCCGCTGGTGGTGACGTACTTCCACACCGGGCTGGTGCCGCGCTTCCCGACTGCGATCCTGGCGACGGGGCTGGTGATCCTCGCCTCGCTCAACCTGTTCGCGGGGTTGATCCTCGACACGGTGGTGCGCGGGCGGCAGGAGACGCGGCGACTCGCCTATCTGGCGCAGCCAGGGCCGTTTCGCGACTGAGCCTTAGCTTCCCCATGGCGTCGGGGGAGGATTAGCGCCAGCCGCCGCCCAATGCCTTGTAAAGCGCCACGGCAGCCTGGCCCTTCGCCCCACGCGCCTGGTCTGCACGACGTTCGACGGCAAGCAGTGCCTCACGGGCGCGGAGCAGGGTAAGGCGGTCGTCCTCGCCACTGGCTGCGCGTTTCTCCGCCAGCGTATAAGCCGAACGTTCGCGTTCCAACGCCGCGCGTGCCTCGCTCTCGCTCGTGCGGGCGCCGAGGAACCGGTTGATTGCCGTCTCGCTGTCCGAAAGCGCGCCGAGCACGGCCTTTTCGTAGCGCGCCGCGGCGCCCTGCGCGCGGGCGTCGGCGGCGCGGATCTGCGCCCGGATCGTCCCGCCCGAGAAGATCGGCCAGGAGACGCTCGGGCCGATCTGCAACCGGGTGCTCTCGCCGGCGAACAGATCGCCGGGCGTGCGCGCCTGCTGGCCCAGGCTGCCGAACAGGCTGAAGCGCGGGAACAGATCTGCGGTCGCGACGCCGATATCGGCGGTGGCGGCGGCAAGCTCGCGCTCGGCGCGGCGGATATCGGGGCGGCGCTCGAGCAATTCGGAGCGAACGCCGACCAGGATCGCGTCGGGGCGGGCGGGAATCGGGGCTGGCTTGCGCAGTTCGGGCGCGACTTCCTCGGGCGCGGCGCCGACCAGCGCCGCGATGCGGTATGCGGCGGCGGCCGCCCGCGCTTCCGCGTCGGGCACCGCGGCGGCGCTGGTTCGCGCGGTCCCCTCGGCGCGCTCGACTTCCAGCCGCGAGGCTTCGCCTGCGGTGAACCGCAGCCCGGTCAGCCGCGCCAGCTCGGCATCGGCCTGGGCGAGCGCCTGCGCGCTGGCGGCTTCGGCCTGGGTGGCGCGTAGCTCGAAATAGCTTCGCGCCACTTCGCCGATCAGCGTCAGCATCACGTCGCGCTGGCCGAACAGCGCGGCTTCGGCGCGCGCGTTCGCAGCTTCGCTCTGGCGGGTGCGGCGGCCCCAGAAATCGAGTTCCCAGCTCGCGTCGAAGCCGAGGTCGAACAGGCGGAACTGGCGATCGACGCCGGGGATGTTGCCGATCGGCAGCTGGCCGTTCTCGCTCAGCCGGTTCTCGGTGACCGAGCCCTTGGCCTCCAGCGTCGGCAGCCGCCCGCCGGCGACGGCGTCGCGATTGGCGCGTGCTTCGGCGAGTCGCGCCTCGGCTTCCCTGAGATCGGGCGCGCTCGCCAGGGCGCGGGTTACCAGCGCCGAGAGCTGCGGATCATCGAACGCGTCCCACCAGGCGAGGTCGACCGCCCCCGGGGTGCCGGGTTCGAGCCACGGCGCCTGGCTGGCCGCGCTCGGCGCGGGGCGCTGATAGTCGGGGCCGACGGTGCAGCCGGCGAGGAGTACGGGCAGGAGCAGGTACAGGCGAGGCATCAGGTCACTCCATGCGCGCGCGGAACAGCCAGGCCGACGCCGCGAGCGTCGCGCAGGCGATCAATGCGAGCGGCCAGAGCTGGTGGAACACGGCGGCGGCGGGCATCGCCTTGAGAAACAATCCCTGGACGATGACGAGGAAATAGCGGGCGGGATCGAGATAGGTCACGATCTGGAGCCAGCCGGGCATGTTGTCGATCGGGCTGGCATAGCCCGAGAGAAGGATCAGCGGCGTGGTGACGAGGAAAACGCCGAGGAAGGCCTGTTGCTGGGTCTGCGCCATCGCCGAGACGAGCATCCCGAGCCCGATCAGCGCGAGCATGTACATGGCGAGGCTCACGAAGAAGAGCGTGAACGAGCCGGTGAAGGGCACGCCGAACACGAGCGGTGCGATGATCAGGTAGAGGCTGCCGTTGATCATCCCGATGATGAACGGCGGGACCATCTTGCCGATCAGGATTTCGTGGATGCGCAGCGGCGAGACCATCAATTGGTCGAAGGTCCCCAGCTCGCGCTCGCGCGCCACCGATTGTGAAGTGATCGCGAGACCGGCGACCGACGTGATGATCGCGACCAGCGAGGGGAGCGTGAACCAGATGTAGTCGAGTGCGGGATTATACCAGTTGGTAACGACGCTGCCCCGCGGCGGTTCGAACCCCGGTCGCGCGACGAGGTCGGCACCGACGCTGCCGACGATCTGGGTGAGGTAGCCGTTGACGATCTGCGCCGCGTTCGAGCGACGGCCGTCTAGCACTACGCCTATGGTCGCGGGCTTGCCGGTGGCCAGGCGGCGGTCGAAATCCTCGTCGATCACCAAGGCGGCGATCACCTTCTGGTTGTCGATCGCGTCGCGCAACTCGCGCGGGCTGCGCAGCGGGACGATCTCTCTGAAGTTCGGGCTGCCGGCGATCCGGCTGACGATCTCGGCCGAATGCGCGCCCGAGCTGCGGTCATAGATGGCGACGTCGACATTCTTGACGTCGAGTGTCGTCGCGAAGCTGAAGATGAACAGCTGCATCAAGGGGGGTACGAACAGCACGATCCGCGACTTGGGATCGCGCAGCACCGCCCACATCTCCTTGACGATCATTGCATAGAGGCGCCGCATCTAGTCGAGGCTCCGGCGCGTGACGCGGAACGAGAGCAGGAAGAAGCCGAGCCCGAAGCCGAGCATGATCCCGATATTGGGGAGCAGCAGCGCCCATTGGTCGCCGGCGAGGAACACCGATTCGAGCGCGGGGATCAGGTAGCGCGCCGGCACCAGATAGGTCAGTGCCTGGATCGGCCAGGGCATCGAGCTGATCTCATAGATGAAGCCAGAGAGCAGGAAGGTCGGCAGGAACGCCGAGAGCAAGGCGATCTGGCTGGCGACGAACTGGTTCTTGGTCGCCGAGGAGATGAACAGGCCGAGCCCGAGCGCGGGCATCAGGAACGCCGATCCGACAACGAACAGCGCGAACACCGATCCGCGGAACGGCACGCCGAACACGAACACCCCGATTACGGTGCACAAGGCCATCGAGGCGAGCGCGAGCAGATAATAGGGGATGACCTTGCTCGCGATGAACTCGGCCATCGAGATCGGCGTGGCCATCATCGCCTCCATCGTCCCGCGCTCCCATTCGCGCGCGACGACGAGCGCAGTGAGCAAGGTGCCGATCATCGTCATGACGTTCGCGATCGATCCGGGGACGAGGAAATAGCGGCTCTTGAGCTCGGGATTGTACCAGAAACGCGCCGACAGCTCGATCGGCGGGGCGGTGGCCCTGGGGTTGCGCTCGAGGCCGTCGGTAGCCGCCCATTGCGCGCGGACGCCCTCGCCATAAGCGGCGGCGAAATTGGCGGTGTTGGGCTGCGACCCGTCGGTGATGATCTGAATCGCCGGCATCCGGCCGCGCTTGACCCCGTCGCCGAAGTCGCTCGGGATGACGATGATCGCGCGCAGGTCGCCCGACACCATCTTCTCGCGCATCGGCTGGATCGTCCGCGCCATCGTCACGTCGAAATAGCGCGAGGTCTGGTATGCCTGGGCCAGCCGCAGGGCAGGGGCGCTCGAATCCTGCAATACTACCCCGATCCGCGTCCGGCTGGAATCGAGCGACACGGCATAGCCGAACAGGAACAGCAGGATCATCGGCAGCACGAAGGCGATGAGGAAGGTGGAAGGATCCCGCAGGATCTGCGCGCCCTCCTTCCGCACCAGCGCGGCGAGGCGGCGGGGGGAGAAGCGCGCGCCGCTCACGCTGCCTCCCTCGCTTCGCGCTTGCGGTCAAATTCCTCGATCAGCGCGATGAAGGCGTCTTCCATCGTCGGGTCGTCGATGTCGGCGAGCTTGCCGGCCTGTTCCTTGAGTTCGTCGGGCGTGCCGGTGGCGATCTGTTCGGCGCGGTAGATCAGGGTGACCCGATCGCAATATTCGGCCTCGTCCATGAAATGGGTGGTGACCAGTACGGTCACGCCCTTCTCGACCAGCCCGTTGATGTGCGTCCAGAATTCGCGCCGCGTCACCGGATCGACGCCCGAGGTCGGCTCGTCGAGGAACAGCACGGGCGGCTCGTGCATCACCGCGCAGGCAAGCGCGAGCCGCTGCTTGAAGCCAAGCGGAAGCGTGCCGGCGTTGACGTCGAGCTTCTCCTTGAGCTCGAAGATCTCGATCATCGCCTCGATCGCCTTTTCGGCCGCCTTGCGATCGAGACCATAGGCGCCGGCGAAGAAATCGAGGTTCTGGCGGACGCTGAGGTCGCCGTAGAGCGAGAATTTCTGCGCCATGTAGCCGAGCGACGCGCGCGCATCGGCGCGCGAGCGGCGCAGGTCGTGCCCCGCCACCGCGCCGCTGCCGCTGGTTGGCGTGAGCAGCCCGCACAGCATCTTGAACGTGGTCGACTTGCCCGCACCATTGGGGCCGAGCAGCCCGAAGATCTGCCCGCGCGGGATCGCGAAGTGCATGTCCTTGGCGGCGGTGAAGTCGCCAAAGCGCTTGGTCAGTCCCTTGGCTTCGATCGCGCAATCGCTGTTCTCGGGGATTTCGCGATAGCGCTCGGCGAGTGCGCTGGTGCCGCTCGGCCCGCCGCCGAGGCGCTCGATGAACCCGTCCTCGAAGCGCGGCGGGGCGGGCTCGACTTGGGCACCCTCGGCCTCCAGCGAAGCGGCTGTGGGAGCGGGGGCATCCTCCCCCATCAGCAGCCGCACCGATCGGCCCTGGATCGTCCCGTCGATCACCTCGTCGCGATCTAGCGCGCGGGTGAGGAAATGGCGACGGCGGTCCTTGAACCCGGTGACGCGGAACACGCGCTCCTCGACCTTGCCGGTCAGGTCGCCCGGCGACCCGTCGAACAGCAGCTTGCCCTCGTTGAGCAGATAGACGGTGTCGCACTTCTCGGCTTCGTCGAGATAGGCGGTCGACCACAGCACGCCGATCCCCTGGTCGGTCAGGTCGCCGACCATCGCCCAAAGCTCGCGCCGCGAGATCGGGTCGACGCCGACGCCGGGCTCGTCGAGCAGCAACACCCTGGGCGTCTTGACCAGCGCGCAGGCGAGCCCGAGCTTCTGCTTCATGCCGCCCGAGAGCTTGCCCGCCAGCCGATCCTGGAAGCGCGCGAGATCGGTGAAGTCGAGCAGCCGGTCGAAGCTCTCCTGGCGTTCGTTTTTGGGGAGGCCCCGCACCTCGGCGTAGAGGGTGAGGTTCTCGAGGACGGTGAGGTCTTCGTAGAGCCCGAAGCGCTGCGGCATGTAGCCCAGATCGTCGAGCTTCTCGCCAGGCGCGGCGCCAAGCAGTTCGACCGTGCCCGCGCTCGGGGCCATCAGTCCTGCGAGGATGCGAATGAGGGTGGTCTTGCCGGCGCCGTCGGGACCGACCAGCCCGGTGACCTTGCCCGGCGCGATCGCCATCGACACGCCGTCGAGCGCGGTGAGCGCGTCGAAGCGTTTGACCAGATCGGTGGTGGAGGCGACGCTTTCCATCAAGCACGCCCCTCCCTGCAAGGGAGGGAGCATCGGGCCGGCCACGCCCCGCGTGGCCTGAACAGCGCGGGGCGCTGTTCACCCGATGCTGGGTGGGTGCGAGCGGAGCGAGCGCCTGCGGCCAGCGATGGAGCGCGACCCTGCGGGCCGCGCACCCACCCCCGGCCCCTCCCTTGCAGGGAGGGGAGAAGATTCGCCTCAATCCGCATGTCGCGCCCGTGCGCCGATCACCGCGATCGTCACCGGCTGGCCCTGACGCAGCGCATCGTCGGGATCGTCGACGATCACGCGGACCTGATAGACGAGGTCGGTCCGCAGGTTCTCGGTCTCGACCGACTTGGGCGTGAACTCCGCGCGGGGGGCAATATAGCCGATCGTCCCGCGATAGGCCTTGGCATTGCCGTCGGCCTTCACCTGGACCTTCATCCCCGGGCCGATCCGGGCGAGATCGGTCTCCGCCACATAAGCGCGGATACGCATCGGCCGGTCGATCGACAGCGTCAGCACCGTCTCGCCGGGCTGGACGATCGCGCCTGGCTCGCGCGCGCGCGTCACCACGGTGCCCGCGGTCGCAGCGACCAGCCTGGTGTCCGACTGGTCGGTGCCGACGCTCGCGCGCGCCGCCTGCGCCGATTTGAGCTCGGCCGCCGCCGCCGCGACATCCTCGCGCCGCGTCCCTGCCTGGAGCAGTGACAGAGCCTGGCGCGCCTCGGCGAGCTGGGCAGCGGCGCGGTCGCGCTCGGTGCGCGTCTGCTCCCACAGGTCGCGGCTGATCGCGCCGGGCTCGACCAGCGCCTGGCGCCGGGCATAGTCGCGCTGGGCATTGTCGTAGACTGCCTGTGCCGCCGCGACGCGCGCGCGCGCCTGGCCCACGTCCTGCGCGCGGGCGCCGTTGCGCGCCTTGTCGTAATTGGCCTGGGCCTGCGCGACGCGCGCATCGGACTCGGCGATGCGGCTGTCGATGCTCGCGGTGTCGAGCGTCGCGAGCAACTGGCCGCGCGCTACCTTGGCACCCTCGTCGACGCCGATCGCGGAAATCCGCCCGCCGACACGGAACCCCATGTCGACTTCGCGGATATCGACGTTGCCGTAGAGGCTGAGCTCGGTCGCTGGCCGCGCCGGGAACAGCCCGAACCCCCGCGTAAACATCGCCGCGACAACGACCGCCACCAACGCGGCGAGGACGATCAGGCGGCGTCGGTTCATTGCGGCTTCTCCGAGAGGATGCAGAGCACATTGGCACGCAGGCGGTTGCGCAGCAGCGCGCCGGTTTCTTCGTCGATCTGGTCCACCCCGAGCGCGCGGCACACCGCGGCGCGACCGGCGCGGAGCACCATCGCCTGGCCGAACAGCAGGATCGCCATCGCGACGGCGTCGCGGCGCGCCAGATCGGCGCGGGCGCGGATGATCAGCACGATGAACGCGTCGAGGATCGGCTGCATCGCGCGGGTGAACAGCAATTCGAACGCCTCGGTCGGCGATTGCTGCTCGCGGATGATGAAGCGCGACCAGCTTTCGGTCTCGGGCCGCAGCATCATCTGCGCCAGCCCGTCGAGCACATTGGCGAGCGCCTCGATCGCGGCCTCGCGTGATTGCTGCCCGGCCGCGACCGCGCGCGCGACGGGTTCGCCCTGGAGAGCGCGGATCTGCGCGGCGATATGCTCGGCGGCAGCGAGATAGAGGCCCTGTTTGCCGCCGAAATGATAGGTGATCGACGACATCGCAGTGCCCGAAGCGCGGGCGATCTCGCGCGTGCTGGCGCCTTCGAAGCCCAGCCTGCCGAACTGGTCGATCGCGGTGTCGAGGAGCGTCGCGGAGACCATCGCATGCCTTGGTTCGTTCGAACGAACAGTGCGTAGGGTTGCATATTTTCCAATGCAAGCCTCTTTGTGTGGCCACGGTTGGGCCCCAATCGCGGGCTACGCGTTAATACTAGTGATTTTTCCACGCTTTGCGATTATATACCGATCATTATGAAACTTGCTCTCTGCACGCCCAAAGGTCGCCCGCGCGAATTCTGCGTCGACGAGGCGCTCGCCCAGGCGCTCCGCGTATTCTGGAGCAAAGGCTATGAAGGCGCGTCGCTCACCGACCTGACCGATGCGATGGGGATCACCCGCCCGAGCCTCTATGCCGCGTTTGGCAACAAGGAAGCGCTGTTCCGCAAGGCGCTCGATCTCTACGAGCGCGAGAAGCTGTGCTACATGTCGCAGGCGCTGGATGCGCCGACCGCGCGTGGCGTCGCCGAGACTCTACTGCGCGGCGCGCTCGAGATGCAGGCCAACGACGGCGAGCCGCGCGGTTGCCTGCGCGTGATCAGTTCGGTTGCCTGCGGCGTCGAGGCGGAGTCGATCCGCGAGGAAGTCATCGCTCGGCGCAAATCGTCGATGGAGGCGCTGATCGCGCGCTTCGACAAGGCCAAGGCCGAGGGCGAACTACCCGACCATATGGATGCCGAGGATCTCGCCGGCTATCTCGGTGCGCTGCTCCAGGGGCTGTCGCTCCAAGCTGGAGCGGGTGCGAGCCACGAAGAGCTCGAGCGGCTGGTCGAGACCAGCCTCGCGGTGTGGCCGACGAAATAGGGCCTTTGCGTCGCGCATTCTTGTCCTGAAACCGGGACCAGGTTCATCGACACGCCTGCCAAACTCGTCCTCTCCCGCCGAGCTGAGCTCGGTGAGGGGTTTGGAGCTATCGAGGGCGAAACCTCGCGCCCAGCTACGACTAGGCCTTCTGAAGCAGCAGATCCAAGTCTGCGTAACCCTTTCCCTAAGGGAGCGGAGCGAGTGCCTCCAACTCTCGGAAGCGCAGCCGTCCAAATCCCCCTCGACAATAAAAATACCGTCCAGTATAGAAAGCTCTTGACGCACCGCAGCGCGATTTCTATACCAGTCGGTATGGAAGTGATCCGTCACCTTCGCAACCGGGACCAGACGAAGGAGCTGCCTATGCGTCAGCCAATCAACGAAAGCTGTCGGGCCACGGCCTGAACCAGCGGCGCTGCCAGAGCGCCGAACCATTTGAGGCCTGATCTTCTCGCCGCGCGGGCGTGCTCCGCCCGGGAGGAGACCTGCGCCTTCGCGACAAACAATCGCCGGTGACCCCGTGGCGCACGCGCGGCGGGCAGGGGAGCGGTGTGTCCGCCGCCGGCAGGAAGGGAGAAATATCATGGCCTATCTGAACTTCAGCACGCTCGAAGGCAGCCCGATCGCTGCCCCCGCCGATCTGGTTGCCGCTCCGCGCACTGCGACCGGCTTCTCGGCGCTCGAGTGGCAAGTCATCGCGATCGCGCAGAACGATCGGCTCTCGTCGCTCGAAAAGCCGGGCAGACTTGCCACTGCGCTGACGATGGTCTTCGGCGGCCAGCGCCCCAATCCTTCGCTCGCCGACTCGCGGCTCGAGGCGCTCCGCCGTCTCGCGGTCCATGCCTGGCACAAGGGCTACACCGTGCCGCGCGCCGCGATCCGTGCCTTTCACGAGGCCGGCTTCACTCTCGAACAATATGAAACGCTGCTCGCCAGCATCAGCCGGGGCCGGGCAGCCCTGAACCAGGGAATTCGTGCATGAACATGATCACACGTATCGATCCGGTGACTCCGGATCAGGCCGATCCATCGCCCGCGCCCAAGCGTCCGCTCTGGCAGAAGGCGGCGGTAGTCGCGCTGCCGGTGGCGCTCGTCGCCGGCGGCATCGGTCTCGCCAATCGCCAGGCGCCCGCGCTCGCCGCGCCGCCGCCGCCCACCGTCACCGTCGCTCAGCCGCTGGTGCGCGAAGTCAACGAATGGGATGATTATGTCGGCCGCTTCGAAGCGAGCCGCAGCGTCGAGGTGCGCCCACGCGTCTCGGGGCAGGTGGTCGGCATCCACTTCACCGACGGGGCGATCGTCCAGAAGGGCCAGTTGCTCTTCACGCTCGATGCGCGTCCGCTCGCCGCGGCGCTGGCCGAGGCGCGTGCGGGGCTCGCCACCGCGCAGAGCGATCTCGCGCTGGCACGGTCCGATCTCGGCCGCGCCGAGCGCCTCGTCGCGGCCGAGGCCGTGTCGAAGAGCGATGTCGAGCGGCTCCAGGCCCGTGTCCGAGCAGCCAACGCTTCGGTCGCCGCGGCGCAGGCGCGGGTTCGCGCCCGGTCGCTCGATGTCGAGTTCACGCAGGTCCGCGCCCCGATCGCCGGCCGCATCTCGGACCGCAAGGTAGATGCCGGCAATCTGGTCGCGGCCGGGGAAGGGGCGGGCGGCTCGTTGCTCACCACGATCAATGCGCTCGATCCGATCTACTTCACCTTCGACGGCTCCGAGGCGCTGTTCCTCAAGGCCAAGCGTGCCGCGGCGGCGGGCGGGACCGAGTCTCCGGTGGAGATCCGCCTGCAGGACGAGCCCGACTATCGCTGGAAGGGCCGGCTCGACTTCACCGACAACGGGCTCGATCCCAAGTCGGGGACGATGCGCGCCCGCGCGGTGCTGACCAATCCGGAGATGTTCCTCACGCCGGGCATGTTCGGCAATATGCGGCTCTCGGCAGGCGGCACCAGCAGCGCGCTGATGGTCCCCGATGCTGCGGTCAGCACCGATCAGGCGCGAAAGATCGTGATGGTCGTCGGCAAGCAGGGCACGCTCGAGCCGCGCCAGGTCCAGGTCGGGCCGGTGGTCAACGGCCTGCGCGTGATTCGCACCGGCCTCACCCCGCAGGACCGCGTCGTCATCGCCGGGGCGCAGCTCGTCCACCAGCCCGGCGTCAAGGTCCAGATCCGTCAGGGCAAGGTCGAGCCGCTCAAGGCGGCGGAGACCCCGGTCATCTCGGCTCCGGTCACGGGCGAAGCAACCTTCGCCCGTTGATCGACCTGCCGCCGGGCGGTCCCCAATGGCCCGGCGGCAGGACCCAAATCACCCCGTTTCGCCCTGAGCTTGTCGAAGGGCGGCCCACGCGCGCGTTGCCCGTGGCCGTTCTTCGACAAGCCTAGCCCGAGCGGGAATTCGCATCCCTCCAGCGAGGAGTAGGCCCATGCGCCTCTCGCGTTTCTTCATCACGCGCCCGATCTTCGCGGCGGTCATCTCGGTGGTCATCACGATCATCGGCGCGATCGCCTATCTCGCACTCCCCATCTCGCAATATCCCGACATCGTCCCCCCGACGGTGACGGTCACCGCCTCCTATCCCGGCGCTTCGGCGGAAACCGTCGCCGAGACGGTCGCCGCGCCGATCGAGCAGGAGATCAACGGCGTCGACGACATGCTTTATCAGTCGTCGCAATCGACCGGCGACGGCAACGTCACGATCACCGTGACGTTCAAGTCGGGCACCGATCTCGATAACGCCCAGGTGCTGGTGCAGAACCGCGTCGCGGTCGCCACCCCGCGGCTGCCGCAGGAGGTCCAGCGCCTCGGCGTCGTCACGCGGAAGACCACACCGGACTTCCTGATGGTGGTGAACCTGATCTCACCCGACAATTCGGTCGATCGCAGCTTCATCTCCAACTACGCGCTCACCCAGGTCAAGGATCGCCTCGCGCGGATCGAGGGCGTCGGTGACGTCCGCATGTTCGGCGCGCGCGATTATGCGATGCGGATCTGGATCGATCCGGGCCGCGCCGCCGCGCTCAACCTGACTGCGGGCGACATCGTTTCCGCGCTGCGCGCGCAGAACATCCAGGTCGCCGCGGGCACGCTCGGCCAGCCGGGCTCGACTCCGAGCGGCAATGCCTATCAGGTCAATATCGAGACCCAGGGACGCCTCAAGGATCCAAGCCAGTTCGGCCAGGTGGTGATCCGTTCCGACGCCGATGGCCGCCAGGTGCGCGTCAGCGACGTCGCTCGCGTCGAACTCGGCGCGGCGGACTATTCGTCCAACACCTATCTCTCGAACCAGCCCACGGTGATCCTCGGCGTGTTCCAGCGCCCGGGCTCGAACGCGCTCGCTTCTGCGCAGGCGATCGAGAACGAGCTCGAGGCGATGTCGAAGACCTTCCCCAAGGGCCTCGAATATCGCGTCATCTACAACCCGACCGAGTTCATCTCGCAGTCGATCGACGCGGTCTACCAGACACTCGCCGAGGCGATCCTGCTCGTCGTGCTGGTGGTGATCGTGTTCCTCCAGAAGTGGCGCGCGGCGATCATCCCGGTGGTCGCGATCCCGGTCTCGCTGATCGGCACGATGGCGGTGCTGCTGCCGCTCGGCTACTCGCTCAACAACCTCTCGCTGTTCGGGCTTGTCCTCGCGATCGGCATCGTCGTCGACGATGCGATCGTCGTGGTCGAGAATGTCGAGCGCAACCTGGCGCAGGGCATGACTCCGCTCCAGGCGGCGCAAACCTCGATGGACGAAGTATCGGGCGCGCTCGTCGCGATCGTCCTCGTGCTGCTCGCCGTGTTCCTGCCGACCCTGTTCCTCAACGGGCTGTCGGGCGCGTTCTACCAGCAGTTCGCCGTGACGATCTCGGCGGCGACGGCGATCTCGCTGCTCGTCTCGCTCACACTCTCGCCTGCGCTCGCGGCGCTGCTGCTGCGCGGTCACGAGGGCGAGCCCAAGGGCCGCTTCGGGCGGATCACCCAGCGCGGCGCCGACTGGTTCAACCGCGGCTTCGAGCGGATGAGCGCCCGCTACGGCCGGCTCACCCGCGCGCTGGTGACGCGACCCAAGCGGATGATGGTCACCTATGTCGGCCTCATCGCCGCGACGGTGGGGATGTTCTGGGTGACGCCGGTGGGCTTCATCCCGGCGCAGGACCAGGGCTATTTCCTCACCGTGATCCAGTTGCCGCCGGGCTCGTCGCTCGAACGCACCGATGAAGTGATGCGCAAGGTCGTCGCGCGCATCCTGCCGATCCCCGGCGTCAAGGGCTCGGTGATGCTCGCCGGCTTCGACGGGCCTTCGCAGACGCTCGCGCCCAATTCGGCTGCGGCATATGTTCCGCTGCTGTCGTTCGAGGAGCGCAAGAAGCTCGGCGTCAGCTATGCCGAGATCATGAACGAGGCGCGGACGCGCACCGCCGACATCAACGAGGCGATGCTGCTCGTCGTGCCGCCGCCGCTCATCCAGGGCATCGGCTCGGCCGGTGGCTATCGGATGATGGTCCAGGATCGCGCCGAGCATGGCTATGAGGCGCTGGGCAAGACGGCGTACGGGCTGATCGGCCAGGCCAACCAGACCGAGGGCCTCCAGCAGATCTACACCTTCTTCAACACCGCCACGCCGCGCGTCTTCGCCAATATCGACCGGCGCAAGGCCGACATGCTCGGCATCCCGCCGGAACGCGTGTTCGAGGCGCTCAACGTCTATCTCGGCTCGGCCTTCGTCAACGACTTCAACATGCTCGGGCGCACCTATCGCGTCACCGCGCAGGCCGACACGCCGTTCCGGACGACCGAGGCGGACATCGCCAACCTCAAGACCCGGTCGAACTCGGGCCAGATGGTGCCGATCGGGTCGGTCTCGACCTTCGAGAACAAGACCGGGCCGTATCGCGTGACGCGCTACAACCTGTTCCCCGCGGTCGAAGTCGATGGCGATACCGCGCCGGGCTACAGCTCGGGCGCCTCGCTCGACGCGATGGAGAAGATCGCGAGCGAGCTGCCCGCGGGCTACGATGCCGAATGGACCGGCATCGCCTTCCAGCAGAAGATGGCGGGCAGCACCGCGGGTCTCGTGTTCGGACTGGCCGTGCTCTTCGTCTTCCTCGTGCTCGCGGCGCAATATGAGAGCCTGACGATGCCGCTCGCGATCATCCTGATCGTGCCGATGTGCCTGCTCGCGGCGATGGCCGGCGTGAACCTGCGGGGGATGGACAACAACGTCCTGACCCAGATCGGCCTGGTCGTGCTGATCGCGCTCGCCGCGAAGAACGCGATCCTGGTCGTCGAGTTCGCCAAGCAGGCCGAGGAACAGGACGGCCTGTCGCCGGTCGAAGCCGCGGTGCGTGCCGCGCAGGACCGCCTGCGGCCGATCCTGATGACCTCGTTCGCGTTCATCCTCGGCGCGGTGCCGCTGCTGATCGCGAGCGGGGCAGGGGCCGAGCTCCGCCAGGCGCTGGGCACTGCGGTGTTCTTCGGAATGATGGGCGTGACCGCGTTCGGCCTGCTCTTCACGCCGACCTTCTACGTCGTCTGCCGCGGGCTTGGACAGCGTCTCGCGCGCAGGCGGCGTGGATCGGGCGGACACGCCGAACCCGCGCTGCAGCCGGCTGAGTAACAACCGTTGTCCCGGCGAAAGCCGGGATCTCAGGCGGCCCATCCCGCCATCGCCCGCCATCCCGGCTTCCGCAGGGCTGGCGGGCAGGAGGAAATGAAATGACTATCTACCGCAATATCCTCGCCACCGCCTCGGCCCTGGCGCTCGCCGCCTGCGCCGCCGGCCCGAACTATACCGCCCCGGTCCACCCGCAGACCGCCGCCGGCGCCTTTATCGCGACGAGCGCGGCGGTCACTCCCGAGCCCGTCCAGGGTAACTGGTGGCGGCTCTACAACGACCCCGTTCTCGACCAGCTCGTCACCGACGCGCTCGCCGCCAACACCGACATCCGCGTCGCGGTAGCCCGCATCGCCCGCGCCCGCGCGGTGCTGCGCGGCGCCAAGGCCGATCGGCTCCCCCAGGCGAACGTCGGCGCCAGCGGCAACTATGTCCGCGTGCCCGAGATGCAGGCCCCGCCCGGCATCGACCGCGAGAACTGGCAAGTCGATGCCGGGCTCGATGTCTCGTACGAAGTCGACCTGTTCGGCCGCGTCTCGCGCGGCGTCGAAGCGGGTCGCGGCGACCTTGCTGCCGCGCAGGCCGATGCCGACGCCGTGCGCGTGATCGTCGCCGCCGAAACCGCGCGCGCTTATGCCGATGCCGCCTCCGCCGCCGAGCGGCTCGAGGTTGCCGAGCGGATCGTCCGGCTGCTCGACCAGTCGATCGACCTGACTGAGCGCCGTCGAGGCGTCGGGCTCGCCACTCGGCTGGACACCGCCCGGATCGGCGCGCTGCGCAACCAGCGCCAGGCCGAAGTACCTGCGTTCGCCGCCCAGCGCGATGCGGCGTTGTTCCGCCTCGCCACGCTTACCGGCCGCGCCCCCGCCGACCTGCCCGACACGGCGCGGGCACGCACGACGACGCTGCGCCTCAGCCAGCCGATCCCGGTCGGCGACGGCGCGGCGCTGCTCGCCCGCCGCCCCGACATCCGCGCCGCCGAGCGCCGCCTCGCCGCCAACACCGCGCGGATCGGCGTCGCCACCGCCGATCTCTATCCGCGCATCACGCTCGGCGGCTCGATCGGCTCGACCGGCAACGATATCGGCGACATCTTCACCGGCGGCCCGCTGCGCTTCCTGCTCGGCGGCCTGCTCAACTGGGCGATCAACCCTGAGCCGGCGCGCGCCAGGGTGCAGGCCGCGGAGGCAGATACCCAGGCCGCGCTCGCGACCTTCGACGGTGTCGTGCTCGGTGCGCTTCAGGAGACCGAGACCGCGCTTTCGGCCTATGCCCATGCGCTCGAACGCCGTGCCGCGCTCCAGGCGGCGCAGACCGAGGCGCAGGCGGCGGTCAACATTTCGCGCGCGCGCCAGCGCGAAGGCGATATCGACAGCCTCGCGCTGCTCGACGCCGAGCGTACCTTCGCCGATGCCGAGGCGGCGCTGGCAGCGGCGGACGCGCAGATCGCCACAACACAGGTCGACCTGTTCAAGGCGCTGGGCGGAGGCTGGCAGGCGAGTTGAGCCAAACCGTCACCCCGGCGCTGGTGTTGCAGTGTGTTTGTGAACGCAGACCCGGCGCAGCGCCGGGACGGGGCTGCCTATGCTGCGCGGTTTTTCCGGAGGATCGCGACGATGATCGTCAGGAACGCGGCGAGGCGGACCAGGTATATCCAACTGCGCAGTTCATCGGGCACGCCGCCCAGCGCTAGGATCGCCTGCGCCACGCCAAGCAGCAGGAAGGCGATGGCGAAGGCGAGGAACAACTCCTCGCGCGTGTCGCGCCAGAAGCGCAGGAAGAACAGCGCCGCGACCGAGAAGCCGAGCGTGACCGCGCCGGACAGGAACCCGATCAGGCTCACGCTTCCTCTTCCATGTCCCAGACGAACCCGAACAGCAGCACGGTCACCGCGGCGAGCGACAGCCCCACGCGCACCAGCTGGAAGTCGATATCGCGGATCAGCACCAGATCGATGATGACGAACAAATTGTTCGCCGCGAGCAGGCCGAAGCACAACGCGCTCCACAGCAGCAGCCGCATGCCGCTGCGTCGATAGCTGCGCCCGAGCAGCAGCGCGCAGGTCGCGCTGGTCGCGAAGCAGAGCAGATAGACGATGGTCGGAAACCAGGCGCTCATCTCAGTCGGGCCACAGCTTGAACGCGTCGGCAAAGCGCGTGAGGCCGGAGGGCGGCGCGGCGACGATCATCCGCCGCACCGCATCGGGCCGCGTCGCGTAGAGCGCCTCGGCGGCGGTCGCCAGCTTGTCCACCGCCTCGGATACCGGCTGGTAGCGCACCGTGCCATCGGCCTCGACCACCAGTCCGGCCGCGGTCAGCGACCCGACACTCTGGGATACCAGCAGTTCGCTGCCGCGCAGCGCGGCAACCAGATCGCCGTGCGACCAGGGTTGCCCACGATTCTTCCGCAGGAAGCACAGCATTTCGAGCGCCCAGACCGATCGGAAGGTCGAGCGAATGAAGCTGGAAACCTCTGGTTTGACCGCCATTAAGCGGGCCATCTGTCATTCGAGTGTTTCCCGCGCGTTTCGGGGGCTTCCTAGCGCCTCGACCCGTGGCTGCAATAGCCTTCAAATACGCGCACGCATTCGCTTTTCGTGCGCTGATGCTGTTGCTATGCAGGGCGCGGCCGGGGGGCCGATCAGCGTTCTCGGGGCGGGGGAACGATCTTCAGGAGTGCCAGGTGAACGCCGAACCGCATCGCGACACGCTCGATCGCCGTCAGCTCGTTGCCGCATTCCGCAGCTTCCGCCGGGGCGACTTCTCGGTCCGGCTGCCCGACGATCTGGCGGGCACCGACGGCGAGATCGCCTCGCTGTTCAACGAAGTCGTCGCGATGGAAGAGGAGATGACCGCCGAATATGAGCGGCTGTCGCGCGTCGTCGGCAAGGAAGGCAAGATCACCCAACGCGGCCATGTCCGCGGCGCCACCGGCGGCTGGGAAGCCAAGCTGCGTTCGGTCAACGAGCTGATCGAGGACATGGTCCAGCCGACCGCCGAAGTCGCGCGCGTCATCGGCGCGGTGGCGAAGGGCGACTTGTCGCAATCGATGACCGTGGAGATTGACGGCCGCCCGCTGCGTGGCGAATTCCTGCGCATCGGCAAGGTCGTCAACACGATGGTCGAGCAGCTCGCCTCGTTCGCGTCGGAAGTGACGCGCGTGGCGCGCGAAGTGGGTACCGAGGGTAAGCTTGGCGGGCAGGCCAAGGTGCGGGGTGTCGCCGGCACCTGGAAGGACCTGACCGACAACGTCAACGCGATGGCGACTAATTTGACGAGTCAGGTCCGCAACATCGCCGAGGTGACCACCGCCGTGGCGTCGGGCGACTTGTCGAAGAAGATCACCGTCGAAGTGAAGGGCGAGATCCTCGAGCTCAAGAACACCATCAACACGATGGTCGATCAGCTCAATTCGTTCGCCTCCGAAGTGACGCGCGTGGCGCGCGAGGTCGGCACCGAAGGCAAGCTCGGCGGGCAGGCGCGCGTCGAAGGCGTCGGCGGGACGTGGAAGGATCTGACCGACAACGTCAATTTGATGGCCGACAATCTCACCGGCCAGGTGCGCAACATCGCCGACGTGACCACCGCGGTGGCGTCGGGCGATCTTTCCAAGAAGATCACGGTCGACGTGAAGGGCGAGATTCTCGAGCTCAAGAACACGATCAACGTGATGGTCGACCAGCTCAACGGGTTTGCGAGCGAAGTGACCCGCGTGGCGCGCGAGGTCGGCACCGAGGGCAAGCTGGGCGGGCAGGCGCAGGTGCCCGGGGTCGCAGGCACGTGGAAGGATCTCACCGACAATGTGAACCTGATGGCCGACAACCTCACCGGCCAGGTGCGCAACATCGCCGAGGTGACCACCGCGGTGGCCTCTGGCGACTTGTCCAAGAAGATCACCGTCGACGTGAAGGGCGAGATCCTCGAGCTCAAGAACACGATCAACACGATGGTGGACCAGCTCAACGGCTTCGCATCGGAGGTGACGCGCGTGGCGCGCGAAGTCGGCACCGAAGGCAAGCTGGGCGGGCAGGCGCAGGTGCCGGGCGTCGGCGGGACGTGGAAGGATCTGACCGACAACGTCAATTTGATGGCGGCGAACCTCACTGGCCAGGTCCGTAACATCGCCGACGTGACCACCGCGGTGGCGAAGGGCGATCTTTCGCGGAAGATCACCGTCGAGGTGCGCGGCGAGATCCTCGAGCTCAAGAACACGATCAACGTGATGGTCGACCAGCTCAACGGCTTCGCCAGCGAAGTGACGCGCGTGGCGCGCGAAGTGGGCTCGGAAGGCAAGCTCGGAGGCCAGGCGCAGGTCGAGGGCGTCGGGGGCACGTGGAAGGATTTGACCGACAACGTCAACCTGATGGCGGGCAACCTCACCGGGCAGGTGCGCAACATCGCGGAAGTGACTACCGCAGTGGCGAAAGGCGACCTCTCCAAGAAGATCACCGTCGACGTGAAGGGCGAGATCCTCGAATTGAAGGACACCATCAACACGATGGTGGACCAGCTCAATTCGTTCGCCTCGGAAGTGACGCGCGTGGCACGCGAAGTGGGTTCGGAAGGCAAGCTCGGCGGCCAGGCCAAGGTCGAGGGCGTCGGCGGCACTTGGAAGGATCTTACCGACAACGTCAACGATCTCGCAGCGAACCTGACGGGGCAGGTGCGCAACATCGCCGAAGTCACCACCGCGGTGGCGCTGGGGGATCTTTCCAAGAAGATCACCGTCGACGTGAAGGGCGAGATTCTCGAGCTCAAGAACACGATCAACACGATGGTCGATCAGCTCAACGGCTTTGCCAGCGAAGTGACGCGCGTGGCGCGCGAAGTGGGCACCGAGGGCAAGCTGGGCGGGCAGGCGCAGGTGCGCGGGGTCGCGGGCACCTGGGCCGATCTGACCGACAATGTGAACCTGATGGCGGCGAACCTGACCGGCCAGGTGCGCAACATCGCCGACGTGACCACCGCGGTGGCGCGCGGTGACTTGTCGAAGAAGATCACCGTCGACGTGAAGGGCGAGATCCTCGAGCTCAAGGACACCATCAACACGATGGTGGACCAGCTCAACGGCTTCGCCTCCGAAGTGACCCGCGTCGCCCGCGAAGTCGGCACCGAGGGCAAGCTGGGCGGGCAGGCGCAGGTGCCGGGTGTCGGCGGGACGTGGAAGGACCTGACCGACAACGTCAATCTGATGGCGACCAACCTGACCAATCAGGTGCGCGGCATCGCCGACGTGGTCACCGCGGTGGCGCAGGGCAACCTCAAGCGCAAGCTGACGGTGGACGCGAAGGGTGAGATCGCCGCGCTCGCCGAGACGATCAACTTCATGATCGATACGCTCTCGACCTTCGGCGACCAGGTGACCAACATGGCGCGCGAAGTGGGCATCGAGGGCCGGCTGGGCGGGCAGGCGAGGGTGCCGGGTGCCGCCGGACTGTGGCGCGACCTTACCGACAACGTCAACCAGCTCGCGGCCAACCTCACCAATCAGGTGCGCTCGATCGCCGATGTGGCGACTGCGGTGACCAAGGGCGACTTGACCCGCTCGATCGCGGTGGAAGCGTCGGGCGAGATGGCGGCGCTCAAGGACAACATCAACGAGATGATCCGCAACCTCAAGGACCAGACCTTGAAGAATGCGGAGCAGGACTGGCTCAAGACCAACCTCGCGCGCTTCTCGCGGATGCTCCAGGGCGAGCGCGACCTGACCACCGTGTCGAATCTGATCATGTCCGAATTGGCGCCGCTGGTGAACGCGCAATACGGTGTGTTTTACGTGACGACGCGCGAGGGCGACGATACGGTGCTCGAACTCGCCGCGAGCTACGGCGCCGAGAGCAAGGACGCGCTCAAGGCGAAGTTCGAGCTGCGCGAGGGACTGGTCGGCCAGGCGGCGGCGGACAAGCGCGCGATCGTGCTCGAGAACGTGCCGGGCGACTTTCTGCGGATCGGATCGGGGCTCGGCCATTCGGCGCCGGCCAATGTCGCGATCCTTCCGGCCCTGTTCGAGGACGACGTGAAGGCGGTGATCGAGCTCGCTTCGTTTGGCGAGTTCAACGAGACCCACCAGAGCTTCCTCGACCAGTTGATGGAATCGGTCGGCATCGTGCTCAACACGATCGCGGCGACGATGCGTACCGAGGGGCTGCTCAAGCAGTCGCAGCTGCTCACCCAGGAGCTTCAGGCGCGCCAGACCGAGCTGACGACCAAGCAGGAAGAGCTCCACAACACCAACGAGGAGCTGCAGGAAAAGGCGCAGCTGCTCGAGAACGAGAAGAAGCAGGTCGAGGGCAAGAATCTCGAGATCGAGCTGGCGCGCCGCGCGCTCGAGGAGAAGGCCGAGCAGCTCGCGCTGACGTCGAAGTACAAGTCCGAATTCCTCGCCAACATGTCGCACGAGTTGCGCACGCCGCTCAATTCGCTACTGATCCTCTCGAAGCTGCTGTCGGACAATCCGCAGGGCAACCTCAACGACAAGCAGGTCGAGTTCGCGCGGACGATCAACAGCGCCGGCTCGGACCTGCTCAACCTGATCAACGACATCCTCGACCTGTCGAAGATCGAGTCCGGCACGGTCTCGATCGAGCTCGGCGAGATGCCGATGCAGACGTTGCGCCAGCATATGGACCGCACCTTCCGCCAGCTCGCCGCGGACAAGAATCTCGACTTCAACGTCGAGTTCGACGCGAGCCTGCCCGCGGCGATCCGCACCGACGAGAAGCGCCTCCAGCAGGTGGTGCTCAACCTGCTCTCGAATGCGTTCAAGTTCACCGCGCAGGGCAGCGTCACGCTTGCGGTTCGCACCGCGACCAGGGGGTGGAGCACCAACCATCCAGTGTTGCGCAGCATGGATGCCGCGATCGAGATCGCCGTCACCGATACCGGCATCGGCATCCCGCAGGACAAGCAGAAGCTGATTTTCGAGGCGTTCCAGCAGGCCGACGGCACCACCAGCCGCAAATATGGCGGCACCGGTCTCGGCTTGTCGATCAGCCGCGAGATCGCGCGGCTATTGGGCGGCGAACTCCAGGTCCGCTCGACGCCGGGCGACGGATCGACCTTCACCTTGTTCGTGCCGCTCCAGGCAACCGCGCCGGCGCAGATCGGCCAGGCGGGGACGCCGGCACGCTACGACAATAGCGGCGCGCTGGTGCCGAGCGCGCTGCCGGGTTCGCTCGATCTCAGCGACGATCGCGATAATCTGGGCGGCGATCCGTTCGTGCTGATCGTCGAGGACGATCCCACCTTCGCGTCGATCCTGCTCGATATCGCGCGCGGGGCGGGATTGAAGGGGGTCGTGTCCGGGGCCGGCGCGGGGACGCTGGCGATGGTGCGGAAGCTCCAGCCGCATGCGATCACGCTCGATCTCGGGCTGTCGGACATCGACGGCTTCGTGCTGCTCGATCTGCTCAAGCACGATCCGCAGACGCGGCATGTGCCGATCCACGTCATCTCGGGCGCCGACAAGGTGGCGCAGGCGCTCGACCTCGGCGCGTTCGGGGTGACCGAGAAGCCTGCCGACAAGGATGCGCTGTCGGCAGTGTTCCGGGACCTTGCCGAGCGGATCGAGAAACATCCCCAGGTGGTCGAGCTGGTGCCCGAGCAGACCGACGCGGTCGTCCAGGCGGCGCGCGCGGTACCCGAGCTCGCCAACGCCAAGATCCTCATCGTCGACGACGACATCCGCAACATCTATTCGCTGACCAGCGTGCTCGAAAGCTATGGGGTCGAGGTGCTCCATGCCGAGGGCGGGCGCGACGGCATCGTCATCCTCGAGCAGACACCGGGGATCGACATCGCGCTGATCGACATCATGATGCCCGAGATGGACGGCTACGAGACGATGCAGCAGATCCGCGCGCGTGTCGAGCTGGCAGAGCTGCCGCTGATCGCCGTCACCGCCAAGGCGATGAAGGGCGACCGTCAGAAATGCCTCGACGCCGGCGCGTCGGACTATATCGCCAAGCCTGTCGACATCGACCTGCTACTCGCGCTGCTGCGCGTGTGGATCGCCCGCTCGCGCGGCGCGGTCCAGGGCGGGCTGATCGTGGCCGAGCGGGCTTGAGGTTCGGATGCGCGCGAAGAACCTGCCGACTAGAACCGCGACGATAGCCGAGGCCCTGGTGATCGACCCCCACGCTGCCGAGGATCGCGCCAAGGTGCTCGTCGTCGACGATGACGAACGCAATCTGCTCGCGATCACCCACGTCCTCGAGGATGTTGCCGAAGTCGTCGTAGCGACCTCGGGCGAGGAGGCGCTCCGCCAGCTCCTCAAGACCGAGTTCGCGGTGATCCTGCTCGACGTCTACATGCCCGGCATCGACGGCTACGAGACCGCGCAGATCATCCGCTCGCGCGAGCAGACCAAGCGCGTGCCGATCGTGTTCCTCTCCGCGGTGAACAAGGAGAGCGAGCACCTGCTGCGCGGCTATTCGATGGGCGCGGTGGACTATGTGTTCAAGCCGGTCGAGCCGATGGTGATCCGATCGAAGGTCGCGGTGTTCGTCGATCTGTTCACGATGACCAAGGAGATTCAGCGCAAGGCGCGGCAGGAGCAGGCGCTGCTCGACGCCAACCTGCGCGCCAATGCCGAGCGGCTTCGCATCGAACAGGAACTCCGCCTCGCCGAGCAGCGCCAGGCCGCAATCATCGAATCGCTCCCGATCATCCTCTATCTGGAGGAGATCGATGCCGATCCGCGCATTCCCAAATTCGTCAGCGGCAATTTCCAGGCGCTGACCGGCTATGCCTTCGAGGAGATCCAGCAGACGCCCAGCCTGTGGGTCGAGCGGCTGCATCCCGAGGACCGGGCCCGCGCGGTCGAGGCGCTCACCGCGCGCCGGCTCGGCCAGTCGCTGTCGGTGGAGTATCGCTGGCTGTGCGCCGACGGGACGTACAAGCATTTCCTCGACCAGGCGGTGCTGCTGCGCGATTCCTACGGCAATCCGGTCGAGTTCGCAGGCACCTTGCTCGACGTCACCGAGCGCAAGGAACTGGAAAGCCAGCTTACCCAGGCGCGGAAAATGGACGCGATCGGCCAGCTTACCGGCGGCATCGCGCATGACTTCAACAACCTGCTCGCCGCCGTCCTCGGCGGGCTGGGGATGATCGAGCGCCGGCTGCCGCTGAGCGACGACCAGGCCAAGATCGTCGGGATGACGCGGCACGCGGCCGAGCAGGGTGCCGAACTGGTCAAGCATCTGCTCGCCTTTGCGCGCCGCCAGAAGCTCGAGCCCGCCTCGATCCAGATCCCGCGGCTCGCGCAATCGGTCACCAGCCTGCTCGCGCACACGCTCGGCGGGATGGTGGAACTCGACTGGAAGATCGCCGACACCGTCTCGCCGGTCTATGCCGACGCGGCGCAGCTCGAATTGGCAGTGATGAACCTGATCATCAACGCCCGCGACGCGATGCCCGAGGGAGGCGTAGTCACCGTCGCCGCCGAGGATCGCGAGATCACCGAACAGGTCGGCCGCACCGGCCTCGCACCGGGCCAGTATGTCGTGATCGGCGTCGGCGACACCGGCTGCGGGATCGCGCCCGAGCTGATCGAGCAAGTGCTCGAACCCTTCTTCACCACCAAGCCGGTGGGCAAGGGCACCGGGCTGGGCTTGAGCATGGTCTACGGCTTCGCACAGCAATCGGGCGGCGAGGTCCGTGTCGACAGCGAGCTCGGCAAGGGGACGTGCGTCGAGGTCTGGCTGCCGCGCGCGCCCGACAGCGCGGTCGAGATGGTGCTCGGCATCGCCGATGCCGCCGCCGAGGCGCCGGTCGCTGCGATCCGCATCCTGCTGGTCGACGATCATGATGGCGTCCGCGCGACCACCGCGGCGCTGCTCGAGGATCTCGGCCATACGGTGCGCCACGTCACCGAGGGCGCGCATGCGCTCGAACTGTTCCGGCGGGATCCGGGCGCGTTCGACCTGCTGATCACCGATTATGCGATGCCGCGCATGTCGGGGGCCGAACTGGTGCGGCAGGTGCGTGGCGAGGCGGCGGATTTTCCAGCGTTGATCATCACTGGGTATGCCCAGGCGGATTTGAACGCGTCGGAGAGTCCCGATGTGCGCTTTCTCGCCAAGCCATTCACGGCGGAGCAGCTCAAGACAGCGCTGCGCGAGCGGCGGTAGACATGCTGCTCCCCTCCCTGGAAGGGAGGGGTTGGGGGTGGGTTTAGCATCGGGCAGGGCTCGATGCCCTGTCCGGTGCTGCGGTACTTGGAGAGAGGGTCTTTTGAGCGCGCAGACGCGCGCACCCACCCCCGGCCCCTCCCTGCGAGCAGGGAGGGGAGTTATGCGCCCTCGTGCACCCCGCCGATCCAGCTGCCGGTCACCGCAAAGTCCGCATTCAGTGCCACCAGATCCGCTCGGAACCCCGGTGCGATCTCGCCCAGGCTGTCGTGCAGCCCCAGGAAGGCGGCCGGTGCATACGCCGCCATCCGCGCCGCCGCTGCGATCGGTGCGCCGAGCAGCTTGACCGTGTTCGCCACCGCCGCCGCCATGTCGAGATGCGAGCCCGCGATCGTGCCGTCGGCATCGCGGCAGATGCCGTCGCGCACGGTGATGTGTCGGTCCTGCAGCACGAAATGATCGGCGTCGCTGCCTACCGAGGGCATGGCATCGGTGACCAGCATCAACTGCTCGGGCGGCTTGCAACGCAGCGCGATCCCCAGCGTCGTCGGGCTGACATGGTGCCCATCGACGATGATCCCGCAAATCAGCTCCGGGCGCTCTAGCGCCGCACCGGTCAGCCCAGGCGCTCGCGACGTGAGCGGCGACATCGCGTTGAACAAATGGGTGATCCCGGTCGCGCCGGCCTCGACCGCGGCGATCGCCTGTTCGTAGGTTGCGTTGCTGTGCCCCGCGGCGACGATCACGCCGGCATCGACCAGCCGGCGGATCGTCGCGGGCGTGGTCCGCTCGGGCGCCAGCGTCACCAGCGTGCGGCCGCGCTGGAGCGAGGTCAGTACCGTGAGCCCCTCGTCGTCGAGCGTCCGTATCTTGTCGGCACGGTGGATGCCGCGGCGCTCAACGTTGAGGAAGGGCCCCTCGATATGGATGCCGAGCACGCCGGGCACGCCCGCCTCGATCGCCGCGTCGACCGCCGCGACCGCGTGGCGGATCACGTCGAGATCGTCGCTGATCAGCGTCGGCAGGAAGCCGGTGGTGCCATAGCGGCGATGCGCCGCGCCGATCGCGGCGATCCCTTCGACGCTCGGCGTATCGTTGAACAGCACGCCGCCGCCGCCATTGACCTGGGTGTCGATGAAGCCAGGCAGCAGCATCGCGCCGTCGAGGTCGTGTCGCACGGCATCGGCGGGGACATCGCCCGCGGGAACGATCGCGGCGATCCGCTCGCCGTCGAGCAGCACGGCTTCACCGTCGCGAAGGGCGCCCGCGCGGAGCACGCGGCCATTGACCAGAGCAGTGATCATCAGAGCGTTTCGGTAACCTTGGCGAGCAGGGGAGGGCGGTCGGGATCGAAGCCGCGCCGCAGCGAGAGCGCGTTGACTGCGCGGTAGAAGGCCTGGATCTGGAGCATCGGCTCGATCGCCGGATGCGCCGCCGGGTGCGGCAGCTGGATCGCGCCGGGTACGCTGCCGCCGCTGACCAGCACGTCGCCGCCGCGTGCGAGCACGTCGGCGACCAGTTCGTCGACGCCGTCGGCGGTCTCGTCGCCCTGGCGGAAGACGAGCAGCGGGAAATCGCGGCCGACCAGCGCCATCGGGCCGTGCCGCACCTCGGCCGCGCTGAATGCCTCGGCGTGGAGCCCGCAGGTCTCCTTGAACTTGAGCGCGGCCTCCTGCGCGATCCCGAAGCCGAGCCCGCGGCCGATGACGTACAGGCCCTGGGCATGTTCGAGCTGATCGACCATCGGCGTCCAGTCGGCGGCCCAGGCGGCTTCGAGCAGCGCAGGGGCGCCGTGGAGCGCTTCGAGCAATTCGCCGTCGCCGGCCCATTCGCCGACAAGGTGGAGCAGCCCGGCGAGGCTGGCGATATAGGATTTGGTCGCCGCTACGCTGATCTCGGCGCCGGCATGGAGCGGCAGGAAGGTGTCGACTTCCTCGGCCAGCGGCGACTCGGCGGTGTTGACCAGCGCCGCGGTCCGCGCGCCGCCCTGCCTGGCCGCGCGCATCGCCGCGAGGAT